>DATY01000013.1 GCA_002504905.1 Euryarchaeota archaeon UBA605 | reverse complement strand
CAGACCGGCTACGGACGTTTTAGGCCCAATAAAAGCGACTACCACTTGAGGCGCCGGTATTACCGCGGCGGCTGGCACCGTCCTTACCCACCCCTTATTCCAAGACCTATTTAGAGTCAAGAAAAGCACCGGTCTTACCCGATGCACTTGGAGTTCCCTGGTCACGATTTCTCGCATTGCCAAGTTTTCGCGCCTGCTGCACCCCGTAGGGTCTGGATTCGTGTCTCAGAATCCATCTCCGGGCTATGTCTCCCAACACCCGTACGCGTAGAGGGCTAGAGGGTACGTTACACCCCCTACAACCTGATACGCCGCAGGCCCATCCTATGCCGCCGGAGCTTTCATCCACTCACCGTTCCAGGCGTAGTGAACTATGGATCATTATTCTCAGTTTCCCGAGGTTATTATCCAGCATAGGGCAGGTTACCCACGTGTTACTGAGCGGTACGCCGAGAATCTAATTTCTCGCGACTCGCATGGCTTAATCGAACTCCAATAGCGGTAGCCTCCGGCAGGATCAACCGGATTTCTTGTGAAATACAGTATCCTATCGAAGTCTTGTGGTTGCAATTTGCTGTCACTTTGTTATTGAATTGGCGCAGAAACACATTTCCTTATTTGAATGTGAAATATCTGCTTACTTGCACCCCTATTATCGGGGTCAAGTCGTTATTGTGGTTAACCTCCATAACCATGAACTCAGTTCATGGCCGCACTTCCTCGGCACACGCTTGACCTGATAGAAGACCTCATCGCACTAAGTGCTCAATCTCCAACGCCAGCCAAACGTAGCAAGTCGCCGACCGGCAAGGGGTATTTCAATATGCCCTACTAACAAGTATGGGTATTGGGGCGCAGTACATCGATTATGTAATTGTAATAGAGTTTGAAAAATCGAAAAATAAACTATTGAAATATGATAAAAAATATTCTATATCGATGCAGAATTTTTCCTTAATCTGCACCAAAGAACTCTCGAAGAACTGGGTGCATTTCCATGGCTTGTTCTTTCTGAATCTGTTCATAAGTTCTGAGAATAATACCTACTGCTAACAGTAATCCTGTTCCCGTAGCATTACCAACAGTCCCTAGAAGATCAGCACCTGCTGCTAGTAAACCTACGAATGCACCAGAGAAAAGAGTTACAGGCGGAATATACCTTTCTAGAATACGTTCTAAAACAACTGGATTCTTTCTAAATCCTGGTATCTGCATTCCAGTTCTTTCAATCTGTTTTGCAACATCTTTAGCACCCATATTTGTTGTTTCAATCCAAAACTTAGCGAAAACTGTAGACCCTGCAGTCATTACGAAAACATATACTACTACGTGTACCATCAATTGACCCAAACTATGTCCATAAGCATCCCCAGTCTGATTCAACAGCGGTAAGAACCAATCTCCGACCCCATTGACCATCGAAGAATACCATGCAAATCCATCTGAGGGTGTAGTTGCACCGACTTCATATGAGCCGAACCAGTGTGCTCTACTCCAAGCGCCATTGCGACCAAGAATAGGTACAGTTGACAAAACAGGATGGCTCCAAAATAATAATGTAAACATGTTTATGTTTGCTAGTAGAGCTGCCATTAGAATTACTGGAATATTACTTGCATAGACAAGTCTTATTGGATATTGTCCTCGATGACCACGAACTTTTCCATGAGTTAACGGCAATTCTAACTTGCTTGATTCAGCATAAGCAACTACTAGGAACACAATAATTGATGATACTAAAGCAGCGATTGGATTTGCATGGTTTAGCAAAATTAATTCGAAACCATTCTCAGAAACTAGTTGAGAATTTGTAGCCGTTCGTAAAGTGTAGAAAATCATGGGTAATGTTCCCGAAGGAGGATTTTGGAATGACAATGGAGAACCAGCAGTTACGGGTAATGGAGATAATGTACCTACGAAAGTAGATTGAGCCACTCCAGCCGCAATAAATAATGAAATACCACTACCAATACCCCATTTACTAACTAATTCATCGAGTAAGAATACAAGGTATGAACCCATGAATAATTGGGCAACGATTATTGTATTAGCCCAACCAATTCCAAAGTCTAAAATCAAAGTTTCAGAAGGATCTAAGAATCCATAAACCTGAGGTATAGACTCAATGGGTATCATTATCAAAACTAATAGTTTTTGTACCCCTTGGTACAATTGCTTGTCACTGGAGTTTTGTAAATCAAGTTGTATGATTTTTGCTCCTGCGAAAAGTTGCATAATAATAGAACCGGTTACAATTGGCCCTATTCCCAAATGCATTATTGAACCAGAAGCACCAGCCATTATTGCTCTAAATGATGAGAATATATCTAAAGTTGAATCAGAAAGACCATAGATCATGACATTTGTCATCATAAAGTAAATTATTAGAACAAGTGTGGTAGTCCATAATTTCTGATTAAATCTTACGTGTCCTTCTGGTTTGGTTATACTTGGATAAACATCCACAAATCTACTGAGACCGTACAATCGACTGCTTTCAGAACCTGAATACAAAAGGCAGACCAGAGCCATAGCAACAGCAACACCAAGCAGTGCTACTCCAACTAGTAAAAATCCAACAGCTGCCTTATCGATCCAGCCCCAATATGCTAAACCTATTACAGAAATAAGCCAAATACCTGGCTTAAACATACGCCCTAAATATGGAGTATCTCTAATATTTTCAGGTAAATCAGTCATTGCACACCACATTATGTAAGCAACATATGGTATTGAAACCAAGAACATTCTTAGTGCTCTCATTTGTTCATCGGGTGCTCCATCTAGAAGATCATCACGAAGCCAGTAGAATAACATCCCCCAGTATATTGAACCCATTATTGCAGTTCCAATAACGTTAGGTTTTCTATCTACCATTAGATTCACTCCTTACTGATTCTAAGTTTACTCTTCTTCCCATTCATCATCACTGTCAGCAAGATTAACTATGCCACCAGCAGCTTCAACTTTCTTAACAGCAAGAGAACTTGCTTCATTAACTGTAATGTTGAGAGCCTTGTTAATCTTACCTTTACCTAGTAACTTATCATAACCAAGCTCTGTTAAATTGATATCTTTGCCATCAGCCATCTCTTCGACTTGCTGAAGATTGATAGAAACGTTAACTACTCTCAAGCTAGGATCTCTATTGAATCCGTGCATACCCCAATGACCGGGCATATACTTGATTCTAGTCATAACACGATGTTTGTTTATTCCAGCATTACCTCGGCCTCCACGCTTACCAGCGCCTCGACCTGCTTTCTTTCCACGACCGTGATAGCGTGAGCGACCACGAAATTTATTTGTTCTAGATACCATATATATTCACCTCAGAGCATTCTCCCTGCAAGATCAGAAATAGCTTCACCTCTGAATCCTAAAGCACCACCAACAGTGTATGATCTTTTGATGCCACCCCATCCTTTACTACCACGTGGTGGGTGTAATCTAAAAATAGGTTTTAACCCTTCAACATCCTTCATGGTAGCTTCACCCGCAGCCATTGCTTTAGAGAAGGCTGCAACTGTTTTGTATTTACTACATGCTTTGATTGTAGCGTCATCAACAGGCTTGTCTCCAACCATTCTCCCTCTTTCTTTTAGTAATGTCTCAATAGTTTCCGCATCAACCTCTCCCCAAGTAATATAATCCTTTGATTTCTTCAACATTCCGAGATAAGTTACATTCTCGGGCACTAGTGTGGCATGATTGACACGCGTTAGATTAAGCATCATCATAGTATCTTTGATTTTCTTGGTAACTCCTCGGTCACTTCTAGCTCTAATAACAAGATAAGTCATTGCATTTTCCTCCCTTTAGTGATATTTAACCTCTCACGGTCACCATCTGTAATTTTAGTTCTATTTAATTCAACAAGAGCATTAAAAGTGGCTCTTGCAAAGTTAATAGTGGTACGAGTTTGTCCTGCTGAGCGGGCCCAAACGTCAGTAATACCTGCTAATGTAAGCACTCTTCGGCCATAGTCGCCAATTACTAGCCCTTTACCTGCTGGAGCCGGCATTAGAGTAATTCTTGTTGAGCCTGAGCGTCCTGTAACTTTGAATGGAACAGAATTACCAGGTCCTTCGGATGATTCCCATGAACCATTTCCTCTCATCACTGGAATTAGATTTAATTTAGCCTTGTCGATAGCTTTACGAATTGCACTAGAAACTTCCTTTCCTTTACAAACTGCCAAACCAACATATCCATCACCATTTCCAACAACACACAATACGTTGAATCTTACACGACGACCTGAATCAGTCATTCTTTGAATCATATTTACTCCAAGAACATCATCAGTCAAATCAGGAAGTAAAGCATCTACTATCTCAACTTCTCTAATTGGGAAACCTGAATCTACGGCTTGTTCGTAAGTAGTAATTTCTCCACTCATAACCATGTGACCGAGTCTCGTACGAGGTACCCAACTTCTTAATCCAGCAAGTGGATCAGGTCCTCTTCGCCCTCTAGTATCATTGGATTCAGAAGGAGGAGCCAGTGCTGCAGCTAAACCGGGAGCTAGTTGAATTACCTCATTATTTTCTTCATCACTCATTATTTTTCCCCCTCAATTGCCTTAATTGATTTCTTAACATTGTCAGCCATTGAATCATCAATATGCGTTCCATGTATCCGACCATCATCTGGTAATACCTCTTCTCCATGAGGGATTTCTAACCCAGCATCTACCATTCCTCTCAATGCCGCAAATACTCTACTACCTCTTGTTGATGCGGATAACCCGATATCAAGAATTGCACTATCATGTCCTGAAGAAATAGCATTCTTTGCAAGAGCATAGCCTGTCAGATAACTTGCTGGAACTGATTTTCTGGATATATCATTTGGCCAAGAATATTTGTCAACCAGAGTTTTACCAGTTACAGATGCTAAAATAATATCTCCTTCAGGATTAAATTCAACTAATTGGCAAGTAGTTTGAGTATTTGATACTCTAACTACAGCTCTTGGGGTCTCTCCTCTAAGGAGTTTCATTCTTCTTCTGTAATCAGTTTCTCCTTCACGACGTCTCTTGAATCTTAATCTCTGATTCTTACCATGTGCCATTATTCATCGCCTCCAATTTTTATACCATCCAAACCCATGTTGGTACGCATATGAGCAACGGAACGGTATGAACCTCCCTTTGCCTTTCTGTAGTAATATCTGTATTCACTAGGAGTTAAGATTTCATCACCCCTCATATCTTTCAAAACTCTTCTTTGAGCACGAATTAAGCGCATCCAGCGGTTTTTCTTTGGATCTCTAGAGTTTCTTGTTCCTTTCCTCGACCCAGGTCCTTTTCTACGACCCTTTGCTTTTTGTGCAGCCACATTCCTAGCTCTACCACGGCTGGTTCCCTTTATTGGTCTAGCTTTGATTAAGCCTTCATCTATTAATTGACGAATATCTGCCTTTTGAACAGCAGTACTGACTTCATCAAGATAATCGGGATTAATCCAAACACGATGAACTCCTACCTCTCTTCCTTCTTTCTTTGAAAGTATCTGAGCAGCCATTCTTTTCTGATTAGAAATTATCATTGGATATCACCTTTCCTAGTAATTTTTCGGCGATTAAGTACACGAAGACCTAAATCATCTGCTCGATCATGAATTTTAGCTCTCTTCCTGTTCCCTACACTTGCACCTACACGAACTGCTTGGCGTTCAGGATCAAGTCCGTCTAAGTCACTTGGTTGATTTACGAGAACATCCTCAAAACCTGATGAATGAAGACCTCTGACTGCTGAAATTTTCCCATATCCAACTCTTGCCATTGGAGTACGATATTTCATGTTCAATCTTTGTTTAGACTGCATTCCTTTTGGTTTCCTCCAGCCAGATTTTGAAAGACGTTGGTATCTATACCACTCTTGACGACGGAACTTAGGCTGTTTTTTCATTTGAGAAGTCCTAATTGCTAAATTCGCTTTTGTTTCTTCATCTAATACTGGTTTCTGTCTAGCTGTGTGGACATCATCCCAATCATCTTCATCAAAGAAGTCATCTTCATCATCGAATGTTTCTTCGAAATCTTCATCTTCAATAAAATCCTCTTCAGGAGATTCTACAGGAGCACTATTTTGGCTTAGTCTTTCTATAAGTGCACTTTTATTTCCTGAAACGGGTAAGTTTGCTTCCCTTAATAATTCCTTTAATTGCGCAACAGTCATACTTTCATATTCCATACTATTACCTCCTTATGCTCCCTTAGAAACTATGTATATACCATCTTGGAATACACGCCTATCTCTCTTCTTAACTACACAGCACCTCTCTATATTTGCTGCAGTTTGACCTACTTTTTCTCTATCAGAGCCTTTTACCAAGATATCAGTCTTATTTTCAACTCGGACTTCAACTTCCCCAGGAGTCCAAGGGAGTTTTGCTACACGTGGAACCTTTTCTCCAAAGAGATTAGTTACTGTTAATTTGTTTCCTTGAACCTTGATAGTCATTGGGAAGTGAGAATAGACTGCCTGTAATCGATATTCGAAACCGGTATCAACTCCTCTTACCATATTATTCAAATGAGCGTTCCAAGTACCCGCCAAAGCTCTCTCTGAACGTCTGGGAAGATCACAAAATACTTCTAAACCTCCATCAACTTGCTTCACATCTAATCTAGGATGACGGAACTCACGAGATACTGAAGTGCCTTCCTTGGCGATTGTCACATTATCACCATCCAAAGACGCACTTACACCATCGGGTAATGCAATGTGATGTGCTACTTTATCTAATTTCACCATAATTTTTCCCCCCTAGAATATGTATGCGAGTAAACGCCCACCAATCCTCTCCTTCTTTGCTTCATAATGGTTCATAACACCTTGATTAGTTGACATTATCAGAAGTCCAAAATCTTGCGCAGGCAAATATCTAGATTCCCACTTTTCATATTCTGATCTTTGTACAGAATATCTAGGTTTGATAATTCCACAGCGATTAATAGCACCGACTAATTCAATTCTGTAACCTCCTCCACGGCCATCACTTAATGCTTCATATTCACCTACATATCCTGATTTCTGCATTATTGATAGCATACTTCCTAATAATTTACTTGCTGGCCTTACTGTCACTTCATAGTGACCTGCATTCTCCGCATTGAAAATACGGGTAAAAGCGTCATTTAATGGGTCAAATTGCATCTTCTTATCACCTCAACTGTTTTTCTTAAATCCTATACTTGGAGCTACATCTCTGAAGCACTGGCGACATAACCTAAGTCCATGTCGACGAATCATACCTCTACGACGGCCACATCTCCTACAGCCAACTGTTCTTCCAATCTCTTCTCCATGATCTCTTGCCATGCTTCACTCCTCCACTATTGTAATTCCAAAGTTATCTACAAACCACTGCTTGCATTCATCACGAATTACTCGATGATTTCTGGCAACCTTTGTATTACGACGACGACGACGTGAAACACGGTGTCCAGGGCGCTCTAATACAATATTGACATCCATACCAAATATACCAATATCTGGATCATATTTTTGATCGGGGAAATCAGTATAATCTGAAATTCCAAATGAAAGATTCCCTGATTGATCAAAATTATATCCAGGAAGAGTATTTTGACGTACCCAAAATGCATCTTTAAGGAATGATGACACCTTTTCTGAATCTCGCATTGTCACCTTACAGCCTATTGGCCCACCAACACGAGTCCCTAGATCTCTATTCGTACTTGTAGAAAGAGTCCTTACAGGTTTTTGTCCAGTGATCAGTTCTAGAACTTGTTCTGCTAACTGTAGTCTCTGTCCACCTTCTCCAACACCAATGTTAACGGTAACTTTAGTGATTCTTGGATCGAGCATTGTACCTGATTCACTCATTCATTCACCTCCAAAGGAATATCTTTCATGTTACCAATTATAAACACATAATCGGCTATTGTACCAAAATCATCAAAGGTAACTTCATTATCTTTTGATGAACGTTTAATTTCGTGGGATTTTACTGTTGCAGTCTCTCCTATATGAGAACCTCCAGTCAAGTATGAAAGTGCACCCTCTTCGAATTTGTGATGAGATAATATTTCTTGTTCAGGAAGTGAAATTACAACACTATCTCCAGATTTATAATCTGGATTAGAATCGAAAATAATGTTCCTACCATCATGGAGATGTAATTGTGTTTTACCACCAGAAATTGTTGTTTTACCCATAATTCGGCAGATTTTAGAGGAGGCTTCTTTAGCACTTATTGGCCTATATCTTAGTTTACCATTCAAATCTAAAATACAACGATAATTGTCATCTCCGACAGTTAAAACGTCCATTAATCCTACTCCTCGACCGATAGCAGTTTCAATTCTACCATCCACCATAATTTTTCTAGAATGAAGAATTTTCTTTGCTTCTCTACGATTATGGGCTACTCCAATAATGTCACGTAGGATGATGCCCATAGGCATACATTTCTCTATACTATGTCCGCAAGGATCTGGTTTTTGTACCCAAACTGAAGTTTTTCTAGGTAATGGCCAACTTCTTGGCATCATTAAACGCTTAATATGGCTGCTACTCATTCTAATACACCTCCTCTTTCAATCAATTGTTTAATTCTTACAGGATCTCCTTCATACAAAGCTGTGACAACCAGATTTGATGGATGAATTGGGATTGCTTCTTCTTTACCATCTGCAGTTGTTATTGTAAGACCATCTACAAATATACGCCCGCTTGAAGTATCAACTCGATTCACTTTAGATTTGAGCCCAGCACGTCCTCTGGATTGACCCAATCTTTTACCTTTAGAATCTGATTTAACACTATTTGGATTTCCAAAATCTCCTCTTAAGACCTCTACCTCATCACCTACACGAACTGTAACAGTTCGGATATTCTGAAGATTAGGATCATCTGTAATCAATCTAGCTCTCATGCGCTTACGCTTGACATGGATTGGAGCTTTACTTTGTGAAAGACGGTTTTTTCCAGGATTCTTTGTTGTCATTCATTACACCTCATACAATTTGTTTTGCTGTAGCGGCTATTCTCGGCCATCGCTCTGCAGCCTCTCTACTAACAGGACCTTTGATATCAGACCCCTGAACATCTCCACGTTCATTTGTTAATACACATGCATTATCTTCAAATCTAGCCCATGTACCATCAACTCTTCGGAATGGCCTTGATTGACGAATAATTACTGCTGTGAATATTTGTCTTCTTGTTTCGGGAGTTCCTCTTCTGACAGTTACACGAATCATATCACCAACACCTGCTGCAGGATATCGGCCAGCAACTCCTCCTTTCTTTAACACGTTAATTAGTTGAACAACTTTTGCTCCGGTATTATCTGCACAATCTAATTTAGCTTGTGTTGGTAATGCCTTAGTTACTTTACTTGAAATACCCTTCATTCTAATCACCTTTCTCAATCACACAAAACTTAACCGTTTTTGATAACGGTCTACATTCCATTATTCTTACGAAGTCTCCAGGATTAACTTCACCTATACATGATGGTAGATGTGCAGGATATCTTCGAGTACGCTTTTCGTATCTTTCATATTTCTTCATGTAACGAGTCATTTCTCTTTCAACAACTATTGACCCGGACATATTATTTGAGTACACAGTACCTTCAATAATTTGACCACGAACCCTTAGACTACCATTGAATGGACAATTTTCATCACCATCCCATTCACCTTCAGGTGTCTTTACATCTACTCCAATATCACGCATTTTAGTTCCTCCTATATTTACGGTTTATTCGATCTTCTGGCCTTTGGGTTACCGTAAAACCTTGAATGACCTTATTCTCTGAATCGAGTTTGAAATTGATTACATCTTTAGCTAGAGTTTTATTCCCATTAGATGTTTGTATTACTATAGTTCGGCGGGTTTCTTCTATAACCTGTCCAGAAATACCTACTAGAGTAGGATCAGTTGATTCCGTGACATGAATATTTCTTGCTAAGAAAGGCATGTGTATTGAATCAGACATTATCTTACCTCCACTTGGTATCCATTTTGTTCAAGGACTTTTGCAGCTCTTTTCTTATGCTCTCCTTGTAATTCAATGGTACGATCTTTTACTGTGCCGCCTGCAGCACAAGCACCTTTCAGAATCTTAGCGAGTTTATTGATATCAATAGCTACATCATCAATTCCTTCAACGATTGTAACCATTTTCCCATACCTCCTTCTAACTACTGAAATTATTGCTTTTTGTTGTTCCTTTGCTATTTCTTGACAAATACATAACTCATCCGGTAATCCACATAGATTGCATATACCTGCCATTTATTTCTACTCCTTTGAATCCTCATTCATTTTTGTTAACAAACGAGCAATACTACGTCTTGTCGCTTTGTATGATCCTGAATCTGACATTGAACCACCGAGCGCTTGTTGTGCGCGCAGTTGAAGCATTTCATCACGAAGTTCTTCTAAGCGACGCTGCCTCTGTTCGACATTCATGCCATCTATTTCTCTAGAAGATAGGTGTGTCATTCACTCTTCCTCCTTGATTTCAGCAGTCTCAATATCTGCCATCTTTTGTAGAACTGAATCAACAACTTCTTCAGCAACTGACTCATTTGGTTCTTCAGAAGGTGCTTCAATCATTGAAACCTCAGCAATTGGATCGAGTCCCACTTCGTGACGCTCATGGATATTAATTTCGTGAGGGAGTTGTATCCCTTTACGCATTATTCTAACAGTACAACCAATTGTTCCGAGCTTCTTAACACAAACCGAGAAACCTGTATCCATGAACTCTAATGCGGTCTCTCCACAGAACTTGATATGTCCCTTCTGGAACTTCTCAACCCTATGTCTTGCACCGGTGATCTTTCCAGAAATAATTACCAAACATCCTCTAGCACCAGCATCCATTATGTTCTGTGCAGTACTATGACCAGCTCTACGGAAAAACCAACCTCTTTCCAACGAACTAGCAAGTCGGCTAGCCATCACCTGGGCATTCAGACGTTGTTCTTCAATCTCTGTTACTTCAAGATGAGGGTTCTCTAAATTGAAGTCTTCTTGCAGTCTGCGTTGTAACTCATGTATGACTTTGCCTCTGCGACCTATTACACGGCCAACTTGTTCAGCATGAAGAGTTACTTTTGTTCCTTCTGGTGTCCTATTGAAATCAAGTCCGCCGAATCCTGCACGCTCTGTCTCTTTCAGTAAATACTCACGTACTAATTGACGTTCTACATTTCGATTAATGAAATTTCTAATTGTATTTTGCTTCATTTTCTACACCTCAGAATTCATCCTCTTCTTCTTCCTCACCAAAATGTTCTAAGAATATTTCAATATTTACTTGATAATGATTTTCAGGAGTTGCACGCCCTTGAGCACGAGGTCTCCATCCTCTGTGTATTTGTCCTCTATGGGATGCAAGATGAGTAATGATCATTTCATCAGGTTCTATTGTATCATACCTTTGACGAGCATTGTCCATTGCACTATTTATCAGCTTAATGAAAACTTTAGAAGCCTTTCGAGGATACTTTCCTGGACCCATTTTTCCTTTACGATGCCCAGCCATGGTATTGCCTCCACGCCCTCTTCGAGTACGACGGGTGTAGGGAATTGCTCTCTTTTCTGCAATTACATCTTCTAGATAAGAAATCGCATCGGAAGCATTCATTCCACGCAATGCTTTAGCGATATGAAGACAATGTTTCTGATGAACATCGACATTTACTGCACGCGCTGAAACTAAGTTTGAACCTTCAAGAAGTTGTGTGTACCCGGATTGTGATTTACCTGTTATTCTACTCATTTTTTCACCTCACTTCAATGCCACGTGTGTAGAAGATCTTGTAGCACCAACACCAGGTCCGGTGTGTGTTACAGAACTTCTTGTCATTGCAAATTCACCTAAAGCATGACCTATCATTTCTGGAATAATTTCTACATTAACGAAATCCTTACCATTATGAATTCCGATGGTTGTACCTACCATCTCTGGTAGAACATACATTCTTCTAGAATGTGTTTTGATTACTTTTCCTGAGGAATTATTTCTAATCTTCTCAAGTAATTTTTCGCAATCAAGATTCAGCCCACGAGATAATGATCTCTTGGCGCGTGAAGGCATTAAGGTCGCTATACAAATAGCACTCAAATCGTCTTCAGGAGGATACAGGGGCATCTGTTTCAACTCTTCAATAGTGTAACCTCTCCACAAAAATTCTTTCTTACGGCGTTCAGATATTTGAGAACGACGCTTTCTAGCCTGTCTACGTGCTAATTTAGGTGAACGGAACATTTTCTTGGATTTTCTTGCCATACTTATACCTCCTCATCTTTCGCCCTTACACGACCACGACCTGTTCTTCTAGGAGCAATATTTCCAACCTTTTTACCAGGCGGAGCATTTCTACTAACTGAGTTTGGCCCATGAACTGCTTGATGGTTTCCACCACCGTGAGGGTGATCTACAGGGTTCATTGCAACACCGCTTACGGTTGGATACAACTTACCACGAGCTTTTGCTCTGTAGTGCGCTGCACCTGCTTTCATCAGTGGCTTCTCTGTTCTTCCATGACCTGAGAGTACACCAATTGTTGCTCTACATTTCGCATTTAATTCTTTCAAACGACCACTAGGTAGTCTAACCCGAACTTTATTTTCCATTCTAGTTTCTAATATAGCTGAATTACCACCAGAACGTGCAAGTTTACCTCCATCGCCCGGCCTTAATTCGACATTACAAACAGGAGTACCTTCAGGAATCTTATCTAAGGTTGTGACATTTCCAGGCCTCAATGATACATTATCACCAAAGGCAATATTTTGTCCCACTGATATACCTTCTGGAGCCGCCATATGACCTACTTTTCCATCTTCAAACTTAATTTTAGCAAGTGGTGTTGTGTGGACTGGGCTATGAATCAAGTCTACAACTTCTGCAATTTCCTCACTTACTCTTGGAAGCTTATTCATAGCAGGGAATCTATGACTTGAAACTTTATTTTTAGGACTCGAGCCTCTACGCTGTGATCTTGTTCTTTTACCCATAATACCACCTCAGAAAGCGCCTAACTTAAGCGCGGCCTCCTCTGCATCATATCCTTCAGCAAGTCTAATACTTGCATGCTTACCTGTAATCGTAATTTTTGTATTTACCTTAGCGACTTTAACATCTAAGAGCATTTCCACAGCTTCACGAATTTGCTTTTTTGTAGATTCACGACGAACAATAAACTCAATTCGGTTATTATTTTCTCTGTAATTATTATCTAAATCTGCGACTCTACGAGCTTCCAGAGTTTTCTCAGTAATCCAAGGCATCAAAATTATATCATAAGGATTTACCATTTTTATCACTCCATTGCCTCTATAGCTGATTTAGTCCAGACGGTAAGTCTACCTAAATCTCCACCAGGAGCAAGGTCTTCTGCACACAAATCTTTTGCAGCCACAACATCAACTCCAGGAACATTTCTCGCGGCTTTGTGTAAGCCATCTCGATTTGCAACGACGAGTAAAATACTCTTTGGTGTACGATATTTTCTACCTCTCATTGTACCCTTTCCTGCACGAATTGTCCTTCCGGATTTTGCTCTAATCAAATCAGCACCAAGTCCCAGACCTTCCATCATGGCCACAAACTTCCTTGTAGAATTTTGTAATGGTAAAGATTCTACAGAGAATTTCTCTAACGAGCCTTCACGAGATTCTGTATATGAATCGATAATGATTGGGAATCTAACATTATCTTCAAAGTTATGACCTCGAGATGAAACCATCTCAGGATTAGCAGTTGCTGCAATAGCAGAATTACGAGCGAGTATTTTCTGCTTGGTGTTTAATTTCTGTGACCAATCTTTGGCCACTTTAGGCCCATGTGCTCTTCGGCCGCCTCGTGTGTGTGGATTTTGAGCACCAGTTCTCTGACCTGTTTTTCTCATGATTCTGGACACACCGCGACCCTTGCCCCACCATTCTACAGAATGTTTCATTCCTGGCTGAGGAGCACGCTTACCATCGTGTTCATTATGACCATATGACTGCCTTCGATTAGCACGAGATGCATGGACAGCAGATCTTACTAGATCTTCACGTATTTCTGATTCGAAAATTGATGGTAGATTCATAGCTTTACCGTCAGTAGTTTCTACAACATAAGATTCTGCTAATAATCCAGCATCTAACTCTTCCTGTTCAACATTTGACATTAGGTTGTATGTTTTTACTTTCATCTATTCAGACCCCCTGCTTTGACGAAGTACTGACATAAGTCAAATCAACTTCTGGTTTACTGGCTCTAGGCCTAATAGCGTCTCTGAATCTCAACATACGCTTAGCAGGTCCAGGAAGACTACCTTCAATAATCATGTAATCATTTGATACTTCACCATAATGTAAGAAACCACCTTCAGGGGTGATATCTGATTCATCAGGTTTTGAAATTCTAAGAATTCTTTTATTCATTTCAGTCCTCTGATGGTAACCTGTTTGACCTGCTTGGCGGATAGTTTTCCTAACATATCCTGTACCGAAGTCACCCATATTTCCACCTTGCCTTCTGCGTTTACTATTTTTGTGACTGAGAAGCTTGATTCCCCATCTTTTAATTGAACCTTGCCAACCTTTACCTTTGGTAACACCAATGACATCAATTTCAGTGCCTATATCATAAACATCAGAAACAGTGATAGTCCCGCCTAAACGATCTTTGGCCCACATTAATTTTTCATTATTGTCTCCACCAACCAAACCTACCTCCATTATTTCAGGAGTCTTACTATTAATACTCTTAACCATTGCAGGTTGAGTTGCAACAATAAGACGGACATCACACAAATCTGAATTAACTAGAGCCTCAAAAGCTGCTTCAGAAGATCCATTATTTCTGCCAGGAATTCTTCCTGCTCTCTTTTCCGGTTTACGACCTTCTTCTGCATCACGTTCACCACGTGTTTGATTAGCAAAACGAGGCATCAATCCTTCTGGACCTTCATCTGATGCATTTATCCAAAACTCACCAGAAGTTTGCATACCATATGGAGTCATTTTGTAACCTCTAACTGCTAGAACACTCATAGGCGGTGCTTCAACAACTGTAACTGCCTTCCTAATTTCTTGCCCGGCAGAAGTGGAATGAGGATTCGTATCTCGAATTAAAACATGAGTCATTCCTGCCTTCCAACCAGCAAATCCCTGTACTCTTATCTCTGATGCATCTGTTTCCGGCCATGATGTTATACGACCATACGGTCTAATTGCCCTTTTTCTAGGGCTAAAGCCCATGCTACCACGACGGGGTTTACTACGGTCAGCCATTTTTGCTTCCTCCTTTTTTAATTACCAACTTCATGCCGCAGTACGGCATTTTGCCGGGCTCTTAACGCTAGGGAGACACCGTGACACCGAACCAAAAACACGAGTGTGATTTTGGTCTGTGGGTTGCTTTTGCATTGCCCTATAGTGTCTGGTACCTCACGTTGTGAGCGGCTTTGCGACCTACCATCCCTTTATGAAAGAATCGGGAATCAAATATTACTGTTAAACTATGATTAATGAAAAAGCCGAGCGGTGTAACTATTTTGAACCCTGTCCTTGAGGTTGGTAACCTATGAGGCACGTGGTTCAACATACTGAGTTAGTTGAAGACGTAATTGAAGGCCGAGCTTATCAATTAGAGGCAGTAGATGAGGCACTATCTGGATCAATGTTACTTGTGCTACCTACAGCAGCAGGAAAAACTGCTGTTTCTTGGATGTTAATTGCTGAAAAATTACGCGAAAGAAATGGATGGATCTTATTTATTGCGCCGACCAGTGCATTAGTAGATCAACATCTAAAAGACTTGAAGAAAGTTATCAAAAATGTTGAGGCAGTATCAATTACAGGAGGTAATCTCCCTAAGAAACGTGAGGGTTTATGGAAAAAATCGAAGATAATAGTGGCAACTCCTCAGGTTGTACGTAATGATGTGTTAAATGGAATCTTATCATTGGAAGAATGTTCATTATTGATTTTAGATGAAGCACATCATTCTACTGGCAAACATGCAATGGTTCAATCAGCTGAGATGTTCAATGCCTCCTCAAAAAATGGCATTATTTTCGGCGCCACTGCTAGCCCTGGATCTAATGCAATGATGGTCAATGAAATTTGTAGTAGACTAGAAATTGAAAGGATCCATATCAGAAAGTCGGATGACCCAATGTTGAAAAATTATCTTTCCGGTTTAGAAATAGAGGAAATACTAGTTAATGTTCCTGAAAAAATCCAAATATTGGTTAATCCTTTAGAACTATGGATTAATGGTATTGTAGATAGAGAAAGAAGACTCGGGAAGTATATTAGGACTGGACCACCCTCATTTGGAGGATTAAAAGAAGCCATGAGTAGGGCACAACATTCGATTAAATTAGGTGATGTTAGGGGATACTCCTCTGTATCGAATATAGCAACCGCTATGACTTTAAATCATCTAATTAATCACCTTCTAACTCAAGGAATAACAGCTGCAAGAGAATTTTTAGATATATCTGCAGAAATGAGGAATAACCCTAGTAAATCTATTCAGAACTTTCATAAGGATAAGAGAATAATTGAATTGAGAAAATCATTAATGAATATGGAAGAAATTCATAATAAGGTTGGAACCGTAAGAAGGTTAGTAAGACATAGATTAAGAAGAGATCCTAATAGCAAGATTATTGTTTTTGCTTCGTTCAGGAATACAGTTGAGGCTTTAGAAAAAGCATTGATTGACTTGAATGGAGTGAAGTCAATTCAAATGATAGGTCAGTCCGAAAGAGCAGGGAAGAAAGGACTCAAACCAAGAGAGCAGATTGATGTTTTGAATAAATTCAGAGAAGGAGAATACAATGTTTTGGTAGCGACTTCTGTTGCCGAAGAAGGACTAGACATCCCCAGTGCTGATCTTGTGATATTCTACGAACCAGTGGGGAGTGAGATTAGGACAATACAAAGAAGGGGGAGAACAGGAAGACATAGAGAAGGAGAAGTTATGGTCTTGATTGCAGAAGGTACCCGTGATGAAAATATGAGACTAGCAGCCCAAAAAAAGGAGCGAAATATGTATAGATCAGTTCAAAGAGTTAGGAAAAAATTACCAAGAAAAAATCACATTGACCTGTCTAATATTCAGAATTTTGATATTATACAGGACAATGAAGTGATCTCAGCGACTAAATTTATTAAAGAAGAAAGAGAGAATTATCGCCCCAAAATGAAACAAATTGACTTGAATGAAGTTGGAAATATAGAAAAACATAACTCAATTGAAATTGAGGCAAAGAGGTATAGGCCAACTGGACAGAGAGGACTAGAAGAATATGGGGAAAAAGAATAAATTAATCTCCAATGACCATTACTCTTGTCCTTAATTGGGCGAATCTAGTATTATAATGCCCTAATGCAAAGGTCAAGATTTCACAAAGATGAACAACTGGAATATTTGTCCTTAATCCAGTTCTTTGGGATGCTTTGCCTTGATATATATCCATTACTGAATGGGATAAATTACAGGCACTAACTATTAATTGAGCACCTTCTGATTTAGCATCATTAAGTACTGAGGCAGATAATCTTAGAACTGTTGGTTCTTCAGATAGAAGACTAGGTGCACCAACACTTTGCATTCTTGAGTCCCATGCAACTGGTACTCCTCCTAAAACACTCATCAACTGTTCCATATAATTTGGATCATAGACGTCATCTCCTCCACAGAATCCATCTTGTTGCATGTTAGGTCCATAATATGAAGCAACTCTAAAATCAATAGGGTTCACTACCATAGATTTGACTTTATCAATTCCGATTTCATCTACAATTACATGCAACAAATGATTCACCGAAGTTTCTCCCGTGAACTTCATTCCGCATGTCTTTGCCAATATCTCGTTAATCTCTGCTAGTAAAATTGGATCCGACTTCAATTGCAATAAATCTTCGGAAAGGTTACCCGCTGTGGAAGCGCAGGGAGTCATTATTTCCAGTCCTAGCGATTCAGCCTGAGCAAAAATTCTTGCATTCAAGGCTAATTGTAACTTTTTGTTAGCTTGCCTAATTATTCCAGCACCACAACTTGTTGCACCGTCAAGAAATGTGAGTTTGATTCCCAATGACTTAGCTAGAGGGACCATAGAATCTGCGACTTCTGGAGATCCTGAGTGTGCGACATTTCCAGGATGATATGCGTATTTTAGAGCCATTAAAAACGACCATCCATCTCATTGAATATTGCTACCACTTCATGGTGATTTTTCACAGAAGAATTAAACTGACGAGGCATCTTACCGAGCCCTGCTGGAGGAGCTATTAGAGCTAAAATATCATTGATCATTTTTCCTCCGTTTCTAGTGAAGCCAAGTACCATTCTAGCAGTGACTCCAGAGAAAAGATTTCCTATCAACCCTACAGGACCGAGAACTTGCCTATACAATACCGTATCATTCACTTTACCGCTACTTTTGACCGTTACAGCATACCACCAAACATGCTTTCCATGTCTTCCATTATAGCCTGTTCTTGCCAAAGTAGAAGTTTTACAGTTTAACAGCGCATCATGAATTACAGTACCTTTACCTTGCCTTCTTATTGAGGATAAATCAGTTTCTGCTTTAATTCCATTTGAAGAATCAAGGAGATTCTCAATTTCCTTCTTTTTACTAGAAGAGATACGTGGATCATTTCTTCTCGCCCATGCATGAGAGATAATAGATGGTCCGAGATATTCTTCAGAATGGGAAGTTGCATCGGAAGAAGAATGAAGAATCGGATAACTGTGAATATCAGTCATTGAATGAAGCTCTGAGGCTACTAGAGGGGACATAGAACCAATTGCACCTTGAGGAGTACTCAATCCCTTTCTAGTTGCAGATACCATCCAAGGTTTACTTGACTCTCTCTTAGTTTCAAGAGCCCAATGATCGACTACTAAATCTCGGATTACTTCAAAACCATTTAGCGGTTCTATTCTGATACTGATACCACCGTCACGGATTGGGGCCGCCAGATCTAGTCTGAGATTACCAGGTAGGACATGCCTACCATTAATTGTAATCGCGGTAGTTGGATCATCTAATGAACCGTCTCTGAATGTTAGTGAGCCATCCTGAGTATTTTTCAGAGTTCTGAGAACATCTAGAATAGACATATGTCCGGGTAATGCACAAATCCAGGTATCTTTCCCAGTTGTTGAGGAAGAAGGATCATATCTAAAAATAGTAATTTCAGCACGAATGGATTCTGACTTGATATCTGGGACCGTAAAGCCATCTTCACCAGAGGCTCCAACAGAGTCAGATGTAATTGAGTCTTTAATTGCCTGAACCATTTCTTCATGGAAGATACCTTCTCCATCAACTGCCGCCATTGAAGCAAGTGCTTCTTCGGCCCAAGCTTGTGAAATTTTATCAAAATCTACATCACAATCTACTCGGTCAACCAGTCTTGTGGCTCCTAACTCTTCGAATCTTTTATCCCACTCCTTACCTGATTCACAAAATAAATCATACGAGGTATCTCCAAGTGCTAGAACTGAATAATGAACTCCATTAAGTAAGCCTGGAGATGCTGAAACTGCTTTCTGCCATAATTCCTCAGCATTATCAGGTTGCTCTCCTTCACCCCATGTAGAGCAGATTATCAGTACTCTCTTTTTCGATGATAATGATGATAAATCGAAGCCATCCATATCAGCAACTTCAGCATCTAAACCATAATTAGCAGCTTGCTTTGCAAATTTTGCAGCTAGACCTTCCGCGTTTCCAGATTGAGAACCAAAGAGAATAGTCATTGAACGGTCACCATCTGTTGAAATCTCAATTGATGATTCTGAAACTTTCGACTCTGGTTCTATTTTATTCGAAATATTACCAGAAGCATTACTCTTAACGTCTTCAACTAAACTTTCTTGGAAAATACCGGAGTCATCCACTGCGCCCATTCTTGCTAAAGTCTCATCTATCCATAATTTAGCAGGGGCCTCATAATCAACGTCACAATCGACACGTTGACTTATTCTGAAACCGCCCTTAGACTCTAACCAAGAGTCCCATTCTTTACCGGATTCACAAAATAACTCATACGAGGTATCTCCAAGTGCTAGTACTGAAAAATTTACACCATTCATTGAAGGAGAGTCATCAGCGTTTGCAGAAATCCACAAGTCCTCAGCATTATCAGGCTGCTCTCCTTCACCCCAAGTACTACAGCAAATCATTATTCTTTTTTGCTCCGCCATATCACTAATCTGAATTTCATCCATCCCTTTTACTGTCGCTTCAAGACCATATTTTGGAGCCAGTTTTCCAATTTTAGATGCAAGATCTTCTGCATTACCAGATTGAGAACCAAACAGCACTAAGAGAGAACGGACGGCCGACATAGAATCACCTATACCACTAAGGGCAATACTTCGAGCAATCGGCGATTATTGAATGTAGCGTGTTGAAGTGATGAAATTAAGTCAATGAATAGTATGACTTACATCCCCATACCGTCAAAATCTCCGCCTTCCATTGCGCCTGATGCTTTACTGGAAATTACGTCGTCAATTCTGAGAATCATTACTGCGGTCTCAGTAGCAGATTGTATTGCCTGGTCGACTACTCTGCTAGGTTCGAATACCTTACTTTTAGCCATATTAGCTACTCCACCTTGGTAAACATTAACTCCAAACTCAGATTTACCTTCAGAATGTGCTTTTCTAAGATCAATTATAGTGTTTACAGGATCTAGACCAGCATTTTCTGCCAATGTCCTTGGAATAACTTCTAGAGCACCTGAAAAAGCCTCTATGGCCATCTGCTCTCTACCGCCAATTCCTTCTGCATATGACCTTAATGATCTACTAATTGCTGCTAAGACGGAACCTCCACCTGTTAATACTGCACCATCTTCATAGGCTACAGCCACGACACCAATGGCATCATCAAATGCACGATTAATCTCATCAATGACATGCTCAGTACCGCCTCTTAGAAGTACTGAAACACTCTTTGCATCTTTACATCCTGTAATAAATATCATATCTGATTCACCAATTTTGCGCTCATCGACTTTAGATGCATACCCTAAATCATCAGATGATAAATCATCAATATTGGTAATTATCTTCCCACCAGTTGCTTTAGAAAGTGCCTCCATATCACTTTTCTTGGCCCTTCTAATAGCCATCAAACCTGATTTTGACATATAATGCTGAGCTAGGTCATCAATTCCCTTTTGACAAATTACTACAGTAGCTCCAGAAGATTGAATGGTTTCAACTAAAGATTTAAGATATGATTCTTCTTCATCCAAAAATTGAGATAACATATTTGGGTCTGTAATTTGGATTTTAGCATCTACCTCTGTTTTCTTGACTTCTATAGCGGAATTTATTAACGCTATTTTAGCATCATTAACTACTTTTGGCATACCTGAGTGGACTCTCTCTTTATCGAGAATAATTCCATCAACCAATGTACTACTACCTATAGAGCCTCCTTGCTTCTTCTCAACTTTAACGTCGTCAAGATCTACAATAGTTTCATTATCTACTTCCTGTGCTACAGATAGAACTGCTTTAACACAGATATCCGCTAAAAATTCCTTCACTGCTCCAGCACTCTTACCAGTTAATGCAGTTTTTGCAACTTCTGATAACATTTGTTCGTTTGTCTCAAGTGAATGACTTTCAATTAACTCAGCAGCCTTTTCTGCGGCTAAACGGAAACCCTCACAAATTACTGTAGGATGTACATTCTGATCTATTAAATCTTCACTTCTTTTCAATAATTCTCCTGCGATTACAACAGCACTTGTAGTACCGTCAAAACAATGCTGTTCTTGTGTTTTAGCAACCTCAATTATCATCTTTGCAGCAGGATTGGTTATATCCATTTGCTTTAATATTGTAGCTCCATCATTTGTTATTACTACATCTCCCATTCCGTCAACTAACATTTTATCCATTCCTTTAGGACCTAAAGTAGAACGGACAGAATCTGCTACTGCCTTAGCTGCTGCAATATTATTACTCTGAGCAGAACGTCCACTAGTTCTTTCAGTGCCTTCTTTTAGGATAAAAATTGGTTGTTGTCCATTGTACATTAGAAATCAGCCACCTGTATTGGGATTCGGGCCACTTAAGAGACCCTCATAAGGCCTCCCACAATAAGTTGAAATCAAAAAACTATGATTTAAGATTCATTCTGCTGATCAATCCATGCTTGACCGTAATGAACCCATTGTTCCATAGTCCATCCGTCTGGCAACCCTGATTCAGGAACCTCAGGCGCACTGGGTGGATTATTTTCTACTTCCTCTGGTAATTCTTCGTCAGGACTTTGTACAGGAGGTAATGGTGGTGCAGGTTGTTTGAATATTTCTTCAGAACCGCCATACATTGAATTTGCAACTTTGTCCTCAGAAGGTAATTCAGGGGCTGTTGGTAAAGAGGGTGGGTTGAAATTATTCCCTTGAGTATACTCATAGTCATCAAAAGTTGATATTTCCTCTAAAGGCGAAGAGGCGCTTCGCATTATTCTGAAAGTTGCTAATAAAACAGCAACTAAAATCACTAAACCGATTAATATGAATATAATATTACCAGCTATTCCAGCATATTCTCCTGCATTAGTCCCTGGATCGACTGGATCGATTTTGAACATTTGAATACTAGCAGACATTGAAACTTTGTCTATATCTCCATCGACATTAAGAGGTAACTTGAATATCTCAGAATTATTATTTAAATTCCTCAGATTTTCATCAGTTGCTGTTAGATAGACTGTAATTTCTCTCATAGATTGGGCTTCCAAAACAAAGTTTTGATCTCCGGTATCAACTCTAGCGTCGACAATATTATAGAAAATATTAGAATTTCTATCGATGTCTGCTCTTAGTAACTGAGCGTCTGTAGGATGCTCGTTCTTGACAGTAAAAGTAATCTCAACATCATTGCCACCCTCTCTAATCTCAACAATCGCTGGAGGAGTCAAAGTAATCCAACCTTGAGCACCTACCTGAAAATCAGCATTACCTGTGCCAGAAACTAAAGATTCAGAATTCTGAGAGAGAACGCTAGTTGCGGTCATTGAAATTGTTCTATCGCCGAAAGTCAATGAGCTAAATGAATATCTTACAGTTAAGTTATGAGACTCTCCAGGATTAATATATGGTGTCTTGCCATCATTTAGACCTACTGCTGAAGCTGAAACATCGGAAAAATGATCAAAGGATATTTCAAAAGAATCTGCAACATTTCCTCTATTCCATATGCGCCAATTGACAGTTCTAGGGTCGTCACCACCGCGGAAAACCTCATCTAACATATTTAGATCTTCAACTTCAACTAAATTTGTTTCCGGAACAGTCAATAACATTTGAGATGACATTTGATATTCAGAGTTTAATTTACTAGACGCAGTCAATATTATTGAATAAGTTTCAGCTACAATACCGTATGGCATTGGAAGAAGCATAGTTACAGTAGTATCTCCTCCGAATGGATCTATTTCAAACGTCTGTTCAGTATTCATTTCCAATCCTAATTTCCAGTCGGCTTGAATACTTAAATCGAATGATTCAGGTGAATTTCCATTATTAACTAACCTAATTTCTATTAACCTCAGAGAATTATCTGCGGGGGCTACCAAATTGAAAACTTCTGGCTCTATAACTAAATCAGAGTAAACTGGAACAACAATATTCACTTGCCATTCAGCAAGATATTGAGCCGGAGAGACACCCGACGCAAGTAATGTAACTGAATACGTTCCAGGAGAAACTTGAGGCGGTGCTGTGATTACTGCATCAATTAATACATCATCAGTTAAGGCTAGTTCTAAAGTAGAAACCTGTGAACCATTGTAATACCATTTAATGTCTGCATTATCTACCCAGTCGATATTAGGCCATGCTGCATCAAAACTCCATGTTGCTATTTGATTACCTGTATTTTTGAAAGACATAGGAATTGCCCCACTTGCTCCTGGCTCAAGAGTTGCCGCAGGATTCTGTAGCGTGACCTGCCTTAATTTACTTGAATAGGCAGGCATTACCGAAACCGGTAAACTGACATACTCTTTAGTGAGGTTAGTAACTCCATCATTTACCCAAACATCCCAATACAAATCTTGTACTCCAGAAGCGTCAGGAATTGTAAGATTGAACCAAGTATCCATGTAACTGAGAGCAGGAATGACTTTAGTAATTACATAATTATCATGATCTACAGGGTTATTGGAATCAATTCTCAATGGGAAATCATACATCCATGAACGATTAGTTACTTCTGTATAAAGTCTCAATGTAATATCCACATATCCATTATTCTTGATATTGCAATATAATGAAGGAGGATTCGGATCAGATGGAACTACTAAGTAAGAATTTGGAAGAGGATCATCACAATCAAAATCTAGAGTATATTGAGGTACTTTCTCAATAGCAAAAATTTTGAATGAATCTATTTGTATCCCCTGACTTGAGAATGAGCTATTAGAATCAAATTTGAAAGCTAAAGTATACTCGGCAGAGGAGTGGACTTCAGTCATATTCCAAACTAATTGGGTCCATTCACCAGTAGTTGAAAGTGACTGGGAAGAAAAATTGTAGAATTCTTTAACACCTCCTGAGTCGGCTTCAATTCTCATTTCATCACCTGCTGCCATCTCACCCCATGCATTTGTCACCAATTGGATTGTTAAGAAATCGAAACCTTTGAGTCGAATCTTACAGAAATTATTCCCATAGTTTGAACTGACCGCAGAATCTAGAGTTCCAAGTCCAAGTCCATGTCCGGGTTCATTACAATTATCAAAAGGAGTAAACCAGCCCCACCAGAGTCTATCATGTCGATTGCTGGCATAATTAGCCCCAGGACGGGAAACTCTCCAATGATTCTCTCCTTCTTCACTAGATGAATTTTCCATTCTCCAGTGGCCAAAACTATCAGGGTCTGATGATAATTGTCCAGATGAATCGTATCCAGCACCTACCCAAGTAGGTACATTTGCTTGTAGTTGATTTGTACAATCAATTACATTATCTCCATCAACATCACCACAAAAACCATTTTCCATAGGATCGTTCCACATTGCAACTGGGATATAACGATCCATTTCATTATTTGATTCTGTATCATCGGCTAATCCTCCATCAACTATGCCTCTTAGAATAATTCCACCAACTAGATATCCATTCTCATCCAAAGCACTGTGAGCTGAACTCGGCGTCCAGACAAAAGTTGCTTTCAAAGATTGGAAACCCGAAAGAAGCATACTAACGTTATATTCAGCTATCATAAAACCTACAGGATGCCAAATCTGAAGATAGCCTTCTGCCGCTGCTGGTTGACCGGATGAGCCTGCTTGAGTATATGTTACATTAATTTGGATTGTTTCATCCCTCATAATGTATTCAATAATGGAGCCATCTGGTTGAGTCCACTCCATAGCATCCCTTGTTTGATTTCCAATTTCTATTGATGAAATCTCAAAATCAATCAAGGATTTAGGCCCTATATCATCTCTATTTTCATTATCCTGTAATTCAGAACCGACAAACATCGGAGATAAACTCATCATAATCAAAATTGACAATACGAAGACAGGAGTTAGCATACGCATGATTAACAAGTCTATTCGGTATAGAAATCGTGTAAGAATGTTGGGGGTAAAAGTTCGTGATTAATTAGATAGGGGGGAGTGATGAAAAATAAAAAATACCAACTAAAACCATACTTATTGATTAATTACAATGAAGGACTTATGGATTAATTGAGTTGCGTGAAGAATATGGAGGGTAGGGCTAGTCTTTCTCATAGATTAGGATTAGCACTTATTTTGCTTATCCAAATTACAATAATTCCAATAATAGGTTTCTCACTTACTTATCTAATAGACATAGATAGAGAGAACTTTGGTATTTCGATAAGAGCAGAACTCTTCTACTGGATTTTAGTTTCGGGATTAACATATGGAATTATCTGCCTTGCATTAGCACTAATCATTGGAGGTTTTCGACCCTCATCAGTAGTTGAAAGAGGAGGTTGGATAGCCACTTTGGGACTGAGTAGAAGAAAATATGATCCAGAACTTATTGATAGAGCCAAAATGGCTGCTTATTCGAGTCCTTATGGAAAAATGAGCAGATTAGTTGCCAACAGAATAAAAAGTGATCAGTCAGAATTGTTTGCGGTACATGGAGGATTGCAATTACTTGCTGTGCCTTCACAGGTTCTATTAATTTCAATACCATTAATAATAATGGAAGGTATTCCGGAAGATCTGATTAGAAAGGATAGTGCATTCGAACTCGGAATGCTCGGCTATATTATTGGTTTGTGGGTTTCATTTAGAGTACAACCAGTCATTTCATCCCAATTTGTAGGATTTGCTGCAATGTTTAGAAAAATACTATGGAGAATCACAAAAATCTCTTGGATTCTTCCTGTAATCATATTATGGGCTTGTGCCAGGGCCATTCTACAGTTTTCATTAACTTCTTTAGGAATTGATATATCACAATGGCATGATGTTCAATTGGAAGGAGTAATCTTAAATTTTGTTGCTCCAGAAGCACAGGTTCCAGATACTGCAATTATTGATTTTTTAGTTGCGATTTCTGTTTTACCTATGGCAGCATTCACTACAATTAGTGTTTTAGGGGGGTCAAATGGACTTTCCCCCTGGATGAAAAATAAAGAAGATGATTTAGAGAATCTCTCTCAGCAGAGCCTTCCTATCCCCAAATTAAAACAAGAAGTCGGCATACAATTTGAAGGAAAAAATGAGGAAAGAGGAATAGAAGATCACATTAATCCTAGTGATGAAAAAGATGACGAAGAAGGAAGAATGATAGATATTCCATTCAATTTATTTGATTAATTAACAGGAAATAATTTGTCAATTATTGTATTGAGGATTATCCATCCATTTGATAAACAAAGAGAGAAAGCAATAGCATTAGGTCCTTGAAAATACAAAAATATTGAGGATGAGGTAAAAACCACTATACTAGCAAGGAGTAAGTCTTTGAGTAAAAACCAAGACAGGACTAGAGTTACTATTCCTAAGCCATATGAAAGAAAAATACTCATATTTAACTCCTAAATTAATTTTAAAATTATTTCTTCTACTCTATCCATTCCTCTAGAAATATCTTCTTGACATATGGTGTAGGCAAATCTAAGATGTCCTTCTCCCGCCTGTCCGAAAGCAGTACCTGGGGAGCATAAAACTCCTCCTTCTAGCATTTTCATTGCCAACTCTTCACTATTATATCCAGGAATATCAAATTTTGGAAATACATAAAATGCGCCTGTTGGAATATTGCAAGAAACATTCGGCATTGAATTCAATCTACTACAGATAAGATCTCTCCTTTTCTTGAACTCTGCACACATCTCAGCAGGATAGTCACTAGCTTTTTCTAAAGCTTCTAAAACCGCATATTGCATTGCATCATTACTGCACGCAGTAACATAATACTGCATTTTCGTCAACTGGCCCATAGCCTCTAAATCAGGAGATAGCAAATAACCAATTCTCCAACCGGTCATTGCAAAGGTCTTAGAAAAAGAATTAATCATTATTACTTTTTCATAGCCGGCACCCAGGAATGATACATGTTCAGAATCATAAATTATCTTATCATAGACTTCATCTGTAATTAGCCATAAATCGTTCTCTTGAGCAAACTTAACAAGTTTATCTCTTTGTTCTTCTGTGACGTTTCCTCCTGTTGGATTACTGGGAAAATTGTAAAGGATTGCAATAGTATTCTCGTTAATTCTAGATTCTAGATCTTCAATTGTGGGCACAAAACCATTCTCAAAATGACAAGGATACATATTTGCCTCTCCACCGCATAGAACTACATCTGTAGGATATAATGGAAAATATGGCTCTGGAATTAGTACATTATCTCCGGGATTAACTAATGCAAGGAAAATATCTAGTAATGCATTTGTTCCACTCATGGTAATACATACGTTACTTTCATCTAAATTAGAATCTCTATGATGCCAAGTTTCAGCTATTTTTTTCCTCAATTCAGGGAGCCCCGCCGTAGTAGTATATTTATTCCTACCATCTTCCATAGCCTTCGAAAATGCCTTAATTGCTAATGGTGGAGGTTGGAAGTCTGGCTCGCCTAAACCAAACTGAATAGCATCATCCCCAGCAAGATCAAACATTCTCCTAACACCTGTCGGACGGATACTATTTGCTCTATCTGAGAAGCGCACCATGACCTGCGGACATATGCACCGAGATATGAAAGGAGTGTATTGTAGACTTCCATTATTCTATAATTTCAGCATCAATAGGAAGGTTACTTTTAGATGAAGAAAAGTATGGAAAATCAGAAAATCTTTCTAAATAACCTAATTTAATTGATAAAAATATAGATAGCCAAATAATTACAATAATTGCAATTAAGATATATATCATACTTGAGAAATCATATGAAGAAGAAATTTCACCTTCACTCTCAAATTGAAATACTACTGGAAGAGACTGTTGAGATGAAGAAAAAGCAACCACTTCTAATATATGTACACCCTTAGAAAATTTATTCTGATCTATTTCAACATACCATTCAAAAGGAGTTATTGGACCTACTTCAACTACTGATGAATTAAAATTAGCCATCAACCATTCACCATTATCTACTCTGAAATTAACTGATTCAACTGAACCAGATGAACTCCATGAATGACCTACTAATTTGATACTTTCAGTGGTATTGAATGAAAGTAAATGATTCTGAATTCCTGGATCTATTAATTCTGTGGTTCCAGATTCTCTAATATGTATTGCCAGCAATGTTGCAGAATATGCGTCAACCATACCAAACCCAAAATCTCTATTCCAATATGGGTCTACCTCAGGAAGACTTGGTTCGCCACGTCTTTCTGCAGTGTGTTTCAAAATTTCTTTGAGTTGCATTGTAGACAAATTTTCATTGGCCTCCCATACAAGTGCCATTACCCCTGAAACAGCGGGAGTAGCATAGGAAGTACCTGAACCACGACCAGTGTAGGAATTATCGGAAGCATCATTGAATAAATTTGAACAACCGCCACTCGTAACACATCCTTCAGCTTGAATGATATTTGATCCTGGAGCACTAATTTCTGGCTTCAACTCATTTAGAGGATTGCCGTCACCATTATCTTTTCTAGGGCCACGAGAAGAATAACCTGCGATTGTATCGTCTTCACGTGTTACTGTGTTCTGGTCATCAGTGGCTCCCACTGTAACCGACAAATCCGAAGATCCCATTCCTGAAAGTCCATCATTATTAGGACCATCATTTCCTGCAGCTACAGAAACAATAATTCCTTCATTCATTGCTTCATCAAGAATACGACTATGCATGTCAGAACCATCTGATCCACCATTTTCATGGCTTGTAATACCCCAAGATAGAGAAATAATATCAATTCCATAATATTCCTCTGATACACCGGGCCAAGCATCGTCATGATGATCAATTACCCATTGCAGACCATTCATCGCAGATTCATAAAACTCCTGTTCAAGAAGATAATTCTCGAAAGGCCCAGCACCAACATCTGTTCCTATTCTGATATCTACCAGAGTTGCATTAGGTGCGGCCCCATAAAATTCCGATTGGCTACCATCAGCCTCTATACCTGTTGCACTGGCCATCCCCATACATGCTGTTCCATGCTGATTGGCATCATCCGGATCAAAAGAACCATCATCTTCTCTTAGTGGATTTGAAAGAAGACAGGTTGGATCTGTGTGAACATAACAAACTGCATCATAACCAGCTATAAATTTATCACTAAGTCCAGGATGTTCATTATCAACACCTGTATCTACTAGAGCAATATTCATACCATTCCCGCTCACACCTAAATCCCATGCCCCTAGAGAATATTCAGAAGAATTCTTTGCTTTAACGGAAGGAGTTTGTATATCTCCATAAAATACAACTGAGCCATATCTTTCGATCATTACGATACCATCGAGTTTAGAAATTTCTTCTATTTTCTCTACAGAGACTCCTCCGATTAATAATGCATCAACAGATGGTAACTCTAAATTGACATTTATACCCAATAATGAAAGCGATTCTATGTCTAATCTAGTTACATCTCTAGAATACGATAAACCAAGATTTACTATTCCAGTTTCGTTAATTAGTGAATCATGAACTCCATTCCGATCCGAATCAAGCATAGTAGTTTCCCACCATGGTATTGAATTATCCCAAGGAATCATTTCTTGATGTGGAATTTCAGTTGTTTGACCATAACTAAAAATTTGGAAATCATTTGAATCGTCAGTATAAACATCACCTTCAGCAATACTTCCAGTTAAAGGCGTCAGGAGTAATAATACGAGTAAAATTGCGACGACCGCCCTTTCCATGATTCTCGGCAAACCAATTTGTCCTTCAAACCTATCCTTCGTAGTATCTTAATTACAAAGTATCTGATTAAATTATATGGTGGGGGCACTGGGATTTGAACCCAGATCAGCGGGTATCTTCCGCTTAGCGTGCACTCGGTAATTGCACGCTCTCGGGTTGCGACGGGTCAGTGCTCCAGTTGGTCATCAATACCATCAGATCACTTATTCGTCGTCATTCCCGTGCAACTGGAGCCCGCTGTACTACCAAGTTATACTATACCCCCAAGGGTAATACTTCGAAAGACATCACTCTTATGATGCTCACGGTGTAGTGAGTTCAACAAAAAATTAGGATTTATTTTATCATTAAAGGACCAGTGAGTATGCTAATTAATACCCAAACTCCAAGAATTGCACAAGTTAATCCCCATGCACGCGGCCTTAGACCAACGCTCAATGAACCCAAAATTCTTGTGAAATCCCCTACAATAACTAAAATAGTTCTGAAAATAACTGCAACTAAACCAGCCATTAACATATAACCAAAGAAAAATATTATACAAATTAAGAATCCTATTAATCCCGATCTCCCAACTGCGCCAATAGCCTGCGGAATTGAGCTAGGTACTCTAAGCCATAGTAACCATGCAATCCATAGTCCTAAGTACATATCGTCTAAAAATTTATTTTCTTTCCACCATATTTGATAAGGTTCCGGTAATTTAGAATAAATTACTTTCCCAATTATTTCTATTTCTTTAATACCGCCTCTAATTAACATCGAAATACCGTGATAGATAAGAATTAAACTCAGTAAAATCTCAATGTAAAGCCAATATGAACCAAATCCTAATATTGACAATAAAGATATTGGTAATGCCCAAAGAGCAAATCCAATACTAGATGAATACAATGTGAGTACTGAGCCTGCCCCTGGAATTAGTGGAGAATCTGGAATTTCATATTTATCACCTCTTGGCATTGCTAATACCACAAGGGGAAGAAAGGTTGTTCCAATAATCAGGCCTAATAAATCTAGAGGCAGATTCCCTGAACCATAATAAGATGATTCAACAGCATCTTCTATTGACTGTGAAGACATTGTCCCAGGTTTCCATGATGAAATAAATCCGGCTGAGTCTATGACGAAAACTGAATCAGAAGCTCTACTAGGGAATGATTTCCCCACTGATGAATCTGGAGTATCCATTAAGACAGGCCAACTACCATTAATTTGATTAACTAACTCCTCTAAATCTAGGCTATTTACTCCTTCACCCGTTGCAATTTGGATAAACGCTACATCATCATCAATTACTTTCTGAGCAATCTCGAAATCGACCCTCTGAATTTCAGCATATGGAGAACTAGGGGTAAATAGTCCAATTACTATGGCATCATAATTTGATAACAATTCACTGAATTCTACCAACTCTTGACTCTCACCATGCTCATACAATGAGAACGAAGGAGATGCTCCCTCAAATCTTGGTTCCTCGAAATCAATATCCGGTAAATTCATTGCCGGGCCCAAAGTTGTCAATGCTAATAACAAAATTACTCCATATGCAGGTAAAGGAAGTAAAGCTTCTTTCATAGAAATACCGATCCAGAAAATAATACTTAATGGAATTAAAATTGCCGCCCATGTACCATTAAGTAGAGATGGTTCGGGTTCTAGAACTTCAAATCTAAGTACCCCAATCAAGTCACAAGTTTCTCCAGGGTCTTGATCTGACAATTTGTAACAACTATCAATCATATACTTACCTGGAGATAGTCTACTTTGAGATGACCAAGTCAGAACTGTCCGATTCAATTCATCAACTCTAATCCCATGTGGTGTCTCAAAATGATCTAATCTGGTATTCTCATCAGCATTTCCATGTATCATATCTTGCCATTCAACCGGACCTATTACCTCTAAGACTTGGGAGATATAAAGATCATTTCCCCAAGGGGAATTTGGAGTAAATTCGACTCTGATTATCCCATTTGGGTCAACTGTCTGATCTAACTCAGGATAAATTAGTTCTCCTTTAAATTCTATTCCAGTAGTTGCATCATAAGTATCCCACCATAAAACTCCGGTCTGAGCACAGTCATGTATGACATCAATTCTTAGTCCAATTAAATCTCCCTTCTGAAGAGTAGCATTGACGTTATTTACGTCAATCAAAAATTCATGAGCCAAGGTAAATGATTCCTCCATCACAATAGAATTAGTCTCTGTATCTGTAAGAATTTGATTATTTCCTAATGAAAGTGACACCAAGAATTTAGTCTCAGAGCCCAAAGGAGAGCCAGGAATAACATTGGAAAATTTACACCCATCGTTTGCTACATCTAATGATGCAAAAAGATGAACTGTAATATTACCATTAAAATTAATATTTTCCGTTAGCGGCGCCGATTGGATATCAATCAAATTTGTTGAGCCTACAGTTTTTTGAAAATCTATAGAACCGATAGGTTGCCCAGTCAAAGAACTCCAATTATTATCTAGGAAAGGAGATGATGCGTCACCCTTGAGAAAAAGTCGATGGCTGTCAGGCTTTTCCCATTCTATCCCCGGACCTTCTGGAGCTATAATTTGTGCTGAAGAAGCACTAATTAAAGATAAAAAAATCAATGAAATTATTGAGAATGATAGAAATACCTTACTTGACTTTCTGCCACTCATGCTCATGCCAGCACCTTTTATTACTCAAAGTCAGCGCTAATTAGTTCATAGGAATTGATAATAGAAAAATATTGCCATTAGTGAGCCGGAAAATGTTGCAATAAAATTCACACTGTGTTTTCCAAGATATCCTCTATTCTCTAATAGCGCACCCAAAAGTGAGTCAACTTGGCATCCAAGCCACCCGATTAATGATAATAGGAAAAATAATTCTATTTCAGAAATTATTAAATTTTCTGGGGAAAGAATTACTCCAAAAATTGAGATAATAATTGCACCTACTAACGCTGCGACAGTTCCTGTAGGTGACATTCCTCCATTAGTACCTGCAGGTACAGATTGAAGAGTAGTGATACTTCTAGTCCTGTTATCTAATGACCCAATTTCAGATGCTAAGGTATCAGACAATGCTACAGAAATACTAGATATGGCTGCAAAATAAATCCATTCTTGATCAGGATAAATGAAATTGTATATGGCCAATAATGATACAGCACCGCCATTAGCTAATACATTTTTCCAACTTCTTAGACCTTCATTCGCCTCTTCCAATGAAAGTAACTTTTTCTCTTCCATTTTCCATTTTGTTGCCAGAGAACCAATTACAAGGAATATGAAAAGGAGAACCAACCAGGTCCAATGACCCATCAAAGAAACTGTTAGACCGGTAATAGTAGCTGCAAATAAGCCACTATTATCTAAAAGATCCCTAACTCTTGAGAGTAATAATAGTGCTAAAACAAGGATAATAGAAATTATTCTGTCGTCGCCTATGTCCATGCTAATTCCAGTCTTCTGCGCCAAGGTAGAGGTCATGAAAGATTCGGATAAACATTTAAGATAATTGTTAATTACTAGTATCTGAGATAGTACTGATTCCCCTCATAAGTAATAAAGATACAAAAAGAACTGCTACTACTAAAAAAATAATCCAGAGTAAAGATATGAAGATAATCATATTTTCGCTAAGACCAATTAATGTACCGAGCTCTGACAAAACTATTCCTGAGCCATTCCATAAAGAATGTCCAGCTATTGCAATAATAATACCTAAAATAATAGATTTAGGAGGAATTATGTTAAATTTTTGTTTATTATTCAATGAAATGTCATTTTCAATTATTTGGATAGAGCTTTCTGAATTTATTTCATTATCTGGTGATCTCCACCACATTGGATTATTATTGAAATCAATAAGTGAGGTCAATATTTGTTCAGATTTATCACCGGATACTTTCCAACTTATCTCCTCAAATGGTTTTTTGGCTTCTTCAAGAGCTGTTAACATCGTATACTCAGGACCATCGTATCCTGATACATCGCCATCCATATCTACATCAATTCCTATTCTTTCAATAATATTCATTGATCTAGAGGAAAATCTCTGGATAAATAAGATAATTTTTGCTTTATTATTGGGATCACTGACCCACCAACCCAATGCTGCACCACTGAATGAGGTCCAAACTGCATGACCAGGAATAGAACCAATTCCTCTGATTAATGATGTAATAAATAAGCCCGTAAATCCACCACCGCCATATGAGAGTAATAGATATTGGAAATTTTCTGCAACTGCAAATCCCAAACCAACCGTAAAGCCGACTTGGAAACCTGTTCTAGGACCCTTAATTGAAGAAATAAAACACGCCACTGCTAAGAATTTAAAGATTTCTTCACCTATTGGTGCACTAAGTGTATAAATTATGAAATTTTCTGCTTCTGTGGACCAAGAGGAAGGAACCAAATTTGGAGTCAACCAGCTATTAATTAGTATTGCAGGTATACCTGCTGCCATTCCCGCGATTAACCATGATTCTGCATCTCTCAAGCGGGTCGGTAAACCTATCCAGGAATTAGATGATGCCCACCATGCATAAACCGGGATAGAAAATAATATCAAAGTCATTGGTAGAGCCATCACTAAGGAAAAAATTAGTCCTAAATCCCCTCCAATAATTTCAATTATTGCTATTACAAATGAAATACAAAGACTAATTGCAAAAATAACCCAAATCCAAAATGATGGAGGTGTATCAATTATAGAATCATCCCTAACTAAGAATCTATTCATTTTCGTAGGAATGGATGTCTGAATTGAGCCACCTTCAGGAATTGGATGAGCATACATACCATTTTCATTTGATGTTAATAATCTAACTTCGATAAGTTTGGGACGATGTAGAAAAATTAGCAAGGCTATACATGGAAATGTTACAAAACTACAACCAATAACGTATAGCGGTTCTCCATCGAGAATACCAATTAACTGGGCAGAAAATGCTTGAACAAGGAAAACCATGATTATTGAATTACTAACTAAAGAAAAATATCTTCTAAAAGGTCTACTAGGTCTCGATAATTGGAAGTCTTCAGGTGCTGATGACAAAGAAGTGGGTTCTAATAAACGTAATTTTCTACCCTGATTATCAGTCACTATTCTGTCCAATACGTTCACCTTAGAAGCCGCTCAGATCGCCCATCACTCGCGACACCCAAGGCATCCGGTGCGGTTCCTCATCACTGCGACATTAAAGGCGGAGAGAGTGTGACATATTGGAGTTACGATTGAAATCAAGCGATTGCTCCACATGCACCACAATAAATTTCTTTTCGAGAATTATCTTTCTGCATACTCCATTCTCCACATGCTGGGCATGGAGGGAGGCCTCTCTCACTAGGAGGGACAACAGGTCCACGACGAGGTTTCTTTTTTGAGGGGCGAAACCAACCTTTTTTCGGCCTTCTGACTTTTGGCATGATATCAATTAAACCTCCTAGATGTCAAATCATTAAGATTGTTGCCATACCGACTAGATGATTTACCATACCTCTATTCCAACACATGGAAATTACAGTACTAGGCGCAGGAGTTTCGGGATTAACTACTGCGATTAGACTCTTAGAATCAGGATTCGAAGTTACAATCTTGACAAAAGAAATGAGCCCTAATACTGTTTCAGATATTGCTGCGGCATGGTGGTATCCATTCCTTGCTGAACCAGTTGAGAAAACGAATAAATGGTCATCAGAAACATTCTATGAGTTAATTAGGCTGAAAAATGAGGAAAATGTTGATTGTATCACATTACGATTAGGAAGAGAATATTTGAAAGAAAAATGTGAATTACCTGGATGGAGTTCAGAAATACCTCATTTTAGAGTTCTAGAGGAAAATGAGATAATCAATGGGTATAATTTTGGATGGGAAATTGAAGCCCCTGTAATTGAAATGAATCACTATCTTCCTTGGCTATTATCAAAATTTGAAAAAATGGGTGGAGAGTATGAGATCAAAGAATTTTCTAAATTACAAGATATTCCAGGGAATTTAATTGTGAATTGTTGTGGCCTTGGAGGGAGAGAATTGTGCGATGATGATCAGCTTAGACCTGTTAGAGGTCAAGTTATCTATATCAAACAAGATCCGGGATTTGGGAGATTCGATCAAAAACCTGAGACATTGACTTATACAATTCCACGTAGAGATGTTACAGTCTTAGGAGGAACTGCTCAAAGAGATGATTGGGAAGAAGAGGTTAGATTGGAAGATACAGAATATATTCTTTCTAAATGTGAGAATTTATGGCCCGAATTAGATCGAGAGAAAATTGTTGGTACAGCTGTCGGACTTAGGCCTTCTCGAAACGAAGTAAGATTAGAATTTGAATCTATAGAAGGTAAGAAAGTAATTCACAATTATGGCCATGGAGGAGCAGGAGTAACCCTTTCATGGGGTTGTGCTGATGAAGTTGTAAAATTGTTAAAAATCAATATGTAGATTTTGTGGTACTGATTACAACTGCACCAATTTTGTAGGGATCCCCATTAGATGACGGTCTTCTATCTTCTAAACGACCCATCCAACCATCTTCAACAGTACCAATAGGGATTCTAATTGATGCACCTCTATCGGAAACACCGTATGAGAACTCATGAATTGATTGAGTTTCATGAAGACCTGTTAGTCTCTGTTCATTGTGAGCACCATAAACATCCATATGTTTCTTAATATTCTCTCCGAATGCTTCACAAACTTTGTTGAATACTGCCTCATCCCCGGAAGTTCTCAATTTAGTATCAGAGAAGTTTACGTGCATTCCAGAACCGTTCCAATCAGTAGCGCCAAGTGGTTTAGGGTGCCAATTAATTTCTAAACCATACTTCTCAGCATTTCTTTCAGCCAGATATCTAGAAACCCAAATTTCATCGCCTGCATTCTTGGCGCCCTTAGCAAATATTTGGTACTCCCATTGCCCAACTGCAACTTCTGCATTTATTCCCTCTACATTCAAGCCAGCATCTAAACACATGTCAAGATGTGCTTCGATTATATCTCTGCCAAAAGTGTTTGAGGCTCCCACAGAACAATAAAACTGACCCTGCCCAGTTGCATCTTTAGGGAAACCATATGGAAGATTTGTTTCTGGATCCCACAAGAAATATTCTTGTTCATATCCAAACCAGAAATCATCATCATCATCATCTTCGTCGATAGTTGCTCTACCGTTAGATGCATGAGGCGTGCCATCGGCATTGTAAACTTCACACATTACTAAGTAGCCATTAATTCGGTCTGGGTCAGGATAAATTGCTACTGGCTTTAGTAAACAATCTGATGAGTTGCCCTCCGCCTGCTTAGTAGAACTACCATCAAATGACCATTGCTTACAATCTTCTAAATTGCCTGAGAAATCTGAAACTATCATTGTCTTACTTCTCATGCTCTGAGTGGGTTCATATCCATCTAGCCATATGTATTCGAGTTTTGCTTTATCTGCCATAGCTCATCGTCTGATGATTAGGTTTATTATTTGTTCGTTTGAAGAGATATTACTCCTTGAAGTGCCTTAATTCATAAAATATAGATAAGAAATTATACATTTGAACATAATAATCTAATATTTTTGGAAATTTGTTTTATGAATATTATACTTATTTATAACTAAAAAGAACAAATGAGTATTCGAAAAAAAAGGAAATTGTCTAAAATGATATGTGGGGCAAAAATGTTTTCATAAAAAAGAATTAAAAATTTCTGCGAATGGTGGACGAGCCGAGATTTGAACTCGGGGCCTCTTCTTAGCCAAAGAAGCGCGCTTCCAAGCTGCGCCACACGCCCATTAAACATCGGAGATACGACGGCCATTTAAGGGAAATGGAATAGGCAAGGGTATGAGCGATGCAGCGGGAGACAGTATGGGACACAACCATTTACCTGAACAACCAGATTTCCCAAAAGAATTAATTAAAGTTTTGAAGAAGAAATTAGATAAAAAAGAGGCCCCGTTTCTCAAATTTTTAGAAAAGAAACTGACAATGATTTGGATTGATGAAAATGATTCAAGATTAGGGATGACGCGTTTTGAGTATAACTCTAATGAATTATTTCGAAGGAGGAAATTGAGGTTATCTTGTGGGCCGGTGACTGTGGGTCTCAATCCGATGTTGATAAGAGATTCTGAACTATACAGACATACATTAGCTCACGAACTTTTGCATGCTTCTGGATTATTAGATCACGGAGAAATACATGCTAACCTAGTTGCAGAGATAGCACCTCCTCCAAAGTTATCTGATTCATTGGTATTGCAAGAAATGAGGGAAAGAGTTCTTGAAAAATTACCAGAGAGGCAGTGGATATGTGGCGATTGTGGCTATACTTGGGAAAGAAAAAGAGTGTCCATGCCGACTAGATGCCCCAAATGTGCTAAACCATTCAAGTCATGAGCACATAATCATAATATGACAAACTTATACCGTAGCATGTGGAATTACCAAGTAATATGTCGGAAGTTGAGGAATTATTCCAAATAATAATAGAAGAATCATACCCTACTTTAGGTGCAATAGTTGCAATTTCAGTTTATTCGGTTTTTGTATTTATTTTTTACAGAGCGTTGGCTAAAAGAGATTTGATTACATTAAATTTAAACCACTATTCTGACAATCTTTCAGGACGAGTTAGAAAATATGCTAGAACAATACTTTTCGTTTTACAGTATATTGTAGTAGTACCTGTATTGATTACATTCTGGACCTTAGTTCTAGCAATCATTTTGACATTATTATCTCCAGATGCTGATCATTCAAGGAATGCACTAATCGCAACTTCGGTAGTTGGTGCTGTAAGGATTCTTTCTTATTGGACCGAAGATCTATCCAGAGATGTGGCGAAAATGTTACCTTTCGGCGTACTTGGTGTGTTCTTAGTGGGTGATGCGCAGGTTCAAATTTCTGAGATAAAAGAATTATTCAGTGGTTTGAATGAGATTGCTACATCTTTCATCAGTAGTCTATTCTTAATCGCAGTATTGGAGAGTATTCTTAGAAGCCTATCTGCAATGATAAATATTTTTACATTGAGAAGAAAAAATCTTCGTCAGAAGAAAGAAATAGCAAAAAAAATTGGTAGAAGTGTAAAAGATATTCGAAGCGATATATTAGACGATGGTGAGATAAATTATAGTGCAGGAGATGATGTTAATCAAATGCAAGAGGTATTAGAAGACGCTGTAGATAACCTACTTCAGGAAAATGTTTGAGGTGTAGGGTTCATCAAAGAGATACTGCCGCGTCAGTCCAAGGGCGATTGGTGTAGTCTGGATATCATATCGGCCTTCTAAGCCGATGACATGGGTTCGAATCCTGTATCGCCCACCACTAAAGAATAATTTTTCAGTTACAGAGTTATCTCTTACAATACAAATCTCTCATATAGGGGCAGTAGGTCGGCGGGCTGCATGAAGCGAGGTTCACGTGCCTGGAAGAAGCAAGGAAACCAACGCTGGAAATGGCGAAAGAAGAAGCTTCGTCGCCGGAAAGCATCTAGAAAGAGAGCAAAACAGTGATTCTACTGATTTTTCAGCACTCTGATATTGTTTGTATAATTTAGCAAAAAATTAGATTTTAGAAATTAAATCATTTAGAGCCATTCGTGGATCACTAACTTTAGTTATTCCGCTGGCCAAAAGAACTCCTGAGGTTCCTAAATTAATTGCTGCCAAAACATCATCTCCATTTTTGACACCTGCGCCGCATAGAATTCCTACATTTTTACTGATTTCACGTATAGCATTGGCCGTTCCACTTACAATTTCTGGATCTGCAGTTGTAACAGAAATATCGCCACCGATTAATTCAGGAGGTTCAACTGCAACATAATTCGGCTCTAATGCAGATAATGCTCTAGCTTCATCAATATCTGCTGCGCATGCACAGACAGTGAAATTTTCCGGAACGCTATCTAAAATCATCGCAATATGTTCGATAGAAACTTTATGTTCAGCATGATTGATTAAAGTTCCTTTTGCTCCTCTGTGGATTGCAGTTTGAGGATGTAACCAACCAGTATTTGAGCCGAAATTGATTGGGTCTAAATGCTGAGTCCAGACTTCTAAATTAGGAGCAACTGATGCCACAGAGGATAGATCGAAAGCAGATACTACTGCAACCATTCTAGCATCAGTTTCTATATCTTGCATGATCATTGCTAATTCTTCAGCAGCGACACCATGCGCCTCTTGATAAGTTTTGAAATTAACGACAATTAGCGCGTCCTTCATGGAACTGGGAGGCATTATACCGATATGATGGTGACGGATGAATTAGACTATTTCTCCATGTCCTACGACTTTGTCGGAAATATCTGAATTATTATTAATCTTAGACGATTCCCCTATCAAACACCTAGTTAGTTTGCATCCGTCTCCGATAGTAGCTCCTGATAAAATCACACAATCAATAATTTCACAATCATTGCCTATCGATACACCACTGGAGATTGACGATCCCGAAATCTGAGAAGATGTAATGAAATTGCTGTCAAAGAACCAGTTTCCTTCATTTGACTCCCCTTTATTGAATCTATTATTCGAGATACATACTTGTGTTGCTTCGATAAATGAAGATGGCGTTCCAGCATCAACAAAATAGCCCTTAAATTCTAATCCCGCCATTTTTCCTGATTTTGCAATTTCAGGAAATACATCTCTTTCTATACTGTGTTTTTCAGAAGAAAGAGATTCGATTACTTCTCTCTCAATCAAATAACATCCTGCATTAATGAGATTAGAAAATTCGGTACCTGGTTCTGGTTTTTCTTGGAATTTAGTTATCATTCCCGAGCTATCTAAACCACATACTCCAAATCTACTTGGATCTTCAACGTGCCATAGAGATAATGTTGCTAAAGCATTCATTTTCATATGATGATTCAACAAATTATTAACATCTACACTTGAAACTAAATCTCCGTTCAAAATTAGAACAGGGCCATCTCCTGTTAGATGCTCAAATGATTTAGAAATGGCTCCACCAGTTCCTAAAGGCTCGTCTTCGACAGAGATTATTACTTCAAAAGGAAGATTAGATGATGAAAAGAAAACCTGCATTTCTTCGACACTGTAACCAGCAGCAATAATTACTCTATCCACCGTATCAAAAGGAACACATTCAACAACTCTCTCTAGAAGAGTTTTGTCCAAAACTGGTAGCAAAGGCTTGGCTCTACCTTCTGTCCAAGGCCTCAGTCTTGTGCCGAATCCACCAGCAAGAACAACTACATCCACACTTCACCGGATATGGCAATGGATTTCAGCACTTCGTGCCCAAGATTTGAACATCGATAGGCGCATCGTTCAAAGAGCGACTTCCACTCGGAAGGTTGAGAGATATGAATATTCACGAATATCAAGGTAAAATTCTGTTTAAGCAAGCGGGAGTTAAAGTTCAGGATGGAATACATTGCAAAACGGTGAGCGATGCTCTTGATGCATACGACAAATTGGGAACTAAGGTAGTAGCAGTAAAATCACAAATTCATGCAGGAGGTAGAGGTAAAGGGACTCTTTATGACCAAGAAACTGACGATTTGGTAATGGAAGGAGGAGTAAAAATTGCTTTTTCTAGAGAAGAGGTAGAAAAATATGCAGAAAATATTATTGGAAGAAGACTTGTGACAAAACAAACAGGATCTGATGGAAAAATAGTAAATAATTTGTATGTAGAAGCTGGTTGCTCAATCGCTCATGAATATTACTTGGCACTACTTGTTGATAGAGAGGAAAAATCAATTCTAATCATGGCGTCTACTGAGGGAGGTATGGATATTGAAGAAGTCGCAGAAAACACGCCAGAAGCAATTCATAAAATTTGGACTCATCCAATAGATGGATTGAATGAAAAAGATGCTGTCGAAATGGCAGAAAAGCTCGATTTAGAAGGGAAATCAAAACAAGAATTAGTTTCAATGCTAAAGTCGTTATCTAGATTATTCGTTGAAAAGGACTGTTCTATGATTGAGATTAATCCGTTAGTGAGGTCCGATTCAGGAGAAATGATTGCTTTAGATGCAAAGGTTAGTTTTGATGATAATGCATCATTTAGACATCCTTGGATGGAAGAAATGAGAGATCATTCAGAGGAAGAGGAAGTAGAGACTAGGGCTCATGACCACGGTTTGTCATACGTCAAATTAGACGGAAACATTGGTTGTCTAGTCAACGGTGCTGGACTTGCAATGGCATCAATGGATGTGATAAAATTATATGGTGGAGAGCCTGCAAATTTCCTCGATATTGGTGGAGGAGCTACTAGAGAATCAATAACTACTGCATTCGGAATTATACTTGAAGACGATAATGTCGAAGGAATATTGGTAAATATTTTTGGAGGTATTATTCAATGTGATATGGTTGCTAGAAGTGTGATAGAAGCATCAAATGATCTTGGATTGAAAGTACCTTTAGTGGTAAGATTTTCTGGAACTAATCATGTTGAAGGGAAAGAAGTATTAGATAATTGTGATTTAGATGTACATACGGCAAGTACTCTTGCAGAAGGTGCGGAAAAAATTGTATATCTTACTAGGAGTGTGGAATAATGTCAATCTGGATTCATGAAGATAGTAAAGTCCTAATTCAAGGAATCACTGGCAAACAGGGTACTTTCCATGGGACAAAAATGGATGAATATAATACAAATGTTGTTGGTGGAGTCACTCCAGGAAAAGGAGGTCAGTTTGTAGAATTACCAAATAAGAAAGTCCCGGTTTTCAATACTGTTTCAGAAGCACTAGAAGTTACCGAGGCAGATGTGAGCTTGATTTATGTCCCAGCTAGATTCGCTGCTGCAGCAATTATTGAAGCCGCAGATGCATTTCAAGAAAAAGGTGAAGGGTTGATCGTTTGTATTACTGAAGGAATACCTATTTTGGATATGGTTAAAGCGGTTGCTAGAGTTAATCAATATTCGAGAGTTAGGTTAATTGGACCAAATTGCCCTGGTATAATCACTCCTGGAGATAATGGTGGTACTAAAGCCGGGATAATGCCAGGATTTATTCATGCTAAGGGAAGAATAGGGATTGTATCGAAATCAGGCACTCTGACCTACGAAGCGGTTGCACAAACTATGAGCGTAGGGGAAGGGCAATCAACTTGTGTAGGAATCGGCGGAGATCCGATTAACGGAACTGGTTTTATCGATTGTTTAGACGCTTTTGAAAAAGATCCTCAAACAGTAGCAGTAGTAATGATTGGGGAAATCGGAGGTTCGGCAGAAGAAGAAGCCGCGGAATGGGCATCAAAGAATATGACAAAACCCATAGTTGGTTTCGTTGCAGGTTCGACTGCCCCACCTGGAAAAAGAATGGGTCATGCAGGTGCAATAATTTCAGGAGGAAAAGGTACTGCAGCAGAGAAATTCAAGGCATTTGAAGAAGCAGGAATTTATGTTGCTAGAGACCCCTCGGAAATTGGAAATGTTCTCGTCAAAGCTTTGAAAGATAGTGGTTTAAGATAAACTTGAATGCGAGAGTCTTAGATATAAGACGTATTCAGGATTCCATGGCAAAGGGCGAGTCAACTGTTGGCGAGTCTGAAGAAATAATGGATAGTCTATTGGAAGGAACTTCAAGATCATTTTATTTGACTTTGAAAGTTTTACCTAAAAAAATTCGTAAACAGATAAGTTTAGGGTATCTACTTCCACGTTTGTCAGATACAATTGCAGATTCTAAGGTAGGCGAAAATAAGATTTTACTAAAATTACTCGAAGAATATAATCAAAGAATTCAAGATGAAAAAAATCCAATGCCAGATTTTTCTGAATTAGCAGAAATTCAGGAAGATTTTGCGGAAGCAAGATTGCTCAAAGAGGCGATTGTACCAATAAGTTATTTAGAAAAATCAGAAAAATTAAATGATTCAGATAGAAAAGAAATAAGAAAATTACTTCAAATCATTATTAGTGGCCAAATACTGGATTTAGAAAGATTCACAAATGCATCAGAGGGAAAAATAATATCATTAGTGAATGAAAATGAACTGGATGATTACACATACAGGGTTGCGGGGAGTGTTGGTGAATTTTGGACTCATATGTCATTAAATCACCTATTCACAATGAGAGATCATAAAAAAGAGATTTTATTTGAAAAAGCAGTAAAATTCGGTAAGTCCTTGCAATTAATCAATATTTTGAGAGATATACCTGAAGATTTGAAAATGGGGAGATGCTACATTCCAAGTAGGACTCTTGATGGAATTGATATGACTACTCAAGACCTTCTAGAAATGAAAAATATTGAAAAATTCAGACCTTTGTATAATTCTTATATTGATAGAGCCGAGAAATATCTTGATGAGGCCGTAGATTATATCAAAATGCTACCAAGAAATCAGTTTAGACTACGTCTCTCGTGCTTAATACCTGTTCTAATTGGGCAAAGAACATTACAATTATTAAGGGAAGGAAATATACTAGATTATGGAAACCGAATTAAGGTATCAAGATCAGAAATTAAAAAAATTATGAGGAAATCAATTTGGCTATCGATTACTGGGATTAGCCCTAAAAAAATGAATTTATCATGATTCACGGGCTGTACAATCCTGCGTGAAGTTCAATAATGAATCTATTGGGCTTGGTATGAAAGTAGTATGCCGGGAGGACAGATTAGTGATTCCGAACCAGAGGTCATGTATGACCTTGGGAAATCTATTTCTTTAGTATCCGATGAAAATAATTCTGTTCCAATTGAAAGAGTACGTAAAGCAGTTAATGTAACTAAAGAAGCCGTTCATGCAATCAGTATTACCGCTTTAGAAACACTGAGAGAAGGTGCTTTCTTCATGGGAGTGATTGGCTCTAGAGGAGAATTAGTAAATCCTTTTTCACATATTGACGCCGCTTTGTGGTCAGAAAATAAGTTACCATCAGATGTTGTAGAATCTGCATACGATTACTGTGAAGAGTTAACTCGTAGAGAAGCTGGAAATTTCTATCATTCTTTCAAATATCTACCAGAAGAAGAAAGAAGATCTATAATGGCTTACTATGCATTTTGTAGGAGAGCTGATGATATTGCCGATGGCGATTATGTAGATTATTTTCCGGGAGGTTCCGAAGAAAACCAGGAATCAATCGAATACAGGAGTAAAATTGAGAGACTGATTGAGGGAGTACCAGTCTTAGATAGATCTTCTTACAATGACAAAATGTCACAGTTATTCTACTACAGGAAGAAATTATCAACTGCGTATGGCAGAATGACATCAACTGATCCAATTTTTATCGCATTAAAAGATACTGTGAATAAATATGGAATTTCTAGACAATTATTGGATGATATGATAAGTGGAATGGAAGAAGATTTTCATCGAAATAGATATGAAACTTTTGAAGACCTATATTCATACTGTTACAAGGTAGCCTCAACCGTTGGTCTAGTATGCATAGAGATTTACGGTTATGATGATAAAAGGGCGAAAGAATATGCGGAATCATGGGGCATCTACATGCAATTAACAAATATTCTAAGAGATGTTGCTGAAGATATTGAGAGAGATAGGATTTACCTTCCAATAGAGGATCTTAACAGATATGGAATTTCAGAAGAAGATTTGAAAAATGGGAAAGATATCTTGAAACATCCAGGATGGAAACCTTTTGTGAAAGAATACATAAAGAGAGCAGATAAATATAGAGAGAGGGGGATGAAATTATTTCCACTTCTAGATAAATCTAGTAGATACTCCCCTGCGGCTATGACTACATTCTATCATTCGATAATGAAAAAAATAGAGAAAAACCATGGGGACGTTTTTTCTGAAAGGACACAATTATCAAAAACCGAAAAAATAGGTCTAGCAGCATATATTTATGTTAGATTTCGTTTCTTTGCATTATGAACAAAATAGGCCTAATTTAGGCTGAATGATAGAAGATATATTGAGTAAAATACTTGGGAGATAATGATATGAGAGTGGCTGTACTTCTTGAAGATAGGTGTAGCCCGGAAAAATGCAACGCTGAATGTTGGGTTTATTGCCCACCAGTAAGGAATGGAATAGAATGTATCATACTTGATGATTCAAGTGGTAAACCGATAATCTCTGAACCTCTTTGCATAGGATGTGGGATATGTGTGAATAAATGTCCCTTTGATTCATTAATAATTACAAATTTACCGGAAGAACTAGATGGAGAAATGACCCATAGATATGATCAAAATGGATTTAGATTATTTAGACTACCAGCGCCTAGAGAAGAGCAGGTTGTTGGAATACTGGGCCCTAATGGGATGGGGAAATCTACTGCAATAAATCTGTTATCTGGATCTATTCAACCAAATTTAGGAGACTGGACTATTAACTCTGCAGAATGGGATGATATCATTGAATCATTCCCTAGAGGTGAATTGAGAGACTATCTAAAATTGGTCGCTGATGATGGAGTTAGGATTGCTGTTAAGCCACAATATATTGATAAATTACCTAAGATTTTTGATGGGAATGCTAGAGAACTTCTTGAGAAAGTTGATGAAAGAGATGAGTTGGAGAAATATGCAGAATTATTAGCAATAACACATATCTTAGACAGGAATATAGGGCAATTATCTGGTGGGGAGTTGCAAAGAGTCGCCATATGTGCGACTATGCTAAAAGAGGCTGAAGTATATTTCTTTGATGAGCCTTCATCTTACCTTGATATACATGAAAGAATGAGAATTGTGAAGATAATACAAAATTTAGCAGAGATGGGTAAAAGAGTAATTGTAGTGGAGCATGATTTAGCAATTCTAGACGTTTTATGTGATCTTTTACACATTGTATACGGAGAAAGAGCAGCTTTCGGAATATTCACTCCTGCTAGATCAACTAGAAGCGCTATTAATGCATACCTTGAAGGGTTCTTAAAAGAAGAAAATGTTAGAATTAGAGATAAACCTATACAATTCCTGAGAGGTAGGGTTAGAGGCGAAGAAGTTGGTTTACCAATTCTAAAATGGGGAGATATGGAAAAAACTCTGGGAAGTTTCCAGTTGAAGACAGGTCAAGGAATGGTCAGGAGTGCAGAAGTTGTAGGAGTTGTGGGGCCTAATGCAACTGGAAAAACTACCATGGTGAAAATGATTGCGGGAGAAATCGAACCAGATCAAGGTTGGTGTACAATGGAGGCAAAAGTTTCATACAAACCTCAACATGTAAATACTGATTTCGAAGGAACTGTAGAAGATTGGTTGAATACTGAATTAGGACATAAATGGAGAACTGGTGAGTTTCATACACAGGTTGTCAGACCGTTGCAAGTTGACCAATTACTAGAATTGAGAGCTAAGAAGTTGTCTGGGGGAGAATTACAAGCAGTCAGTATTGTAATTTGCTTAGGAAAAGAGGCTGATTTATATCTCCTAGACGAACCAAGTGCACATCTTGATGCAAATGCTAGGATGGAGGCTGCTAAAGCAATCAGAAGAACCATGGAAAGCAACGAAAAGGCTGCCATGGTGATAGATCATGACATCTATTTTATTGATATAGTAAGTGATTCATTATTAGTTTTTGATGGAGAAGGCGGAAAAGTAGGAAATGCTATTGGCCCACTAGGTTTAAGAAAAGGTATGAATAAATTCTTAAAAGATGTTAATGTAACTTTCAGGAGAGATCATGAGTCTCATAGACCACGAATCAATAAACCAGATAGTCGGAAAGATAGAGAACAAAAGATTGCTGGAGAATACTTCTATCTCGAATAACTTGGACCATCGGATTCTTGAAGGATGATTGAAACCAAGGGTCATGACAGAAGAGGGTGACGAGTCTATTGAGGAGTTATCTGAGGAAGAAAAATCAGATGAAATTGAAATTGTAGACCCAATAATAATTCTTGAGGGAAAAATTGAGGAATTAGAGAAAGAGAAACAATATTCTGCCGCTGAATTAGTAAATCTAAGACAAAGATATGCCAGGGAGAGAAATACCTTGATGAAGTTCTCAGGTATGAATTTGGCTTCAAAAATACTCCCAGTATTGGATAATTTAGAAAAAGCAATTTCGATCGAGAATAGCGAATCAGAAAAATTTATTGAAGGAGTTAACTTGACTGCGAAGACATTGAAGTTAGTTCTAGAAAATGAGGGAGTAGAAAAGATTGATGCTTTAGATAAAGTATTCAACCCCTCATTCATGGAAGCAATTGCAGTAATTCCTGCCCCCGAAGGAAAGGAACCGGGCACAGTTATCGAAGTAATTGAACAGGGATATATGTTCCATGAACGTGTTTTAAGGCCGGTCAAAGTTATTGTTACTGAAGACCAAAATTGATAACTAAAGTTCTATTGGTTAGGATATGAATAGAATTCTCGTGATTTTATTATGTATATCCATGGTGCTCTCGGGATGTACTGCTGTTAACGATGAGATAACTGATGAGGTTTTCGAAATTTTGGGTTGTACTGATTCAAATGCACTAAATTACAATCAAAATGCTACAATTGATGATGAAAGCTGTTTGTACGAAGAGCCTCAGGAAATTCTTGAAATCCCACATATTGATGGTTGTGATAATACAAATTCAATTCATTGTATGCTACCTTTCCCTTCTGATGCTTTTCTAGTTGATGATCAAACTACAGTTACAGGTAAGAGAATTCATTATTCTTCGAATACTATACCGGGTTCAGGAACAGTTGACCCTATAGAGATACCAATTTTGAATCAGATGGATGGAGCAAGTCCTAATACACAAATTATGACTGCTTTTACTAAAGAACCTGATGTCTCACAATTAGCAGGACAATATAGTATTTCAAAAAGCTTGGAAAGCGGACACTCTACAGTTTTAATGAATAAATTAACAGGAGAATTGGTCCCTCACTGGGTAGAACTTGATGTAAGATCTGAGATTGATCAGCCGACTATACTTCACATTAGAACAATCAAAGCATTGGAACATAATACGCCATATGTAGTGATCATATCAGGTTTAACAGATGAGAATGGAGAATTAGTCCCTACTCCAGAAGGCTTTGCTGCATTAAGAGATCAAGTAATTACTTCATCCTTAGATATTGAAAATAGAAGATCTACGTTTCAAAATTTATTCTCTTGGATAGAAGTAAATACTGATATTTCAATTAATCAACTACAAACCGCTTGGAGTTTTCACACCTCTTCAACTGAATCAATTATCGGACCTCTGATTTCAATGAGGAACGATGCTTTAGAGAGAACTGGAAATGGGATAGGATGTACGATAGAATCTAATGAAATGAAAACTAAAGGAGGGAATGCGAGTCACTGGCTGATTACTGGAACCTTTACTGCACCTCAATATACAGAATCGTTCTTTCCTCCGACTCTAATTAGGAGAACATCCGCAGAAGATAGAACTCCGGTTTTCGTGGAAAATAGGGAGATTCCATTCTGGTTAGTCATACCATATTCTGCTGTAGAAAGTCAAGAACCTGCTGATTTGATAATTTGGGGCCATGGATTCCTAGGAAATGGGAATACAAATAGCCTCAGCGGATGGGCTAATGAAAATAATGTTGCAATGTTAGGAACTAGTTTTTATGGGTGGGCAGATGATGATTTCGCAAGCGTTGAATATGCTGTTTTAAACATGCACTACTTCCAACATCAGGCTGAAAGATTGGAGCAGGCAATGATTAATCAGGTTGTCATGATAAAAACATTCATGGGAGTCTGCTCTGATTTACCTGATTTTTACAATGGTGAAGAAGGTACGAAGATGGTAAACACAACAAATCCAACTTACACTGGATATTCAAATGGGGCTTTGAGGGGGCCTTCAATAATTGGATTATCTCCTGATTTGAATAGAGGAGTATTGTGGGCAGGAGGTTCATCATTTTCACATATTATTGAGAGATGTACACAATTTGATAAATTCTATTTTGTTTTCGCTAGTGAATATGGATATGATAATCAATTAGACAGAGCAGTTGCAATGTCAATAATGCAGTCACTTTGGGATTCGACTGAAACAGACACATTCTTGAGTTTGAGGAAAGGGGGTTTCAATGATCAAATACAACCATTCGAATTGATGACTTTATTTTCAATTTCTGACTTACAGATTTCTAATATCTCGTCAGCAAGAATGATGAGAACGGGCGATATCGCTTTACTCAATTCATCAACAATTACACCCTATGGAATCAATATTGTAGATGAGGGGCATGTAGGATCAGTAGGAGTATTCTTTGATGGAGGATACCTGCAAGCTCCAGTAGGAAATGAATACGGTGAAGAGCCTCATCCAGCACATGATGCAATAGGTGTTTTACCAATAGCCAGGGAAATGGCATTCAATTTCCTATCCGATGGAACAATTATAGATACTTGTAACGGATATTGTGATTTTAGTCCCGAAGATCTAATAGAAAATTAACCTACAGGTTCTCCACCTTCTCCCAAAAATGCTAGTCTTTTTAGATAGTCATTTTCAATTAAGAAAACAATAATTGATTTCGGAACAGATTGTCCTAAAATCATTTTGATAGCATCTTCGTCATTTATTGTAGAAAGCATTCTAGCTGTCTCACGTACTCTCCATCCTTCAAATCTCTCTCTTTCAATTAGTGAGGTTGAAATTACCGACCATTTTGATGCCTGATATAATTCACAAGTATTGATATCGCTACTGAACAATACTCCAGACTTTCCATGATATCTTTCTGCATGGCTAACCCAATTTGGAGGATCTTCAATATCAGGAATAGATACGATTGTGGCATCGAAATTCGCTTCATTTTCAAGCCAATACATTATCATCTCGATTCTTTCAGTTTCGGACCAAGGATTTTTTAGCGTCTGAGTTCTGTTTGAAGAGCCAATTGCGATAATTAATTTCAATTCTGGGTAATTTTCTAAACGAATCTCTTCGGCAGCGATTATCATTGCGGCATGTCCTTTGTGAAATGGTTGGAAACGCCCTAGAACTACAAAACCAGAATCAGGAAAATCAGATGGTGGGGGTGGAATTAAAGGTAATTTTGACATTCTTAATCCACCTTCACTCCGTATAAAAAATTTCCATTAAGACTCCATAACTCATGTTCTAAATATTCCCGACCAATAAGTAAACTAATATCTTTTGAGTCAAAACTATTGAGAAATATGTGTAATGATTCACTGGAAGTTCTATGAGAATTCATAGTAGGCAATATTCTAGGATCCTCGGAAGGCTCCATTGTTTCCCCTAATTCTTCTCTCCTACTCATCCAATCAAGAACCACTGATTCCGAGTAGGATCTCCTATCAGTTTTCGATAGCGAATTCATGAAATCATTCCATAATGAAAAATTAAGGAATTCATTAGGACTAGAAATATTGTATTTCAACATAGGTTCAACATACAAAAAGAGACGAGCATCCCAGCAACGCCATTCCGAAAATGAACACCATTTCGCCAAAAGAATTGTTAATTCAGCAATTTCTGATTCTTTAATTGGTTGAGAATATAAATTATCAGATAATACTAGACCTGGAGTTTTATCAGACCATTCCATTATATCTCCTTCTAAATCAACATCAAAATCTCTATGGAATCGATTATCTAATTCAGGTCGATAATTTCTCAATGAGCTATCTTCTACTTTTTCAAATAATTCTTGAAGGGGTAATGATACTAATTTTTTAAAATTAGAATGATGAACAAGATTTAGAATTACATCTGCCATGTCCGTACCTCGGGCCTAGCCAAAGAGAAGTACACAATGAACTATCGGTTAGGCATTCAATTGAAGAATAGATGACTGGGCCAGTCACATGAGCATCGGTTGCGAAGGGGAGATTAATTATGGCAACAATCGATGAGCAAATCAAATCTCTGGAAGAAGAAATTGGAAAAACGCAAAAAAATAAAGCTACAAATGCCCATATTGGAAAATTGAAGGCTAAAATTGCAGCACTTAAAGCGCGAAAAGAAAAAGCACAGGCTCACGCTAAATCTAGTGGAGGCGGGCCAGGTTTCGAAGTTAAGAAATCAGGAGATGCCTCTGTAGCATTAGTGGGCTTTCCAAGCGTTGGAAAATCAAGCCTTATATCTCAGTTGACAGAAGTGGAATCAGAAGTAGGAAATTTTGCATTTACGACACTGACTTGTATTCCAGGTTTGATGGAACATAAAGGTGCTAAGATACAAATTCTTGATTTGCCAGGATTAATCAAAGGAGCAGCAGAAGGAAAAGGTAGAGGGAAAGAGATTCTTAATGTAATTAGAGGGGCAGATATGGTATTATACGTTCTTGATCCGTTCCAAGAATCTCACTTCGACATATTAGACTTAGAATTATGGAGAGCAGGTATGAGATTAAACCAAAAGAAACCTCAGGTATTCATTACAAGATCAAATAAAGGTGGTATCGTTGTTAGATCCACAGTTAAACAAACAAATCTAACTCATGAAGAGATTCAAGAAATTGTAAGAAGTTTTGGAATTGTTTCTGCAACCGTTACATTGAGAACAGATGTGACAGATGATCATATCGTAGACACGTTGGCAGGAAATAGAGTTTACAGCAATGCAGTCGTGGTAATTAATAAGGTGGATTTAGCAAATGAAAAAGATATTCAAAGAACTATGGAAATGATCCCACTCAATTGGCCAGTACTTGAAGTATCAGCAAAAACAGGAAAAGGTATTGTGAATATGAAAGATTTTGTATTTGAAAATTTACGTTTCATGTCTATTTTTCTGAAGCCTCAAGGTCAAGAAGCTGATTTAGTAGAGCCACTGATTATCAAAGATACATCTACAGTAAGAGATGTTTGTGTAAAATTACATAGGGATTTCGTAAGAAAATTTAGATATGCAAGAGTTAAAGGGCCGAGCGGTAAATTCGATTGGCAAAGAGTGGGTCTAGATCACCTTCTAAAAGATGGAGATATTCTCTCAATAATACTGAGAAGATAGAAAATCTATCAGCGATGTATTCAGTAACTGAACGCCTACGCAGTTACATGGAAGGCAGGCAGAGGGACATTATCCCTATGGCTGAATTTGTAAATCTAGTTAGATATCTAAGAGGTAGAATTACTCTAATTTTTGGTATCTTTATCTTTGGTTTAGCATTAGGTTATCCTATCTCAGGAGATATAATTAGTTGGTTTTTACAAGCAAACGGATACCTTCCCGAGGGAGTTGAATTAATTATTATTCAGCCTATGGAAGTGATCTTACTACGATTAAGAATTGCAACACAGATAGCGATAGCAATGGCATTTACTATGATAATTATAGACATGTCATGGAATGGAAGTAAAATTATTAATAAATCCAATACAGAAAAGATTAACCAAAAAAAATCTAAAATTTTGATTTTATTTTTAGTATCCCTTTCTTCGATTGGACTAGGAATAATTGGGGCTATTTATGCTCATAATATACTAATTCCAATGCTTCTAGATTTTCTAGCAAATGATGCAAGTAATGTTGGATTAACTAATACTTGGCAATTACAGTCATGGTTAGGATTTGTTATAGGTCTCTTCTTTGGATCTATAATGAGTTTTCAAACACCTTTAGTGACATTATTACTATTAAGAACTGGGATAATTAGTAGATCAAGTTTGACTGAAAATAGAGGATTAATCTGGTTTTTTGCACTATTGCTAGGAGCTGTACTGTCACCTCCAGACCCGATTTCAATGTTCTTAGTGGGAGGACCAATTGTATTATTATTGGAAGTTGCACTGTTGATCGATAAATTTTTTACAACATCTCAATCTTCAGTTTGAATTCCTCTATTTTTAGCATCTTCTGCTTGTGCATCTAAGCGTCCTTGCTCAAGATCAACCATTCGCATCATTACTGCTCCAATTAGGATTAGCATTGCTATAGATAAGATTCCAACTCTACTATCAAACATTACTGTCATTAAACCATACAACAATGGTCCGATGAATGCTGCAACTTTTCCAAAGAAACCAAAGAAACCAAAGAATTCAGCACTTCTAGTTTCTGGAACCATTTGACCAAACATACTTCTTGCTAGCCCTTGAGAACCGCCAAGCAATGTACCCATTGCACAACCTAGGATTAAGAATTGTAGACCAACTGTAAGGCCAAGAGGTTCCCAAACTTTATCTCTAACTGTACTCGGAATGATATCAATTACACCATCTCCTAGATTTGTTGGATGGTCTATGCCAACAACAGAAATTTCGCTCATATCACCATAAATAGCGCTTACAGAAAATCTAGTATCTTCAAATGAATTAATTATATCATTTATATCTGAACCTAGTGCCCCTAAATTAATCGCTATAGGTTCATTGTCGTCATTGAATCCAGCCCATTTGTAAATTTCTGTATCAGTGTAGTCTTCATCGACTTCAACAATTCCTGCAAGACTTAATTTTGCCCACTCTTGCTCATCCCCACCTTCAATCTGAGCTATAGGGAAATCAAGTAGATTTTCATGAGGAGTAAAGTACCAAACTCCTTCTTCAGGTTCTTCATGTAATTGAACTTGATAGTCGGCATGATCAGAATACTCGAGAGGAGCGAAAGAAAGGGCTGCAAAACAAAGTATAACCCATCCAACAAGAGAAATATTTAATGCAGATTTAGTGCCCAATTTTCTTGCAAGTCTAGTGAACAATAATGCTGATGGCCAAGCTACAAATTGAATTGCTAAAATTGTAATAATCAAGTCGACAGTTGTTATTCCAAGTACAGTTGATCCAAATACACCTCCAAGAGCAGTCACACTATTAATTCCATCAATGAAGAAGAAGTATGCTAGCATGTAAATGAAGAGTGTTCTAAATTTTTCAACTTCACTAATAGTTTTTTTAATCTCAGAAATTGCTAATTTTGCCGATGAAACGAATCCTAAAGATGGCATCTCATTCTCAATTGGCGGTTCAGGAACCCATTTGAATGTCAATAAAGCGAAACTATACCACCATATACCTGATGAAGCCATAACGAAAGGAATTACCCAATCTCCAGTTAATGTCATTACCATAATAAGATGAACCAGAAGTAAAATTCCTCCGCCGAGATAACCATATGCAAATGCTAAATTAGAAATTCTATCCATCTCATCATCTTTACCCATATGTGGGAGAAGAGCATTGTAGAATACACCAGCCCCATTGAGGCCTACGTTAGCTAGCATGAAGAATACCATTAGCCATACCCACTGAGTTTCAATAGGTAAAAGTGGAGCGAATGCTAGAAGGAAAGTTGAACCTGCACCTACATAGGTGAGTATTCTTAACCACCACATCTTGATTCTTCTTCTATCAGCAATCACACCCAAAGATGGACTAATGATTGCAATAAAAAGTGTACCAATTGCCACTGCAAATGACCAAACAGCATCCCCTTGCATCTCTATAGAACCAATGGTTGTTGTTAATCCATTAGCCTTCAAGAAGAGATATGCATACCATGCAGGCAATACTGCAACGGTTACAGAGGTCTCAAATGCTGATTTAGCCCAATCGTAAAAAGCGTAACCTCTAACTTCTATTGGATCTGATTCTCGGTCAAGTTCTATTGTATCTGACATGCTCATACTAGGCTCGCGTTGACTTTTTTACTATTTAGCGTTGGGGCGGATTAGTCTTGTAGAAACGCTTAATTAATTATTAGATAATCTCTCGCAAGAGATATGGACGAAGATTATGGTCAATGGATTCGTCCCAGAGAAAATACTGTTGAAGCATTAGTTTATGGAATGAGTGAATGCGATGGAGTAGAATTAGATTTGAGATTATCGGAAGATAATCGACTTGTTCTCCATCATGATTCAAAAACCGAATTTGGAGAATATCCCGAATGTTTGACGTTGGATGAATTACCTGATTATGTAGAGCCAATAGATGATTTATTAGAGAAAAAAGAATTCATTAGAAGATGGACTGAAGAGGGAGCATTCACATGTTTTGAATTTAAGACCCCACATCCAAGTAGTGGTAAAGCGGGAGGTTGGTTAAATGGAAATGAAAGAGAAAAACATATGATTAAGATGATTGAACAATTAAATGAAATCTTAGAACCTATTGATTTACCAGATAGTGGCGCAGTTATTTATTCGTTTGAACCGAAGATTATATCGGCATCTAAAAAAGTGAAAACTAATTTGAAATTTAGTAGATTAAGGCCAAATATACGTTCATGGGGTAATTGGACATCACAGAGAATCGTTGCTACTCCATCATTTATTCTAAATTCACTACCCAGACTAATGGAAAAGCAAAGAAGAGAAAAATCTCCAATGTTACCTTGCTCTTTACAATATCTCAAAGGAATTGAAAGTAACCTAAGTTTAGGTAGAACAGTTGGTCTACAAGGGAAGAAATTAGAAAGACTGACAAAATTTAGGAAAGGATATCCGATTTATGTCTGGCCTTCTAAATCGAATGCTGAAAGAATGTTACTGGATGCAGGGTTAACTGGACTTACGGATGATCTTGCTCCGACTTCAGTGACTCTTGATTCGGGCCACGCGAGATGGACAAAACCAGCTACACAACCTCTAACAATTAAACAGCGAAAAGAATTAGACGACACTCCAATCGACCAACATCTAAACAAAGTTAATGAAATGAAAAAAGAGATCCCTCCCTGGCATGAACTTTCTAACAGCGAAAGGTTAGATTTCATATCTAATTGGAAGAAAAGATGGTCTTGGGAGAGAAGTATTGAATCATTAATAAAAGAAACTTCATCATCGAGTTTACCCTGGGAAGCCCCAAGAATAATCGGACATAGAGGAACTGGTAAATCGCACAGAAATAGATCTTCATGATTTATTCAATTCTTCTTAATGGTTGATTCTTAGGGATATATTTCGGCCTGTAAATAGGAGTACCTCGTCCATCTCTAGCATTTCTCTCATCAAGTATTTGGGCACTGATTCCTGCAACTCTTGCCCAGCCAAAAAATGTTGTATAATATTCAGGCATCCTGAAACCAACTGAGTGTAGTAAACTTCCACTAGCAATATCTACATTTGGATAGGGATTACTTATCTTTGGGATTTCACTTAGAATAGGAGGAATTACTTCTCTCAATGCCCTAGCAATTTTGAAATATTCATGTTCAGGGCAAATTTCATCACCTAATTCAAACAATAAGCGAGCTCTTGGGTCTTCCGCTCTCAAAACACCATGTCCAAAACCATAAATTTTCCTACGATTGGCTAATTCTGTACGTACAAAGTCTTCAATTTCCTGATGGTCAGATGTTCCAATTCTTTTGACGAACTCAAGACATGCCTGATTGGCTTGACCATGAAGAGGCCCTGAAAGAGCGTTCATAGCACTAGAAATAGAAGAGTAAATTGACGCCCATCCAGAAGCTACTGCTTTACCAGAGAATGTTGAAAGATTTCCTCCGCCATGATCCATATGGAGAATGAAAAAGAATCTGAGAACTCTCTCAATATCACGCGCTTGACTACCTTCAAAACCCATCATATGTACGAAATTTTCTACTAAACCTAGGCCGGGTTTTCGTGGCTTCAATTTCTCTTTCTCACCTCCTCTTAAACGGAAGATTCTAGCCATAAGTTCGGGCATTCTAGCTATAAGATTCATCGCATCAGCCCTGGTATCACCGGTTTTTTCCGCAGTTCCTAAAGCCATAATTCCAATTGAAAGCCATTCCATAGGATGACCGCTACCGGGAGTTAGGGATTCCAGAACTCTTAGTGCTCCTGTAGGGATATTTTTCCCTCTCTGTGTTAATTCAGCACGAAACTCTTGTGATTCTTCTTCAGTTGGTAGACGCTTATAGAACAGTAAAAATATTACATCTTCCTCTTCCATATTTACCAAGTCTTCAACAGGATAACCGACATAGTGAACCCCTTCATAAGGGTCAACAAAAGAAGTTTGACAAGTTCCAACTGGTACTCCCCTCAGTCCAGAATCTAAATTCTTATCAGTAATCGAAAACAATACATCTTCATCATTCATCTAGTACCACAAAATACTCTCCCAATATAGTTAAGTCATAATATCTCCGATATTAAGTTTAGAATATCGCATCATTCTATTCGGGTAAAAATCAATATTTTTTAATTAAATTACCCGTAATGATGAAAGATAATGTATTGAGGGAATAAATTATGCCTAATTGGCGCGAACGCCTCGAAGAATACGATGATGAGCATAGGCATATGCTTGAAGGAGGCTCGATTAGTCAACTATTCTTGAATTACTCTCTGTCAATCTCAAGTCCAGTTTTTGTAGGTATTGTTTATGCAATTATAATAAACTTAACACTTTTATTACCAATGTTTTATGATGGGAACTCTAATTCTGAAAGTAGTATAGATATACTAGAGAAATGGGGTTTTCAAAGCTTAATAATAATCCTTTTATGTGCTTCATTGGGTGCTATTTCAACTGTTATTTCTTCTTTGATAAAAATACCGCCAGTAAGGCTAGAAAGAAGGAGAAGATATCTCTACCCATTGCCATTCGTTGGATTCTTTATCACTACAATAACGATAATTTTCTCTACCCCTGAAGAATTACAAATACTAGGATATTTCATTTTGATCTCTCCAGGGCCAATATATATCCAAATATCTTATGCCCCAAGGTGGAGAATGATTGAAAGAATAGATAGAGACTTAAATCCATTTGAGGGTATGAAGAAGACAATATATTTAGAAAAAGAAAATCCTGAGTTAAGTGAACAAAATTTCAACGAATTAGAGAATGCTATAGAAGAATTAGATTCATGAATCAAGTGAAATATAATTTACTTGTGAAATTGCAACTATTTTACCTTCCATATCGAAAATCTCTGCTTCTGCCAGACTCAATGTTCGCCCTGCCTTGATCACTTTAGCTACACATCTGACATCAGTCTTACAAGGTCGTAAAAATCTAATATTAAAATCTGTAGTTGCAACTTTTCGATCAGAACCTATTTTTGTTAAAATAGACCAACAAGTAATGCTATCTGCGATTGTAGCAAGAATTCCTCCATGGAATGTTTCAAAAATTCCATCCCACATGGTATCTCTAGGAATAAAGGCCTCACATTCACCTTTATCGAGCCTCAATATTTTCATATTCAGGGTTTCAGTAATTGGAACAGAATTTATTCTTTCCAACATTGAATTAATCGTATTTTTATCTAAGGATGAGGTTTGGACCATGATAACAACTCATATTAATTTTAATTTAGGACCAATGTTTTCTAAAACCCTAAGTACGCTATCTAGATCATCGCGACTTAGTCCAGCAGACATTTGCGTTCTTACTCTGGCTCTATCTCTAGCAACCATTGGAAACACTATTGCGCCTGCCATTATATTACTCTTGCCAAGTTCTTCAGATAATTGTTTAGCTACTAAGGATTCGCCACACATTATAGGTATGATTGGAGTTTCAGAAAAACCTGTATCAAAACCTAGTGATTGTAATTCTTTACGGAAATAGTTAGTATTATCCCATAGCCTAGAATGATGTTGAGGCTCACTCATCAGAACCTGAATTGCGGCTTTTTGTGCCGCTGCAACACCGGGTGGTTGGCTACCTGACAAGAGCCATGATCTAGAGTGATTCAGTGCATGATTTCTGACTTCCTTAGAGCCTGCAAGAATTCCTCCCTGGACCCCTAATGCTTTAGAAAATGAACCAACTTCGAAATCAACTTTTCCCTGTAAGTTAAAGTGATCAACTATACCTGCACCTTTGTCACCTAAGACACCTTCTCCATGGCAGTCATCGACAAAAATCATTGAATTGTATTCGTCGGCTAACTTACTAATTTCATCCAATGGAGCTATGTCTCCGTCCATTGAAAATACTCCATCAGTGATTATTAATTTTCTTTCAGCATCTGAGTTTTCTTTGAGCACTGCCTCCAATTCCCCCATATCATTATGTGAATAAACTCCTCTACGTGCTTTAGTTAGCCTTACTCCATCGATTATAGAGCCATGATTTAATTCATCACTGATTATTACATCTTCTGAACCTCTAACCAATGTTGGAATTAAACCCACATTAACAGTATAACCTGCGGAATAAATTAAAGAGGATTCTACTTTCTTAAATTCAGCAACTTTTTTCTCCGCTTCAAGATGAATATCCATTGTACCAGCTATTGCCCTAACTGAGCCACTACCGGCCCCATACTTGCGTGTAGCAGAAATCATAGCATCAATGACCTTTGGATGATTTGTTAGATTAAGATAGTTATTTGAAGAAAGCATTATTGTCTCTTTACCATCAATAACACATCTCGCATCATTGGACGTTTCTAGAGTAGGTGGATTCCAATCTAAACCCTGTTTTTTAATCTCGCTGAAACGTGATGTCATCCATGAAGTGTCCGCAGCCATGAACCTGCCAAGAGGATAGGGTTCATTGGTGCTTCTATGGAATGATTACTATTTTCGTAATCGACGATTTAAAGATTGGGACCCATACGGATATCCGATGACATCAGGAGTTAGCGTAACAATATTGGGTACTGCTCAAGATGGTGGCATCCCACAATCTGGTTGTTCATGTAGAACTTGTATGGAAGCTCACAAAGATTTCAAATTAAGAAAATATCCTGTATGTTTAGGAGTTATTGGGTCTGATGGGTCCAAGCACATTATTGAAATTACAAAAAATCTATCTGAGCAATTAATGATTTGGACAACAATAGGTAAAGAAATATTTATTCCTGAAACTGTGTCAATTAGTCACTTACATCTAGGGCATATAGAAGGTATTGGACAATTTGGGAAACCTGTAATGGGATTAAAAAAAATTGATATCTTCCTTAGTAGAGAAAATAAGAAAAATTTCGATAATAGAAGTGATATTAGATTAATGATTGAAGATGACAATATTAGAACACATGCAAAGGAATTTTATCAACCATTTGAGCCAAAAGAAGGATGTGGTTTTTCACTACAGTTTATTCCTATCCCTCATAGAAGTGAATTAGGAGATACTTCTGCAATAATTATAAATGGAAAGGAAAGAAATATCTTATTTATGCCAGATCAAGATTCATGGGAAAAAACACTGGAATATTATTCGAAAGATAATGTTAGAGATTTTTTCAGAATTTTTGATATCGATGAAGCACTAATTGATGGAACTTTCTGGAGTATGGAGGAATTACCTGGGAGAAATATTTCAGAAATACCACACCCTACAATACAAGATAGTCTGCAACTCCTTGGTAAGAAAATGGAAGATGATCCTGAAATCTCATTTTTACATCTAAATCACTCAAATCCAGTGAATGATATCAATTCAAAACAAAGAAAAATTGTTGAACTTAATGGCTGGAAAATCGCCGAAATGGGCAATGTGCTAACATTATAGGATATTCTAGCGGTAAGCCTCTTGAATGAAGAAATAGGCGGTTAATCATGCACCTGTATGGCAAAGTGTCCAGCGGACTAGGAAGAGCGCATATATTCATGGCTCAACCACATTACCAAGAACAATTTAAGAAAGTTCTCAAAGTCAGTGCATGGCCTGGAACCTTAAACCTCGATATGGAAAAATCAAGTTTGTCAAACTATCAAGATTTAAGAATTTTATCAGGGCTTGAGGAAGGTGAAGTCAAACTAAAAACTAAGCCGCTTAGGATTAAAGGTTTTGAAAGAGATGGTAAATCTTTTGGAGGAGCAACGGCTTTTCTTGCCAAAATTTCGTCCGATGGAAAAAATTGGATAGAATGTGCAATATTGATTCCAGACCTAACAAGACATACGGAAACAGCAGAAGTAATTTCGGGTTCATTTCTAAGAGAATCTCTTCCATGTAATGATGGGGATAAATTAGAAATCAAATTAAATTAAGAGAAGATTCCCAATCTCTTTCAATTAACATCCCCATCTCTAACTTCGCCATGGATAACCATCTCTTAAATCGATATTTTTTTTCTGGTGGCATAGAGAAACCTGTTGTGTCTGGTTTACAATCTAAACCCATTCTTTCAGAAAATTGGTGTTCAATCGACCAAAGAATCAGGCCATTAGAGGGTGCTCTTCCTAAATCTAAGGATGTTTCAGGATTTTGTAATGCTGATTTGAATAAATCGAAATCAATTCTTCGAGTTGCAACACCCGTAATTGCCGCTGCTATTCTTCTAACTTGATTCCATAAAAATGCCTCGGAACTAATATGAATACCAATTATTCTACCATCAGAAGAGTACCAAGGTTCACAGAAATCAATGGTACGAATTGGATTCTTATCTTCTTCTAATTTACAAAAATTTGTAAAATTATGAGTGCCGACAATATATTTGCAAGAGTCAATGAATAATTTTTCATCTATTCCTGCTGACCATTCTTCAATTAATTCAGTTCGATAAAGATATGTCCTATTAATGGCAGCTCTGCTTCTGATATCAGATTCAACTTTGACCAAGTTCCATGCGCACAAACCTTCAGGGAATCGATTATTGAGAACTCTAAGGATTGTTTTTTTCTCTACTTCATTCCAAACCGTAATTGGTATGTCTATACAAGCAAGATTCATTCTTACACTAACACCAGCATCAGTTCTGCTGGACATTTCTAGACATCCATCAGTCCACCAACTAACCTTCCTTAACGCGTTTTCAATAGCCTTTTGCACTGTAGGAACATCTGGTTGAATCTGAGAACCATGAAAGTGACTTCCATGATAACCAAATGCGACCATAATACGGCCGCTAGTCAATCGGAATTCCCCCCTTATTCCTCAGTCAGATATTCCATTGCTTCCTCTACAGATGAGAAACCTAATCCTAAAATTGCGAATTCAATTGCAATGGGAATAAATTGTCTAGCAAACTGCTCACTGCGATCATAACCAACTTTAACATCAATTGAATCTATCAATTGTTTAGCAGCCTCATAGAGATGGAAAGAAACATCAACATCTTCTATCTTCTTGCCAAGCTCAATCAACTTCTTGAATTCTCGAACAGCCATAGGGACACGATCAAACTCTATCAGGGCATTTGCAAATGCTGCCTGATATTCAGCGTTATCTGGCTCTAAACCTGCTGCTTTTCTAAGATAGGACTGCACTTTACCCTCATTAATTCTATCATTTCCTTTTTCATCAAAATTACCATTTTCTTGAATTTCAAACATTGCTGCTTCAGCCCAACCATGATATCCAGCAGGATCTTTAGGATTTTCATTAACATGATTCTCAAATATTTCCATGGCTCCCATGAAATCTCCTTTGGTAATGTGTTGTGCTGCAATTGTAATGATATCTTCTTCGGACATGTGAATCCCTCTAATGTACTCTCGATACCTTTTCATTAATAACAATGCGGAAACCTAAATTTCTATTTCAATATTATTTTCATCTATTAATTCGTTTACTAATTCATATACAATCATTGGCTTTCTAACTCCAAAAATACACTCAGAAGGATTAATTGGTAACTCCTTTTTTGGCCTCTGATAAGAGATAAACAACCTGATAAAATGAATTATCTTTTGAAATCCAGATTTCTCAACTTTGATTTTAGATTGTATTTCTATACTTTCTTCTGTGATCGGTAAAATATTACCATATCCTATTATTTTTCCAAAAAATGACATCTGAGTTTTGAGATTAACTAATTCATCCAGCCTAAATACTGTGATTGAATTATAAAATAGCAAAATTTTCCTCCTTATGTAAATATTCTTATCAGTAATTAGGTATGAATAAGAAAATTGCGAAATGATATTATAAATCAAGAAAATCATGGAAGTTATTATTCCCAGAGTTAGAAACCAAGTATCAAACCATTCTGGGATGTTTATCCCTTCTCTGCCTATTAGCACTAAAATCCAGTCAATTATATTCACAATATACCAAACAGATGGAATTAAACCGACAATTATCAAGAAAAAAGTTGTCCTCAAACTTGATGTTGAGATATTAAGAAAATGATTAATCCTCGCAATAAATAGCATTACAATAATGAATGCGAAAACGTCAATTAAATCAAATAGCTGATCTATAATTCGTAGAAATGTGTAAAAAAATCCTTCCTTTCCTTCTGCAAAAATAGTAACTGCTACTCGATAGAATATGAAATGTACAGAGAAAATAATTACTGCAAGAAGATACCTTGGAGAGTATGAGAGGACTGTCGGTGAACCCATCCAAACAGGAATTTCATCATCATTTAATGAAGAAAACTTTCTCCTTACCAATTCTTCATCAATAGAATCTCTGAATTCAGATACAATTTCATTCAATAAAACCACATCCTAATGTAATAATCCCCATGAATGTTCAGCATTACCATGAATCCATGAATAATCATCCTTTGTTCGGAGCCCTTGCTCATCAGAAATTGAAATACGTAATAATTCAAGAGGGTACTCATTGTAAGTAAGATGACTAATCATTCCCGCACGAGTTGGCTGATCGAAGGTCCATCTTGCCCGAGATGCGGCTCTGACTTCTAAAGAAATCTTAGTTTTTTCATTCCATAAACGAACTCTAAATTTTGGTAATTTGTTACCATCATTATCGAATAATATTTCTTCGTCTCCTTCGGGATCAACTAATTCTACTTCGCAATTATTAAATTCTTCAGTGTTATCTCTGTTGGCGTCATGAAATATACCGGAGCCACTCATTTTTTTCCTAAAAATATCCCTTAATTTCCAAGGTTTATCATCCATATTTAGACAAGAAAATGAAATATGAGGCATGAACCAGTCTAGATAAGAACCATCATCAAAATGCAACATACCCCAAAACCAAGGTACAGTTGGCGCCTGGACGCTAACTTTTTGGAAATATCCGGTACCTTCAAATTTTTCACCATCAATTACTACAGAAGCTTTAGTTCCCTGGATTCTCAATATATCATATCCCATATTGGAAAGGAAAACATTATTCTTGTAAGTCAATTTACTTGGTGGCCCCCACCAAGGAGTAAGTTCAGCCTTAATTGAACTTGGAGCACCATTTTTCTGGGCACTTTTATCGCTAGTCAGATTAAGCCAAAATTTCTTATTTCCTTTCGTTAAACCGAGTGATAAATCATCATCAACCAAGGGAATCACTGCGCCGGAACCTTCTCCAGATCCATCAGAAGGCCATAATGGATGTTTATCATCTAAAGACACCATCTTACATTCTTTCATTACTAAAGGCTCATGCATTTCCTTACCATCATACCACCATGAGCAGACCATTCCAGGTACTACATGGCCTCCATGTTCATCAACCCTCATCCTTGAACCTGGTTTCCACCAATGATGATTGACACGTATTGCTGGCGTTTCTTTTGATGACCATAGAACCATCAATTGTCTTGATCGTGAAGGATTATCAGGATCAGGAATGAATAAAATAACCCACCACCACCACCATGAAAGTCGCGGTAAAGATGGCATAATATCCAAGCGCCACAATGAGGAATAATCTCCAGAAAATCTAGTTAATTCATCATTCATAATTAATCACATAATCTCCTTTCTTTTGAAAATTAATTGGCCAATCAAAATCATTCCTAAACTGAAAATTAGAATGAAAACTATGCTGAGTACTAATGCAACGAAAGGGCTTCCTGTACCCAGAGTATGAACTGGAGGATGCCAGAAGAAAGATATCCCAGTTTCCAAACCAAAAGCATTTGCTTTTTGCTGCATTAGAGCTGTATCACTCCAAGCTATCATTACAGTAGCATCGATAATCTGTATAGCCCAATGAGAAATGGATAGCATAGGAATAGTAGAGTTAGGAATAGTGATTGTGAACAGACCCATTAGAAATTCCCATACTCCAAATAATATACAAAGATACACCCCGTATCGAGGTAAGACTAATCCCACAGTATTGAAAACTGAACCATACGCTGTCAAGACTAATATTGTAGAAAGTGAGATTCCGAACCAAACGGGATAATCTGAGAGTCGGATTATTGATTCTCCAGGTCCAATTATTGAGGTAATAAAAGCAATTATGAAAGTTAAAATTACAGTGTATGAAACAACAATTGCCAGATAACCCAATAATCGATATAGGATAAATTCACCACGATGAATTGGTTTAGAAAGAAGATAATGCAATGTCCCATTTTCAGATTCATCTCTAACTAACCCTAGTGCTAAAAATAGAGGTAAGAATAGACCGAGAATCATTACAAATGCAATTTTTCCAGTCCCTATTATGAAAGTCCTATGACTAGATTCACCAATATGTCTAGAATCGTCAGGATCTTCATCTACATTATTATCTGCTCGGATACTGACGAGATTTCCATTCAGATCATATGTCCATAGAACATCGCAAAATATTCCATTCCTATTACTATCGCTAGGAGTGCTTTCAACCAGATAATCATCTTTCAGACAGTCTCCATCATCATCGAATCCTTGAGAACTGGAAATACTTGTTCCATCCCAATCAATATCATCTTCGTCAATATACATCGATTTAGGATGTTTTTCCACCAAAAAGGGTTCTGTTAGGTAACCCCATTCAGTATACCAACCAGGCTCGGTAAAAAATTCACCTTCTCCTGTAAATGAAGCCCCGAACATGATGTAGGTTCCATTCTCGAATTGACAATAATTTCTTTGTAAAGTATATCTCCCTTCACCAAATGGGTTACTACCTAAATTTCCTTCTTCCTCACAAAAATAATCTCCTAAACTCCAATCAATCCAGTTTTCATTCCATGAAAATGGATTAGAAGAATTTACATCGATCCATGTTGGAGAAAAATAACCCATTGCATATATCCAAGTATGATTTCCGTAATGGTTTCTAGGTTGATCATTCCAATCTATATCTCCTTGGTAAATATAATCTGATGAACCTGGGAAACTAGATTCATCATAGTCACTTGTCCCATAAATCAATTCCTGCCCTAATGGAAAACCATCATTATCCCAATCTTGACTATCTCCATCATTATCAATGGATTCGAATTCATCCCTAATTGAATCAATGTAAAATATTAGAAGTAAGGAGATCAATAGTACGCCAACTCCCAAAACAACCCAAGTTGAAATACGATTACGAAGTTGTCTGATTGTTAGTTCTGTAATTGCTCCAGCTTTTCTATCAAGTTGAGTCCAGACAGTAGTTGAGAGACCTCTACCTTGTTCGTCTAGTTTTTCCATTTTCTAGCCTCCAATCAAATACTCTAATAAAGATTCTAAATTATCATCAGGATTATCAATTCTAGAAACTTTAACTTCTGATTCAACAATTACTCTTGGCAAAACTGAATGAGCCGCAGACAGATCGTTGGTTTGAATCTCTAACTTTCCATCTTCCGGAAATCTTACTCCATAGATAGGTTCTTCGCTGATAAAAGCATTAGCTAATTTCCGGGGCTCTTCAGTTGTGATCATTATTCTATGAGGGTGTTTATCCAATAGATCCCTAATTGCATAAATATTCCCTAAGGCCAATAATCTTCCATTATGCAATATAACAATTTGTTCAGTAATTCTCTCAATTTCTTCAAGAATATGGCTGGAAACTAAAACTGTTTTACCCTGATTCCCGAGTTCTTTTATTACATTCATAATACTAGTTCTTGCAATCGGATCACAACCATGTAGTGGCTCATCTAAAATTATTAAATCAGGATCGTGTACTAAGGCATGTGCAATCTTAACTCTCTGCCTCATTCCTTTACTATATTTGCCAATTTCTTTATGCCGAACATCGTAAAGTCCAACGAATTTCAAAACATGCTCTGCTCTAGAATTTGCTTCATTACGTGTCATCCCATGTAATCTAGCTAGAGTAGATACAAAATCTTGACCTGTCATCCAATCATAGAGTCTCTCCGATTCACTCACATAACCTATCCTTCGATAAGGAGAAGTATCTTGCCAAGGATCTATTCCAAATAATTTGACACTACCTTGACTCGGCTTAATTCTACCCATTAATAGTTTGAATAATGTAGACTTACCGGCCCCATTTGGTCCTAAAATTCCAGTTACTCCCCCTTCAATAGCCAAAGAAACATCATTTACTCCAATTACTTGACCGTACCACTTGGAAACATTTTCAACTAAAACAGAAGGGACTTTTTCATTACCACTCATTCTCTAGTAACCTCCAGTGAACTAACTCTAGAAAATAGTACTAATATTGATACTAGATTCATTAAAATTAAAGATACAATTGATAAGGATAAAGAATGAGAATAATTCAGTTCCAAGCCCAACATCCACTGCCCGAAATGAGCGAGGCAATCATACGGACTTAGTATGTATAAAATAGATGTCTCAAATTGAAGATCTATCAATAAAGCGACTAATTTAGTTCCATAAATTATACTCAGAAATGCAATAGCAGAGAAAAAACGACTTTGACTAATGCTGGATAATGCAAGTCCTATCGAAGTATATGTAATTACCAACATAATACTACATAATAGTCCGGCTAAGAACATAGGTAATGTGTCAATTAAGAATCCCCAACCTTCGCCTTTGAAAACAATAGCCAATGTATAATATGACATATACGAAAAGACAATTACGAATCCTAAAACTACTGCAACACTTAGATATTTCATCGAGGTGTAATCAATTCTTGTAACTGGTCTAGAAAAATATATTGCACTAGTCCCATTTCTCCTATCATCAGAAATCATTCCACCCACAACAAGTGCCGTTAAGAGTGGCCAATAACAGAGATTTCTAGGGAAATAACCCAATACTTGTCCCCAAAGATTGCTCCTGTTAACACCCCACATTTTATCGATGAAACCATCTGGACCGGAGCCGAATAGAGATGAAAAGAACAGCATAGCAATTGGAGAGATTGCGCCTATGAAAATTACTAAGATTGTTAATCGAATGAATGGATTATAATTACGATGACCTTTGGATTTAAATAAACCAAATACATGATGTCTGAAAATTGCATAATTTCTAACCCATCTCGGACCAAAATCTCCATCCCAAGGTCGATAATTTTGCTCAAAAATTGCACCTACAGATGCCTCCCTCTTAGCAGTAATAGCAAAGAGATCTTCATCTCCGTCATCAGAGCCATAAGCGGCTTCCATACGAGTTTGCCTACCGTCAAGATCTATCAAATCCTCACTCATTATACGCCCCCCTTGTATGATCAGGAGTCATCAAGTCAGAAGTTGTCTTGACTTCGGCCCCTAACTTATCCATTATCAATAGGAAAATATCCTCTAAATCAGGTTCATATTCGCCCATTCTACGAACTTGTACTCCGCTTTCCACAGCGCATTCTAGGATAGTTGAAATTGTATCTTCTGATTCAACCTTAACTCTAATAATTCGACCTAAACGACGAACGGATAGTCTACGAGATTCTAATGATTCTTGCATCCTAGAAGCACCCCCCCATACAGAAATTTCTATTTCTTCATCTACTTGACTTGCCAACTCTTCAATTCGGCTATGAACCACAATTCTTCCTTTGTAAATCATTACAATACTATCACAGACTTCCTGAATATCATCCATTACATGACCGCTCATTAATACAGTTCTATTTCCTTGCTGTACGGTATTCCTTAGTGTCTGCAACATGAATTCTCTTGAACGTTGATCGAGACCATTAGTTGGTTCATCACAAATCAATATCTCAGGATCATGAATTAAGGCACAAGCTAATTTTGCGGCTTGTTTCATACCAGTACTGAATGTACCTATTTTTCTGTATCTCTGATCTTTAAGCCCCACATATTCCAATACTTCGTGCGCTCTTTGCGTCGCATGTGTAGGATTCATGCCGATTAATTCTCCAGAATAACGTACTTGATCAAGAGCTATTAATTCTGGATCTAAAGAATCATACTCAGGCATATATCCTATTCTAGAGCGAATTATATCACCCTGAGTCTTAATGTCATACCCTAGAACCTTACCTTGTCCAGAAGTAGTTGTGATAAGGCCTAAAATACATTTGAAAAAGGTAGATTTACCTGCTCCATTAGGTCCTAGAATCCCAATTGCTCCTGATTCTAACTTAAGATTTAGTCCTTCTAAAGCAACATGAGGGCCATACATTTTCACTAAGTCTACAGTTTCAATGATTAATTTATTAGAAGATGAATCAACCATAAAATCGCCTTCGCACTGCGAGTGTCATCACTTCGTTATAAATCACGTTCTTGAATTAATCCCCTACAAGACCTGATTAATTATTTTTATTTTTTAATGCGCCATCTCGTACCCTTACAGCAATTCCTTTTGTTAAAAATGCCATTTCACGAGCTGATGTTATTGGTATTCCGTGAGCTACTAATCTCCCATTCGAGTCTACAACTAAGCATGGCTGACCTGGAATTAAATGAGGATCTGCCCCAAGTACATATCCTTGCATCACATTCCTACCTTCGCCCACAAATGGAATTGCATCATCTACTATCATAACTTTAGCAACACCTGGATGATCCAATTCTTGACCTGTAAAATCTTCTCCGAAATTAAGTGGCGTTCCTGGCGATAACTGATTAATCATTTTAGCACCGTTTAATGTTAAAGAAATACCTCCATCTTTTAGTCTGGGAGAAATAATATGTAAACCATTAGAATAAACATTAACCATCCTTTTTGTTTTAGACTTACGTGTAGTCATTTCAGATGTCAACCTGCACCCTAAAGAAGGAGAAAGGCCATTCAGAACCGATAATTTATCCACAATAGAACATCGATCAATCCAATCGAAAATAACATCAATTCCACTTTCTTCAATTTGAGAGTGAGGATCGGGAGTAATTCTAATAAATGGAATTTCAGATAATCCTAATTCAATTAATTCGTCAAAAATCTCTTCTTCATCTAAAGGGCAATCCCAAATATCATCAGAACCATCAATATGAGACCAAGGAGACACGTCTTCTAAACTGTAAGGAATTAGCCCTATAGGAGTTGAAATAAGTATGATCGATTCAGGAGTTTCCTTTAATATGGAAATTACTGCATGTAGTGAGTTTTCACGCCAAGGGGGGCTGGACCCTTCGATGATTACTACTCTCTTAGGATCACCAGTAGAATTATCCCACCATGAACCTGGTATCCTCCATCTTAATGCTAGTAGAGATTTAAGATGAAGAATATGAGGTCTATCTTCAATATCATCAAGTAAGTTCTCACCACCCTTTCTGATAGGATTTGTAGAAGAAATCATCCTCAAAGATGAGACTCCAACAGGGCCATCATCAGAATCTTCTAATTGGTCCAGTACCCATAAAAATGCCTCTCTTAAATGAGCTGAAGAATGGCTTCTTTCTTCTGCTAATTGCCAAATTTTTCCATTTCTAATCGCTTCACGACATCGAGCCAGTTCTGATTGGGTAACTTCTAAGTTATGTCTTGCTAAGACTTTTTCACGTTCCTTACTATCCAATGACCTAACTTCTTCAGGAGTCCACTTAAACAATTCAGAAGAATTGTATGGCCATTCAGTGATTTCATCTAACCGGATAGTACCAGTTGGTGTCAGTAAACGGTTTCCTCGTGCAAAAAGAGCATAAGCTGCGGAGTCAAAAATATCTACACCCAATGCTATTGACATAGGGAATAGTAAGGGGTGACCACATCCAAACAAGTGAATGGGTCTGTCAGGAGGAATGGTAGATTTAGCCGATAAAAGTATTCGAAATAAATCCTTATATTTTTGATTTTCCATTAAGGGAACAATTCCTCCTATCGGATGAATTGTAAACCCTCTATTAGTACCATTTACTTGCCCCATTAGTTCACCAGCTAAGGCCCTTAAGTCATCATGAAGACCTCCTTGAATTGGCCCATTCAAGAGTAACTCATCACCAGCAACATCTAACGAATTAGGAGCCCTTTCAGCAGTAATTTCTACTGCTGATTCTATTTCTTCTCTACTCATCTCTGGTCTACCGAAAACATCTAGCATGGTTCCAATATCTACACCGATGTCTCTTTGAAACTTTACTATCTCTTCTACTCCAACTTCTACATCACCATAAACATATGATTGAAAAGTACCTGAATCAGTGACGATAATTCCAGGGAAGTCAATTAGTTCATGTACTCCATTTTCTAAAGCAGATTTACTCAAATCATCATGTTTCCAAATAACATATGAATTAGTGATCAAGCCATCAACTCTATATTTTTCCCACATTTCTCTAGGTTCAATAGTTCTGATATTCGGATTGACTACTGGTAGTAACATTGGAGTATTAAGCATACCATGATTTGTATGTAAACGTCCAATTCTCGCCATACCATCTTTTTGTAAAATTTCAAACTTACCTCTGTCTTGAGGGCGACAAGGTTTAGGATTGGGACGTGTATTCACAACATGACTGGGGCAACTATCAGTCATCAATCCTCGCTTACACGAGATATGACTGAAAGACTAACAACTCCATCGGTAAGCTTCATTAAAACTCGGTCTCCAGTATTAACTTCCAATGTGGGATTTAATTCAAAACCATGAGCGTAAGGAACATTTAGTAGCGAAGCAGCCGGTAAAGTAAGTGGACAAACGTCACAATTTACTATTGCCTTAGGGCCTTTACCAGTATATATTAATCCCATTAAAACGAATGGAGCTACGGTTGATCCTGAACCTTTTGGATAAATTAGAATAGTATCTTCTATGGCAATTCCGTCAAGTGGGTGGCCTCTCTCTTCAATTACCCCAGTATCCCTATTTACGTATCCGAGATAAGTTATAGGAACATCAGTAACTAAGGCTCTTCCTTCTATTGACCATTCTTTTTGACTGGGGAGGCTCTTACCACTTATCTCCAAATCTCCAATCCTATGCTTCTTATTTGAAAACATTGGTTTGACTTTAATTGATTCTAAAGTCGGTCTCGGATCAGTAATTAAATTAGGGTTAAATGCATGATCTACACAATCAGAAATTGTTGAAACACTAGTCGGCATTTTATTTAGTCCTGAAGTAAGATAATGTTCAGCCTTGAGAGAATTAGTCAAGATATGATTAAATTTTTTCCTATTATACGGTGTTACTTCTGGACATGTATCTTTCAATACTAAAGCACCCGCTTCTTCTAGCAAATCTATAGTACCATCAGATTCTAGAATATCATAATTATGACCACTAGTGAAAATCCATAGGCGCTTTTCAGGAATATTTTCCCCATTTTCCATCTTGGAACGAACATAAGATGCTGTTGCTCTGACTTCACCAACACTGGCTTGCGGACAACCAATTACTACCAAATCAACAATACCTTTTGGAGATAATTCTTCATACCTTAGTTGTAAATCATTTTCAGTGAAAATTAATTCACCTTGATAGTTATCAAAAATTGGAGAATCATTGGTATATCCATCAGCCCAGAGCATTGGGCAACCATAATTTGCCGCTGCTGCAGTCAACGCTTTTTTCATTTCAAAACTCGCATTATCAGGGAGCCCGGAAATATGGGGCATCATCCCCCATGGCATTCTCCATTCGGGCCTTATTTGCTTTCCAATCCAATCCCCTAAAACACTCCAATCTGAAATATATTCCATTGGACATTCAACCTTAACATGAATATTGGGTACCCGATTTTCTTCGATATGAAGTCCCCAAAGTGGAGCCCATCCTGTCAGTGCTGTCGCTAATGCCGATAATCCAGATTCCCTATTTGTAATCAAAGAAGTATAAGAATTAGAGAAACAAACAGCATTAGACTCAGCCCAGGAACCAATCCCTTCTGCTAAGTCGATTCCTCTATCATAAGGCGTGCAAGATAGTGTCGCATCGATTCCAAGATTACTATAAGCATCAATTATCTCAAATTGATATTTCAAGAAATCTGGATAATCGATTTCCATCTCTTCCATTTTTTCTCTATCACAACCTGCTGAGTTAAGAGTCGTGGGTATTGAAACAGTTCCCTTATCATCTCCAGCCAAGTCTGAAAGAAAGCGACGAAGTCCGTGTCCGCCTGTTATTACACTTACTCCTGAAACATGAGAATGCTCACAACGTACGAAATCAGTTGCTCCCGCACTAGATGCAAGATCTATGACAAGCCTGGCTGCTTTCTGTTTGGTTGTACCATGTTCGCCATCAAGCATCGAAATTAACTCGCTTGGCACATTCATAAACAGCGGGCGGTACAGAGACTCAATAAATCATAAAGGTGAAAATAAGAAAATTATCAGCTTCTCTGTCTCTGAGCTTCAATAGCAACATAACTTAATGGAGCCTGAAGATTAAACGAAGGTACAAAACCAGACATTGGAATTTTAATAACATCATCTGAGAGTTTCAATATATTCTCAGAGATGCCATTCCTCTCTCCACCTACAACCAAAATAACATCCCCAGTCATATCAACATCCCATGGAGTAGAATCACCAATATCTTCTACTGAAATTATTCTAAAACCACACTCTCTAGCCTTTAAAATGAACTCTACACCTGAAGTCCAAAATAAAGGCAAGAATCTATGAGCCTTCATTGAAGCACGTTTTGCAGCGCTTCTTTCTTGATTGTTTAATTCGGCGTCGATAACTACGGCATCAGCACCTGAGACTTCGGCAGTTCTTATGCAAAAGCCAATGTTAACTGGATAAGATGCTCCTGCAAGTAACCAAATTAGTCCCCCCTTGGATAAAACCTCATCCATTGACGATTCAGGATTACGGCCAACTAAACATAGTATATCGGGGGTTCCATTCGAATTATTTCTGGACATACGCCATAAATCATTTTCTGAACCATAAATTACTCTAATTGCTAGTTCCTCGGCATAATTCAAAATCTTACTAATTTTAATCGATTGAGTATCTCTTTTAACAAGAATTAAACTAACTTCCTCTCCATCTTCAATAGACTTCAAGACTTCATCTCCACCACATCTCTGCATACTCATAATAATCCCTCTGAACCTATTTCTTCTGAATAATCTATTTCTTTTATTGGAATTAAAATTTCATTTCTTCTAAAAAATGGTAACTTAGTTGGCGGGTCATATACTGCTAGAATATAACTTCCTTCAGACTCAAGATTTCTTTCTAGCAATGATTTATTCAATTTTCTAGCTATTTTACTTACTTTACTCGAACCATAGAATCCTGAAAATCTCTTTACTGCAACCAATCTTTCAGGAACTTTGTCAATTTTTACTTTTGGATCATTAGGTTCTGGTAAATTCATAAAACTATGTTTTGACGGCATAGTAAATGCCATATTCATAGTATTTTCAGTATCCCACATTTCCACCGGAGAAGTCATAGCAATTTTTTCATTGGACTTATTGTTTCCAAAAATATATCCTGCTAAAATTCTAAAGTTACTTGAAGGGGTAAAATTTTGTCCTATTTCTCTCGAAACTCGAGCTTGTATCACTTCACTGTAAAGTCTTATCTCAAAATCATCAAAATTTCTAATAAGTTGATATTTTGGTTCTTCCAAAGTTTCAACCATGCATCTTCGAGGAAGCCTTTGGTATTGGTACTTTGTAATGTACATTTGAACAATTAATTATGAATGACTATCTTCTCCGATGTGTATGGATGTATCGAGAGACTTTGTACGAATTTTTACAATTATTAGTGGTTTGATTGTACTTTTATCATATGTTTATGGTGTTTCAAAATCAACGGATCCGATGAAATTATGGGGCGGAATTCCCGAGTCTTGGCAGAGATATATCGTACCATTCATGTTTGTAGCAGCCCTAGGATATCTGATTTACTGGTGGATAACTTTGTTTCAATTAGAGATTTCAGAATTAGAAAATCTAAGATGGCCTTGGTCGGATTCTGATGGATCAGGAATGGAAAGATTATTACTTGCTTACGCTCTATTTCTAATACCTTCTGCACTTTGGTTAGAAAGTACATCTTATCATTTATCTAATGATTATTCTTGGACTCCAATCATTGTTGTTGGGACATTACTTATTACTTCAATTGGTAACATTATGTTGGGATTGATAGCCTACAGCGCTTATGTCGATGGCATTCAAGGCTCACAAATGATGCTATTGGGTGCATTTTTGATTTCTATACAATGTATACTAAATGATCTAATAATTTGGTCAGTGAAGTTTCCTTGGTGATTATTCACTTAGTTTAGAATCAATACTTTTCAATAGATCTCTTATTTCAACAAACACATTCTCTGAACCTACATTATTATTATCTGGAATGGAGTTAGAAACTAAAGAATCTCTTTGTTCTAATACCAAATCACGAAACTCTTCGGAATTTTTGACACCTGTCAAAATGAATGGAGCGGCGCCAGCAGTTTCGAATTGCATTCTAACAACTCCAAACGCTTTCAACAAGGGCCCCTCATGAATAGATACATCCGTTAATTTATCTAAAGCAATATTCTGCTGTTTCTTGAAAATCCAACCCATACGCATATTTACTGAACGTTCAGTTAGTGCGGCTGACATGTGATTATACTGCTTTTGATGAATAATCCATCCAAATGGAACCCAGAATAACATTAGAGGGATTCCTATGATTGTACTAAGAAGTCCTATATTTGCAGTCAACCACCAATAAATAATTATTTTTCTATCAAATTCTACTGCCATCTTATGGCCACTGTCAGCGTATCCAATGGATTCCATGAATAGTGGATAGATGATTTACTATTTAAATTAGCGATTAAGCATGTAAATAGGAATTGGATTCATCTTATGTGAATTAATTCGATTAAATTTCAAATATATTTCCATTACTTCTATCTGTCTATCACTAAGTTTTGAGGCAGGGGAGGGGTTTTCAATTTCTTTCATAGCCCACTCTAATTCTTCATATGTAGCACCAATTTGTTCTTCATCAGTTCTCCCATCATTCCAAAGTCCATCTGTTGGAGAAGCATCTTGAATAGATTGAATTATCTCTAAGGATTTCGCTAATGAATAAACTTCTGATTTATATAAATCTGCTATTGGTGAAATGTCTACACCACCATCACCATATTTTGTGTAAAAGCCAATCCCAAAATCTTCAACCTTGTTTCCAGTTCCAACTACTATTCCATTATTAGAACCTGCTAAAGCATAAAGAGTAGACATTCTAATTCTAGCTCTGGTGTTAGCCATTGAAAGTTCGGACACATTGTAATCAGTTAGTTTTGAACGAAAAATTTCGTATGTTTCTGTCAAATCAATAATATGACCTTCTACATTACTCCACCTCGAAGTCAACCATTCAATATGTTGATTTGAAAGGTCATATTGAGATACATCTTGATTAATCGGCATATTAATTACGATTGTTTTCATTCCAGTTTTTGCGCAAAGAGTTGATGTTACTGCTGAATCAATACCTCCTGAAACTCCAACTACAAGAGTAGAAATATTATTTTGTTCAGCATATTTCAAAATCCAATCTGAGATATCTTCAGCTAAGTAATCCCAATCACTCATAGTTCTCCCTCTCTTAATGACATGAAACTCCATACTTCTTTAGACGCCAATAGTTGTATGGCCATGGAGTAATGAATCCTACGAACAACATAATCGGAATAACCCACCATGTCAATGTAGGCTCCCCCATAATTAGAAGATCTGTAGCATTCATCGAAGATTCCATTGCAATCATCGAAATAAGAGACATTCCAATAGCTACTCTAAATGCTTCTCTAATTCCCCCCATCTGTTTGATTAAGATGAAGGTCTCAAGTGCGATGGAGGTCATGATTCCATTGAACATTGCAAGCATCATTATAGACATTGCAGACCAGCCAAGATCAGCAAGATAAGGGATTAATTGGAATGCAGCAATTGTACCAAAATCACCAATACTACAGCCTATCAAACACCACTTGGTATTATGAGCAGATTGTTTCCAAACACTTCCATCCCTCCAATGGAAATCTTCACCCTTTCCATCAACAGTGTAGCCAGTTGACTTAATGTTAGAAATTAATACTTCTTTTGATACATTTTTGTGTTCAATTACTGCTACTCCGGATTCATGTGAAACATCAGCGGAAATCACTCCAGTAATACTTTCGAGGGCCTTTTTCACTTTACCTGAACAACCATCACAGGTCATTCCTCCAATATCTATCGATAGCGACTCTGACATGTAATTAAACGCACGAGGTTATACCTTTTGAAGTCGTGGTTATTTCCTAATCTACTTTTTCTCGATTAGTCACGTTCAAGAAAGCATCTACTGTCGGCGTTGATATGACCGTACCGAAGGCGGCTGGAAATCTAGACCCAGTAGCTCTTGAGACTTCATTGATTGAATTATGGAATCAAGAAAAAACATTTGTTCATTCGATTGAAAATAGGAGATCGAAACAATCACCTTTTACATTTCTTGAAGGACCTCCTACTGCGAATGGGAAACCTGGAATTCATCATGTGATTTCCAGACTTTACAAGGATATGGTATGTAGATGGAAAACAATGGAGGGACATATTGTTGAAAGGAAAGCAGGTTGGGATACTCATGGTCTACCTGTTGAAATTGAGGTACAAAAACAACTTGATTTAATGTCTAATGAAGCAATAGAAAATTTTGGGATGGAAGCATTCAATCAGAAATGTAAAGAGAGTGTGTGGACTTATGAGCAGGCTTGGAGAGAAATGACTGAAAGGATGGGTTTCTGGGTCGATATGGATGATCCATATGTGACCTTGAATGATGATTACATTGAATCAGCATGGTGGTCTTTGAAACAAATGTTCGAAAAAGGTCTTCTTTTTAGAGGGCATAAAGTTCTACCTTACTGCCCTCAAACCGGAACAAGTTACTCTAGTCATGAAGTTGCTCAAGGTTACAAAGAAGTTTCAGAACCTGCGGTCTTTGTTAAATTTAAACTAAGTGACTCAAATTCATCTATTTTAGCCTGGACCACAACACCTTGGACATTACCAGGAAATGTCGGCTTAGCCGTAGGCCCTGATGTAGTATACTGTCGGGTCAAAATAACCGCTGAACCGTCTGACTCTTGGGAGGGAAGAGGAGGAGCTGAATTGGGCGAGGAACTAATCCTAGCGAAAGATCTTCTAGGAAATGTCCTCAGGCATAAAATGGAAGTTTTAGAAGAATTTTCTGGGTCTGAATTGATAGGTAAATCTTACGAACCATTATTTCCTGGTGCTGTTGATGGCAGAAATTCTAATGCATGGACAGTGGTTGGAGCAGATTTTGTAACTACAAGCGACGGTACAGGAGTAGTTCATACCGCAGTAATGTATGGTGAAGATGACTATAATTTGGGTATGAAAGAAGGTTTTCCGGCGCAACATACTGTTGGAATGGATGGTAAATTTATCAAAGGGACCCACGAAAAATTAGATGGAAGATATGTTAAAGAATGCGATTCAGATATTATTGACCTTCTAGAATCAGGTGGGAAACTATACCGTGAACATATCTATACTCATGATTACCCACATTGTTGGAGAACTGATCACCCTTTGTTGTATTATGCGATGGATAGTTGGTTCGTAAAAATGACCGCAGTTAAAGATCAAATTATTCAACATAATTCTGAAGTTGAATGGGCACCGGAATGGACTGGGACAAAAAGAATGGGTGAATGGCTATCTAATATCAAAGATTGGGCTATTAGTCGTGAAAGATATTGGGGTACACCGATTCCTGTTTGGATTTGCAATGAGTGCAATAGTGAATATTGTGTTGGAAGCGTTGAAGAAATGATATCCATGAAAACAGAAGATTCACCAGTGCCTCCAGAACTACATCGACCTTATGTCGATGATGTGAAACTAAATTGTAGTGATCCAAATTGTTCTGGTGAAATGGTTAGAGAGCCTTACGTAATGGATTGTTGGTTTGATTCAGGTTGTGCATCTTTTGCTCAATGGCATTATCCATTCGAAAATAAAGAAAAGTTTGAGAGTGTATTTCCAGTAGATTATATTTGTGAAGCTGTAGATCAAACAAGAGGTTGGTTCTATTCATTACTTGCTGTTTCGACGACAGTTTTCGATAATGTAGCTTACAAAAGATGCCTTTCTTTAGGCCATATATTGGACAAGGATGGTAAGAAAATGAGTAAGTCGAGAGGAAATGTAGTAAATCCATGGGATCATTTTAACAAAGAGGGTTCTGATGCAGTTAGGTGGTATATGATGACTCAAAGTGCTCCTTGGACACCAACTAACTTCGATCCAAATGGAGTTAGAGAATCATACGCAAAAATGTTCCTAACGTTATGGAATGTTCATCGATTCTACTCTGATTACGCATCTCTAGATAATTTTGATCCAGAAGAAATTGATAATTATGTAGAAATAAAGGATAGGAGCCATTTAGATAGATGGATTCTATCCAGATTAACAACAATATCAGAAAATTATCATGAGTACTTTATTTCATGGGATTTCCATAAAGCAGGTAGAGAATTAGAGAATTTTGTAATTAACGATTTATCAAATTGGTATGTCAGAAGATCTAGAAGGAGGCTTTGGAATGAAGACGAAAGTAATGATAAGAGGGCTTGTCAGCATACGCTAAATGAAGTACTTCTAACTGTATGTAGATTAATGGCACCAGTTTCTCCATTCATGGCAGACCAAATTCATAGAGATTTAACTGGACAATCTGTTCATCTTGCTGATTGGCCAGTTGGTTCAAATTTAGTTGATCGAACGTTGCCCCCTAAAAATTGGGTACTGGAACAGGAAATGGCATTGGTGAGGAAACTGGCTGAATCAGGAAGAAGAGTTAGAGTAGAGGCAGGACGTAGACAGAGATTACCGTGTAAATCAGGCTGGATTGTTGGGGGACCTGATATTTCTGATTTCCATGAAATTTTAGCTGAAGAACTAAATGTAGAATTACTAACAACAGAAGAAGACCTTGATAGGTTTCAAAAAATAGAAATAGCACCAAATAGAAAATCCCTTGGGAAAAAATGTAGACAAGATTTACCTGCAGTATTAGATTTATTAGAAAATGCTGATCCAGACAATATTCTGCTTGAGATTGAAGCAGAAATCTGTATTCTAGAGGGATATGATATCACTATAGATGATATAGAAATTAAGAGAGTAGAAAAAGAGCAATTTGCGGCTGCAACTATTTCAATTGAGGAAATTGGAGATGTATCTTTAGTCTTAGATATGTCACTAAATGATGAATTGATTTCAAAAGGATTAGCTAGAGATATTATTAGGCATGTTCAAGCAAAAAGGAAAGATATTAATCTTGATGTAGAGTCTTTGATTAATCTTAATGTTTGGATTTCAGAAATAAATTTATTTGATAATGACTGGTCACACATCCAGATTGAAACTAGAGCAGGCATAGCAGGAATAAATCAAGGAGAAATTTCTGAAGATTCAGAATATTTTGAGGTAGATGGTATTGGAGTTTATTTTTCACTTAATGAAATAAATTAGTTTACTGAGAATTATATTCACTTGGTAAAAGTAATTCAACAGCGAATAAAGGATCTGGATCTGTGGAGTCATGGTAAGCAATAAATGATCCACCATCTGGAAGAATTCCCATACTAGCAAAATCGAACCTAATATCAGCACCAGCACCCGATGTAGAATCTAAATCTCCTTGTCCGATATAAGTAAGTCTATCGGGATTAAGCGATACTGAGAAATCGCGAACGTGGAATGCTATGTCGACATCAGGGCCCAAAGAGCTTTGATATCTTACGCTTAGAACAAATAAATCGTGAATACCACTGGAATGGAATTCCCATTCTTCAATTGCACTTGCATTTAAAGACAAATCATAGCTATAATTTTTCCAACTATCGCCACCATCCATGGACATAAGATGAGTAATTACATTTGATTCAGAAACTACACAATGTAGTGCACTGGATGAATCAAAGGCACAATATTCTGAAGGCAGAGATGAACCATTTTGATTTGTGGCGGACCACCAATTAAGTGATGTGTCCAAATATGCGTCTGTACCATCAATGAAATAGTTAGGAAAGTAAAGTCCACCAGATGGAACTGGGAAGGCTCTCATTTCTTTGTGAGGTTTGGTAAAGTCCCATTCAACCCCTAAATCTGATGAAAGAAGATTTACTTCAATACTGTCTAAGTTTCCATCTCTATCAGGGAATGGGAAATAATCATAATTCAAACCATCAGTAGATATCTGACCCCCTACGTTCTGTACCTGATGCCAGAAATTAGAAATTACTAGACTAGCATATTCCCCATTTCCATAAACTCCTCCATTAATAGGGCCAATTACTTCTACTTGCCAAGATCTATCGTAGAATGGTTCAGGAGTTCTATTGAAACACCATGTCCATTCTTCATCTTCTGAGTCATAGAGAAATGCATAGAATTGATCGGCTCCACTAGAACTTGGATATGGAAACCAACCCATTGAAATTAAGTCACCATTTGTTGCCTGAACTATACTACCCTCACCTAGTCCTTCTTGACCAGGGATTGTTGGCTTAGGTTCCAAGCATCCTAGTTGAGAAAAAATAGTTGGTTGATACTCTTGCCATGTATGCCCTCTATCTTCTGACCAAGTAGGATATTCTCCTCCAAAATTAACTATCCAGCCTTCTTTAGTGCCTGCAAGATAATGTTCGCAACAATTACCCCCTTCCTCATTACCAAAGACAGCCCAATAGGCTTCACCTTCTACAGAACCTATTTCCGTAATTTTTCTAGAAATAAATTCCCTAGGGTCTTCATGAGTTAATGGTTCTTCTAAATAAATTAGGCCTTCATCCCAATCAGGAGGAGCTTCTGTAATTGACTCTACAGCCTCCAAACATCCCGCCATTGTTGTACTAAAAACTATCAATACAACACATGTTGATTGAACCACGGATGGGATAGACACATATTTCGCAGGTGATTTGACTTATCGGTGCTTCGCTACGAAGTCCAAGATTTAGATATTAAAAGAATTATTTTATTCTCCAAATAGGACCATCGGGAGAGTCTTCAACTATTACTCCCATTTCATTTAATTCACTTCTAATTTCATCTGCTCGTTGCCAGTTTTTATTATCGCGAGCGATTGTTCTTTGTTTCAATAAGTCATTTACTATATCAGAAATAGCTGATTTAGCAGCATTTTTTTGATTGATCTCATCAATTATCGATTCATCATTTGGCAATAAACCTAAAATTGATCCAGCATGGTATGATAGCCATGAAACTGACGCAGAAATTTCTTCAGAATTATTTTCATCAATTTTTTCTTTCAAATATTTCACTACGGATTGTACTTCAACAATCGCGACCCTAGTATTAAAATCATCATTCATCCCATTAGAAAAATTAGTACTAGTAGACTTCAAGAACTCAGAATTTTCCCATGGCTTTTTTTCACATAATGAAAGACCTTCCCCATATGCCGATATTAATCTTCGATAATGACTCGAAGAATCCTCAAGCATTACATCATTGAATTCAACTGGTTGTCTATATGGGGCGTTAATCAAACAATATCTTAACTCTAAAGGATGAACTTTTGATATTGCATCTCTAATAGTCCAAAAATTACCTAGTGATTTGCTCATTTTTTCTCCATCAACATTTATCATACCATTGTGAATCCAATACTGCACAACAGGTTCATGATTAAGGCAACATTCTGATTGGAAAATTTCTGCTTCATGGTGAGGAAATATCAAGTCAGAACCACCACCATGAATATCGAACTTTTCTCCAAGATATTCTAGAGACATGGCAGAACACTCAATATGCCAACCCGGTCTACCCTTACCCCATGGACTATCCCAGTAAGGTTCACCCTCTTTAGCAAATTTCCATAGTGCAAAATCTCTGTGATTTTTCTTTCCAGAACCAGTTTCAGTTACTCTCCCTCCTGCGCCTTCCTGTACCATTTCGAGAGTTTGCCCTGTTAATTGACCATATTTTTCAGGAGCACTATTAATCTCGAAATAAACACCGTCTGAGGACGCATATGCATTCTCGCTTACTATCAATCTTGAAATCATAGAAATTATTTCTGGGATAGTTTCTGTGACTCGAGGATAAGCATCAGCAGGTAAAACATTTAGTAAATCCATTACCTCAAAATAATCATCTATATTTCTATTAGCTACTTCTAAAAAATGTACTTTTTCATCATTTGCAATTGATATAATCTTATCGTCAATATCAGTAAAATTTGTAATATAATTAACCTTATATCCACTGTTTCTAAGCCATCTAACTATGATATCAAAAGCAATTGCTTGACGGGCATGCCCGATATGACTTGGCGAATATGGAGTAATTCCACAAACATAAATTCCTACTTCACCCTCTACAAGAGTTCTGAATTTTCTCTTAGCTCGAGAACGGGTATCATACAGCCGCAGGGTCATTCAATCAAATGCTGGTGAAGGTATTACAGTCATGAACCTCGCGCTGAATCTATGGAGGTTCGGTACAAACCAGTATGTTCATTCACCGAGTGATTCACGCAGTTTTCTTGCATGTCTAAAAGATAATATTCCTCCAATCATGAAAATTATACCTACTAAAAGAAGAACTAGATGAGATGCCAAAGTAAGGTTACTCGCATCTTCAAGTTGGAATATTCTTAAACCTCCAAATACAGAGAATAATGCAAAAACCATTGAGGCATGCATGTAATGATGTTTTTTTGATTCATCTCTATTGGAAAGATAGCCAAGAATTAGTAAAGGAGCCCCAAAAAAGGAAGGAATAAACGCAGTGAAACTACCGGAATCACTAGCAAAAAATGAAATTAAACCCCATAAAATTAGGAATGAACCTGAAATTATTGCTAGGTTTGGTATTGTTTGTCCGAGGAATCTAAACTCATTACTCATGTTCTTACGAGAGTGATTGGGTTTAATATTGTAATTATCATTCATTTGTTAAACCAGCGGCTGACTGAATCTCTTTGTCCTTGGCCACAATTTGTTCCCATAATAATTCCGCTACATCTTTTACATCCATTTCAGAACCAACTGTATCAAGACCATCTTTTACCATTACTGAACAAAATGGACATCCTATGGCCACCGTATCGCATCCTGTGGCTGCAATTTCTTCTGCACGAATTTTGTTTACTCTTTTATCTGAATCTTCCTCCATCCACATTTGAGCACCTCCTGCTCCGCAACAGAATGAATCTTTTCCATGTCTTTCAATCTCTACATCAACTCCACCCAGAACAGACCGTGGTTCATCTATAATATCTCCAATACGGCCCAAATAACAAGGGTCATGGAAAGTAATACTCTTCCCTTCCTTATCGAAATCTGGAAGTTTACCTTCTTCTTGTAACTTAGCCATTATCTCAGTATGATGGAAAACTTCGAGTTCATCAGCACCATAGTCAGAATATTCTTTACCTAAAGTATGGAAACAATGTGGACAGGAGGCTACAATTCTCTTTACTCCTAATTCTTGGAAAGTCATTATATTAGTTTCAGCCAACATTTGGAAAAGATATTCATTTCCTGCTCTTCTTGCTGGATCACCTGAACATCCTTCTTGCATCCCTAATATTCCAACATCCAACCCTGCTTCTTTCATTAATGAGATAGTTGCGCGTGCTACTTTTTGATTTCTCTCATCAAAACTAGCTGCACAGCCTACGAAATAGATATATTCAGCGGGCTGACCTACTTTGACATCTAAATCAGAAGCCCAATCCGCCCTTTCATGTGGACCAAAACCATATGGATTAGAAGCCGATTCCAAGTTACCCATAGCCACATTGAGTTCTTCAGGATACTCCATAGTCTCCATCATTGCATTTCTTCTTAAGTCAGTTAACTTAGGAACATGTTCGATATATAATGGGCAAATATCAACACATGCATTACAAGTAGTACATGCCCATACAGCCTCACTAGTTATCCTAGCCAGCATAGTTTCCTCTGGGTTCTCTCCTTTCAATAAAATAGGGGCATACTCATTAGCATAGTTCCTTACATCATGGATAACTTGCATAGGATTGAGACCCTTACCTGATTCGTAAGCAGGACAAACATCTTGACATCTTGCGCATGATGTACATGACCAGCCATCAATAATTTGTCTCCAAGTGTACTGATCGAAAGTACTTACTCCAAATGAATCGATATCAAGATCTTCCAAAGGAACTGCTTGGCCATTATCGTCAACTGCTAGAGGACGCATCGTACCTAGAGCATTGGTATCATGGAAGAAAACATTTGGAACAGCCATTACTAAATGCATATGCTTAGAAACAGGAATCAATACCAAAAAGCAACAAATTGCAAACATATGAGCCCAATATGATGCGACAATTACGCTAGAACTCAAATCCAAACTATCTGATACCCAGAATCCAAGTGGTTCCCAAGTTGAAGATGGGTTCTCCGGAGACTCGATGATAAATGAAGTAGAAGTAATGGTCAAGATTAATACAAGGATAAAGTTCCCTTCTAACTGTGACTTACCCTTGAGTTTTTCAGGCGTAAAAGCCACCCTTCTGATTAACGCTGCCATAGCACCGATCAAAGCAGTCGTATAACCTAATTCAACCATGCCATTCCAAGGATTTTTGAAAACAGAAGGAAGTAAATTCTCAGAAAAATAATTTGCACTGGCAAGATCTAGCATGTCACTCCCCAACATCAAGAATCCCCAGAACATCAGCACATGCATTGTACCAGCAACTCTATCGCGGAGAACTTTTTTCTGACCCAACCAACCGACTAACATTTCCTTAATTCTAATGCCCCAAGAATCAAAGCGATTATCAGGAGCGCCTAACATAACTAATCGAGTTGCTTTAATAACTTGATAAAGGAAAAATGAAATCGATAGACCACCCATTAAAAGAAGGATTATCCATCCATCTATTGGACCATATTGCATCTCTAAAGGGTGTTCCATAATGCATTTCTCCCGACTTGGCGTTAGACTATCATGCCTCGGAAGAGAAGCAGCACTTTCAATTAACCGATTGATAGAACATACCCAATACTAATTTCCTATGCCCTCTACCGATGGACTATGTCAACAGCCTTCGCACCGGGTAAGTGTATTTTATTTGGTGAACATGCAGTTGTTTACGGGCATCCTGCTGTTGCTGTTTCTATAGACTCAGGAGTTGAAATTACGATTGAAGAATCTGAGTACTGGGAGATAAATAATAGATATAATACTAAAGGATTTGAAAAATTTGATTCGAACAAGCACCCACATATTCAACACATAATAAAGAATCTATTCAATTATGATGGAAAGCCTTTGAGGATAAATGTTCAATCAGATTTATTTTCTGGAGCAGGACTAGGTTCTAGTGCGGCTCTTTCGAATGCAATGGGAGCGGCTTTACATCAATTTACTAGGCCTGAACAAGAAATAAATTTGATAAAATTATCAAAAATAGGCCATTCGGCTGAAGCAGCCACTCAGGAAGGAAGAGCTAGTCCGACAGACTCTGCTGCAAGTTCTCTTGGAGGATGTGTGGTAGTCTCTGGAGAAAGAATTGACACATTGAATCATGTCTTTGATACTAGTCTAGTGACTCCTGAGGGAAAAAGGAGTTGGTCAATTCATCAGGCTGAATTGCATGAAAATATCAATCAATCTTGGTTAGTTTTAGGTTTTACAGGGCAATCTTCTCCAACAGGAAAAATGGTTTCAGGTGTTGCTAAAAGATTGAAACAAAATCCTCAACTTTATGATGAAATGAAATCAATTGAGAATATCACTATTGCGGGTCTCACTGCATTAAAAGTCGGGAATTTAGAGGCTGTTGGGATGGCAATGAATAGTTGCCATGAAAGATTAAAGAATTTGGGAGTTAGTAATGAATTACTAGACATGATGGTATCCGTGACTAGGCCACATTCATTTGGTTCCAAACTCACAGGAGCTGGAGGTGGAGGATGTATGGTTGCTCTGACAAATGACCCTACTAGAGTCGCCCAAGAAATTGAATTATGTGGAGGAAAGCCATTAATTTCAAAATTCGGTTCCAGTGGCGTTTACATCAAGAAAAAATAATTTTTAAAAATTTTATTCATCTCTTGACAACTATTCTTTATAAAGTAAACATAAGTGCGAGCGATATGCTTAGTGACGAAGAACGCCTAACTGTAGTGAATGTAGTTGCATCAACAAGAGTCGCGGAAGAACTAGATCTTCCTGATATCGCAATTCAGCTGAATTGTGAATATGAACCTGAACAATTCCCTGGTGTCGTTTACAGAGTAGTAGATCCAAAACTTGCAATTTTAATGTTTAGATCCGGTAGAGCAGTTTGCACTGGAGGTAAGAATGAACAAAATATTCACACTGGAATTGAAAGAATGACCGCTGATTTAAGGGCAGCTGGCATCGACACATGGGACTTGAAAGATGTAGAAATTGAAGTTCAGAATATGGTCGCTACTTACTCACTATTCTATCCTGAAGATTATTACGGGACTGCCAGAATGGATGATAATAATACACGTGTTATTGATTTAGATGGAGGAGGAATTAGAGCAGCTACAGATGAAGAAGTAGAAGCAAATGATTCAAGAATCAGAGGAATTAGAGAAGGCGAGCCTCTAGCAGCATTGCCAAGAAAGTTGAATCTGAACAATCTAACATTCCATCTACCTTTCGATAAAGTTGAATATGAACCTGAACAGTTCCCTGGACTGATCTACCGATTAGATTACCCTAAGGTAGTATGTCTAATCTTCGGAAGTGGTAAGATGGTTATCACTGGTGCAAGACACAAAGATGAGATATTAGAGGCAGTACAGTTCATTCAAGACGAACTAGCAGATTTATTGTAAGAATGTTTGAGAATCTTCAATCGCGAGATTGATGAATACCTAACCGCGCGAGAGCGCTATGCGCTCTCAAGATAGGTTGACATATTCGTTAGTATTTTTACTAATATTTTCTATATTTTCAGGTATTTACTCGCCTGAAATTCATTCTGAACTAGAGGAAAATAATGATATAAAAATCGAATCAATTTCAAAAAATAATAATTTAATTGATATTCCTGCTTGGAAAATTAATGATAGATGGAACTACAATGGATACCTAGATATGGTAGATTTTATTGTTGATTCTGGAGTAAATACAAACCTACAGACCTTGACAGGAACACTTCAAAGCACTGTAACTGAGATATACATCACGACGGTGGATAATAGTTCCAGTTTAGTTTACAAAGTCGAGTCTGAAGGCTATTATGAGGCAAATAATATCAATTTAGATGGACAACCAGGAGACTTAGAAGTAAATATGGATACTGTTTCGATTATAAGGGCATCAGATTTGGCAACAGTTTCTCAGGAAGCATCAATTGATATCAATTTCTGTCGTGACTTTTTATGGTGGTGTATTGACGTCTCGGTAGGTACTTTGGAGGTTGATCAAAGTTATTCTCCACCATTAGAAGGATATGATTTTCCATTATCTGTTGGAGAATCATGGAACCAAGATTATACCGTAACTACAACTTATGATGGATCTAGTGATTATGTGGATATTCCTGAAGATACGGTTTCACAAAGAACTGCAAACTATGAGATAGTTAGTCAAGGATTTTCTGGAGTTAGCTATGCCAGCTGTGCAACTTCTTACAATATCTCTAGTACTAATGCAGATGGAGATGAAACCGGCTACAAATGGTTCTGTCCTGCAGTGAGAGGCGATGTAAAGATGGAAACAATTGAGAGTTTAGGATTTACAGCAGTTCATTCACTTTCTTCATATCAAGCTACAAGTAGGCAGAAAGTCGTCAGTATAGATGTTGAATTCCCGCTGTCGCCAATTGATATGGAAATTGCAGCATGGGTTAATGTCACTAATAGTAATGGTAATCCTTTGGCAAATGAACAGCTGCAATTTAGATATGAAATAGAAGGAAATATTCAGACTATTACTACTGCATCTAATGGGAGCGCCTATGTTACCTTCAATACAGGTTCATCTCCTGATTATTCGAACTCTGGAGATGATCTAGGCAGTCATGGAATCTTAGCATGGATTAATTCCCCTAATCCTCATACCAGCGCAAGTACTGTAACTATAGATCCAAACGTATATGAAATCGATTTATATGTAAATCAAGATGGAGTCTCTGTAGAAAGAACTCGTGAAAATCTAACTCTAACTTTAGATGAAAATGTGGGTTTTAATGCTATCAGAGATGATTCAATAACATTTAGCATACCTGTCATTAATAGAGGATTGAGATTCTCTCCCCCAACTATTCTTGAAATCGAAGGACCAGACGGCACCACAACAAATGCTAATATCCCTGCGCTCTCAAGTCTTGAAGAAGCAAGAGTGGAGGTATCTTGGACAGTACCTTCGAATCAACCATTTGGTGAGACTGTAACCTCATTTGATATCAATATTAATGATGGGGATTCAACAAATAATGAAGGAGAATTTATACTCTTCATAGGATCTATCCCCGTTGCCTTGTTATCAATGGCAGAAGAAATATTAACACTAGACGAGTTAACAATTAATGGAATAAATTCTTATGATCCTGATGGAGGGAATTTCTATTGCACATTTTCTTTAGAGAGTTTAGAGGGTAATATTATTACATCAGAAGAAGAAGATTGTATTTACGAATATACTTGGGATGATGATGGAATTTTTAATGTCTACATGGTAGTAACTGATGGAGAGAATGATTTTGATGCAGTTAATAGCGTTATTACAGTGTTAAACAGAAATCCTGAGATCATTTTAGAAGCAGAGTCTGAGACCATTCCAGTTCTTTCTCCGATTACATTTGAAATTACAGATAGAATTGATTTGGATACACAAACACCAAATGCACCAGTAGATATTGTTTGGAATGCACCTTGTGAACAGGGTACAACATTGGGAATAAAGTGTACAGTAACCTTAGACCAAGAAGGACCGTATACTATACAAGTTGATGCTACAGATGATGATGGAGCTACAATAACAGAGGAATATACGATAGATGTCACTAATATAGCGCCGTACAATCCTGAATGGGAAGTAACATTCGAGAACAACAGAATGATTCCTAACTCATTCGGACTTTACACAGTAAACGAAGGAGACCAACTTACGATTAGAGGTTGGGCTCAAGATTCAGAAAATGATATGTCTACATTGAGGCACGTTTGGTCTCCAGATGCTGAAGAAAAACCTGAATTAGAAATTATACAAGAAAATATAGCCGTTAGTCAAATTGAGGTTATTTACGAAACTGATGGCCAACATATTGCCACATTCCAGGTCTTTGATAATGATGATGAAAGCACTGATTTGATGACAGTTCCATTTAGAGTAAACAATGTAGAGCCGACTATCAGACCATTCTCTCAACCTCTTCCAGTGGCAGAAGATCAAAAAATAGAGATGTCGATAATTGCAGATGATACGCTAAATGATTTACAATCATTAACTCCTTGCTATGATTTAGATCCATTAGTTAACTCAGATAATCAAGGTTCGGAAATCGATGATTGTGATATTGAGTCATTTGATTTGAGTTATTCATGGCCGGATTCTAACACGGCTCCAGAAAATATAATTTTCCACGTTACAGACAATGATGGAGCAGTTGCAAGTGCAGAAATAAATATTGACATCAGGAATGTTAAACCAAATGTTGGAATCACTACTAGTGAATGGAATCCTACTTCAGGTGATTTGGTTACTTTTTCAGGTAATGGCACAATGGACTCAATAAATGATATGGAAAATATGATCTATTCTTGGGATATGGATGTTTCAAGAGATAGTGATGGAGATGGAGATAAAACCAATGATAATGATATTCTAGGTAAAATAGTAGAATGGGAATTTAATAATGCTGGCAGTATTATAGTACAACTAACTGTAGATGATGGAGATGCCACAAATTCAATTAGACTTACTATCCAGGTAGAAGAAAAGCCATTCTCTATAACAAGTTTCATTCTAAGTCCATTAGGAATTTTAATAATTGCAATTCTAATATTGACAATAGCAGGAATACCGGCTATAATGAAGAAAAGAAAAAGAACCGAACATGATGAATTTAAGGTTCCTTCCAAAGGGTCAATAGATGATGCATTTGATGATCCTGAATACGACCCATTTAGTGAAGATAAGAAGAAACAGAAAATCAGTAAGAAAAGAATTAAAGAAGATCAAAATAAACCTGAAATTAAAGAAGATGAGATAGATAAAGACTTAGTTTTGGATATAAACATTGAACAAAAGTCAGATTTTGATATTGAAAATATAGATTTGGAAGATAAAAATCTCGCTGTAAACGAGGTTTTGAGTGCTTCTGAGATAGAAGAACTAATTGGTGAAGAGGAATAGGGCGGGTTATGGTAAACCTATTCAAACTCCTTGGTTTACCTGATCCTAAGAAGAACGTTATTAGCGATTCTAAAACAAAACTCCAGCCTTCGGCTAATCCAGGTCCTAGATCAAGTTCTAGAGCAGACTTTCATGATTTAGGTGATTCTTTATGGTCTGAGAGGACTGAAAGATTAATCCCTCAGGCTCAAAAAAATGTAGTCTATTTAAAACCAGATAAATATCAAAGAATCCAACTTGATGGAATGGAAAATGAAATTTCAAAAGGAAGTATGGTTCTGGTAGATTTAACCTCATTGTCGCATATGCCAAGTCAGAAAGAAGTTTGTAAGAGAAGAGTAGAGAGTTTGGGAGAAATAAATAATATACCGGTTTTTTCACTTAATGAAGATGATTCACTATTAATGATTCCAGGATTAGGAATGAGAGTAGACACAAAAAAACACAGATTGGGTATGAAGGTATTAGAACATGACCCTTGAATATCACTAATAGTCAACTTCAAAGTTCCAATCATTTTTATTGGAGCTAGGACCAAGTTTATTGAAATCAATCTGCATTAGCTTTTGTATTTCACTTGATGATGAAAAATCATCAGAAGTGATAATTGACTCAACTTTTAATATCGCTAGAGATGCTAAAGAACCTCCTGGTAAAGGATGAATTTCCATCAATTTACACCTCATAGCTGCCATTGCAGAAGGTAAAATCGGCATTTCATTTTCGATTATCATTTCTTCATCGATTAAATCCCATTCAGATTCTTCAATTGGAGACCTAGTGGAGGTTAGTTGAACATTTTTTGCTGATTCAAGAGTAGCTGGCAGAATAAAAATCATACATGATGACCCTATACCTTGATCTCTAAGATTTACCAAAGTATCTCTTTCCTTACCTTCACGACTCTTTGAGAGACTGATTGTAACGATTGGAGGTGAATTAGAAACTACTCCTATTGACGACATGGGAGCAAGGTTGTGGATTCCTTTGGAGCTCTTTGTTGCTACTAATGAAATGGGTCTTGGCATCAACAAAGACGCTAGTAAATTTCTCCTTTCTTCGTGAGAAATTTCTTCAAGAGTGAGATATCTCCTATTATCTGAAAGAGCAGAAAATCCATTTGGTTCGGATCTATAATCTCCATCTTCTAACCATGTGTCCAACTCTCCCGATTCTACTTCTGATGCGGAGAATGACGTGAATTGCCTATAATTTTCCCAGTTAGAAATTTCTGATGAATCTTCACCTCTAGATTTTTTCCTTTCTATTGATGAATCTGCATACGTTACACATCTTCGAAGAAAACGAGACACAATTTCTCTTCTTTGATTAATATCCATTAAAATCACTCTAAGCCTAGTTCTTTAACCAATCTTTCTACATGGCCGCTTGCTCTAACGTTGTAACCTACAAAGATTAGAGAACCTTCTTCATCGATAACAAATGTAGATCTAGAAACTCCCATATACTTTTTTCCATAATTCATTTTTTCTCTCCAAACTCCGTATAATTCATGAAGTTCAATTTCAGAATCTACAATCAAATCAAAAGGTAATTCATGTTTGTCTATAAATTTCTGATGAGATTTCGAAGAATCCTTAGATACGCCAATAACTTTGAATCCAGCGTTTTGAAGTCTTGAAAAATTATCTCTGAAATCACAGGCTTGTACAGTACATCCAGGAGTACTATCTTTTGGATAGAAGTAAAGTATTACTTTCTGACCAGATGACAAAATATCTGAGAGTTTAATATTATCCCCATTAGTAATATGGGCATCAAAATCAGGCGCTTTTTGACCAACTTCTAGTGTTACAGGTTCATTACTCATAATACTCGCAGAAGTAATTAGATGATGAATGCTCGTATACTCGCAGTATTCAATAACAAGAACATGTTGCTATGAGTCATGAGTAAGTTAGGGCTATTTTCTATGATATTAGGCGTGATTGGATTAATATCATTCTTAGTTACAGTTTTATTGGTTGGATATATTGATGAAAGAATACAAAATGAATGTGACTCGGATATCGGAACAATAGGACAACTTACTGGTTTGGATGAAGGAGAATGTGAGAATGGAAGAAAATTAAGTGATTCAGTATCTAGTATACAACTACCTTCACTTCTTTTAGGCACTTTTTTCCTAGTTGGTGGTATATTCATTAAAATTAAGAGTTAAATTTTACTTTCCTTTATCATCTTTTTTGATGAAGCCCAGCCACATATCATGCATTCGCTTAAATCATGATTTCTTGCAGGGCAATATTCTCTTCCAAAAAAGATAATCTGTAAATGTCTCCTAATCCAAGTATCTTCTGGGAATACTTTCTTCAAATCTTTTTCAGTAGTTTGTACATTTTTTCCATTTGATAAGCCCCATCTATAAGCCAGTCGATGGATATGAGTATCGACTGCAAATGCAGGAATTCCAAATGCCTGCGACATTACAACGCTTGCAGTTTTATGCCCTACACCAGCTAATGATTCTAAAAAATCCCAATCTGGGATTATTTCGCCACCACCTTCTAGAATCTGTTCTGCCATCTTCTTTAGGTTCTTAGCCTTGGTAGGGGCCAATCCTATCTCACGAATTATCTCATGGATTTCATCTACATTCAGTTTTGACATTTTCTCAGGATTATCCGCTCTTGAGAATAAATTTGGAGTAACTTCATTCACTTTCTTATCAGTAGTTTGAGCAGATAACATTACTGCAACCAGTAATGTATATGCATCTTTATGATCAAGAGGTATTGGTTGAGTCGGGTATAAATCATCCAAAATTTTTCCAATTCTATTTGCTTTTTCAGAGCGTTTCATTATTCCAACTCCGGTTGTTCTCTAAAACCGTAGATAAATGCTAGAATAATGATAAAAAATGGCACCCCATAACATGGACCAAACATAAAATCTGAACTATCTGGAGAACTAGTCACACCCCCTAATAATATGTAAGAAACTAATCCTAATATCATGGCAGGAATCATTGAGACTAAAGAAAAAATCAACCCTCTTGTGACACTCATGTCATAATCGAAGAGACTCCTAATGATGAACATTATCAAACGTTGAATAGAGATTCAATTTCAGAACCAGATTTTGTATTCAGTATATCTGAACTTTCGAGCCATCCTTTACGAGCAATTTGGACACCATACCAAACATCATTCAGTCCATTTGTATCATGAGCATCCGGATTAATACAAATAGGAACTTTCTGTTCTTTAGCGAACTTACACAAGCGCCAATCAAGATCGAGGCGATAGGGAGAAGCATTAATTTCAATTGCTTTGAGATTTCCTTCCATATTCAATTCACCCATCCTTCTAATTATGGCATGCATATCTATAGGAATTCCTTCTCTAACCTGTAAAATTCTTCCAGTTGGATGTCCAAGAATTGTAAATGTAGGATCTTCAATTGCTCTCATTAACATTTCTGTATTCTCAATTTCGTCTCTATTTCTCCAACTTCCTAAAGCATGTATACTTCCAACAACATGAGAAAATATATTCCTGACTTTTTCAGAATAGTCAAGTTTACCATCCGCCAAAATATCACACTCAGAACCATGAAATAATCTGAAATCAACACCTTCATCTGACCAGATTTTATTTAATTTAATAATCTCATTACGCTGATTTGGAACAATATCACTAGGAATCCCAATTGTTCTACCGCCAATATTCAATGTTTCAGAGTGATCTGCAATTCCTAAATATTGCCAACCTAGTGATTGTGCGGCTAATGCCATTTCCTCAAGAGTATTGCTTCCATCTGAATAGACTGTATGATTATGGAATGCACCTTTAATATCTTTAGGAACTATTAGATCGGGAAGTGATGATTTGGAAATTGACGCGGCTTCAATTTCTCCCATATCTTCCCTCATTTCTGGAGGAATCCAATGCATTTCTAAATTTTTATAAATTTCAGATTCATCAGAACATAGTAATGTATGTTTTGCGGCTTCCATCCCAATAGAAGAACCTGCTAAAGACTCAGGAAATAGGCCAAATTCATTCAGCCTTAATCCTCTATTAATCGCTTCTTGCCGCATTCTAATATTATGTTCTTTTGAACCTGTAAAATAGGCAAGAGTAAAAGGGAAAGTTTCTGGAGTAACTATTCTGACCTGAGCATCAATTGTTGCATCACTATTTCTCTCAATTAGAGTATCTGCCAATCTTTCATCCAAAGTACTATTTCCAATAGAATTTGATAACATCTCCTGTTCAAGAATTAAGCTAACTTTAGAATCTCCGTATCCTTTAACCTCAGCTATTCCGGGAAGACTTAGGATTTGATGAATTACTTTTTGATGATTTTCAACCAATGAAGATACCACAATATCTAGATCGCCGATTGTTTCACGTCTGCGGCGTGCACTACCTGCAAGTTGTGCTTTCTCCACACCGTCTAATAGAGAAATTTTTTCCTCCAAAGAACTACCAAAAAGTAACCCAACATCCATTCTAGTTCGACCTTGATAACGTCTTAAAAGATCTATGCCATCAAAAATCTTCTTTTGACTTGTTTTACCAAAACCGGGAAGAGAGGAAATATGATCAAGTTCACATGCAACCTTCAATTGATCAATAGATTTGATTCCTAATGAATCATATAACGCCTTGACCTTTTTAGGACCTAATCCAGGAATTCCAACAATCTCAATTAATCCAGGAGGTACTTTGTCATACAATGATTGCATGTCCCCCCATGTACCAAGTAAAACTGATTCAGAAATCAGTCCACCAATTCCTTTCCCAATCCCTTTAACCTCAAGTAATCGCCCTTCAGAAATAATTGTGAATAAATCTTCTTCCATTGATGACAGGGCTCTTGAAGCATTTTGATAGGCACGCACTCTGAATCCGTTTGCTCCAGATAATTCCAACAGAACTGCTACTTGCTCCAGAACATCAACCAATTGAGTCTTGCTAAAATAGGGTGGATCGTTCCTACGAGACTTTGGAAGTGACCAACCCCCTACCTTTACCATGTCCTCATGAAGGGACCTCAGGTCTTGAATCATACCATCCAACATTCGGATTGATTCTCCCCAACATAAACAAATGGAGACCCTATCCTGTAGTCATGGAATTAATTTCAATTCTAGAGACTGCAGCCATCACTATGTGTGGCGTAGCAACTATTTTATGGATGGCCATAGGTACATTAGCACGTTTCGAAAAAGGAGAAATTATGACACAAAAGATTGTTGCAACTTTATGTATTATTTCAGCAATCATGTTGTTTTTACTACATTATCTAGGAGGAGAACTCTGGGGATCTACCAACGTTGCCAGACCGTTTGCATTAGTTGCAATCATCGTAGCAATCTCTGGAATGATGAATATCAAAGGAAAAGATGTCCAAGGAGAAACAAATCCACACCAAATAATGAAAATGAGAGCGGCTGAAAGAAAGGAAAACAAAAAGTGATATTATTGCCCCAATTTTTCGTCGATAAATGATCTCATATATGCGGGTAATTCTCCATTGACAAATACGACATCATTTACATCTTCTAACTTCATCAGGGAATAGTAAATCTGCATTGCAGTCATTGGTGTAGAACTACATCCAGTACACCCACCTTCTAGAGAAATCATGATTATTCCATCAGTTGTATCAACAACATTAACAATCCCATCGTGAGCATCTAAAATTGCTTGAACTGGACCAACAGAAGCAAGAATTAATTGTTCATCTACCATATATCCGCGAGCCTCCTGGGTAACCCTAAGAGAAGAGGGCTAATGAACCTGAGGCTGTTTCAGGTACTTGATGAGTACTTCATTGAGAGTATTAATGATTGATTTATTAGTAGAAAGAGCTGAATTTGGACATGGAGGAAATCAGGAAGTAATTAAGCCAATGGCAGCATTATCAGATGTTGAAGTATTATTGGTTACCCCTCAAATGCAATCATTTAATTCTGGTAAAAAGGTTTTACAAGAATCAGAAATTAATCTCGTGGAAGCAGATGTTCCGCATTGGGATTATGAATATGAGTTTTGGAGCGAGACAAATGTCACAATGAATGGAAGAAACGTTCATTTTAAAAGAATTATAATGCCAATGCATCAAGATGAAGAAGGAATGAGAAATTGGATTAATGAAATCAAATTAGATGCAGTAGTTTGTTCAGGGTCTAGGAGAAATGTAAGTATCTGGGAAGAATGGATGGGGCCTACTGAGACCATGTTTAGAGCGGCAGCGAAATCAGGAATTCCGACTCTAGGAATTTGTTTCGGTCATCAATTACTATGTCATTCATTAGGATCGCAAATAGAGAGAGCAGAATCATTGTCTAGTGGAATATGGGACCTTGAACTCACTGAAGAAGGTGAAAATGATATTTTATTAACAACGCATGTAGAAAGCAATGAGAAAATCTCAGGATTATTTAGTCACCAAGATCATGTAATGACAATTCCAGAGAATTGTACACTACTTAGTAAGACATCTCACAACATGGTTACCGCAGTTAGAGTAAATGATGAAACAGGAAATCCAATGCCTGCATGGGGAATACAATTTCATCCAGAAGCCGCAAGAAAGAGGATTGAAAGAGCATATGGTTGGGGACATATTTCAGAAGAGGAATATAAATCATTTAGAGGTGAACATGATGGAGCAGGTATTTTGAGTTCTTTTGCTAAAATCGTCTTAGAAAAAGTATAATCAGTACTGATTAAATGGGCTTTCTTTAGGATTCTGATTATAAGCAAGTCTTTTGTCGGCGGGTCACAAAGGTGAATACCATGTTAGAAAATATACCATTAATTGCAGCAGCAGCAGGAGTTTTAGGGCTTCTAATTGCATTTGTACTATACAATAGAGTGAACAGTGTAGAGATTGATAATGAAGTTGTGGCCGATATAACACAAGAGATACAAGATGGAGCTATGGCCTTCTTGAAAGCAGAATATAGAGTATTGAGTATATTTGTTATTGTGGTAGGCGTATTACTTGCATGGCTAAATGATATTGAGACTGCTGTAGCGTTCTTAGCAGGTGCTGCTGCTTCAGTAGGTGCTGGGTTCTCGGGAATGAGAGCCGCTACATCGGCGAATGGAAGAACTGCTATGGCTGCCAAAAATGAGGGGCAAGCAGGAGCTCTTGCAGTATCTTACAACGGCGGAGCAGTGATGGGACTCTCGGTGGGAGGTCTAGGACTACTGGGAATCTCACTAATTGCATATTGGTTAGGTGCAGAAGATTCAGGAAGTAATCTTTCGGCTGCCGCAGGATTTGGAATGGGGGCTTCGTCAATTGCTCTATTCGCACGTGTTGGTGGAGGGATATATACCAAAGCTGCCGATGTTGGTGCTGATTTAGTTGGCAAAGTAGAAGCAGGAATACCTGAAGATGATCCTCGAAATCCTGGAGTTATTGCAGACAATGTTGGCGACAATGTGGGAGATGTTGCAGGAATGGGTGCAGATATTTTTGAATCATTTGTTGGATCTATTATTGCTGCAATGATTATTGCAAGTAACTCTGAAGACATGGGTGTTGATTATGTCATGATGCCTATTATGCTTGGATTAATTGGATATGTCGCATCAATTATTGGTGTATTCTCGATGACTTTCTTAAAGAACGGTTCAGATGCAGCCGCTGCTCTTAGAAATACCACATTTATAGCAGCAATATTGTTTTGGGCAGGAGGTTATCTATCAATTGAACAAGGGTTAATTGATGTTGAAATCGGAGTAATGCATTCAGTTGTTCTCGGAAGTATTGTTGGAATAATGATTGGTTTAGTAACTGAATACTACACAGGTATTGAGCCTGTGTTTGGAATCAAGACTAGAGCGATTCCTCACATTGGTGAAATGTCTAAGACCGGTCCAGCTACTAACGCAATCGCAGGACTGTCTGTTGGAATGATGTCGACTTTCTTGCCAATAATTCTAATTTCTTTGGGTATTCTCGGAGCAAATGAATTTAATGATGGTGGAGAAATGGGACTTTATGGCATTGCAATGGCAGCTATGGGAATGTTAGCTACAGTTGGAGTAACAATGACTGTTGACGCTTATGGGCCTGTTGCAGATAACGCAGGTGGAATCGCTGAAATGAGTTCTCTAGGAAAGGAAGTGCGAGCAATTACCGATGAATTAGATTCAATTGGAAATACTACTGCAGCAGTAGGTAAAGGATTCGCAATAGGATCTGCTGCACTAACTGCATTGGCATTATTTGCTGCTTACACGGCTGCAATTGATGGAACTTTGGACTTGGATTTAACAAATCCAATGGTTGTAATTGGACTCTTGATTGGAGGAGGATTACCATTCGTTGTTGCAGCAATGACAATGACTTCAGTCGGTAAGGCTGCAGGTGATATGGTAATAGAGATTAGAAGACAATTCAAAGAAATTCCAGGATTGTTGGAAGGCAAAGAAGGTGTAAAGCCTGACTCTAAGAAATGCGTTGATATTTCTACACAGGCAGCACTAAGAGAAATGGTTGGACCAGGTGTGGTTGCAGTCTCAGCACCTGTAATTGTAGGATTTATTCTAGGATGGGATGCTTTAGGTGGCCTATTAGCTGGTTCGTTAGTTACAGGAGTTTTAATGGCTCTATTTATGGCAAATGCTGGTGGAGCTTGGGATAATGCGAAGAAGGCTATTGAACAAGGACATATTAATGGAGCAGAAAAGGGAGATGCTGCTCATGACGCAGCTGTGATTGGAGATACAATTGGAGATCCATTCAAAGATACATCCGGACCTTCACTGAATATTCTGATTAAATTAATGTCAATTGTTGCAGTTGTACTGGCTGGGACAGGTAAATTAACTGAAAATGGTCTTCTTTGAAACTGTTAACCGTTAGTCTCTTGACTAACTACCCAGAGGACATTGTATGGCTAGAGGAGCATCTATTGGTTTTATGTTGGTAATTTTGCTAACATCAATGACTGGATGTACTGCAGTTACAGATGGAATTACTGGAAACTCTGGTTCTGAAGAAATCTCTGTTCCTAACTGGGAATTAGGAGATTACTGGCTTTACACATTCTCAACGCCTGACTACAGTGATGATACAACAAAGTTAGTAGTCGCAACAACAGACATCGAAGAAGATGGAACTGCTTACATGCTTGCTATTTCTAGTATAGGTGAAGCAAGAAGACACGCAGTTCTGAATCATAATCCATTTCTTGGTCGAATCACACATGAACAATTAAGCCCTTTTGAAAATGGAGAGGCAAAAGATGTTCTAGATTTTCCACTGAAAAAGAATAAAGCATGGAGTTTCAGTTTATTTGGAAATGACTGGAATGCAGTAGTATCCTCAGTAGACTCATCAATAGCATCAATCAGAGCAACTGCTAGTGATGGATCATCTATCGATTACATATTTGATGGGAATATAGCATTTTTCTCATCATTTATTTGGACAGACTCGGAAGGAGTAATACAGTTGAAAATGAAGAATGCCGATAATGGAGTAGGCCACACAGGAGATGTGTACTTCGTTAGAGGTGGTGACTTGTACAGTAATAATTGGTATAATAGCGGCCCTGATGCAGAATTTGTTGATACTTTCCTCGTATCCGACCATCCAAAAGATGGAGAATGGAATGAAATGATATATTTCTTAGATGCTTCATGTGGAGGAGGTTCTACAATTACATTAACATTGAGAGATCATACATCAGTTTCTGCTCTTGAAAGATTCTGGGGACCAGGTGCTGAAGAAACAGGGACATTGGGGACTATTCCCTATCCAAGTCAAGAATATACCCTTACAGCTACATTTACTGGAGATACACACTTGAGGATATTATTAGCTGGCGGAATTACTTATACTTGGAATCTCTAATGATTATCATGTCTGGTACCTTTGTAATGATGCATGGAATGACTGGCACCTCAGCTAAAATGGAGCCTTTAGCGAAGCAATTAGTTCCTAAAGGATGGGACATATTTTGTCCGGAAGGAAAAATTCCTCACCCTACAAGAGGAGGATTCGCATGGTGGTTAAGATCGGAAGATCCAACGGAGCCACTACAACAAGAGGCTTTGGAAGAAGTAAGAAAATCTGTAATAAACGTGATTTCAGAAATTCCGGATGGCCCTATAATAGTTGGAGGATTTTCTCAAGGCGCTGCAATAGCATCTGCAATGATGGAATATGATATTCAAAAGAGAATAAAAGGTCTAGTTTTGCTTGGAACGAAAACTGTTAGGCCGGATGCTCTGAGAGAAATATTACCGTTCTTGAAACCTAGAAAAGTTGTTTGGATGCACGGCTCTAAAGATCATTTAGTACCAATAAATCAGGGAATCGAGCATATTGAAATCTTTGAGCAAGCAGACTGGGAAGTTACTAGACTAATGCATGAAAAGGGACATATGGTAAATCTAAATCAGTTAGATGAATTGAAATCTGCTATTCAAAATATGGCAGATTCCTAATTTCCTTTCTGAAAATAATCAATTAAATGATCGGAACCTCCAATAAAAATTGGTTTTTCATACCTCATATCGAAGCAAATCGGAACTGTGCGATGCCCTGTAATCTCAACCACGTCTGAACGTAAATTACCTTCATGGTCAAAATTAATTTCTGAAAAAGTCAAATTCTTAGAACTTAAAACATTCTTTGCACGATTACAGTAAATACAAATTGTTTGTGTGAAAAGTAGAAAATCAGTATTACATTCTTCTAAAATTTCAGTGAATCTTTCCATATCTACACTACCAGTAAATTAATCTGATAGAGTCTTACTAATTAACCTGAGGAAATGATTAGATACAATTTGATCTAAGATGTAGAAGGTTGAAGATCTTCTTCCTTCCACCATTCTGGCCTCTCACCAAGATCAGTATCTGGATCTTCTTCTTCCCATACTTCACCATCTTTAATTCGACCTTCAAGAACTCTATCGGTCTCATCTTCATCTATGAAAATTAACATTATTACTGTAGCCATAGTTAACACAGCACCTAAGTAAATCGCTGTGGAATAATCGAATATCGCTATCATTCTTCCAGTCATAGTATAAGCAAAAACTCCTGATAAATTAAATAATGACATGTATGCAGTGAATTGAGTACCACCGACTTTACTCCATGTGAGTCTCATGGTCAATGAGATAACACAAATCCAGGCAATTCCAGCAATAAACGCCTGGAGAATGAGGAAAGTCGTCATTATCGTAGTGTTGGTCCACAAAGGTTCCAAAAATGCTAGACTAGCGTTTGCAAAAGCAAGTGCCATAAAGAAGACCATTGCAACTCTTCTAGTTCCATAGCGATCACCTAAGAACCCACCAATTATCTGACCAAACATTGCTCCAAATACAACTATTCCACCAACTATTCCGTTATATTTTTGTTGTGACCAACCAGCACCATTAATAAAAATATCAAATGTAATCGGTACTACAAAGTAATACAAGTCAGCCAATAGACAAAGTCCAATTAATATGAAAGCAGATCTGACGGAAAATGCTTTCACAAGGTAAAAAGAAGTTCTAGCAACGGTATTCTTAGTCCCTACAGGCAATAATGAAAATGGATTAGGGACCTCTGGTAAAGTAGGGCCTTCATTACCCAAGTATTTCATAATGAAATTAATTGGGAATAGTAATAGAACAATGGAAAAACAGAAGTAACTAACTGGATTAGTAATCTTCCTCACATCAGCACCAAACGACCAATCGATAGTAAATACATCAATAGCAAATCCAGTAAACCATATTGAGAGCCCTACAATTGTAAAGAACGCTGTTATTGAAATACTCGCTTCAGAAACGCTGTAACCTACATTCTTAGCAGCCATGAACTCTTTCTCATCAATCCAAGGAGTTGCTGTTTCATCTTCATCTATGACTTCTTCATTATCTTCTGTATCTAAAATTATTGCATCTACCTTTGACCATGGGAATAACTTAATTCCTGGCTTTTCTATCAAAGTAAGAGGTATCCACATTATTAATAGTAGTAGAGATAGTTGCGCAATAATGACTCCTGAAATACCTATTACACCGATTAGAACACCTAATCCGGCGCCTCCGATAATTATTCCCAGTCTCTTAGCAGCAAACATGAAGCCATTCACTTTAGCTACCTCATCTGGTTGAAGAATTTCTACAGCAAGTGCGTCTGTAGCAACATCTTGTAGTGATGCAAATATATTGTGGACAAATAATACTCTAGTAACTAAATCTACTTGCTCATTAAGATTATCGACAAGGATTAAGCTTCCTAATGTCAATGCCATTCCGGCTTGAGCGAAAAGTACCCACTGCCTACGAGGCCCATATTTCTCAATAAATATAGCATCTACTACTGGACCCCAAATCCACTTAAATGTCCAAGGTAAAGCTACTGTAGCAAATAATATTGCTATATCTTCCACAGGAGTTCCATTGTCGATTAGATAAGCAGCAAATGTAACACTGGCAAAGCCCCAAGGGAGGCCTTGAGCGAAATACATTAGACAAAGTGTTACTACTCTACGTGTTTTATTCTCAGTTAATGCTCCACCTTGCATCCATTCTTTTGAGGCTTTTTTGGTACCAGAGATTGCTTCAGGACCCCAGATTGTTGGATTGATTTTATTCAAACTTTTTGATGTCCAATCACCCATATCAAATGGTTCCGAAGATTTTTGCTTTGACATCCAATCTTCACGAAATGCCACCCATCCCAAAAGAGCCAAAACTGCAAGGAATGGAAGAATAAATAAAATTGGGCCGATAGATGTTTTTCCTAAGTTAGCTTCTGAATCTAATAAAGAAACATAGATTGGGAACTCAGCATAAACATCACCAGGAGAACCATCCTCATCGGAATAGTACATTCGGAAACTACCAGAACAATCCTCATCTATTGGGCTGAAGGGTGGAGGATTACACAGACCTCCTTCTTCGGCAGGAACTGAATAAGAAATTGTAATTGTTGTCGAAGTATCTTTAGACCAACTCTGGAATGATTCACTTACTAAAATATCCCAATTTGTCGTAAAATCATTGCCATTGTTAACAGAGTTTGCGGGCTCTGTATGCTGAGATATCTCTTCATCACCTCTGAAGAGTGTTAGTGTCAGATCACATTCTGCTCCACCACAATTTCCAGATTCAATATTGAATTTCATCCTAATTGAAATTGTTTCGTTAACTTCTAAAATGAAATCATCCGAAAAACCAGTTTGAAGATCACAAGAAAAATCTACTACGACATCCTGACCTTCAGGGAATAATATCTCCCCATAACCTTCCGCTGCGGAGCCTTGTGTTAGATTATCAAAATTATTCCAGCAATCTTCTAAATTCTCAGAACCCCAGAAATACATGTATGGATCATCATTGGTAGGATGATTATCCACAGAGCTAGATTGAGCAGTTGCAAACATAGACAAATAACTGAATGTCACCAGTAGCACAACTGCAATAGTTAGACTACGACGTGTGGATTGCATAAGTTCGGGGATGATTAGTGACGTTTGAGTCTTCGCCCAATTTATTCACTATCATTTCATCCTGATTCCAGTATTTTCATAATCCCATTCAATTAATTTCCAACCTGATTTTGAAATTTCTCCTCTTACTTTTTTGATATGTAATGGGTGGCATAAAATAGCAGCACAGCCTCCTGACCCAGCACCTAAAGCTTTCCAAGCCATAACACTACTATCTTCTATTAAAGGTTGAATAACTGATAAAAATGGAGCATTTATTGATTTATCAATGGTATCAATTGCACTTGAAACTCCATTTAGAGACTCTACAAAAAGTTGTCTTTGGTCTCTTTGTAGGGAATCTGCTAATTTTCGAGTTATGTGACGAATTCTATGGAGTCCCTCAATCACTTCTTTATCTCCCGCTTCATATCTTGACCAAACTTGATCTTGTATTTCTCCGGACTTATGAGAGATTCCTGTATGGGCAATTATAAGATGCTTTTTTACCCATTTTACAGCGGAACGGGCTGGTTCAAATGGCATTATTTCAACATTTTCTCCATGGAACATAAATCGATTAAAACCACCAAATGTTGCAGCCCATTGGTCTTGTCTTCCACATTTATTTCCAGACTTAATTTCAGCTTGATATGCTGCTTCTGCAATTTCACTTAATGAAAGATTTTCACTCTTTCTCAATAGAGCAATTCGAGCAACATTTACAGAACCACTTGTTCCTAATCCAGAACCTATTGGAATATCAAAATTATAACTGACTTCTCCAGATAAATTAATATTGGCTTTAACAAATTTATTAATTGTAAAATTGACCACTTCTCCCCCGAAATCTGTACAATAAGGATTGACATCAGTCCATCCTCCAGATAAATCTACACGGACAGGAACCATTACATCGAATTGGTCACCCATAGTGTCTCCGAGGGATATCTACATGAGAACCCTCCGCTAAAATAAATCATTTAACCGAAAACAACCCCTATCAGAACCCCCTCCGAGGCGCATGGCTGACAGCGTAGAGGACGCAATTAGAGCATTTTCACAAGGTAAACCTGTAATGGTTTTTGATTCAGATTTTCGAGAAAAAGAGACAGACTTACTCTGGCCTGCCACAGCTGCATCACCAGCGGTGATGAGGCGCCTGAGAATAGATTGTGGTGGATTGCTATTTTTGGCAATTGGTGACGAAATAGGTCAAATGTTTGATTTGCCATGGCTACAAGACCTACACACACATCAAGAATTAGTAAATGATAATCCTGTATTATCACATTTAGTAACTAATGACTTACAATATGATACAAGATCCGCATTTACTCTTTCAATAAATCACAGAGATACATATACAGGAATTACCGATAGAGACAGATCACTGACTACCAAAAGATTTGGAGAATTATCTGGCGAATTGATGGAAAAATCAATTGACGGAGAAGATGCATATAAGGCACTAGGGAACGAATTTCGGACACCAGGCCACATACCTGTATGCAGAGAATCACCTGGCGGGTTGTCATCTAGACAAGGTCATACAGAATTAGCAGTGGCTATCGCTAGACTGGCAGGACAAGTTCCTGCGACGATAGGTGCTGAAATGCTACAACCAGATGGAGATGGGGCTCTTTCGGTTGAAGATGCAAGAGCATATGCATCAAAACATAATATTCCAATGATTACTGGTGATGATTTACTTAATGCCTTAAACATAGATAAATAAATTGATATGAGTACAATAAGAATTGAGAGTGACGGGAATGGTTCGTGTAATGGCAGTCGGTGTCTTCGATTTACTTCATGCAGGTCATCTTCATTATGTAGAGCAAGCTAAATCATTAGGAGATGAATTAGTTGTTGTTGTTGCCCATGATGATACTGTGCGTAAGCAAAAACATGAACCTGTAACGAACCAAGAATTAAGAAGAAGAATGGTAGAAGGATTGAAACCTGTCGATAAAGCAATTGTGGGGAATCCTCCAAGTTTTCCAATTTTTGAAATATTGGGCTCCATAAAACCTGATATCATTGCCTTAGGATATGATCAGAAGCATTCACGAGATGCAATAAAACTAGGTTTGGAAAATAATGGCTGGGGTAATGTAGAGGTAATTCGAGTGGAAGGACTTGCAGATGACTTGGATGGTACAAGAAAAATAATTGCTAAAATACTTAGTTTATGGTCCGGTGAAACTGGCGGCCCCTATGAGGAAGATTGAGATGTTCACAGGAATAGTTGCTGGAACAGCACCAATAGTAAAAATTGAGGACAAAGATCTCATTCGTAGTTTTACTGTGGATTTAGGAAAATATATTGATAATCTAGAAATCGGAGCTAGTGTGGCTCTAGATGGCGTCTGTATGACCGTTGTATCAATAGAAAATAATCTAGTAAAATTTGATGCTATAGAAGAAACCTTGACTCGAACCACCTTAGGTAGCCTAAATGTTAATTCTTCAGTTAATGTTGAAAGATCACTGAAAATGGGAGATGAATTAGGTGGGCATATAATATCAGGACATGTCTTAATGGCTGCAAAAATCTTACAGATTACTGATAAAGGAGATGGTAAAGATATTTTAGTTGAAAATCCATCTGATGCTAGTCATTATATTCTTGAAAAAGGATATATTTCGATAGACGGAATGTCATTAACTATAGGAAACGTTAGTCAAGAGAATTTTTCCTTACATATTATTCCCGAAACATTGAGAGTCACTACAATAGGACAAAAAAAAGTTGGTGATTACGTGAATATAGAAATTGATTCACGCACTCAAGCTGTTGTTGATACTATTAGGAAAAGTTTGGAAGTGAAATAATGAATATTGCGGCTGTATGCGGATCATTCCACAAAGAAGAGATTGAAAGAATGCTTGAATATGCTAAAAATGAGGCAGAAATTAGAGGCGCTGAAATATCGCAGATAATATGGGTTCCTGGTTCAATGGAAGTACCATTAGCTTTGGAACGAATTTTGAGAATTGAAGAAGTTGATGCTGCAATTGCTCTTGGAATTATTGAACGAGGAGAAACTCAACATGGCCTTGTTATGGGACAAGCAGTTACTAAATCGATTTTAGAATTACAGATTAAACATAACAAACCAATTGGATTAGGTATTATTGGCCCTGGAACTGAAAAACATCACATTGAACCAAGATTAGAACCTCATGCAAGGACAGCAGTAGACGCTGTAATCAAGATGTCAAAATGAATATCGAATACCTGTCTATATCGATAAAATAGTGTTTTCATCAAGTTAATGTTCAAAGCACTCCTATCATTCCGAGACTCATGGCTGATGAAGTGCGAAATGTGATAATCATAGGTTCTGGTCCTGCAGGGTATACTGCGGGGCTATATTCAGCTAGAGCATTACTGGAACCATTAATGTTCGCCGGATATATGTCTGGAGGACAATTAATGCTAACATCAGATATAGAAAATTTCCCTGGATATCCAGAAGGAATTGGAGGCCCGGAAATGATGATTCAATTAAGAGAACAGGCAGAGAAATTTGGATTAGAGGTTCAAGATAAGAATGTAGAAAGGGTTGACTTTTCTACAAAACCATTTAGAATTTGGGTTGAAGGGGAAGAATTCCGCTCAAAGTCAGTAATAATTTGTACAGGAGCAGAATCAATCTGGTTAGGAGCAGAGGGGGAAGAGGAGCAAAAGGGTAGAGGAATAAGCACTTGTGCAACTTGTGATGGAGCATTTTTCCGTGAGCAAGAAGTATTAGTTATTGGCGGAGGGGACTCGGCGATGGAAGAAGCCACATTCTTAACCCGATTTGCTAGCAAAGTAACATTATTACACAGAAGAGATGTTTTCAGAGCATCTAAAGTCATGTATGAAAGAGCTTTGAACAATCCAAAAATTGAGATAAGGACATTTAGAACAGTTAAATCATGGCTTTCTGATGAAAGCGGATTAAGTGGAGCTATTCTAGAAGACCCAAGAGATGGTAGTACAGAAGAAATTTCATGCACAGGGGCTTTCATCGCAATTGGTCATAAACCAATTACTAATTTCTTGGATGGGCAGGTTCAAACTGACGATTCAGGTTATATCCTCGCAAAAATACACACTATGACTAGTGTAGATGGAGTATTTGCGGCAGGAGATGTTGTTGATACTAGATATCGACAAGCCATCACAGCAGCTGGAATGGGATGCCAAGCAGCAATAGATGCAGAAAAATGGCTTGAAGAGCAACATTGAGGTTTAAGATGTCTATTGACCTAACCGCTGATGAAAAAGTCAGATATGCTAGGCATCTAATATTGCCTCAAGTGGGCGAATCTGGACAAAAAATGATCAAATCTTCCTCCGTGCTAGTTGTTGGAGCTGGTGGGCTTGGCTCACCAGTTCTGATGTATTTAGCAGCTGCTGGTGTTGGCAGAATTGGGATAATTGACGATGATAAAGTGGATATGACTAATTTGCAAAGACAAATTATTCATTCTACATCATCTGTTGGCGAACTAAAGACAGAATCAGCCAAGAAAAGAATTCATCAAATTAATCCCGAAATAGTTGTTGAACTATTTGACAGTAGATTGACAATTGAAAATGCTGAAGAAATAATTAGTAAATTTGACATTATTGTAGATGGAACAGATAATTTTGCAACCAGATATACAATTAGTGATTGTTGTGAAATTCTAGGTAAACCTTGGGTTTTCGGTAGTATCCATAGATTTGAGGGGCAAGTCTCAGTATTCAATCTGAATGGTAGCCCCAATTATAGAGATTTATTTCCTAAAGCACCGCCTCCAGAATTAGCACCAAATTGTGCAGAAGCCGGAGTTTTAGGAGTATTGCCCGGAATTGTAGGTTCATTTCAAGCTAATGAGGTACTAAAAATTATTCTTAAAATGGATGGAATTCTAGATTATGAATTATTATTGATTGACACTCAAACAATGAATATTAGAAAACTTAGATACAGTATGAATAAAGATAGAGAAAAAGTTACTGAACTTTCAGAAGAGGCGATTTCTTGTGCGCTGAGTTTAGATGAGGAAGAATCATTAGATGCCTCTCATAATAGTGAAAATATGAAAGAGATAAGTCCACTTGAGTATGTGGAGAAACTGAAAAATGGATGGAAGCCTTTCTTCTTGGATGTGAGAAGGGAATCGGAAGAAAAAATTGTTAGCTTACCAAATACAAGTCTAAGAATAGATCATACAGATATTCCATCAAGAATTGATGAAATACCAAAAGATCGAGAAATAGTAATATATTGTAGAAGTGGTGCTAGATCAGCTATGGTGGCAAATTTCCTTAAATTATCAGGTAATTATCCTATGGATGTATACAATCTTTCAGGAGGTATACATTTATGGTCATCTACTATTGATTCAAGTGTCCCTAGATATTAATTATTATGGTATTTTAAATATCAGTATGTTTTTTAATTGTGGTATTTAATTACAAATAATGTGCTTTTTATTGGTTTTATAGAATTTTTTAGTTATAAATGGTATTTTACTTTCTAGTCAATCGTTTTAATATGGTATTTTACACATAAATATGAATTTATAAAATAGAAGATACCACAATTAGAAAGAAAATACCACATTAGTGCCTTGTAGAGCGATTAGTTGTAGTACTTGATGAACTTCGGGAGTGTTATGAGTATAGCGCGACAAGGGATTTGGCTATGTTCAAAATGTGGAAACTACGAACCATGGAAAACAAGAGATCACGATACGAATCAAATAGATCGGAAATGCAGCAATTGTGATAAAAGAGCTAGGTTTACTCTAAATCGGTCGAAATCGGGCAAGGGGCGCAAAAGGAATTATCAAATCTGGGAAAGAGATACGTCAATTAATTATGACCTGATTATTGCCGAAGCAGAGAAAAGAAATGAAAAACTTATTGAGAAGGAAGATGATATTGAAAAAAATACAAAAAAAACATCTCAAGAACAGCTACCACCTATTTGGGGATTAGATTGGAGTCCGAAAGAGGCTTTATCTTTTAGTAAGAAATTACCCGAAGAAAAGGTAAGGAAAGAATTACTGCGTTTTGTAGCTGAGAGGCATGATGGATACTTGGAGTTCATTGCAGAAGAATGGAAGAAAATACAACCTCCTTCCCAATTCGATGGGAAAAGATATCATCAATTAACTCAAGAATTTTGTACTAAAATTTCGAAATCCTTGGAAGAAAGAATATGGAAGCCAGAATTATCAATTATTGGAGAAGAAGAAATAATTCCTAGAAGAAATACCAAATTATACCTAAATAGGAGGAAAAAGAGGTTCATCAGAGACATAAAACTCTGTCTCAGAAGGATAGCCCACGCTTCAAGTGTTAATTTGGAGACTCATTTACAATGGCAAAGATGGATGACTAGGACAAGGGCGATCGATGAACACTTGAAAGATTTATTCAGTAATGGAATAACTACGCCTGATGGTGGAAAATTTGGAGGGAAAGGTTTCCGTTCGACCTGGCAAGAAGGAGTGGTTGGTTGTGCTACATCACTCAAAAAAGCAATTGATTTATCTGCTGAAAAAAGACATACAGCGGACGTAATCGCACCAATGATTAGAGATGTTGGCCTAGCATTGGCAGTTGGTCAAACTCCATTAGAGATTTTTGCTGCTCAAATGGGGAAATCTGGTTCATACATGGACGGTGGTAACTTGGACTCAGGAGGGCGCGATTTACACATAGGTAATTGGGAAAAAGGTATCCTACCACCTACAGCACCTCTTCCAATTGCCAGTGCAACAGCAACAGGTGTTGCTCTTGCTGCAAAATTATTAGATGTTGATAGATTTCATCTGGCCCCCGTAGGAGAAGGTTGTAGCAGTAACGGAGAGTTTTGGGAAGCGATGAATCTAGCTGGAGCTAGAGGTTTACCAATAGCATTCATGATACAGAATAATCAAATTGCGCTGGATACATTCACTGTAGGTCAATCTGGAGCAGAAACATTTGGAGATAAGGGGCACGCAATGGGAATTCCAGCATGGACAATTGACGGATCAGATCCTCTTCAATTTCATGCATCGACAGCAACGAGTAGAGAATTTGCACTAGATGGAGGAGGGCCAACTTTGATTCATGTCGAGACAATGAGAGGGTGTGGACATGCACATCATCATGATGACTTATATTTAGGATCCGTAACTGGGAATCCACCGGGATATGTAGGTAGAGAATTGTTAAAATATTGGGCTGAAAAAGATCCACTTCCAAATCATAGAGAACATTGTATATCACTTGGAGCCAGTGAAAAACAGTTGAGGATTATGGAGGAAGAAGAACAAGATTTTGTGGATTCGGCTAGGAAAATAATGGAACATATGCCCTGGCCAGAAGGCAATACTGTGACGAAAGGAATTACATCAATACATGATGCAGAATCACACTCTGAACAGTATGAAAGGTTTGAAAAAGTAGCAAAAGAAATCATTCAGGGTCCACTAAATGATGGGGAGTTAGCAATTGAATTTTCTAGTGCTCCAAACTCCTCAACTTACAGTCGTGCCATTCAAAATGCAATGGTTGCTTTAGCCGAAAGGCATGGAGAAAAAATCATATTCATGGGAGAAGATATGGAAGTTGCAGGAGCATTTGGAATGAATATTCCACTAAAGGCCAAAGGTCATTCTAGCAGACTTCTGGACATGCCACTTTCTGAATCAATTATCATAAATTCGGCTACTGGAGTAGCATTAGGAGGAATGAGGCCAGTAGCAGAAATTCAATTTGGAGGATTTGCAGCACTGGCTATGAATGCTCTTGTAAATAATGCGGCACAACTTCGTTGGAGATGGGGAGCGAATGTACCATTGACAGTCAGGATACCATTGGGGGCGAAAACGAGAAGTGGTCCATTTCATGCGAACATGATTGAATCATGGTTCATGAACGATCCGGGATTAACAATCGTATTCCCAAGTAATCCACAAGATGCATATGATTTATTGATCGAATCCCATGAATTAAACGACCCTGTAGTTTTCCTTGAACATCTTGGTTTATACGGTCTGGGAGGAGGCAAAACAGGATGGGGGGACTCAATAAATCAGATTATCGATACAAAATCAGTAATAGAAAGGTTAGAAAATAATGATTCTTCAATAGGGAAAGCAAAAGTAATCAGAGGAGGGAAAGATTTGACCATCATTTCTTGGGGAGCAATGGTCCATGTTGCCCTCAAATCCGCAGAAATGATGTCAGATGAAGGAATAGAATTAGAAATCATTGATCTAAGGACTATTTTGCCATTTGATTCAAAAACTTGTATTAAATCTGTGATGAAAACCAAGAAGATGATAGTACTTCAGGAGTCGCAGTATACTGGAGGATTAGGCCATACAATTAGTAGTAGAGTAATGGAAGAAAGTTTTTGGGATATGGAATCCCCACCAGTAGTTATAGGGGCTCTTGATACACCTGTTCCATTCTCACCTACATTGGAAGACCACACAATTCCTACCGTGGAACTTGTATCAAGACATGTAAAAAGAATGTGTAAATAAATAGTGATTAAAATGATAGATGTTTTTTTAGGTTTACCAGATATAATTTTAGTAGTTCTAGGCTTTATATTCCTAATTTTTGGTGGAGAAAGTGTCGTTCAGGGTGCAATAACAATAGCAAGAAAGATGAATGTTTCACCTCTATTAATCGGTTTTACTATAGTTGCAGTTGGAACTTCATTACCTGAATTAGCCGTCACGATAAATGCAGTGAGTAGCAATAACCAAGATCTTGTTGACTTAGCAGTGGGAGGAGTACTTGGATCGAATGTTGCAAACATAATGTTGGTTTTAGGAACGGCTGCTATGTTAGGTGCTTGCGATAAACCAGGAGTTGGGATTAAGAAAGATGCTTTGGCAGTAATAATAGCTTCAATCATTTTACTTATAACCGTCATAATAGGGGAAATAACCCAGATAATAGGTATTTTAATGATTCTTGCTCTAATAAGTTACTATTTCTATTCTTATAATTATTCAAAAAAATTAGGCCTAGATGAAGAACTAGAAGAAACTTGGATGGGAGACAATTTGTTATTAGCTACAATGATTACAATTTTAGGCGGAGTAATGATTGTCTTGGGTGCTGAATTTTTAATTGAAGGATCTGTTGGAATTGCTGATTCTTTTGGAATTTCTGAATCTATTGTAGGATTGAGTGTGATAGCATTAGGTACATCACTGCCGGAATTAGCAGTGACTATTATTGCTGCTTTAAGAGGGCATAAGGGCGTAGCAATAGGAAATGTTCTAGGTTCAAATGTCATAAATATACTTGGAATACTAGGAGTCTCATCTGCTTATGCAGGAGGAATAATTGTATCAGAAGAATTTGCGGCAAGAGATATTTGGGTAGTAATAGTAACTTCAGGGTTGATCGCTACAATGTTATTAAATGAGCGAAAAATAACAAAATCATTAGGTGTATCAATGGTCATTGGTTACTTAACATACATGACATTACTCTACACAATGTGAATAATATCGAGCAGAACGGCTAAGACTTAATGCCGCTTGGAAGTATCATGGTTAACTTCGAACTGACTGATGAACAGCAAATGTTACGAGAATTGGCACGTGATTTTGCCAATGAAGAAATAAAACCAAATGCTGCTCATTGGGATAAGGAAAGCATATACCCAATAGAGGCCATTGCTAAAGCAAATGATCTTGGATTATTAACTCTGAAAATACCAGAGAAATATGGTGGAGGCGGAATGGGGTCTTTTGAGGAAGTATTAGTTCTGGAAGAACTAGGATTTGGAGATCCAGGATTTGCAACTGCTGCTGGAAGCTCAATGTTAGCATCCTATCCTCTGATTACTGGAGGAACAGAGTCTCAAAAGGAGAAATATCTGAGAATGGTAACTGAAGGTAAGATTGCTGCTTATTGTGTTACTGAACCGGGTGCTGGAAGCGATGTTCAAGCAATTCAGACTGAGGCTATCAAGGATGGAGAACATTACATCATTAATGGACAGAAAATGTGGATAACAGGTGCGGGTCATGCAGATTGGTTTTTCGTTCTCGCTTATACTAACAAAGAATTAGGTTACAAAGGAATGAGTGGATTTATCGTCGATTCAAATCTTGAAGGTGTTGAGTTGGGTAAGAAAGAGGAAAACATGGGTCAGCGGTGTTCGGATACAAGATCTGTGACATTCAATAATGTTCGTGTCCCAATGGAAAATTTAGTTGGGGGCAAAGAAAATGATGGTTGGATGAATGCAATGGAAGCATTTGACCTTTCAAGACCGAGCATATCATCACATGCAGTTGGCAATGCGAGAGGAGCGATGGAAGAAGCTATGAATTATGCAAGTGAAAGAAATGCATTCAATAAACCAATAATCAGACATCAAGCAATCTCTTTCATGTTGGCAGATATGGCTACAAAAATTGAAGCCGCTAGAATGTTAGTTTGGAAGGCCGCTATGAAAGCAGATTCAGGAGAAAGAAATACTCTAGATGCAGCACATGCAAAAAGATTTGCAGCAGATATGGCAATGGAAGTTACCACAGATGCAGTACAGATTTTTGGAGGTTATGGATACTCAGAAGAATATCCAGTTGCAAGAAGAATGAGAGGGGCAAAAGTTGTACAAATTTTTGAAGGTTCAAGTCAGATTCAGAGACTAATAATCAGTAGAGAAATGCTTCAAAATTAGTTTGAAATTAAGAACAGTTAACCGTTTCATTCAATACTTATGAAATAATCGCGACATTTGATAATATGAGCGGAAGTGTAGATTTAGTCAGAAGAATGACTGCAGTAATGATTCTAGGATTATTAGTCGTCCCTCTGATAGCATCTTCATCATCCTTAGAAGTGGATGACTTGAATGACTATTCTGATGAAATAAAATGGTGGGAAAATACAAACATGGATGAAAATAAAGATAGAATTCATGATGCTATTTGGATAGCAGCAGAAAATAGACACTACCAATATCTCGATGAAGAGGGCCGAATTTCAGTCATTGTAGACTTCGACCACTCTCCTACCGAAATTGATCAATTGCTATTGGAAAGTAAAGTTGGGTTCGTTACACAATTCCGATATTGGCTGATTGATTCTATTGCTGGGACTATTGAGTTGAATAGAATACATGAATTACTAGAAATACCCGGAGTTGTCTTTGTTGAGTTGGATGGAAGATTAGAAGTTCAGATGGAAGATGTAGTCCCGGCGCATGGTGTAGATCTAGTATGGCAAGATACAGGCTACACTGGTTCTGGAGTGACAATGGCAATCATTGATACTGGAATCGACGGTAACCATACTGCTCTGGACGATTTAGACGATAACAACATGACAAATGATCCTAAAATAGTCGCATTCTATGATGCGATTAACAACCCCGGTGCAACGAATGGAACAGAGATATTTCCCTATGATGACAATGGCCACGGCACTCACTGTGCAGGGATCACAGCTGGGACAGGTGCTCCTAACTACCAGCATGTAGGAGTAGCCCCCCAGGCAAATTTGGTAGGAGTCAAGGTACTTGATGGAGGCGGAAGCGGATCCTTCGCCGCAGTTATGGCTGGAATGGAATGGACCGTCGAAAAGAGACACGAATTCAATATCAGAGCGGCCAGTATGAGTCTCGGAGCTCTAACTGGAGCAATTGAGTGGACCTCATCAGAGGAGGAGTCAGTCAACAGAATGGCAAATGAAATGATGAGAGCTGGAGTGACTCTGTTCATTGCAGCTGGAAATAGTGGTGGATCTGCAACAATAGGAACTCCAGGTAGTGCGGAGGATGTAATCACTGTAGGATCTCTAGACAAGAATACTGCTATTGCAATTTACTCGAGCCAAGGACCCACAGAAGAGGGGAGAGTCAAACCAAACATAGCATTTGTTGGAAGCAGTGTTAATGCCCCTGACGCAAATACTGGAGATGGCTATGTATCGCTCTCAGGAACAAGTATGGCAACACCAGGAGCAGCGGGGGTAGCTGTTCTAATGTACCAAGCCAATCCAGATCTAAGTCCTTTCGATATTAGAAATATAATGCAAGAAACATCTACTTACAGACAATGCCATTATATGCTGGCTAACGAGCCTTGTGCTGAGGACTTAATCCCCAAGAATAGACAAAATAACGTGTATGGTCATGGCCATGTTAACGCCCAGCCTGCAGTCGAAGAAGCGGCGAATTACTTCTACGAACTAAGTATGTCTTTGAACGTAACACTAGACAGCAATTATGGTCAAGATAATCGTGTTCATATTGGACAAGGAGAATCCATAATATTCAATCTTGAAGGGGGCGTTCAGAGAGTACAGTGGAGAACTTGGGACATGAGAGATAATTGGATGGATTTGTCTGAATTTGCCGCAGGTAACGAGCAGTTTGAGGTAACTCATGGCCTTCTTGTAGACCGACTTCGATTCCTCCCAAACAACACAGTTGAAGGTGACCAGGTTATTCTGGTACGAGCAATTTCTGGAGATCAAGCCTCAACCAACCTTGCAGTAGGTATTAGCATCATGGGTGAAGAAAAGATTGAAACAAGTAGTAGCGAATCTGATAATCTGACATTGATAATAGGCTTACTTTCTACCTTAGTGATAATTTTATTTGTAGCATTAACTGTTGCAACAATGAAATTAAAGGAATCTGGATTATTTTCTGAGGAAATTATTGAAGATGAAAACGAAGAATGGCCTGTAAATATAGAGAATCAGGAAGATAATGTAAATAGTGGTTAGTTTGAGTCAAATTGATGCAATTCTACTTGCTGCTGGAGCCAGTAAAAGACTTGGTGAGCCAAAAGCACTAGTTGATATTCATGGAAAATCCTTGATTGAAATTTTGATTGAGAAGTTAAAAAGGAACAATCTGAGGGTAATCATTGTAACTCGGGAAGATTTAGTCATTGAAATGGAAAAATTAGGAGAGAAGATAATCGTTAATATGAAACCAGAGGAAGGTAGAACTGGAAGTATACAATGTGGAATAAAAGAACTAGAAAGTGAGAGATGCTTGATAGTACCGGTAGATAGACCCGGTTTCTCAAATAAAACTATTGAGAAATTAATTAATTCGGAGGAAACATCTTGTCCAAGCAAAAATGGTAAAGGAGGACATCCTGTAATTTTATCCAGAAAGGATTGTGAAGGAATCCTCTCAAGTGATCCTTCAACTCCTCTAAGAGATATTATCGAACCAATAAAAATAGAGGTAAATGACGAATATTTACATCTAAACATAGATTTTCCAGAAGATTTAGAAAAATTAAGAGAAATCACCAGAGAACATAATTTGTAATTACACATGCAAAATCAAAAAGTGTAGAACCCCTTCAGAGGAACGTGTCTGTTCATGTCTTATCTTGGGTCTTATCCGAAGTAAAACAAGGACGAAGAGTTGCTGTAGCAACAATTATTTCTGCGAAGGGAAGTGTACCTGGGAAACCGGGTGCCAAACTTGCAATAAATTCAAAAATGCAAAATTTTGGAACAGTAGGTGGTGCAGGACTAGAACTAAAAATTGAAAAGAAATTAATTGAATTATTGAATGAAGATATAAATTTAAGTCGGAAAAAAGGCGGGAAAATTGAGACATTTTATCTCTATAAGGATGCGAAGGGAAAAGAAGGGATACCGCTTGACAGTCTATGTGGTGGGCAAGTGGAAGTGAGTCTGGAGATTATTGAGCCAATGCCTCATATTTTGATTGCAGGGGGAGGCCACGTAGGTAGATGCGTTGCACTAATTGCTGATTCTCTAGGATGGGATTACTCTATTTTTGATGTTAGAAAGGAATATTCTAATACAGAAAAATATCCATATTCTAATGAAAATATCTCAATGAGTGTAAATGACTTTCTGAAATCAGAAGATTCACAATCTATACAAAGATTCTCAGATATTCTATTACTGGGTCATGACTGGTCAGTTGATCAAGAGTTATTATTGGGATTACTAAAACTACGAGAGGATGAATTAATTCCTAGAATTGGAGCAATTGGTTCGACTTCGAAATGGAAGTCGTTCAAGAAGGCTGCAATTGCTGATGGTGTAAAAGAAGAATGGTTTAAGAATGCTAGATGCCCTATTGGAATAGATATTGGCGCTGTGACTCCTGAGGAAATTGGATTAGCAGTATGTGCTGAAATTCTAGCATTAGAAAGAAAAATCACTCACACGGAGAACTGAAAAAGACATAACGGTTCGGTTGATTAATGAAACAACTGAGCGTATCATTAGTCCTCATAATGATGATGTCCTCCCTTAGTGGATGTATTGCTGAAGATTCAACACAAGAAACCTTGATTGAAGATGATGATACATTCAGGAATTACTCAATTGTAGCTCCTATTGACACAGGAATTAATGTGTATCATGATCATTTCAGAACTAATGAAACTTACCCTGAATGGCTACTAGAAGGGCTGGGTGTTACAATGACATGTCAACTAACATTTTCTGGAACTTGGCAAGAAAGATATGATGCTGATAAAGAAATGTGCTGGGATAATATTAATTCTACTGACATAGTATATTTCCCAGGAACAAAAATAATCGGTACCACTCCTGATGATAATACTGACATACCAATCCTTGATGACCCTTCGGACGGGCATGGCACCGCAGTAACTGGGGCTGTTCTGGATGCAAATCCCGATGCAATAATTTTCTTTGTTGAAGGATTCAGCGATGCTGCAGTATTAGCCGCCGCTAATCAGCCATTAGTAGATATAATTAGTACTAGTTTTGGACCTATAGGTTCGATTCCAGTCCCTGGAATAGAGGACGCGACTGAAGTTGCTGTTGTACAAGAGAAAAAAATTCATACTGGGGCTGCTGATAATACACCATCTCCAGCAGTTCAAGATTCAACTGCCGGACCTCCTTGGAGTATAGGAGTTTCAGGTTATGCTGAAGAAGGTGATGACCAGAAAGAAACTATGAGTGGTTCATACCCAGATATCGCCGCAGATTGGACTCAGGTTTTGCCGAATCACGATGATATTGACGGATATCATGAAACAAGTGGTACTTCATTTGCAACTCCAAGAACTGCAGGACTTTTGTCAAAGGTTATTCAACATCTAAGAACTGAGTCTGGTGATTTCTCTTCTGGTGCTGACCCCGATTTGAGAGATGGATACTTAGTAAATAGCGAAAATATGAATATTTCTCAAGCTCACATTAGAGATGCACTCAATCTTTCGGCCTGGTACCCATCGTTCAGTACTTGGGACCCACTTTCTGGAACTACTCCTGTTTCTCCTGTGGCTCCTTGTACACAAATTGGCTGGGGAGTAGTGAATGAATCTAATGTAAATCCAATCATTAATCATCTAAATGGTCAGTCAATTCAACCAGATAGGCCTTCAGATGTCACATTATGTATGGAAACTAATCAAGAAATACGGGAAACTTACTGGAATTAATAATTACCGAGGGGTTCAATAACAAAAGAACATTCCACATAGTATGCGTAAGGTGATATTGAGGTGGAAAACTTCCTCATTACACGGCGCTAAGGAAATTTCTGAGATACTAGAATTATGTGAAAGAATGGAAATATTAGGACATTTAGCAATTAGTGAAAAAAGTGTTACCCAATTAGCAGAAATAAAACTAAAAGAAGGAAAAAATATAGAGAGTATTTCAAAATTAGATAACTTCGAAATAACAGAAATTCATGAAGAAAACGATGATGGGGTACTAGTGAGTTTATTTTGTACACATCCATTAGCAATTTCAGCAATTGAGTTATCAAACATTCACATACATCCACCCTATGGAATTTCTGAAGAAAATGGAATGGAATTAAGGATTTCAGGACTATCGAAATCTGTAAGTAGATTCATCCGATTAATCAGAATGGTTTTACCTCCAGATAATATTTCAGTTCAAACCTTCCAAAAAGAAGACAACAGAAGTATTTGGGAATCAATTCTAACTGATAGACAGATAGAAGTTTTGAAGCATGCGACAAGAAAAGGATTCTACAGCATGGATAGAAATGTTACTCTAAAACAGCTAGCAGATGAGATGAATATGGCAAGAAGTACTTACGGCGAACACATAAGGAGAGCCGAGGTAGAAATTATGAATAAAGTAATGAAGGATCTCGAATAAGCAGAAGTCACTTATCCGAACGCTAAAATGGTGAGCCCATCTGGTGAAGATGTTAGCATGAGTGTCATACGTCTTCCAATGCTTCCTGGTCCTGAAAAAATACCATGGAAAGCAACAGTGAATGGTAAGGAAATTTCAAAACATGTTGAGAGTAACGCTATTCTCCTAGATGTCTTGAGAGATCAGGTTGGAACTCTTGGTGTCAAGAGAGGTTGTGATATGGGCACATGTGGATGTTGCTCAGTATTAGTCGATGGAAATCCTAAACTATCCTGTCTAGTTTTAGCTCAAGAGGTTGAAAGTTCTGAAATTACTACTGTAGAAGGATTAGCTGAAGGACATCATTTGCATCCAATACAAGAAATGTTTAGTGAATATGGTGGAAGTCAATGTGGTTTCTGTACACCAGGATTCTTAGTAGTAATTTCATCATTGCTGGAAAAAAATCCTTCACCAAATGATTCAGAAATTAAAAATGCAATCGAAGGGAATTTATGTAGATGCACGGGATATCAACAAATCGTTGACTCGGTAAAAGCCGCCAGTGAAATTCTAATGTCAGGGAAAAATATCGACAACTCTACTAATCCAAAAAGTAACCCTAATCCGGGATTTGAAAAATGAGGGAAATAAATGTCTGAAGATGAAAAAGATGAGATGGTTGGTTACAGACAACAACCAGGAAAAATTTCTTTCTCTAGACCAGGATCAGGCGGAAAGAATTCATTCAGTGAACCTAGGGATGAAAAAATGATTCCAGAAAGTCAAGGAGGAGAGAAAAAGCAACCTTGGGGCGATCATAGGCATGATAAGTTGATTACTGGAAGAATTGTTGGTAAATCTACGTCACTTGTTGATAGTAATTGGAAAGTCACTGGTAGGGCAAAATATGGAGACGATATTAGATTACCAAATGAATTGATTGGTAAAATTGTTCGATCACCGTATCATTATGCAAGAATATTATCTATCGATATATCAGATTCATTAAAATTGCCCGGAGTGATTTCAATAGCCACTGGAGAAGATGCTAAGAATAAATTCGGAGTATTACCAGTTACAAAAGATGAACATGCAATGGCAGTTGATAGAGTTAGACACATAGGAGATCTAATTGCCTGTGTTGCAGCAGAGGATGAAGCGACAGCATTGGAAGCTGTTAGATTAATGAAAATTGAATATGAAATTCTGGACTCAATCCATGACATGAAAGATGGATTGAAAGACTCTGAAGTTCCTATTCATGATAGAGGAGAATATCATATTGGAGAAGCGAATATACAGAAGAGGGTGTTTCAAGAATTTGGTAATGTCAAATCAATGGAGAAAAATTCTATAGCTAGTCATAAAAAAAATTGGTTCTTTAATGGAGTAAATCATGCTGCAACCGAGCCCCATGCGGTTGTTGCAGATTGGGACCCTTCTGGAAGATTGACACTTTACACACCTCAGCAAGTTCCTCATTATGTCCACAGAGCATTAGCAGATGTACTGGAAATTCCAATGCATCAGATTAATGTTCATAGAACTTTTGTAGGAGGAGGTTTTGGAGGCAAATCAGATCCCTTTCCTCATGAAATGTGCGCATCAATACTAGCTCGTAAATCAGGAAGACCTGTTAGAATAACATTCGATAGAGAAGAAGTCTATTGGATTAATAGAGGAAGACACCCCTCCCACATTGAAATGAATCTTCATGCAGATAATGAAGGGAGATTATGTGGAATAGAAACGGACGCATTAATCGATGGAGGGGCTTTCGCATCTTTCGGACATGTTACCACATATTACAATGGAGTACTTCACACTGCTCCTTATGAAATTGGTGCATTCCATTACACTGGAGCAAGGGTATGGACAAATAAACCCGCTAGCGGAGCCATGAGGGGACATGGTGCAGTAAATTCTCGATGTGCTGTAGAAGTTGGAATTGACGATATTTCTGAGCAATTACAAGTAGATCCAATATCTTTTAGATTGGCCAATTTGTTACCACCACACTCTGCTACAATTACTGGATTCAGAGTAACTAGTATAGGAATGAGAGAATGTTTAGAAAGAGTGAAAGAAGAATCAGGGTGGAATGATAAATTTAGAAAAATGCCTCTAGGCCATGGAATTGGAATAGGATGTGGATTCTTCATTTCTGGAAGTGGACTTCCTATACATTGGGACCCAAATAAGTTCCCACATGCAACTGTTCATCTGAAAATAGACATGGATGGTGGAGTGACAGTACATACAGGAGCTGCCGATATTGGACAAGGTTCAGACACAGTAGTAGCTCAATCTGTGGCTGAGGTTTTAGGATTACCACTAGACATGATTAGAGTGAAATCTAGAGAAACGGATACATCCCCTGTTGACTTAGGTTCTTATTCATCAAGAGTCACATTCATGAATGCAAATGCAGCGATTTCTGCTGCTATGGAAATTAGACAAGATTTGTTACAGGCAACTTCTGATATCACTAAAGCACCAATTGAAAAATTAGTTATTGGGGACCGTAGAATATTTAGAAAAGATGACCCTGCTATCGGTGTTTCTTATCTAGAGGCTTTACATAAAGCACAGGAAGAAAGAGGTGCTTTAGTTGCCTCAGGAGCCTACAGAACACCTCCAATGGGTAGAGCTCACAAAGGTGCTGCCGCTGGTTTGGCTCCAGCGTATTCATTTTCGGCTTATGTGGCTGAAGTAAAAGTTGATATTGAAACTGGCCAAACAAAAGTAGAGAAAGTTTGGGCCGCTCATGACTGCGGTAAAGCACTGAATCCACTTGCAGTTAAAGGACAAATAATTGGTTCATGTCACATGGGAATGGGACAAGTTCTTTCTGAAGAAATGAGATATGGAAGAACAGGAAATCTCATGAATACTGATTTACTTGATTATAAAATTCCTAGTGTACATGAAATGCCACATGTTACTCCTATCATTGTAGAATCAAATGACCCTGAAGGACCATTTGGTGCTAAAGAAGCTGGCGAAGGCCCATTATTACCTATTTTACCAGCAGTATGTAATGCAGTTTATGATGCAATAGGAGTTAGAACAAATGAATTACCAATCACTCCAGATAGATTATACAAGAATATAGAGAAAAAATGTAGAGAACTAGAAATTGATGACCCATGTGATTTACCAGTACCTACATTGAAACACTCGAAATTACAAGAAGTTCTTGAGAAAAGAGCAAATGAACACTCAAAAAGAGATAAAGAAAGAAGATTATCTTCTGAAATAGAACCGTATCACAATGGTGCACTATTTGGCATGGATCCTACAATTCCCCCGGATGAAGTTGATGATAGTTGGGAAGTGACAGTTATTCCTTCAGAAGAATATTTACAAAATCCAAGATTGGCAGGTAGTGCTTGGGTTCACACTGAAAGAAGAAAGAGAGAGGTGGAAAAATGAAAATGCCTCCATTCAAACTATATTCGCCAACCAGTGTAGAAGAAGCAATAGAAATTGCTCGAGAAATACAATCAAAAGAGGAAGATTTTGATTGGATTTCAGGAGGTACTGATCTAATTCCTAACTATAAGTGGCACCTTAATCCAAAAAAGAATGTGATTTCTTTAGCAAATATTTCACAATTAACCCAAATTACTGAGACAAGCATTGGAGCGATGGTTAGACTACAGGATTTGGTTGAGTCTGAGTTGACTCATCCAGTACTTGCAAAATCAGCTAGTTCTATAGCTAGCATTATGATAAGGAGGTCTGGAACTGTTGGAGGAAATATTTGTCTAGATACAAGATGCTACTGGTACAACCAAACTGAAGATTGGAGAGAGACAATTGATTGGTGTCACAAATGTGATTGTGGCACTGGAGCAGACTGTAGGGTAATTCCTAATCAAAATACATTATGTGTAGCAACATATCAAGCTGATCTAGCACCAGTTCTGATGTGTATGGGTGCAAAAGTACATCTTATTTCAGTATCAGGGAAAAGAGAGATGGAGATTATTGACTTTTTTGAGTTAGATGGCATGAAAAAAAATAAATTATTACCCGGAGAATTATTAACTCATATTACAATACCTAAAGAAGTTTTAACCTGGAAAGGAGACTATCAGAAATTACGTCAAAGAGAATCTTGGGATTTTCCAGAAGCTGGAGTTGCTGCACTTTGGAAAAAAAAGGAAGGGAAATTAGAGAAATTAAGAATAGCCACAACTGGCCTAGAATCTATTCCGGGCTATCATGAAGATTTGGCTATGGAATTAGTAGAAAATTGGAATGGGGAAGAGAGTATCAAACTTCTCTCAGAAAAAATAAGGAAAGCCGTTAAACCTGTTCAAAATACATGGTATACTCCGTCATATAGAAGAAAAATGGTGAAGGTATTAACAAAGAGAGCCTGTAAGGAGTTAATGAGTGAGTAATATGAATAAACTTCTCTGTATCGTCATAAGTTTGATATTACTGACAAATTTCACTACAATTAGTTCTGGACAAGAACAACCTGAACTGGGTAATTGGGAATTAGGAATAAATTACATTGGGGATGATGAAAGTAATCCATTTCTAATCAATGAAGATGGAGAAAGAGTAATAGAATTCTACGTTCATAATACTCAAATGTTTGAAATTGAAGTCAGTTTCACGTATGAAGTGCCTTTTGAGGGAATAGAAGATGGCCCTGAGTCAGAGAAAATACAGGCAGGAGATAATGATACTTTTTCTCTAGTTATTGAAGATATAGATGTTTATAATTTTGCGGCTAATTCAATAGAGGAGATGAAAATTACTGCAAGTTTAGTTACAAGAGCTGGGGTTCAGGTTCTAATACCAGAAAATCAAGAAGCAATGGCAGACTTAAAGATACCAACTATATACTCGATTTCAGTAGATATTGATGATCCAGTTGGACCAATGAATGCTGGAACTGATATGATTCTTAGGGTAACCGTGACAAACAATGGCAATATCAAAGATAAGGTAGGAGAAATTGATTTATCGGATAATTGCCCTCTAATGACTTTGGACAATGGACTAGATAAATTATTAGTTACTGATTTAGATAAAGATAGAGCCGCTAATGCGGACTTGAAAATTACTGCATCACAGAGTCATCCAAGGAAAAATTGTAAGTTGGAAATCACAGTTCATTCAAATGGTGCAATGAATACAGGTTCTTCAAAAATTTCTGAAGATGAAACTTCCATAACCGTCGAACCACCACTTTCTAAGCCGACAGATAATCAAGAAAATCAAGACGAAGAAGAAAGCATAACTGAGGTAGTTGATACGAACCTTCCTTCATCAGGAATAAGCGCAATTATGCTTTCAACATGTTTAGCACTATTTTACATTAATAATAATCGGAAAAATAGTTAATTTTTCATTAGAAAAGGGATACTGAGAGGGTGTGGAAAAAACACCATATTACTTGCTTAAATCTAATTTACCTGAACTAATAGCAGCAACATATAACTGTAATTCATCGCTCGCTTGAACAGTTGTAAGCCTTGGCTATGTTCTACATCTGAAAATGGATTTGATTATTTTGACTGAAGGGGATGATGATAGATTTGATTTCAACACTATTGTAATCGGTTCTATCGCAATTACAGTAGTATTACTTCTACTAGCACCTATGTTAATGGTGATAGGGAAAGACACTTCTTACTCCGCATATGAATCCGATAGTTTAGCGCAACTAAGTGAAATGAGATGCGATCTTGGAGATGATTTAGATCGATGTACTGAAGATAGTAATAATTTGGGTTATTTTACAGCAAACACAATGTCAACTCCGATGTTAGTGAATGACTGGAAAGATCCACACAGAACTATGCTAGTCATAGTATCGCCTGAAAAGCCAATTGATGAAACTGCTGCGGATGCAATTTATGATTTTGTAACTGAGAAAGGTGGCAAAGTTATAGTTGCTGCAGATAATACGAACGCGAATAGATTGGCAGCAAAATTCGGTGTTTCATATTTTGATAAACCACTATTGGATCAAAATCAACATTGGCTGGAGTATAATGAGGATGATACAATTAAAGATCCAGTTTGGCAGAATGTTTGGAGTGTTGCATCTGTTGAAAATGATGTTAATGAAATGGAGGCTGGAGCTGCTAGAAAAGGATGTTCTGAATTCCAAATTTCTAACAATGATCCGAAATCATGTAGAATACCAGTTATGTTTAGGTCACCTACTGGAATTAGATTTGAACCTACATCCGAAGATTTGCCTCAGAATAATGCAGAAACACAAAGAGAAGTTAACATCTTAGCTACTGCATCTTCTTCTGCCTTTATCGATATTATTGGGAATGGTGATTCAAGTGATGTAAGGAACCCTGCTCCCGGAGATTTGGCTTTAATGGTAAGAATTGACTATCCAGGAATTCCCGTTTATGACAAAGTCAGAGGAAGTGCAGGTTTTGGTGGACTAGAGGAAATTGATGTTACTGGAAGTATTGTATTCGTTTCTGATGACGAAGCATTCTCAGATAGATTATGGGATTTTAATACGGCTGCGCTTACTGGAATGAGAAGTTCTTGTGAAGGCATAGTAGAGTCCAAATGCTGGATGAATGAGATTAATGATAATAATGACTGGAATGGAAATAGTGTCTACTTCCAAATGCTAGTTCATTCAATGATGGAATTCGATAATACTCAGCTATCTAGTCAGATAAGACAAGATAATTCCAATTTCCGAATAGTCTTTGATGAAAGTAGACACGTTACTGGAACTATTTCCGCGCCATTTGTAGCTGGAATGTCAACAGTTGTTTTACTAACTTCTAACACTTTCCTGAAATGGCTAGTTGTTCTAAACGTAGGTTTACTACTACTTGTTTCAATGATGGTTATACCGGAAAAAGAAAATTGGAGACATATTTTTGATTTGACCAGATTTAATCAAAGGCCGAAAAAATTAGATCCAAGTACTTACAGACTCAGAGTCAAGCAGTCTCTATTTACTAAAGTCAGAGTTCATCATGACCTGACTAGAGACCAAATGGCTTCAAAACCCCCAGCAGAGGTCCAAGCAATGATAGGCGACCCTAGGCTGGTTGAACTGGCTTACAGCCAATCACGAACATACTCACCCCAAGAACTAAGGCAACTAATGATAGCAATAAGGAAATGGGGTAAGACAAACTAGAAATTGGAGAGAAAAAAAATGAATGCAACACCACCAGCAGAAAAACCAGCAGCACCGCAAGCAGACGCGGTTAGCCAGGGTTATGCAAAGAAAGCCGAAAGCGTTCGTGGTTCTAAGAAGATGAGTGAAAAACTGGAAGCCGTAGGGGCTATCGCAGAAGCGATTAGTCTAGAGGTTCAGAAAGTAATCATCGGAAAAAGCCACGTAATTGACAATGTTATGGTTAATATCTTGTCAAATGGTAACCTTCTATTCGAAGATTACCCCGGACTTGCAAAAACACTGATGACCAACACTTTCGCTGATGCGCTTGGATGTGACTTCAAGCGTGTTCAGTTCACACCAGATTTGTTACCAGCAGATATTACCGGAACAAATATCTACGATGCAAAGAAGGGGGAATTTAGTTTCAAACCAGGACCTATTTTCTGTAATCTCTTACTATCAGATGAGATTAATAGGGCTCCTCCAAAAACACAAGCTGCTCTACTAGAAGCCATGCAAGAAAAGCAAGTAACTATTGGTGTAATAACACATAAATTACCTTCGCCTTTCCTTACAATGGCTACACAGAATCCTGTTGAGCAAGAAGGAACTTACCCACTTCCTGAGGCTCAATTAGATCGTTTCATGTTTAAGATGTCTGTAGGTTATCCTGATAGAGCGGATGAAGATGAGATTCTTAGAAGACGTATTGAAAGGAAGAAAGATGCTGTAGAAGTTGATGTAATTACAGACCCTGCTAGAGTTGTTGCTATGCAACAAGCTATTGAAGAAGTCTATGTTGACCCAGCAGTTAGAATGTACATGGTAGAAATAGTATCAAGAACGAGAGAAGACCCTCGAGTTCTAGTTGGTTCTTCACCTAGAGGTTCGCAGGCATTACTGAAAACAAGTCGTGCTGCTGCTGCTATGAGAGGTCGTGACTTCGTGACTCCAGATGATGTAAAAGCTGTGGCTACCTTAGCGGTTTCACACAGACTAATTCTGAAACCTGAGCATCAAATTAAAGGTCTAGAAACTGATCAAGTAATCTCGGATATTCTTAGACAAGTCCCAGTTCCAACTGTCTGATGTTCTACAATAGGAGGTTTGCTTATGGCATGGAGTAGAAAATCGGCGATGTTTGCTTCGCTAGCGATTGCTCTGTACCTCCTAGGTTTAGTTTTGAGAAATCAACAATTAGTTACCGTAGCTGTTGTTCTATTATCGTTCCTTACATGGGCTGCTTTTAGGACTACTAATGCAGATGTTTCATCATCTGGAAGAAGATTAGATGATGAAAATGCCACAGGCGGGATCGCTTTACAGAATCTTGTTGCTTTAAGGAAACTATCTTCTGCTCGTGTTTTTGAAGATGGTGAAATAGATGTATCTATTAGAATCCAGAATAAATCCAATCTCTCCAAAGTTCTGGAAGTTAGAGATCGAGTACCTGAAGTTATGAGAATTAAGAAGGGAGCCAATTATGTTTTAATGGAGTTAGGCCCACAAAGGGAAACCGAGATATCATATACAATTGAAGCACCACTTAGAGGATTCTATACAATAGGTCCAGTATGTATAAGAATTCAAGATACATTCGGCCTTTTCCATAACGAAAGAGAAATTCATCTGTATGATGATTTCTTGGTATTTCCAAAAATGGAAGATATTAAGGACGCGTTAATTAAGAGTAGAGTACCTAAAATTTTTACTGGAGCTGTAAATATTAGAAATCCTGGAGAAGGATCAAATTTTTATAATCTCAGAGAATATGTTCCTGGTGATGCAATGAAGAAAGTTAACTGGAAAGCTACAGCAAGATCTGGCGGGAAACTAATGGTTAATGAATTTGAAAGAGATGCAGTTAGTGATATAATTTTGTTAGTTGATAGTAGATCCGTTTCTGAGACAGGCCCAGTCAGTAGGAATTCTCTGGTTTACAGTACAAGAGCAGCCGCAAGTTTATCTCAATACTTCCTATCAAGAAGAGATTCAGTTGGAGTAGTAGTTTATGGAGATGAAATTGTTTCGGTAGATAGAGATACAGGAAAAAAGCAATTGTACGTAATTCTAACAAAATTAGCTGGAGCAATGGCGAAAGGCAATACTCCTTTGAAAGTAGTTACTAATAGAATACTACCTCATATAAACAGAGGTAGTCCAATTATTATTTTGAGTCCATTAGAGGATGATCCCACAATAATTGATGCTGTTAGAGATCTGAGATCTAGAAACTTCGATGTAACAATACTTTCTCCAAGTAGTTTGGAATTTGAGTTTGATGCTAGGAGATTAGACAGGACTGGATATGAATTACTAAAAACAGAAAGAGACATCTTGATGAGTGAACTAAGAGGTTTAGGTGCTAATGTCATGGATTGGGAACCAGATATGCTGTTGAATACGGCTCTTTCAGGTGCTAGAGGTTTCTGAGGTGATTTAATGGCAGAAGGAAAATCAGATACTGCTCACCTATATGATGGGAAAACCATCAGATCATCCGCTCCTAGTCGTAAAAAGGCTGCAGGTAGGATGAAAGGTAGTACTGAAATTCCTAAAGATGCTATCCCTGAAGTTCATGTTCCATCAGTAATTGAGTCATTCTTTGGTGGCCCAATAGTTACAAAAACTAAATTCCTACCTCCAGATAGAGTAGTACAGACTTTGCAGATGTCTGCAGCAATTACGCTAACTTTACTTTCAATTGTTACATTTACGGTTACTCCTGTATCAGGAACAGCCTGGTTTTGGCTAAGCAATACTCTTGACATACCTTCAATTGGTGCATTAATACATTGGAGTTTGATTGCGATAGGTTTCATAGCAGGCATGTATGGTATCTTTCAAAGAGAACAACGCGCAATATTGATTTCGTATGTTATTCTAATTTTAGTAACGATTAGATTCGCTGGAAGTAAGGTTGAATTTGGGATAGATTTACTACCTGATGGTGAGATTTCACAGAAATTATTGTTGATCTCTTATGCTCTTTTCCTAGTGATGTACATAGAGCTAACAAGTGGAATAATTAGGTTTTCAATGCTTGATAAGTCAATTAGGACTGGCGAAGTCTATGTTATGAATGTAAAGAAAATAACAAGGCAATATTATAGATCGCTAATGATTACTCCATTGATTGCTGGATTAGTGGCTTTAGTAACACTATTGATAAATTTAATTATTCCATCAATTGTTGGACTACTTGGAAGCGATGCAGCAGCAACAAGGTTAGCAGAGAGTGTTGAGTTAACATCTGTTTACGGTGTTGCTCTTGGTACTGCTGTCGTATTCATGGTTGTTGCATCAGCTTTTGCAGTGAATTTACCGGTTAGACTGGCGCAAATGAGAGAAAATAGTGGCAAATAATATTACTCAAAGTATCCACCAATTAGACCTAAGTCAGAAATTACCAATATGGCCACAGCTTCAACAACAGGTACTGCTCTAGGTCCTAGAACAGGATCATGCCTGCCATGTACTTTAAGTGGTTTTTTCTCACCACTTGGAAGATGTAAAGTTGATTGCTCTCTTGCAAGACTACTTGGGGGCTTGAAATGAACTACGACTCTTATAGGAGCGCTAGTAGATCTCCCCCCCAATGCACCATCCGCATTTCCAGATTCTGAACCCTCTAGAATAGGTTCACCATTTTCTAAATACCAGGCATCATTATTTTCAGAACCACGCATTTTTGATGTAGCAAAACCGTGTGAAAACTCAACTGCTCTAGCACCGGGAATAGCCATTAAACCTCTAGCTAAAGCCGGTTCTATACCATCAAACCATGGCTCACCAACTCCAATTGGGAGCCCCTCGATCAATAATTCAACCGTTGAACCTATAGAGTCGAGATCTTTTCTAACAGAGTCAAGTAACTCAGACATTTTAGAAACGGAATCAGGATCTCTACAGTTTAATCTTGACATATCTGTACCATCTTCTAAGGGCGAATTCCTGTCTAATTCAAACAATGGTCTGGAGGATATATTTCCAACACTCGATAAATGGGCTGTACAAGACCAGCCAGCAGAATCAAGTAAACTTCGTGCTTGACTTCCTGCAGCAACTAGTCCGAAAGTAAGTCTTGCAGATTGTGAACCGCCTCCTCGTAAATCACTGGAACCATCTGAACGGATATGTTCAACCATATCTGCATGTCCTGGTCGGGGATGATCAGGTAAGAATGAGTAATCTTTTGAACGAACGTCTGAATTGTAAGTTATTAGAAGAATAGGCCAGCCAGTTGCTAATCCATCATGTACTCCCGACATGACCTCACAAGCATCAATTTCAGCTCTAGTTGAGAGCCCTTTACGTCCGGGTTTTCTTCGATTAATGAAATCCAAAAGAATTTCATTATCAATTTTAGTTCCCGCAGGTAGGCCCTCCAATAAGGCTCCCACACACCTACCATGACTTTCTCCAAAGAGAGTTACACGTAGTCGGTCACCAATCTTCATACTCATCAAATCAACTCCAATAAATTATTATCGATAAAAGTTGTTTCAATTATTTCATAACCTAAATCACTTAGAGATTCACGGATTATTTCTGAATCATTAACAAAACTAACTATAGAAATTGCAGGTCCTGAACCAGTAATTCCTGCCGCAATAGCCCCACTAGCAATCAATTTATTGCATATTCTTACTGCTTCGTCATCTCCTATCGCAGCAGCAACTGCCAAGCCATTAGTCGAAATTGCTTGGAAGACGGAGTTATTTGAAATTGAATCTAATGCACGCTCAAAGATTCTTGATTGTTGTTTAAAATTACTGACATTTATCTCACCAGACCTTTTCCCTCTAAGAATCAGGAAAATAATCATCTCATCTTCAATTTTACCCTCTAAAATAATTGATTCTTCAGCAGATTTTTTAGGATTCACTAATTTCCACCCATTAGATATCGAAGCCCAAGTGTCATCCATACTACCAGTAATTGTACATCCAGATTTACGCTGTGAAGAAACAGCAATATCTACTATTTCAGAATCACTAAGACCGGCCCAAGTAGCCTTGTTCAATGCTTTAATTGCCGCACAAGAAATTGCTGAACTCGATTTCAAACCCTGTCCAACTGGAATTTCTGACGAAACTAGCCAGCCATAAACATCAGGTAGAGGAAGACCATGTTCTTTCCAAACCATTTCAATAGACTGAAATAATTGATGATAATCATCTTTAATTTCTTGAGGTTCTGAAACTAACTTTACATTTGCCTTAAGATTAATTCCTACAGAACAACCCTTGTTTAGGCCAACTGCATGCAATATTGAAATCGCGGCATTGGATTCGGCTTCGGCTAGAATATTCATTTTTCATTCACCTCTCCTTCAAGTGCTTTTCCAATATGTCTCATTTGATTTTGTTTTCTTATTATTATTTCATCACCAATTTCTAAATCAGTTACTGATAATGCATTGCCAAACTTATCAATTAATCTAACAGTTTCAGCCTGTTGTAAGATAACTTGACCTTCTTCCTCATTTTCTGTTTTAAATCTGATAATTATGAAGGGGCGTCGTTCAATCTTTAGTCTTCCAATAATACATTTTCTAATTTCTCCAGATGAGGAAATCACTGCTACCTCATCTCCAGCCTTAAGCTCAGAAAGATAACGTGTTGAGTTATCAGACATCAACACGTAAGAATGAACAGAACCTGCATTTACTCTGAAAGGTCTTGACGGAACAAATTGAGATTCAATCGTCTCTCCATGTACCAAAGCTAGTAGAGATGAATTGGACCCAATGACCAGGCCTTCTCCAGTGTCTAATCTTTCAATCAGATCAACACAAACTCTCTCTCCAATACCGCTAGAATCAATAGAAAATATTTTTCCTGTATCCATATCAATAGAAGTTGAAGTGTTTGAGATAATTGATTCTTTTTTCGAGGTTATTTCTATAGCAGCTTTCCACATTTCGCTGTTACTGGATTGAAGAAGGATTGCATCAACACCGTGTTCAAGAGCGAATGCAGCACCATTCAAATCAATAATTTTATCAATTGCTACTGAAATTTTCGTCCCAGTTCCTCGGGAAATTGAAACCAAATTCTCTAAAGGTATCATCGTCCAATCAGAACATCTAACAAGTATCCAAGGAACCATACCGATCAAGGAGATTGCTTCTTGTTGTGAATTAGCATCGTCAAGATTGACTTCCGCAACATCAGATGCACTACCTGACCAAACTCTGGAACAAAATTCATGAATAGGTTCCGAATGAGAATCTTGCCAAAGTTCCATAACATCACCTCTCAAGCAATTTTGAAGCCTCGATAGAAGTAGAATTTTCATGAACTATAGCTCTCAATGCTCTGATACAGGATTCCGGATTATTAGCACCAAAGATTTGTCTTCCTATGCAAACACCAGATCCACCTGCAGAGATTGCTAACTCAACAATATGGAGCAATTCAATAAACGAAATATCTCTTGGACCACCAGAAATAAGAACAGGAATAGGAACTGCTTGGCAGACTAATTTGAAAGATTCAACGTCACCAGTCCAAGGAACTTTTACAACATCACATCCTAATTCCCATGCAACACGTGCAGCATGAGCAACTCCCTTTGTGATATCACCTTCAGTAATTTTTAGCATGGGCCCTCTTGGATAAATCATACCCAATGTTGGAAGTCCTAATAGCAATGCTTCACCAGTCAGTCTACCCATTTCTTGAATCATCTCAGACTCAAATTTATTTCCAAGATTAATTTGTGCTGAGACGGCGTTAGCACCTCTCATCAAACACTCTTCTGCATTTGCCACTCTGACTTTATATTGGTCTTTATCCCCTGCATTCACAGTTGAAACAGAAACATGACATATGAAATTACTCCAGCCCGTAGTATTAACAAAGTGACTCAAAGCACCTTTCTGTAAGACAATAGCATCCGCGCCTCCTGAAATACAAGAAGAAACTACTTGACCCATATTCTCAAGACCTTTTTCAGGATAGGATGAAATTCCATGATCCATAGGTATCCAGACACCTCTACCATTAGGTAAAATTTTGTCAAGGCGATCTATGAGGCCCTCTCCCATGGATACCGCCCGCCGTCTTACTCTTGAAAGGTATCGTATTAAAAAATAAGACAAATATTCCAAAAAATAATAATTATATATCTAAATCTATTATCAATGGAGCATGATCGGAAACAGTAAGGCCACCCTCTCTGAGAATCTTTGCAGATTGGAAAATCTCCAATGCTGCATCATTGGCAAGAGCATAATCTATTCTCCATCCTCTATCTAAGACTCTTGCTTGACCTCTGTTAGACCACCAAGAATACGGACCCTTAACATCTCCCGAATCAATCCTCAAAAGATCATACCAACCAATCGAAAGAAAACGTGTAAACCATTCTCTTTCATGTATTAAAAATCCTGAAGTATTTCTATTACCTGAGGGATTCCAAATATCATTCTCTGTATGCGCAATATTGAGATCGCCACATAGTAAGACAGGTTCTTCTATGTCAATAAATTTCTTAGACCAAACAAGTAAATCTTCTAACCATTGATCTTTAAATTTCTGTCTCTCAATACTCGCTCCACCATTCGGGAGATAAATATTGATACAATGAAGATTATCATGCTTTGTATGTAATACTCGTCCTTCAGAGTCATCGATATCTACGTTGGTAGAAATTCCGCGTCCTTCTTCCGAGATTCCTATCCGGGACCAAGTTGATACTCCAGAATATCCTTTTTTCTGAGCTGGATGCCATATAATCTCATGACCACCAATTGGTTGCCAATCTTTGGGCATCTGTTCAGGTAAAGCTCTGACTTCTTGAAATAACCAAATATCACTATCTATCTTTTCTATAAAATTATCAAGACCTTTACGATTTGCAGCCCTAATTCCATTTAGGTTCCAAGTTACGATACGCATGATACATCACTAACTAAGATCTTTTACTTTCTCAACTAAGTCCATCCTACTTATACGCCAAATTCCAATTGGAGTTAACATCGCCGAGATGAAAACAACGATTCCGATAAGTTCTAATGCAATAATTAAATCCAAATTTACTGTTAAATAAAATGACCATTGGACGAATGAGGAAATCAATGCTTGAGTGCCTAAAATAGTAAAAATACAAGCAAGTAAACCTCCTATCAAACCTATCGCAATATGTTCCCCTAACATCATTGCACCAATTTTTTTTATTGGAGCCCCGAGTACTCTAAGAGTTGCAATTTCAACATCTCTCTCAGTGAGATTAATGATTAGAGTGTTAAATAAAACAATGATTGCAATAATAACCCCTAAGGCAAGTATTGAGCCAAAAATCCCTTGTTGCTGTTCCAAAAGAGTCTCATATGTTTGAATCAAATCTTGTTTTTGTGTGATTCCAAGAGAAATCTCACCAAGCTCATTATCGATTTCAACTCCATTTGGAAGATCGAGTAAAACCGATGTCGCTTCTATTCCAACTACAGAAGAAAGATCTTGTCTGTGGAAGTAAACCATTCTAGATATCTCTCCTTGGGAAACTCCAGTGATTTCAATCTCTAATGAGGTTGCGCCAAATACCAGAGTTTGTCTATCTCCAACTTGCCAATCAAGGAAATGCTGAAGCCCCTCGTCGATAATAACTTGCGGTGGTTCTGAATTTATTGAAGGAAGGCTGCCTTCTTTCAAGTCTATATTAATCATCGAAGTACTATCAGTGGAAACTTCATCAAGACCATAAGTCATGAGATAACGTGTATCTCCTTCCGCATTAGCTGGGAATTCTAATAATAATTCATGAATCGCACCTTTATCTTCAGCCCAAGCACTAACTTCGATTTCCCCTCCGAATGGAACTACAACTTGAGCGTCCCAATTTTGGTTATCTTCAACATTACCAATTACAGCTTCCTCCATAGTGCTAACCATCAATGTCATACTTCCAAAAATTAGCATTGAAAGCCCTACAGCAATGAATGTGAACGCGAGCCTAGTTGGCTTCCTAATACTAGATCTGATAGTTAGACCCACCGTAGAAGGTAGTCTGGATGTTACTTTCTGAATTCCTTTAGATGAAATCCTAATTTCATAATTTCCTCTAAGAATCTCAAGTGGATCTAATCTTGATGCTTGAATAGCAGGGAATAATCCAGATATCAAAACCAGTAACAGGGACATCGTAGTAATCTGTATAATTAGAGGAGTGATTTCTGCAGACTCCATTATCGGAATTCCGATTATATCCTCATAGATTTGATTCATAGCAGGTGCACCTATGTAATAACCCAAAATTATTCCAAATGTAGACCCAACTAAACCTATCAATAAAGGCATGATGATGTAAGACGGAATTATTACATTACGTGGAATGCCAAGTGTTCGAAGTATAGCTATTTCTCTTGCTTGAGACTGTATTAGCCTCTGTAAACTCAAAAATATTGTAATCCCTGCAACAATTGCAATCATAGCTGTTACGGGAATATAAGTAGTCATCGCACCCTCAGCATCAGCACGTAGAAGTTCTACAGAATCAACTCCAGATCTGCTGTAAACAAGTGAAGGGGAGTCATCAATTTCTTCCATAATAGAATTAATTTTAGCGATTATTGCTGAGAGTTCTTCTCCTTCTATCTCATCGGTAGATTGAAGATCATATTCTGGAGTTCCCACAATATCAATAAGAAGATGATTTGATGTACCTGAACTAAGGTTAGCTAGGTTCTCTAACCCCTCTGCTGTTAGATATCCGGTAGCAAAGGTTCCAGGTTGTGAAGGGAATAATGAACCACCTTGAGTGAAGTACAAGTGGTTGGAATGATAACCTATACCTACTACTGTATAATTCATACTGCCAGTACCTGAACCTATAGAAACAGTATCTCCCAAATCAAGATTCATTCCAGTAGCAACTCTTACATCAATCACAATCTCATCATTCGCACTAGCCATTACACCGGAACAACAATCATTATCAGGAATCCATACTCGATCTATATTTCCTTCATCTATACCATGCCATACTGCGGGAATTATCGATTCATTACCGTCTTCATTAACATGAAACATCACCCCGTCTAAAATCAAACGAGGTTCACATTCATTCAAAGCTAGATTCGATTCTAACCACTCATTAGCAACTTCCTCACAAATAAATTCAGACATTTCTCCATCCCAGACCCAACTGGGATTTTCAATCCAGATATCTGGAAGGTTAACACCCTCATCTGAATCCGCATATATATCATCATACATGTTAGTTGCAGTATGAGCATATGAAGCGAATGAAATTCCTGCAAATACACCAACCATTACCATTAAAGTAACCGCAAATAGTCGAATTTTAGTACGCCATAAACTTCTTGCTAAACGTTTTGTTAGTAATGTAAACAAGAAATCACCTCACATTACTTTTTCATCCGAAATTATCTTTCCACTATCTATTCTTACAACTCTAGTTGCATACTTGGTTAGGGACTCATCATGAGTTACGAATACACAGGTTATTCCTTCTGACTCACATGCCTTGACTAATACTGTCATTACTTTCTCCGAAGTCTTAGAGTCCAAATTTCCAGTCAATTCGTCTCCAAGTAAAAGTCTAGGTTTCTTTGCAAGACTTCTAGCAATTGCAACTCTTTGTTGCTGGCCACCACTAATTTCAGCGGGGAATCTATGCATTTCATTTTCTAAACCAACAAGACGAAGAAGATGTTTTGCCCTTTTAACATCACGACTATCCGCTAATTCCTGAATTAGAAGTATATTTTCTAACACTGTCAAATCTTGAAGAAGATTGAAGAACTGGAAAACATAACCAATATTTTCTCTTCTAAATGATGTTGCCTTTTCACTAGCCTTCGCCATAGGTCTTGAATTAGAAAAATATTCTATAGGGAAAAATAGAACTTTGGTTAAAGGTCTTAATATATTAACAAAGATATTGAGAGCAGTTCGATTCTTCGGAAAAGAACTTAGATTCCACCATCCTGAGACATATTTTGGTGATCTAGGGACACTTTTACCAGCAAAATCGTAAGTTCCGGATGTAGGTGTATCTAAGGCAGATAGGCAATTTAGAAGTGTTGACTTACCAGAACCTGACGGCCCTAGAAGTATTATCCTCTCACCATCATTAATTTCGAAATCTATCCCATCAAGGGCCTTAACAGTACCTGAAGGCATGTGGTAATGGCGTTCTAATCCTTCCATCTTTAATAACAATGTAGACATCTAAACATCTCCTGACTAAGGGCGAAATGTAATCACTAATTAATACTGTTAATGTAAGACTTACCCCGTTGAGACTCCAGAAAAAAACTTCATTGATTCTCGGAATAATTCTTCTCTTCTTCTTCTTTTATTCCTTCTAAGATGAAGGAAAGTGAATACAAACGCTAAGAAAATTAAGAATGGAATAAAAGTTTGAGCATGATATTTTTCCATGAACTCTATGATTCCTCTTGCAGTGTAGGCCCAAGTAATAGAAGCTGCTGATCCACCGATTAAACAGGCTAGGAGAACTCTTCTGAAACGCATTCTAGCTACTAGCCCCAACATAGCGCCCACCAATACTCCGCTGGCCATGAATGGAATCCATACAAAAACAATCAATCCCCAAAAGCCGTATTTATCTATCCTAGATCTGTTAGAATGAGCTACATATTCAACTGAAGATAAGATATCACCCATAAATGGATTTTGTAATAATACCCCCGTTATTCCAGCTTGTTTTGCTACCATAGCCTCACCAACTAAATCATCTTGATTAGAACCAAGTTCGACTCTTCCGGCAACCGCTCTATCAGAAAGTGTTGCCTTTTCATTTCGGGCACTAACAATTAATTCTCTATCACCCAATAGACCTTCCAAATTCATTATGAGGAAATCAGTTAAGTCATCTTGCATATCAATAAATGACTTCCTGTAAAGGAAATATGAAAACTTCATCATCGGCGTATAAATTACTCTAATTAGAACTGATTCTTCATCAACAATAATAGCAGAACCATAATCAAGAAGATTATGTTTTCTAAACCATCTATCTAGGGTATGAATAATCTCTTCTTCCAGTCTACCGTTTGCTCCAAGGCCTGAGAAAAATGAACTATAATCTTCAGATAAAGGACTTCTATCAGAAATAATTAGAGAAAGATCACTGGAAAGAATGAATTCATTGTTGGATGTATTATTTTTCCCATCCAAGCATATCGACTTAATCTGTAGTGGTCTCATTTCACCAAAAATAGAGAACTCCTCAAGTAAATCTTTAGTTAACCTAGCACGAATATCCGTAGCTTCACCAATTGTCTTTTTTGTACTTAGATACGGAATAATGATGTCTATTGAAATTGCTCGTTCTTGCATTTTTAATTCATCAAAATTTATACTTATTCTAAGATTTCCTTCAGACTTTACTAGAGTTCGTTGAATTAGACGGAAAAGTTGCTTCTTGGTTAATATATCGTCTATTTCACGATGATACATGCGATGCATTAACGGATATTGGACGCACAAGAAGAAAATTGACATCCCTAAGGAAATAGATGCCATCCACCAAGCAGGAACTCCAGCACTACCTCCAGTCAACATTGCAGTTTCTCTTCCTCCAGCCCATTCTGCAGCCATTAAAGCCCAGCCCCAATATCCAAATTCAGTCATCGTAAAACAATCTCTAGGTTCTGGGTCAGAAATCACTAATGAATGGCCATGAACTTCTAAATCTACAATTTTTTCATCTCCATTCTTTTGAAGTTCTGATGAAAATTCTTCAAAAGTTGATTTGTTTGTAACAGTTAATTCACTGTCATCCGAACCTTGATAAATTTGAGCAGATAATGCATAATGGCCATCATTAACACCATCTTCTAATTCAAAAGAAAAATCTAAATTTCCGATTCCGCTTTTATAAAATTCAAAATATGGTTCCGAATCACTATAATTCGTTATTTTTACAACTATAACAGATGATTTATCCGATAAAACATTCTTTGATCTAATCTTAATATCATCATGATTTTCAATAAAAATACTGAATGAAACTGCTCCTTGATTATCTACACACTCACCTCCTGTATCAAGAGGTGTTTTTGATAGATTCTCATCTAAAATAATTGAGTCGCCTGCTAGCATTCCAGAAGATAGAAGAGTTACTCCTCCGAAAAATACGATTCCGGCAATTAGTCCAAAGATTAATACGACATCATCAAAGGTTTTGGGGAATTTTTTATTTTTATCTGTTCGACGTAAACGAATCCTATCAAGTTCTTTATCGATGCTATTATTTTCCGAGGTTTTTCTGATTTCTGAAGAGGATTCCAAATCTTTGGATGCAGTTCCCTCCTCACCCATAATATATGGAAGAAGGCGCAGAACATTAAGTCAACGGTTCTGAATATATAAAAAAGTATAAAATATCTTGAAAAATTAGAAAAATGGTGCAGGGGACAGGATTTGAACCTGCGAAGCACTACGCACTGGGACCTAAACCCAGCCCCTTTGACCACTCGGGTACCCCTGCTTGTATTCGTCGGAGGGCATTTGAGTCAAGAATGCAACGGATGAGCCCTTCTCAGACCCAAGGGTCTTAACCGGAAGTTAAAGCGAGCGAAATTGAGGATGACTATGGCTCGTATAGGTATTATTGGTTTAGGCAATTGGGGAACCGCACTTGCTAAAGTATGGTGTGATGATGGACACAATGTAATGGGATGGACAATTGAGCAAGAGGTATATGAGTCAATAATGACGGATAATATCAATAAAAAATATCTACCACATACAAAAATTCCAGATTTACAAGCTACAATGCAAATTGAAGATATCACTACTGATTGTGAAATTATTGTTTTAGCAGTACCCAGTGCCATTATTCTGGGAGTTGTTGATCAAAT
>DATY01000032.1:13861-14255 GCA_002504905.1 Euryarchaeota archaeon UBA605 | reverse complement strand
TGATGAAGCATTTAGTATAATGGATCAACTTATTGCGGAAATTGTAAAAGGAGTAGTGGAGACTATTACACTACCGAGTCTGATTAATCTTGATTTCGCAGATGTTAGAACGATTATGAAAGGAGGAGGAGTTACAATGATGCTCTATGGTGAATCAGATCAAGGTCCTGAAGAGGTGGTTCATGAATCTCTAAATCATCCATTATTAGATATTGATATTGAAGGTGCAACAGGAGCCTTGATTCATGTTACTGGAGGACCATACATGACTCTAGAACAAGCAAATCAAGTCTGTGATTTAATGACATCAAAGCTTTCTCCATCTGCACAAGTAATATTTGGAGCACGGCACGACCCAGCATTTGGAGATACAATCAAGGTTATGTCAATCATT
>DATY01000032.1:12546-13613 GCA_002504905.1 Euryarchaeota archaeon UBA605 | reverse complement strand
TCCATCTGCTCAAGTAATATTTGGAGCACGGCACGACCCAGCATTTGGAGATACAATCAAGGTTATGTCAATCATTACTGGTGTTGCAAATAAGCGATTAGATGGACAATTAATTAGTGCAGATATGCTTGGAGAAGCCCTAAATATTGCTAGAAAGGCAACAAATCAAGAAAATCGTGGTCTTCAAAGATTCGATTAATTAGCAATCGAGTATCGGTAAGTTTCAAACCATACGGGTATCGACGGTAATTCATGGCAGCCAACCTTAGGTTACAATCTGTGGTATTAGTCGTCTTACTTCTAGTGAGTTCAATCGGAGCTCCTACATCAGCACAATTTGTTGATCCAAAACAACCAACTCCTGATAATAATATAATGTATATTTATGGAACTAGTGATTTATCCAGTTGTTTCATGCATTTTGACGGTAATGATTCAACTGGTTCAGCCGAGGAAGGATTTGGTGAGAAAGTTTGGCCAGAACAAAATGGACAGCAAATAGAGATGGATTATACCTGCCGACTACAAGAGAATTTCAAACAAGATATGTACATTCAACCTAATTCTACAATCAATATTATTCTCAACTTCAATATAGATGCAAGAGGACAATGCAATGCAAATTCTGTTTGTGAAAATCTAAATCTAACTTTGTACAAAGGTGGGATTGAACTAGCAAGACAAGAATTCCCTGCAGTAGATACAAGTGGAAATGATGACTCTATCAATTGGAACATTGATGTTGATAGAAATATGACTAGATTTAACAGAAGCGGAGAAGAACCTCAACTTAGAGTAGAATTTTCTAAGCCAGGAGCACAAGATACATTCACAAACTGTGTTTTCTTTCTATGCGGAGGATCTTTTAGGATGTATTATCATACACCTGGAAATGAATCAGCAGAAGTTGACTTCCCAGTAATGAATCAATCTATGCCTTCTACGGATGATGGTGACGAAGGAGTTCTTGGAGGTGCTGTTGGTGATGCATTGCCAGGATTCGGATTAATGGCTGGTATGGCAGCTCTTGCAATGGCTGCAGTGGCGAGTTCTAGAATAACTAAAAA
>DATY01000032.1:8235-12170 GCA_002504905.1 Euryarchaeota archaeon UBA605 | reverse complement strand
AGATGTTTGAAAGAATTGAATCGACACCTGCTAAGATATGCCTAATGTTGACTACCTTGATTACAGGTATTTATGCCCTGAACTTTATGTTCTTTGGTGACTGTTATGTCATAGGAGGAGATGGTTGTTTCACACTTCTCTCTAATGATGCTGCTGAAGGCACTCAAGCATGGGGTAATGGAGGTCCAGAAACTGGATTTAATGGACTTTTGATGTTTGGAGTAACACTTTCTACTCTACTTATGCTTAACGAGGGAGCGAAAGGAATGTGGAGAATGATGATACCAGTTATCATTGGTACAGCAGCAATGACTTACAGTGTTGTTGTCAATGGAGACTTCACAGATGCTAGTGAAGCACCAAAATACATGGTACCATTAGTTCTAGTAATTTATTCTGCGGCATATTATTTCTTAATGGGAGAAGGTGTAAATGAGGGGATTGAAAACTGGTTTGGAGGAATTAAAGTAGAAGATAAGATTGCTATGGTATCATTAGTTCTTCTTGTATTAATGGGACTATTCTATTCATTAAGAATGATTATTGATCCTGCAGGAGTGATTGAAGATGGTGAAATAGCACTAAACTATGTTTCCGGTTCAGATGGAATGGGCGTACCTTCAGATGCTACTGTTGGAGTATCTGGAAGTTTGATATTGATTTACACATTATGGGCTGCTAATGTTCTCTTTGAAGGGCCTACTGGAAAGTGGACGATTATGCATCCATCTGCTTTCGGATGGATTGCAGTAACTGTCTCGATATATGTGGGATTGGTTGCAGGAAATGTAAGAAATATTAGCGATGGAAATCAAATGGATATTATCGCTGCACCTTTGGTAATGCTTCTAGTTCTGTTATCTTACTATCGCCTTAAGGACGAAGGGATGGAAGATGGAATGACTGTTCTGGGAGAACCAGCTGAAGGAGACGTCTTTTCGACTGGAGCCCTTATGATGGCTCTTGTATTAGGAGCATTATTTGCTTTAAATGAGATCTTCATGGTATAAGATAAAATTCCTAATTATCTTCATCGGACCACCAGTTATCTGGTTTGCCCTCTACTTTTGGTTTATCTTCGGCCCAGGTTTCTCCGCCTGATATGATAGAATCTTGTAATTCCTTGTAAGTAATATAGCCATCTCCGTCAGTATCATATCTATCAAACTCTTCTTTCAATTCTTGAAATTCAGTTTTGCTACCTACATCCGAGAACATATCGTCATCGTCAATAAATTCATCAAAAGAAATTTTCCTATCTCCATCTTTGTCTAAATCTTTCATCATCATTTTAGCAAATGGAGCTTGGATTATTCTGCCAATAAAATCAAATCTACTTGGTTTTGTTGTTCCTGATCTTGAAGTTCTAAGTGTCATACTATTATCAGCAGTCATTACCATCTTACCTTTACCAATTATCACCATGAATACTTGTATCCAAAGAGCAACTAGAATAAATGAAAAACAACCCCCTAAACAATAACCTGCAATCACAGTAAAAGGATCTTCTACCATCTGACAATTATCACCATTGTAATCACATTCCTCCGTCATTATACCTTGTGACATTGGAATAAAAAATGCAAATAAAAACACAAGAATAACTACGGTAGGAATTACCATTTGCCTCATCATTTCGCTGATTGAGAGAACCCTATCATCGGGATGTAAATTTATTTTTGACATGAAATTAACCCATTCTATTCTAATAAATCTATAGATACTTCTATTTCTTCACCAGATTCTAGATTCTTAATTTTAACTTTTCCTTCCTCCCATTCATCCGGCATTACCATTACAAGACGTTCTGCTCCGGTTCTTTCTGCATGTTTAAACGCCCACTTAAGTCTCTTTTCTTCCAATACTAAGTCGACTGATCTACCAGTATTTCTCAAAGAGGATGCTACTGACATAGCGGCGTTTCTAAGTTCAGGACTTAATGAAATTACAACATCATCAATATCTGCAATTAATTCTGGAACTAGTCCTTTTTCAGCTAATAATTCCATAATCACCATATCTCCAAATCCAAATCCTGTTGCTGGTAAATCTCTACCCCCTAAAGTGGATAATAATTTATCATATCTACCACCACCACAAATTGCTCGTAACTCCCCAGCTCTGTCATGTGCTTCAAATACTGGCCCAGTGTAGTATGCTAATCCTCTAACAATAGATGCATCAAACTCTATCCATCCGGATATTCCGTAGGCCTCTAAGGCTGAAAATAAACTTGTTAACTCTTTCACAGCAACACTTTCTTCACCAAGATTTTTTCCTAATGATTCCATATCTTTGATTGCAAGTGTGGATTGAATTGTTAGGATTGAACTCTCATCTAAACCTAGTTCGGACAATTGTTGGCTAATTGTGTCGGCTGGTAACTTATCCATCTTATCGACAATTATACAGGTCTTAGCGAATATATCTCCCTTCAAACCTAAAGAACCTAAAACCTCTTCCAAAACTTTACGACTACTCATTTTGATTACTAAATCTTCTTCTGTAAGACCTACACTTCTGAAAAATGTTACAAGTACTGAAATTAATTCTGCATCTGCTGAAATCTCATCTGTTCCCCAAATATCTACATTCCATTGGTAATGTTCTCTACCACGTCCACGCTGAGTTCTTTCATATCTCCAGCATTGAGGGATCGAATACCATTTGATTGGCATTGGAAGAACACCAGCCCTCGACATGACCATTCGAGCTAATGAAGGAGTCATTTCGGGCCTCAAAGCAACCTTACGATCACCTTTATCTTTGAAATTATACAATTGTTGAGTTATTTCTTCTCCTTGTTTTCTTGTGTAGAGTTCTTCACTCTCTAATACAGGAGCATCATATTCTTGAAAACCGTGCAATAGAGCGGCTTCATCAAAATTATCGAAGAGCCAATTTCGGAGCCTCATTTCCTCGGGATAGAAGTCGCGAGTGCCCCGAACGCCTTGTGCCATGATTATTCGAAAAGACAAAGCCACTTCAAGCCTTACGTCGTTCACGGAAATTTTCGAGCCTTTCTTTACGTGTTACGCGTCCGTCAGAAAGTGGAAATGCATAGAACCTGAGGCCTAAGAATGTGAAAAAACCAAATGCAGTAGTATTGATTGCCCAGGATAGTAATTCACCTAATTTGATTAATTCTACTAAAATATAGAAAGTACCTGTTGAAACTATCCAAAGAACTGTATAAACAACCATCATTTTAGTAAAACTGACCCTTATATTAGAATCTGATTCAAATGTCAACCAACGATGTAGTACAAAGGCTTGAGCTGAACTAATTGCAAAGGAAACCGCCCATCCAAATGTTTCTGGAGAACTTGAGATTGTCAAATAATTAGAAAAGAACCAGTATAGTGCTGCAAAAATACCTACGTTGATACAGCCAACTGCACAATACATCACATACTCTCGTAATAACTTAGACCAAGGATATTCATCACTTACTATCCTAGACATTTGATTCACAAAAATTACGACTGAGAAGACCACGGTACTGTATGAAGTGTATGTTTTTGTGTTTCTCCATAATCATTAACGAAAGTCTCAGGTAATGAACTACCTACTTCTACGATAAATGGATCTTCCCCACCTGGTAATGTATCAATTGATACATCAGCACCATCAGGAACATTTCTGTAAAGTGGACGTGGTTCTAAATCCCAGTTTGGTGGCCAGATTGAGCCATTTGTAGAAAGTACACGATTCACCAGAATATACTTGTTCATGCTAATGAACAAACCAGCTGTAATTCCCCAGAACAATAGAATAATTGTAATTCCATCAGCATTCGTAGGATCCCATGGATTATTAACATTAAAAATTAGGTCGCTAAAGTATGATAAGATTAGGACACCAAACATAATTGGGAATCCAAGATACATAATGTAGTCCCACCATTTACCAATCCACCAATCATTGTCTCCTGT
>DATY01000032.1:0-7911 GCA_002504905.1 Euryarchaeota archaeon UBA605 | reverse complement strand
TTGATGAAATCATCACGGAATGAAGATACGCCATTATCTAAATAATCTCTGAAGCTAAAACCATCAATATCATTCTCAGTTTGCCAAACTTTGTATCTATTCCATCCATATTTCCAAATTGAATAAGCAATAAATAATCCACTGAACATTAAGCCATATCCCCAGATATGGTCTTGAACTTCTAAGAATTGTGGGAAAGCCACGCCAGTATCTGGGTCAACTAATATCCACAGGGCAGCACTTGGTAATCCAAACAAGAAAATTGCAAGTGTAGTGAAACCCACTGCCTTTTTTCTTTCAATTCCATGGTCTACAAAGTTCCTAACACAAAGTTCCACAGTCGAAATCATTGATGTAAGAGCAGCAAATGACAGAGCTAAGAAGAACATTGTAACCATCAGTAGTTGCACATATGGGCCACCTGGAGCCTGAGCGAAAACTTCTGGAAGTACTAGGAAAGTAATCGCGCTACTTCCTCCGCCAACTGCTCCTAATGGATCTTCGCTTACAGAGAAAACTGCCATCATTACAGTTAATCCTGCAATGATAGAAATACTGTTGTTAGCAAGACACATCGTTGCAGCATTCAGAGTTGTATCCTCATCTTTACGCATGTAAACTGAATAAGTGATAGCCATACCCATACCAGCTGAACAAGACCAAGCAGATTGGGATAAGCCATTAATCCAAGTTTCGGGTTGGGTAAGATACTCTGGTTGAATACTGAACATATAGACAAAGCCATCCAAAGTACCATCATCTAAGTCCATTACGAAAGCTAAGAATAGAGCTGCGAATAAAAGAATGAAAAGAGATACCATCAGTGTCACATTTACTTTCTCAATAGCCTTAGCACCTTTCCAAATAGCTGCCATTGTAATCAAAACTGATAATGATTGAAAGAAAATAACCTGTGTTGGATCTTGTAAGAAATCATTCCAGACCTGGACAGTATCTACTTCTGAACCAAGTCCACCACGGATAGCAGTCTGGAAATAATTGATACACCATCCTGTGACAACTGCGTAGTAGAACCCTATGGCTGTTGAAATCCAAGCAGTCCACAAACCCATCCAAGCAAATCGATTACCAGCAAAAATTCTGAAAGTACCAACTGTTCCAGTTCGGCTTCTCTTACCTAGAGCAAATTCTGCTATAATTAATGGAACGGACCATAGAAACAAGAAAATTAACCATGGGACTAGGAATGATCCTCCTCCGTTAGCCCCAACCATTCTAGGAAAGCGCCAAATATTTCCTGTTCCAATTGCTGCCCCAATTGTTGCAAAAATAAGTCCTAACCTACCACTAAACTCATCAGAGCCTGTTTCCCCCTCTGACTGCATTAGACTTCCTCCGAATTACGCATTTCGGGAGGTAAGCCAAGAACATCACGTTCATCATTGAACATTTCTTTAAGTGTATAACCAAGTCCTCCCCAAACCATTGTAGCGATAAAAGAAAACATCAGGAGAGCAAGGAGTGACGAGCCGAAAGATGCTCTATATGGGATCGCTAACTCATAATAATTAGCACCCTCTGCAATCGTTGGATAAGAAAATGGGAACGCGCCATTAGTAGTTCCAAGCATTGCTTTGTAGTGTATCTTTCCTACTGAACTATCAGGAACTGGAATATTTGCCTGAAGAACTGTGCCATTACTTCCATCGAGAAGTTCGCATGAGGAACCAACTTCGTTAAATGCAGACATTTCCCATGGAACCATTATCCATTCTGTTGGACCAAAATCATCTTGCTGTCTAGTTGGCTCTACCAATCTCCACATAAGATGAGTGTAGGACATATTTGTAGTGTAAGGGAAGGTAGAATCTAGACAAAAATCAATCGGAATTTCTCCTTTTGAAGGTACAGAAACGTCATCAGGAGGTGATAACCACTGAGATGCAGTAGTATTCTCTATTCCAACAACTGCCCTGTATCTTGGATCGTCAGCAATCTCTATCATATAGAATGGAACTCCTAAATTACGTACTGAGATATGTGCTATATCTTCAGGATATTCGTGAAAAGCGATTCCTATTTCCATAGTATAACAGTACGAGTTGTGAACGCCATAATGCCAATCACAAAAATCGCCTGTAGTTGGATACAAATCAGAAGATTGCATTGGTGCATAAGCAGTCATATCACCCATTTTGTATCCATGATATTCAAGGAACTCTTGATCTGGGTTATCACAGTTTGAGCAATGACCCCATGGCCATAGTACCAGTTCCGAGTATGAGTGCCATGTCAATGTTGATTTAAATTCGGAAGCACCATCTCCATTATCATCATTCATCTCAGTAATATCTTGAATAAACTTAGTTTCTGGCTCACTATTACCCCCCATCCAGTCTTCATCAGTGAGTCCGTCGGAATCATCATCTTTTCCATCGACATGATCTTCATTCAATCTACCATCTTCATCTTGATCAACAGTATCTACAGGGCCATTGTAAACATCATTATTCGGACCTCCAGCATAGCACATTCCAGGGAATAATGGTCCTGTTGCTCCCAATGGAGCTCCCCATTCATACTGGAAATTACGATTTAGATCTACTCCATCACATGATGGATCTACTTGTTCGTCAATATCTGGAATTGGCGTCACACCAGTAACAGTGTTATCACGTAGATTCTTTCTCCAACCACTTCGATAACATGTTTCCCAAGCAGATTCGCCACAAAATTCCTCTCTATCATAACGGTTTCCATCTACATTTAACATTGGAATTAGATAGATTTCTCTTGTATTTACCATATCTGTGATAAATTGTTCAGAGAAATCTTCGTCAACTCCTAAGTCACCAGGGCCACAAGGAATTCCGTCTCCATTGCTATCTTGATAACTTACATTGAGACTTAAACAATCTCCGTCATTATCTACACCGTCCCAACCATCTTCATCGATTAGTCCATCTCCATCATTGTCCACACCTGCCATTCCATAGTAATAGGCTACAGTTTCTAAAAAGAACATGGGTACTTCATAAGACATCCACTCTCTAGCATGATGATTTCCTACCAACATAACGTCTGGTATATCTTCATAATTACCACAATCTCCAACGAATACATTACAATCTCCCCCCGATACTCCTTCTAAATCTTCACCGCCACCGGTCATCTTAATCCAAGGACTTGGATGATTGTAGTACCATCCTTCATAATCATCGGCACCCATTTCTTGCCCTCTCGCATTTACGCCGCCTATCAGACCTTCATGGAAACTCATGATATTGCTATTTTGATCGGCTAGTTGTTGCATTCTATCTTTCATGCTAAAATAATCATGATATTCACGAAATTGAAGTCTATCATTCCCACCCCATGGAAATATCTGATTAGAATATTCTTCCGACCAAATATCTTCTGGAGCCATGCCAGTATCAGATTCTTGCGCATCAACAGGTGCAATCAATGAAACCGGGGCTAAAACAGAGAGCATCAAGGGCATTAAGAGTGCCATTGCAGGAATTCTTCTTGGATTAGAAACAAATTTTTGATTGGTTTCGATGTTACTGCCCGCCATGTTATCGAGCCTTCGAGAGGTGTTAGGGTCTTGAAAGCCTCGGATTTACGGTACGAAGTACCGGAGAGGGATTCATAAGTAGTCGTTGAGGCGAGCAAATATGAAAATACTAACTGACTTCCTAGAAGGAGAGGAGATTTTCGAAGGTTTTTCTCAAGGGACACTAATTATTTTCTTAGTTGTCATTGGCCTTTCTATTGGTTTAGGAGTTCTTGCTAGAAGATACATATTTCCAAGATTGATGTATCTCTTTTCCAAGACTGAAAGAATTGATGGTAAAACATTGTTTGCTCCTGTATCATTAGGATGGATGGTCGGAACTCTATTCTTCACACAAGCCATAGATTATCTCACTCTAAATTATAATCCGGTTTGGAATCAAGATTTAATATCCAATATTAATGAGGTTGTTTTCACTGGATTCATAATTCTAATGCTAATAGCAGCATACCGATTAGTTGATTATTTAGACGCATTTATCGTAGTAGAAGGAGATGATGATATTGCTTCAAGACGCTCATTAGCTAGTGTAGCAGAGTCTGTCGGGAGAGTTGCTGTAGTTGTAATCGGTGCATTCGTCATTGCAGGCTATGCAGGAGTTGATTTGAACGGACTAATCGCAGGCCTAGGAATTACTGGTTTAGCATTAGCTCTTGCTGCTAAAGATTCTGTCTCAAATATTTTCGGAGCTATTTCAATTTTAGTGGATCAACCATTCAATGTTGGGGATTGGATTATAGTTGATGGAGTTGAAGGAGAAGTCGTGAATATTGGACTTAGAACTACTTTGATAAGAACCTCTGCTGATACAATGATTACTGTCCCTAATTCAAATATGGTTAACTCACCAGTAGAGAACTTTAGTAAAAGAAGATTTAGAAGAATAATTCCTAAATTTGAATTTGAAGAAAATAGTAATCCGACAAAGTTGAAAGAATTTTGTGAGATTTTATTGAATAGAGTAAATGAAGATGCTAGATCAATAAAAGAAGAAGATTCCTGGGTTAGAGTACAATCGTTTGGAACTGCAATGGTTGTAGTAGCAGGAAATTTCTATTGTGTCTCATCTGCATCTACTCAAAGAGAATTGAATGAAGACATTTTAATGATGGCGAGGGAAACTGCTGAAAAATTAAATTTAGTTTTCTTCGAGCCAAGACTTAGAAATAACAAGTGAGGTATGACTTTGGCAACTCTTGTACTTATCAGGCATGGACAATCTCTTTGGAACGCAGAAAATAAATTTACAGGATGGACTGATATTGGACTATCCGAAAAAGGAATTAAGGAAGCACAAAATGCTGGGAAAGAGTTAGAAAATGTATCATTTGATGTCGTACATACTAGTGGTCTAATTAGGGCTCAAAAAACTGCTGAAATAATTCTTGAGAATAATAAAAACTCGAAAGATATTCCCGTTCACAAGGATAAGAGACTGAATGAGAGACATTACGGTTCATTACAAGGACTGAACAAGAAAGAAACTGCGGAAAAATATGGGGCTGAACAGGTTCATATCTGGAGACGTTCTTTTGATGTACCTCCACCTGACGGAGAAAGTCTGAAGATGAATGCTGAAAGGACTTTACCTTATTTTAAAGAGAAAATAATTAGAGACTTAAAGAGTGGTAAAAATGTACTAGTTTCAGCGCATGGAAACTCACTCAGATCTATTGTGATGTTTATTGAGAATATTTCAAAAGAAGACGTAGTTAGATTAGAAATTCAGACAGGGGTACCGAGAACATATTTGTTTGAAAATAATAATTTTAAAAGAATTTAATCTGAGAATTTTATTTTTCATTCCAAACTCTCAAAATCGATAAAGCAGGAGATGGGGCTAACCTTCTGTATGTGTAATAAAGTCCTATAGAAATTGGAAGTAAAATTATTGGAACTAAAAAGTCATCAGAATTACCCATGAAATACTGATAAAATCCATTTCCACAAAAGAATCCCGTCATGAAAGAAAGTGCAGCTACGATTCGATGGTTAAACATCGTTCTTTGTATTCCTGGGACTTCTACTAGCATTGAAACTGCTGGCTCCGGCTTCCCTGATTGATGTGAAACTGCTTCAATTACATCTAGTAAACACTGCTCATATTCCCAAAAGAAAACACCTCCTCTTGGAGTGTAGAAAGAATTCTTTGAGGACCATTTTTCAGGAGCAGTTGACCTCCATCCTTCAATCATTGATTCTCTTAAATCTATGATTGAAAGTTTAGAATTACATGAATAGAATATTCTATTCAGATCATGAAGTAATGAAGAAAAATCTCTCATGGCTGGAAACTCACAATTGGGCCTAGATATACTATCTGATAATCGTGGCCTGTTGAAATAAATCCCATATTCATCCTCTGAATTATCAATCATATCAGAGAATCTGATATCTCCAATAGTAATTATACAAACTGTATCTTTAGTATGAGGGGCTCGCCAAATTGTATTCGCACGCAGTAATGCCTCGAGTTTCTCCACTCTCTTATTCCATTTCCTCGAATCACGAGGAGTCACTCTACCACTTTCTGCAGATTTATGGAAACTTCCAATTGCTGCTGCAGATTTGAATACTATATCTTTAGAAGTTTCTAAATCATTAGAATTTATTGCTTTAGTTAGTTTTGATTTTACGTTACGAGAAGGCCTCTCCCATTTTCTTACAGTGATTAAGTCAATTTCATTCCATGAAAATCCGCCTATTGGAAGATCACTTTTTTCTGTGGCAAGACTAATTCTCGCTCTTAATCGTCCATCTGTTCCCCATGGGAAAAATTCTGCTGACCAGTAATCCTGATTGTCTTTTAGTTTCAAAATTATACCTCTTTCAGAATGAATTATTTCTTCTACCAAAGCATCCTCAGATGGGATTTCTCCCCATGATTTTAATCCAGAAATTGTATTTTTCCAATTATTCGGATTAATTGGTTCCATCATTTCTGACTTCATTCCAATACCTACGAAAACAAGGTTTTGAAAGCCTGTTGGCGCTTCACCTTCGGACTCAATTCTTACCATAGCTGCAGGTTTCCAAGCAATCTTATCCTCGGACATACTAGTTACCCAATGCCTACGAGGGAGTTGTTTACTTCATGCAATCGGTCAGGGAATCTTTGATATGGTGTTGGTAAAGGCAGCATCATGGGCGAGATATCGGACATACCACTTGCCGTCGATATGGACGGCACACTAATTTTATCAGATATGAGTTATATTAGTATCAAAAGAGTACTATTAAGAAAACCATGGATGATATTTAGTGTAATTACAAAAGAAGTAACAAATAAGAGAGCTCAATGGAAAAGAGATCTAGCAAAGAAACTAGTTTTTGATCCAGCAGAACTAGAATATCATACTGCCTTTCTAGATTGGCTTACAGGAGAACATGCTCGAGGAAGAACTCTGATACTAGCTACTGCATCTGATAGAATTGTTGCAGAACAAGTTGCAGCTCATGTAGGCTTATTTTCTGATGTAATGGCATCAGATGCTCAGCATAATCTCAGAGGTAAAAAGAAGGCTGAAGCGCTAATTGCAAGATATGGAGATATGAAATTTGGATATGCAGGTAATAGTCATCATGACTTACCTGTTTGGGAACATTCTGGTCAAATAATAGTTGTAAACCCAGAAAATAATCTATTAGACAAGGTAAACAATAGAGCAGATATTGTTTTTGAATGAGGAATCCTCAATCCAACTACTATTAGACACAGAGTATTTTCGCGGTTACATGGGTCGTATACGCAGAGCCACCGGTCGTCGTATCGATTCCTTAGCGAAATGGCTTCTTAAGTTCAGAATAATTGCTATCCCTGCTAAAGCAATTGCAAGCTCAAGTATGGCTTGGAGTTTTGTTTCAAGAACTGATAGAATAAGGACGAATAGGCTGAAAGATAGGATTAAACAAGGAATTATCCCAGAACATGTATCAATTATTATGGATGGAAATAGAAGGTTTGCTTGGAGTACGAATATAGATACTAACATAGGACACGAAAAGGGTAAAGACAAACTCAAACAAGTGATGGACTGGATTCTAGATTTAGGAATCCCATACCTCTCTGTATATGCGCTTTCTACGGAGAATATCAAAGAAAGAAGTCAAGAAGAGCTTGAGACGTTGTATAACCTATATTGCAATGGACTAAATGAAATGGCTGAAGACCCCAAAATTCATAGTAAAAAGGTGAAAGTGAAAGCTGTTGGAAGGTTGGAGATGTTACCTGAAAATGTTAGGAAGGCAATAAAAAATATTGAAGAGAAAACCGCCAATTATTCTGATTTCTTATTCACTGTATGCTTAGCATATGGAGGAAGAGAAGAAATTGTGGATGCCGTTCGTAAAGTTTCTCAAGAATATGCATCGGG
>DATY01000018.1:5493-11616 GCA_002504905.1 Euryarchaeota archaeon UBA605 | reverse complement strand
CCAACTATCTCCATCATCATCGGAATCTAATGGGTCACAAATCCCATCAGAATCAGTATCTGTAGGAATTGATGTATTATTAGATGAATCAGTACCACAGGCTGCTTCATCAGAATCAGACCAACTATCTCCGTCATCATCGGAATCTAATGGGTCACAAATCCCATCAGAATCAGTATCTGTAGGAATTGATGAGTTATCGGAAGCATCTGTACCGCAGGCTGATTCATCAGAATCAGACCAACCATCTCCATCCGAGTCTCCATTAGATGTAATCTGCTGAGAAACAACCCAAGTACCCGTAGCCCAATCGTCACCTGAAGTGCCTCCATTTCCGTTAACAAAATTTACTACAAGCGAGAATGTCACATTTCCTGATCCATTTGCTGGAGCAGTCCAAGACACGCTCCAAGATCTTGAATTTGAATTAGAATGTGTGACTTCACCATTTTGCAATTTAGCATTTGTACTAGGATTCGACCAAGAACCCAAGTCTGCATCTAAATTGAATCCTCCTTTAGTCCCAGAAGGACCTCCAGTACCTCCAATATTCAGTGTATACGATGTATTTCCTTCATATCCAGAGTTTGGCATTCCTGAAAGTGTTGGAGTCATCCCTCCACTACTCCCGTGACATCCACAACCCGTTGTTGAAGCCCCTGTCACGCCACTACTGTATCCAAAAGTAGTTTCAGAAATAGATAATACCAATAATATCACTAAAATAGCTGTCATTCGTTTTTTACTATTCATACATCGTAACGTGTAATTACTAGTTTTTGTATTTATTGGGTTTTTTATTTTTTTTGCTCATAAATACATCATTAAAAAATGACGTTTTTTTAGCAAAATTAAATTTTACTGAGAATCTTCCTCCGCTAAACTCTTTGACCTGTTCTCTATGTAGTAACATGGACGCGAGATCCCAGGCCAGTAGAATTCTTGAATCAGTGAAATCCTCAGGGGTTCATTATCGTGACAGTTTACCTATGATTGCCAGTGAAAATATAGTTTCACCACTTGTCGCTGCTGCTGTAAATTCAGATCTTCATGGCAGATATGCAGAAGGTTTACCTGGAAAAAGATATTATCAAGGTTGTAATGATTTTGATACGATAGAATCTATAGGTATAGAATCGGCTAAGCGTGTTTTTAATTGTAGTTTTACTAATATCCAATCAATATCTGGGACAGTATCAAATATTGCTTCATTGAAAGCTTTAGCAAAACCTGGAGAGACCATTACAGCTGTATCAACTGCCGATGGAGGACATATTTCTCATGCAAGAATGGGAGCAGTTGGTGTCAGAGGATTGGATCTTGTAACCTACCCTTGGGACATAGATAGAATGGAGCCAGATGTAGATGCATCAGCGAAAATTATTCGAGAAACTTCTCCTAGCTTAGCACTTTTCGGTCAGTCAGTTTTCCTTTTCCCAACTCCTCTGCAAGAACTTTCAGATGCTGCCCATGAAGTTGGTGCCAAAGTAATGTATGATGGTGCCCACGTTCTTGGATTAATCGCTGGTGGACAATTTCAAGATCCTCTGAGAGAGGGTGCAGATGTGATGACTGGAAGTAGTCATAAGACATTTCCAGGCCCTCAAGGAGGTTTTGTCCTATCAAATTCTTCGGATGAGAAATTTCATAGGAAATTAAATAATTCAATTTTTCCTGGTACTTGCTCATCTTATCATCTTCATCATGTAGCAGGCAAGGCTGTAGCTTTAGCAGAATTTGAAGAGTTTGGAAATGATTATGCAAGAGATATCGTTTCTAACGCTAAAGCTTTGGCGGTAGCATTGGCTGCCGAAGGTTTTGATGTCTTAGCAGAAGATCGAGGTTATACTGCCAGTCATCAGGTATTGACTAGACATGGTGAGATTGATTCAGGCGCTGGTAGGAAGGCCGCGGAGATACTTGAACAATCAGGAATTATAACTAATATGAATATGCTTCCTGGGGATACCAAAGCAATGCAACCAAGTGGTCTTAGGCTCGGCGTACCAGAATTAACAAGAGTAGGTATGGGTACAGATGAGATGACAGATGTTGCTAATTTCTTTGCGCGTGCGCTAATTAAAAATGAAGATACTTCAAAAATTAAATCCGATGTTAAATCTTTCAAATCAAATTATCAGACTGTGAAATATTGTTTCGAAAGTGGACCTGCTTACTCAAATCTCGAATAGTATATTTACACATACTTTATGAAGAAATCTTTCATACCAATCATGTGAAGTCAATTAAAGCAGTCGCATTTCTATTGACAATTATTATCTTGTCTCCCGGTTGTCTTTCTCTATTCGGGGAAGAACAGAATGAAACAGTTAACTGTGATTTGACTCCAAATAATCCGGTATGTGAGACTGATTTAGTTACTGAAGAGGATTGTTTCTTCAATGAAGTTTTTACTGGTGAGTATTGTAGATTGATGACTTCTCCAGAAAATTTAGATTATGGTGAAAACTCATTATTACTTATTGAAGGTCAAACCATGCAAGCATTAACACCTAGTTTTACAGGAGATGGACCTGAGAACTGGCTCGTGAATCCTGAATTACCCGGAGGGCTGAAATTAGATTCTCAGAGTGGTGTTATTTCAGGGATTCCTCTGTCAGAGAATGAAAGGACTAGTTATACAATCATCGGAAAAAATGTAATCGGCTCTAGTGTTTTTATAATTACTATAGAAATCTTATCGCAACCCCCGTCTGTAATAACTTATTCAAATAATGAGATATTTTGTACAATTTCTCAATCATGTGGAATTGCCACCCCTGATGTCTCGGGTGGTTTAGTTGAAAATTGGGAAGTTATTCCAGAATTGCCTTTAGGTCTTGAAATAGATAATTCAGGAGTAATATTCGGTATAATTAGTGAATTAGGAGATAGTAATCATACTGTAATCGGTTCTAATTCTGGTGGTTCTGCATCTACTAATATTAGGATCATTACTGCTCATCAAGCTCCTGAAAATTTATATTATTCTAGTAATATTTTCCAATGGCTACTTGATGATTCAGTGGAAGAGTTTGCAAACATTGCTGGAGGGGAAGTCACTAATTGGTCTATTGAGCCACCATTACCCAATGGTCTGATATTTGGTGAAGATGATGGGTCAATAATTGGTACACCTTCTGAACTACATGCGATAAGAGAACATTATGTTACTGCTACAAATACCGGAGGTTCAATTACAACAAGTATTCTAATCTCCGTTCGGGATAACTCTCCATCAAATATTCGATATGATCCATTTTTACTTGATTTGACTGTGAATGAGGAGATGCCAGTTTTAACTCCCAGTTGGTCTGATGGAACACCGGAAAGTTGGGAAATATATCCCAATATTCCCGAAGGAATGGACTTTAACTCTCAGAATGGCGAATTATCAGGTACCCCTATTAATGTACAAGATTCGGTGAATTACCTCATATGGGCGAATAATACAGGTGGCTACACCGTTACTCAAATTAGCATTAGTATAAGCAGTTTACCTCCTGATGAGATATTTTGGTTAGAATCTGAATATATTTTTAGTTCTAATAAAACCATAACGATTCCAGTTACGAATAATGGCCCTGAAATTGAATCATGGGAAGTATCTCCTCCTCTTCCTTCTGGTTTACAATTACTTGATAATGGAACTATTTATGGTATTCCTGATTCACGAACAGAACCGAAAGAATATACTATCTGGGCTAATAATTCAGGAGGTTCTGCGGGACTAAATATTTGGATAACAATTCATGACTTACGTGCCGATCAGAATGAACTATTAAGAGGGATGAATGAAGCAGACTTTGGGGGCTGGCCATCACCGATTTTACCTATCGGAAAGTGGTCATTTCCTGTGGCCTTTGAATCAAGTGGAATTCCTGTTGTTTCAGCATCTCATGTTGGTAAAGGTAAGATGTTAGGTTATGGTCATGAAAGTTGGGTTGATAATACAAATCATCCATTTTCTCTTAGAGCAGTTGATTGGGTATGTGGAGAAAATGCTGAAGTTGGTCTGGCTTATGGGGCCGGTTTCGATGATTTTGAAGAGAAATTACGCGAACAAGGACACAATGTACATCTTTCAGTTACTCCAACTGACTTGACAGGTATTGACTGCCTAATCGATGAGTTTTGGAATGGCCATGATGATTCTGACAATTCAGCAATAGTGGATTTCATACATTCAGGAGGGGGGCTAATAATGGGTGGACATGCTTGGTACTGGTCTTATTCAAATTCTGATGTTGCTCATAATTATCCTGGAAATAAAATTGCTAAATCTACCGGCCTTTTTGTATCAAGTGATTGGGGATATAATGATGTTTATTTTCAAAATATGCCTAATGAGTATTCAACAATAAGTAATGCTATCGCAGGAGTTCTGGCAGATAGGATTGATGGTGTTGAAATGGATGATGATGATGCAGCTGTAGCCTACTCTGCTCTTTCTGATTGTACCGGAATCGTAACTCTTGATTACACTGATTTCTGGACTCCTTTACGTCATTTAGTCAATCAAACTGGTTATACTATAGTACCATATTCTACACTTTGGAGCTCCACAGGGTATGAATTAGGAATTGATCCGGTAGCGGATATCATTCTTCGTATTGAAGATGCGTTGATGTTTGGACTCCCTGCGGATGAATTACCTATACATCCCAGTCATGTAGAGTTTCCTGGAGAGGTACCCTCGAATGCAACCAGGATAACTAGAACAGTCAACGTAAATGGGACTCAAAGCGGTCTTCCAAGTAATTTTGGTTATTCTAACCCTAGAAGTTCTTTACGAATGTCTACTGGGCTCTATGCGCCTCCAGGGGAAGTGGTTACAATTACTGTAGATAAGGAAACTTCTGAATTAGGTTTCTCAATTCTGATTGGTGCTCATACTGATGGATTATGGAACAAAGAAATAATTAAGCGCCACTCGAGAATATATCGTACTTGGACAATTGAAGAAACTACAACTAACGTAGCAAATGCATTTGGAGGCCCAATTTATGCATACATTCCTGCTGGATCTACTTTCGGAGAGATTAATTTGACAATTTCCGGAGCGGTTAGAGCCCCATTATTTGTATTAGGTGAAACCTCTGATTTTGAATGGATTTATTCAGAAAAAGATAATCCTGCACCTTGGGCTGAACTTGTTTCGAATAATTTCATTATGACGGTGCCAAGTTCAGAAATACGTGATTTGAACAATCCAAGTCAACTGATGAATTGGTGGGACAGAGCTCTCGAAATGGAGCATGAGTTATATGGTTTTGAACCATGGCCTAGGGTTGAAAGAGCAGTATTTGATGCTCAGATCTCAGTAGGTTGGATGCACTCTGGCTATCCTTTTATGGCACATGATTTAAGCGTTCCAGATGTTGTCAATTATACTCAAATGAGTGAAAATGGAGATTGGGGAATGTTCCATGAATTAGGTCATAACCACCAATGGATGCCTTCAACGCTTCCAGGAACAACTGAAACAAGTTGTAACTTCGCTAGTGTATACCTAATGGAAGAATTAGTGGGAGTAGCGGGACATGGTGCTGTTGACCCTGAACAGAGAACTAATCGTATGGAATCCTACTTCGATGATGGCTCAAATATTTCCAATTGGTCTGTTTGGACTGCTTTGGACACTTACCTATTAATCAAAGAAGAATGGGGTTGGGAGCCAATTACTGAGGCTTTATCAGTCTACTATAATTTACCATCTTCTGAGGTTCCTTCTACAGGGAATGAAGAGTATAATTCCTGGGTAATTTATCTTTCCAATGCTACGGGCTATAACTTAGCACCATACCATAATGCATGGGGTTTTCCATTAATTGAGGATACTTATTCTGCTCTTGAAAATTTACCGATATGGACTGATGATCCCTTAAGAGGAGATTTCTATATTTATGATGCCATAATAAGAAATTTAGATTCTTCAAATATTACAACAAGTTCGACTGATATTTCTTGGGAAACTTATGATAATGGAACTGAAACAAGTTTAACTTTTTATTATGGAACTAGTGATATGGGAAATCAATCATTAGGTTGGACTGGTAGTGAGAATCTAGGCGGCACTTTTGTTGGTAATCACTCAACAGAAATTACTGGACTATCAGGGGG
>DATY01000018.1:0-5088 GCA_002504905.1 Euryarchaeota archaeon UBA605 | reverse complement strand
CTTTGATTTAATTGAATTTTCTCAGAATTTCTTCAAATGAGAATTTAGGAATATACTTTTCATGTAATATTGCAAGTGGAATCCATATTACGGTATGTGCAATAGTTGTAAAAAATGCTAAATAAATTTCTAATCGAGGGGAGTTTTGCATACTATATGCTACAAATCCTAGAACTACAAAGTGTAATACATAAATGGTTAACGATAATCTTCCTGCGGGTTCTAACCATGATAATTTATGTCCTCCTGCCGGTTTCCCTCCTAAAATCTCATTACCTTGGAGAATTCTAAATAAGATAATTACAAATATTCCAGAAGTAAATAAAAACATGGAGTTAGCAGGGAAGAATGTCAGGACCGCTTCACCTTCAGTTAGTGCCCAAGGTATTTCTTCATATAATGAGTAAACCATACTAGCAATTATTATCAATAATCCGATTTTTATTTTTACATCTACTTCATCTAAATTACTACCATAATCTTCTATTAAACTACCTAATACAATAAATGCTAACCATGGAATTGCTGGATAAGTGCCATTAATTACAAGTCTCTCTATCCATTCAAATATTCCTACGGATGAAACTCTTTCAATCCAATTGAGATTACTTCCATTTAGATCCCCCATTATCGTCGGAATGAGCAAGAATATGATAAGGAAAGAAATCTTTCCTTTTTGAGATAATTTCACTAGAGTAGGTCCGAAAATTGAACCTATGGCTAGCAGTGTTAATACTCCTGGAGTCATCCAAAAAAATCTTCCTCCTCTTTCTAAATTGAGTGAAATATTAACTAATAATTGACAAAATGTTAGGATAAAAACACGTGGTAAAATCCAACTAACCCAAGACTTTGTCCCGTCAGAAGATTCTTTCCTTCTTTTTGCACTTCTGTAAATTCCCCATCCTGAAATTGTTATAAAAATAGGAGCAGCCATCCCTCCGATAGATGCGGAAATAAAAGCTACAGGATGTCCGACTGTTATCCCTTCGGGCGGAATGATTGCTGCAGTATGGACCTGAATCATACAAAGTATTGCAATTCCTCTAATTCGGTCAATATGTTTCAATCTCACAACATCACTCTATAATGTCGGTAATGGTTGAATCATTGAACCCTTCTGATAAAAGGTTCTCAAAGTCAATTCTATTCTTCTTCATCTTTTGATGACATTTTCATACCACCATTTACTGCTAGCCCTAAACCAACAAGATAGATTACCAATTGTGCAATATTCAAGTAACTAATTGGAGCAGGAGCATCCAGATTTGTGAATCCCATAATACCCATACTATCTGTAGCATCTCTTACTCCTTCAGCATCTTCATCCCCTATTTCGCTGTGGATAGCAATCTCAAATACTGGATATGCATCAGTAGCGCCTTCACTAAGATCTGGGCTATCATATCCTAGACCTCTAATATCTAATACGAATTGTAAAGTTCCGTGCCCATACATTACAGCGTTAGTGTTCGGTTCAACCTTCATATCCACATTCCCATTAAAGTATAGTCCTAATACTCCAGGAGTTACTGAAACTGGAGATAAACTAGGTGGGATTAACTTTGATTGAATGTTGTGTTGTGTTGCATCTAATACTATACTGTGCTCAACCATAGGTATTCCTTTGAAATCTACTTCCTCTCCGACTACTGTTGAAGCTACTGCATAGCCTCCTAGATTATACTTGAATGACTCATCTGAATTTCCAATCGCCCCTATTGAGTTCCCTAGCACTGCGTAATCAACGCTTGAACCAACAGCTTCTTCCATCAAGCCATAATTTAGATTATCTCTGTGAGGTGCCCTCCATGTCAAATATTCTGTCATTCCATAAACTTGACCCTCTTCACATTCAATATTTGCTCCAAGGAAAACACCACCTGCACTATAATCAAAATCACATAGACCATCACCATCTGAATTGACATATCCTTGCATCAATCTCTGCCCGATTGTATCTCCTCTTGTACTCATTACATAGGCGGAATAATCGCCAGTCGACAATCCTTCAGGATGATCTTCTGAAATTGAGCCATAATATGTCTTATTTGTTTCCAGACTTGAGAAACAGTTCTCAGATCCAAACTGGAATTCTAGAACTGCATCACATGATCCGAATAACCATTGGTCAACCGTCTGTGTTGTGTAAGCCTCAGAACCTGTCTGGAATGTTAGCAATGTAGGGACTACAATGTCTACCATGAAATTCTTGATATAACTTCTAAATGCCTGAGCTTCTAACTCTGTAATCCCATAAAGGTTAGCAACATATTCGTCATCCCAGTCAGATACTTCTCCACCTGTTTCTGCCCCATCGGAACCTTGTGGAAGAGTTTTTCCACTAGCCTCCCCATACATGAATTCAGAACCAAAAGAAGATGTGCATTCGCCAAGTGCAGGACTTTGTCCACACATTGCATATGGTCCATCATAGAGGAGTCTTCTTACATCTTCATTAGACATATCTATCAGACCTTCAAATGGCCCCATATTAAGTCCTAGAGGTATGTAACCACCCTGTAATGGCTCTTCTCCACCAAAAGATTCTATCCACCATTGGTCAGAATTCATTGCACCACTTTCTCCTACAAGTATCATTGGAAATGATTCTGTATTAGCACAAAGTAAACCACTTCCTAACCAGCAGTCTGCATAATTAGCCAATCCTAACAGTTGCGATAGACCGATTCCATAAGTTCCCATTGCCTCGAATGCGTTAGCTGATGCACCTAGAAGGAATAATATATTCCCATTTAATGGTAATCCATTGAAATCAGTAGTTTGAATTAGTCCTTCTGCCAAACCGGTTTCACCAATCCCGAATAGAACATGTTCTAGTGCATCTGGATTTGCAATATCAACTCCACTAACTGTTTGTAATCTCTCTCTGTTATTATCAACAGTAGTCAAATCTGCGCCGCCTCCGTTTCCTAGGAAATTATTTCCAGCTAGTGCATAAACTGCCCAGTCAATATGAGTTCTTTCTGGCTCTGCAACGTCCCCATATCCATAAAGCATAGCTCTCATTGGTGTTACTGATTCACTAGGCTCTCCCATTCCTGCTACTAACATATGTCCATAGTCACATGTTAACGCTATACAGATTCCTGTTGAAGGATCTGTTGCATCATTGAAAATTATGTCTGCCGGATAAGAAACAGGAGTCATTGTTCCTGCTCCTGAACTAGCATTCCACGAGTCATATGCAGCATACATAAGTTGGTGAGGTGCCTCACTATCAGCATCTGTAGCATTCAGCCCCATCGCCATTAAAGCTGCAGATGCTTCTGCTATACTATCTTCAGTATCTTGTGCTGACCACATACTAGGAGCTTTACTCGAGAGTTCTAAAGTCATCATATTTGTAGCGAAACCAGCCTTTGCAAATGGTTCACCATAGTCGAACCCTACAGCGCCGATAGCACCGATACTTTGAGCAGTCCATAATATATTGACATTCCTGAAATCATTTGTTCCAGGTACTGAATCATAAATTTCTCCTACAGCTCCCATACTTCCATCACGATCTAACCAAGTACATTCTTCACACCATTCGAATACTTCATATTCGGAGTAAGTCATTGTCCCTTCTTCATCGTTCCATTCTAGAATTTCTTTGTGTGAAGTAACATTGTATATCCATGGCCCAACTTTGGTGTATGCGTTTGAGGGATCTTCACTTGATAGTGCATCAACATCTGTTAAATTATAACCAAAATACACTTTTTCAGATGTTGAAGTAGCCCATTCTTCGTCAAAATCTGCTTCTTCGTCGTAAGCATCTGTTACTTGTTGAGCCATCCCATCGGAAATCAATCCATCAAATGTAGATGTAATTAATGTCGCGTTTACTGCGACTAGCATTATTCCAATCACTAACATTGTTGTTGCACTATTCTTTTTCATTTCGTCTAGCATGCTGTTCACTCAGTATCTATACGAAAGCATTAAGGAAATAAGTGTTACACTGTAAACCTAGTGTATTTTTTTTCACCTAAAAGCTTATTTTTTTTCATAATGGGAATTATTTATTGCTTCAAACCCTCTAGGATATTCATGAATGGGAAGTACATAACAACCATTGTTGTAACTTTGTTGTTATTACTAAATATTTTTGTTTACAGTTTTTTTCAGGAATCTGACGAGAACCTTCAACAGAAGAGTATTGTATTTAATTCCTATAATTATGAAATTTATTACGAAAGTACAGGATTACTATCTGATGAACAATTGCATAATCAATTATATGAGATAATTCGTAATCATACTGTTGTTAGTTATAATTCTGTCTGGGAACATCTCCGAGAAGTTGATGAGGACCCATTGAATAACGCGAATGTAATTCTCTTCTATATGCAAAGATCTCAATCCGAAAATGATACTTGTGGTGATGGTAATGAATGCACTGGACAGTCTTGGAACAGGGAGCATGTCTGGCCTAAATCCCATGGTAATTTCGGCACTAGCATGACTAAGGTTGCAGGAACTGATTTACATTCATTAAGGCCTGTCGATAACACTGTTAATTCGGCAAGAAGTAACAAAGATTTTGGGAATGCTACCAATCCACATTGGGAGTGTACAGAATGTGACTCATCAGCTGACTTCTGGGAACCCTCAGATATGACCAAGGGAGATGCAGCAAGAAGTGTATTTTACATGGATGTGAGGTACAATGGTTTTGGTAATGAACCAGACCTTACTTTGGTTAATGGAACTACTGAAACCTCATCAGAATATGGATTTTTAGGTGATTTATGTACTTTATATGATTGGCATTTCACGGATCCAGTTAGTACATTTGAGATAAATAGGAATAATGAAATTTACACAATACAAGGAAATCGTAATCCGTTTGTAGACAACGAAAGTTTTGTTCGAGAAATATGGGGTGATATTTGTGAACCACAACCTGTTGAAGATGATAGCGATTTAGATAATGATGGCATTGTAGATTCTATTGATTTATGTCCTGAAGAAGATTCAACTGGATATGATGTTAATTATGATGGTTGTTTAGATGATACTGATAGCGATGGAGTAACTGACAATGTGGATATTTTCCCAAATAATTCCTCAGAGTGG
>DATY01000020.1 GCA_002504905.1 Euryarchaeota archaeon UBA605 | reverse complement strand
TACCAGAATCATGAACATTTTTCTGTGCGACTTCTCCGTCTTTAGAAACAATATTTGCCTCTGAACCCGCAGAAGCTCGTGCATCAGAAATTAGATTTTGTGCTTCGGATTCGGATGATGACTTACCAGATGTCAAAATCTCAGATGCATTTTGTCTTGCCTGAGATATAATTTGGGCTGCCTCTTTTTTAGCAGTAGACAGCGTCTCAGTGGCCGCTATTTCAGCATCTTTAATTGCACGTAGAACATCTTCTCTAGCCATGGACCGCACCTTTCTAACATACTCGACCGAAAATTAGTATATGATAATAACCGATGTGAGCCCTAAACAGTGTCAAGTAATAATTTTGATACCATCATCAGCACCTACCAAATACCTGAATCTTTTGCGATGGTTCATGGACACCGAGACAATTGGTGAGGACGATTGGAATGAACTCCAAAAAAATCTTGAAGCCACAATACCTGTATACGATAAAATTAATCGTTTTGCGACCTTAGGACAGGTATCAAAATGGAGAAGAAAAGTTAGAGAAAGATTACCTCCAAAAGGACTCATATTAGAGGTGGGATGTGGTCCAGGAAGTTTTGCAGAAGAATTAGAGGGAAGAGAACTAATTTGTCTAGACCCTATTCCTGAAATGCTTCGTGTTGCAGAACCAAGAGTCAATAAGATGAGAGAGGAGAATGGTTATTCAGCAGCTAAATTTGTCGAAGGAAAAGCAGAATCATTACCTTTTGAAGAGGATTCATTTGACGCAGTATGTACATTATTCTCATTTAGAGACTGGTACGACAAAAAAGCAGGCCTAAGTGAAGTATTGAGAGTACTAAAACCAGGATCTTCAATAGTAATTGTAGATCCAGCAAAAGTAAATAGAATTCACGGATACTTAGGATGGTTATGGATGAGAATCTGGGTGGGTACCTATGCAAAAATCATCTGTAAACAAGATGAACATCCATGGAAATGGTTGACTAAGACCTATGTTCATTTTGGGACCACAAAAGATTATGTTAAAATGCTTGAAGAAGTAGGCTTCAAAAACTCAAGAGCGAAATTGATTTTTCCAGGCATGGCTACTATCTGGCAAGCGGAAAAACCCCTAGATTGAATTAGAAAATTACAAAAACATTCCTACAGGTTATAAATCTCCAAACCATAAATTTGGTCAATCTATTAAACATAGTATTGATTATCCAATCAGGCAACCTAAGAACAAAACTTCCAAGGAAAAAAGCTCTTTTTGAATTACGCATTACTTTACCCATTTGCTTATTCCAGCGTTTTTCATATTCAGATAAAGGAGTACCATTTTTCAAATGCTCAGAAATTACCTGTCCTGCAATTCTTCCACCTATCATTGCAATGGTAATACCCGCTCCATTTGAAGGAAGAACCATTCCAGCGGAATCTCCAACTAGAACATAATTCCCCTTTACAAAAGTCTTGATTGTACCCGACATTGGAAGTGAACCTGCTCCCGAAAATGTAACATTTCCTTCATAGCGACTTATGAATTCATTTGAAAGATCATTTAGATTTTTATTCCTTGAAAATTTGTTTTGAATACCTACGCCGATATTAGCACCACTTTGTTTTGGAAACATCCAAGCATATCCCCCTGGAGCCATAGAACCAAAATGTAACTCTACGGCATCTCCGAAGTCGCCATCCATAAGAACAAATTTAACTGGAATTTTAAGACTTGATTCATTCCAAAAGGTCCTTCTTAGAGGATCATTGTGTCCTCCAGCACCTACTATTATCTTAGCATTCAATTCCCTACCATCTCTCAACTTTATTGTATTTCCATCAATAGAATCTACACGAGAATTTACAAGATATTTGGCACCTTTTGATTTCGCTAAATCGACTAAAGCTTCATCATGAGCAACGCGATTTAACATATATCCTTCAAACTGATAACGAAGAGGTTTTCCAGATGGCGGAACTAAATGCATTTCAGAAGTTTTACGAGAAATTGCATATTCAGGTGTTCTCAGTAAATCGTCAATATCAGGTACTTTAGGGCATAGACGCTTCATTTCTTCATTTGTAGGCACTAATTCACCGCATTGTAAAGGAGTTCCAATTGGATTACGTCCATCCACGACTAAAACATCCGCCCCTCCTTCAGCAAGATACCTAGCAGTAGTTGACCCGGCAGGACCTCCTCCAATCACAATAACGTCCCAATTTATTTCTTCACTCATTTGTTCACCTTAGAGTGTCTCATAAAATTATTTTTTCCTGGAACGGGATCTTTTCGCAATTTCTGCCATTAATTTACCCGCATCGCTATTAGGTAATGATTCTAGATGTCTTAAAGCTCTATTTACATGGTTTTCAATTAATTGTTCAGAATAATTAAATGATCCTGCTAAAGAAAGTAAAGACACTAATTCATTCCATCGATCATCAGAGAAATTTTGCAGTATATCTGCTAATTGCTCTCTCTCAGTTCCATGTAACATTGTCAAAGCATGAATAATTGGGAGAGTCATTTTACCTTCATGGACGTCGCTGCCACGAGGTTTGCCCATTTTCTCATCACCAGTTAGATCAAGTAAATCGTCTACCAATTGAAAAGCCCGGCCAACTTCCCAACCAAATTCTTCTAGAGAATAAATTACTTCATCAGAAGCGCCAGCAATAATTGCGGCACAAGAACAAGCTGTAGCAAAAGGACCTGCAGTCTTACCGTCAATTATTGAATAATAGTCTTCAGGAGTTGTGGCTAGATTTCCTATATGCTCATGTTGAAGTAACTCTCCCGATGCAATATTTGCACAAGTTTCCGCCATTCTCTCGACAATTCTAGCATCATATTTACCACCTAGACCAAATCCTAAAACAAAGAGATAATCTCCTCCAATTATACCATGAGCCAATCCATGAGAGGCATGTAAAGTAGGTTTCCCTCTACGAGTTTTTGATGAATCATATATATCATCATGAACCAGGGTTGCAGTATGGATAATCTCTGCTGATAAAGCCAAATCCATGACTTCAGAAATATCTTCACCACCCGCTGCTTCAAAAGCTAATAGTGCGAGTACTGGACGATATCTTTTACCTCCAGCCAAAAGAACTTCACGTGCCAAAGACATGGCAGGAGCTTGGGAACTTGCCATCTTTTCTTGTACGAAATCTTCCAATGCTTCATCAACTATATCTCTCATTTTTGTCAATTGACGATGAGTAGATCTTAGAGAGACCATGTTATTTCAAAGCAAGATGGGAGGGGTCGCCTATATCAATAAGTGTCTAGCCGGTTAGTTTGGGCACGAGACGTGCTCCCTCCCTAGAGGTGGACGCGATTATGGCTAGAATACAATTCGGAACCCTATCAATTCCATCATGCCCTGTAGATAAATACATGGAAAAATTCCTTGATTCGGAAGAATCTCCAGAACTTGAAATTGAACTAAAAAGTTGTAAAAATCTTTCTTTAGCCCTAAAAAAGTTGGAAAATGGAGAACTGGATTTATTGGCTTTGCCCGCGGAAAATTTACATGGAAAACAATTAGAAATGTATAATGCTAATTGTGAAGTTCTGGGTGCTAGGACTCCTAGAACCCCAAATATGATTTTAGTTTCAGAAAATAAAATACAATACCAGCCTAAGTCGGCAATTATTTTGTCAGATTCTAAATTAGTAAGGAGACAGTTAAGGAGGGCTCGTAAAGGATTGAGAGTTCTCTCTGTAATTGCATTTGCAGAAATTTATAATTTAGATCTTGAATTTGATAATGAATTAAGTAAATATTCATGGATGGAAGAATTACGCTTGAATGGAGACATTGATGGCTATGTTATTCCTAGAGTAATTTATTCACAAATTGATATCAATGAAAGGAGACATTCGTTATTGCCGGACCCTAATAATTTAGGAGACAGTCATTTCTTACCTCAACCATACTCAGATTTAGTAATAATAATAGGTAGGAAAAATTTTCCAAGAAGTATTTCAGAACTATTTTCAGAAGTTGAAGGAGATACTATTTGGAAAATGCAAGACTACTTTCTGAGTAGTATTGATGAAAAAGAATTAGAAGGAATAGGAATTTTAGTAAGACATAGAAAATTAAGCACTTTAATGACTCAGGCAGAGAAACATAAAGATTTGATTATGGAACAGTCATTTCATGATTTAGAAGGTGAAGTAATTACTAATGAAATTCTGGTTGAATTTAGAATCGAAAAAATCTCCAATAATGGCAAGAAGACTATTTCATTACAACGAGTTATCCCCTATTCAAAATTTCAGATAGCAATGGTCGCAACAGAAAAAGATTGGAAAAAAATTCTTGATAGAGCTGAAATGAATGATTTTGTAAATGATTGACCCGCTGTAAAGAATTAGCAATGAAATCAACAGTTAAAATCCAATCCATGCACAATCAATATCATAGATTGGAACTCTCGAACGTGTGAGGGAAGAGAGTTGCAAGTCGATTTAGAGCTATTGAATGACTTATATGTCTCGCCTTTGATGTCTCTAAGACAAAAGGCTGAAGACGCCAAATTAGCAAAATCAGGCTCAGTGGAAGTTCTTAGGGCTAGATTAATTCAAAATCAAGTTCTAGGACATATAGATTTGTCTTGGGAAGGGATTCAATCAATGCCACATAAAGAAATAGGAGAGGTATTGAAGATTTTTGGAATAAAATCATCTGGCTCACATAAAGAAAGAAGACAAAGGTTATGGTTACATCTTAATTTTGATTCAAGAAGAATGACAATAGAAAGACTCGCAGAGATAGACAGAGAGAAATTACATGAATTATGTCAATTTCTAGAACTACCATTGACTGGCAATAGAACTGTTCTAATGGGCAGAGTTGCGGGTGTATTAACTAGTCAAACAAAAGGTTGGGGGAGAATAAAAAGGAGTCTTAGAAGGAATGGAATATTAATTACACCAAAAAATGGAAATAAAATATTGGATGAAAAAATGGAGAATTTACCTCAAGAAAATCAAGAAAAAGAAATACCATCTTCAGAGATTATCGATGAAGTATCAAACGCAGCCCTAGAAGATGCTCATGATTCATTAATGATAGGATTCGAAGATGCAGATTTTAGCTTGCAAGGCGACATACTAACAATCCAGGCAAGAGTGGAGGATTTAGACAGAATGATTAGTACAATTATCAAAAGTCATGATGGAGTCTGGGGAGATAGAGAAAATGATCTTCTAATCAGATTAGCCGTTAGAAGAGGGTGGCCTTTGAAAGATCAAAGGGTTAAACAGAGGCTTTCTGAGGTGGCTACAAATATTGCAGAAATAAAAGGAGCACAATTAGGAGGAATTACAGATCTTGAAGTCGATAAAAAAGGACATATCAATAGGATTAGGCAAAAACTTTCTGCAGTTGAAAACATATTATCTGAAGAAGAGAAGAACTAATCTAATATTTGGAAAAATCCAAATCTTGGTTCAATAATTTCACACTTAATATCTCTCAGGTCTTCTATCGCATCTTCAGATGATTCTCGAGAAAATCCTGCTTGGACACAAGCAAGAACAATAGAATCATAGGGTACGCCATCTGTATTCGAAGAATTTCTTATGGTATTGAGAATTACATCATCTACATCAGCTAAGGGTTTTGATTCATTTTTTGAATCATTATTTTCTGAGGGATAATTTTCAGTAACTTTTGGTTCAATTGATTCTACATCAGATGAAATCATCTGTTCAATTTCTGAATTAGAGCTAAGTGCCATAGACAGGCTTTGAAGCACACCTACCTTGTAATTCTCAGGATCAAAATCACTGTAATGATTTTTTGCCAAAATCATTCCTTCAATTAAATCATTAGGAACGCCAGCAGACTTTAGTGATTCATTATTATTTTCAGATTCTAGAGACGAATTATATGCATCAAGTCTTCTAAGAGTTGCGGCCGAAGTCTCAACCAACCAATTCACATAAACATCTCTTTCTACTGTAGTAAACTCTTCGGCTCTGAATGATGTGAATATTCCTCCATCATCACTTTCGAACCATCTTGCTCGACCAATCATCATCATTAAGAATCTGTCACCAGATTCAAATCTGGCAAGTAGTTCTTCAGCATCGGCATGAAGTTCAGGTTGAAAGGGAGCTATTTGGAATCGGTGTACGCCACCTGTAGCATCTCTCAAATGACCAGAATATGTTGGCCCATTATCCCCTTCTCTTCTCTCAAACCTGTCAATAACTCCTCCGAAAAGTGCCCTATTTACTTTAGCGCCTAATTTAGTAATGATAAAACTAGGAGCATATTCACCTACACCCTCTAGAGGAAGATTTGCATCTGAGTACTCTTGTGCGAATATTCTTATCGCACTCTGCCTACCTATTCGAACCTGATTTATCACAGTAGAACCCCCCATTGCTCTATGACTAAATTAGCAGCATTTTCATTCTTTACAGTATCCAAATCAACATTTTCTGCAAGAATCATTGCACCCTGATTATCAACTAATGAACGACCTTTTATTACTACCTTTCGGGCTAGTATTATGTTACGAATATGAGCAATGAAATCCTCTTTTCCTCTTTGCGATATATGCTCTTTAACCATCTCTTGAGTCATACTAAGAAATGCTTCTGAAGGTTCTTTGCCCAAAATTAGAGAGGCGTTATTAATTCCATCATCTACAACAAATTTTAGTCTTAAATCCTCCACTCCATGTTGCGGCCCATGATCTTGGCAATTACCATCTCTCAGAATTCTATTACACTCAGGGCAACGTTCTATAATTCCTGAATCATTTTTTACAGCAACTATAGTTCCAGTTGTTTTAATTCCTCTCCTAGAACCACCATTCACCAAATCTGATAAAGAAATTTCTACCCAGTGATTTTCTGGATTTATTGCGTCCCATGGCGCTTCAGATAAATTCTGAACCTGTTCGGATTCATCTACAACTAAATCTGGAGAACCTTGCCAGAATTGAACTCTAGCCCCGTTTAGATGTAAGAAATCACCTGGTTTAGGATCAATTTCACACCAAGCAGTAAGTCTGCAACGTCCGGTTGGATCCATTACATCTCCACTCCGAACTATCTTTTCTTCTCCATCAGAATTTGTAAATGTTCGAGATTGCCAAGATTCAACTTGAACGGTTACAATTACATCTTTCATGCCATTTCTTAAGTCTGAAATTCGAGAAGTTGTTACTTTTGATAATTCTTCAATGCTAGAGAAGTTACTATCATGAAATTTCTCAATCTTGGTTCTATCATTGATGTTCACTTCGGGAGTCTCCCTAAATTTTCTTATCATCGCACCTTCTATTTTTACTAAATCACCTACTTCATTTTCTATTGGCACCCAGGATAAGAAACTTATTTTACCTGAGGAATCTGCTAAAGTACCACGGAAAATATCTATCGTACCACTACCATCTCTTTTGGTAATCAAATCTGGTTTAAGAGAAATAATTCTTGCAATTAAATTTACATAGCCTTCATTCTCTGATGCTTTTTCTATAGAAACTGGTTCGTCAGTAAGTACTGGTACTGCAGGACCACCCTCACGAAGAATAGTGACTCTACTACCTCTGTTAATATTGATTGATCGTTTATCATTCCATTCATTTACGGATACCCCTTCCAGTCTAACGATAGAATTAGGTCTGAGATTTTCTGAGTGGCCACCCCAATCCTTGAAATCCCATCTTTCTCTTTTATCCGTGGATTCCCAAGGATTGTCTTCAATCCATCCGAAGGCAATTTGTTTTTCTTCACCCCTTACCATCTGCACTATTGGAACATAGGTCACAACTGCGACCTCTAAGGTCACATTCTTATCTTCTGAACCCAATTCACTGAACCTATCGACTTTTCTTTCAACTCGAGTAGTGGTTCCAGTAAAAGAATCGATATCCTCAGGACTAGTTTTTTGGAATTTAAGAATCACAGATCTTACAGCATCGTTAGGAGGTATCAAAAAATCATTTTCATACCTCTCAAATTCTTTAGCCACTTCATCTTCATCTACGTCTTTACATTCTTCTTTCACTAGAGCTATCTGTACTGCATATTTTTCTTTATCAGTCATTTTACTACCTCACTCAAGATTAAAGTGGTGAGACTATTTTAACTACCGATACACAATCTATCAATGTTCTATCTTGATAGAAAAAAGAAGTAATGCATCGGCGTGTATTTTTGGGTTGACTCAACACTTGCAAACCTCCGGGAAGGCTTTGCTAGCATGGAGGTCTTTGAACATGTTCATTGATTTGTCAAAGATTTAGACCGATGGCGTTTTGATTAAAGCCCGTTTTCAGAGTACAATGGGTACCGGAGAACGATGTAGATTTGGAATTCTAACAGCATCAGATAGAGCAAGTTCGGGAGAATATGAAGACCTAAGCGGCCCTGCAATTGAGGATTTCTTAAAGAACTCATTATCATCCCCATGGGAGATAGTTAGAAAATTAGTTTCTGATGAAAAAGCAATCATAGAAAATACTTTGATTGATTTAGTGGAAAACGAAAAATGTTCAATTATATTAACAACAGGAGGGACCGGCCCAGCAATTAGAGATGTTACTCCGGAAGCCACCATTTCTGTTTGTGAAAAAATATTACCTGGATTCGGCGAACAAATGCGTTCAATCTCTTTGAAATATGTCCCTACTGCAATACTTTCGAGACAAACTGCGGGGATAAGAGGAGAGACTTTAATCGTAAATCTTCCGGGTTCTCCACGTTCAATTAATGAAATATTAACTGAAATTTTCCCTGCAATTCCGTATTGTGTAGATCTAATTGGAGGACCATATATTACTACGAAATCAGAAGTTTTAGATTCGTTCAGACCCCCTCATGCAAGAAGAGAATGATTCATCTAAGGGTGTTAAGCCGGACAACTATGAGTAAGATGAAGAGTGGTGACTTTGAAGTCAGCAGAAATAAGGATAAATTAAGAGAAATTGAAGTTACTTTAGACTTCACACCAAATGCATTAGCATCAGTATTATATCGCCAAGGAGAAACTGTAATTCTTGCTTGTGTCACCAAAGCTGAAGGACTACCTAGATGGTTCCCGAGAGATTCTCAAAGAGGATGGATTCACGCGGAATATTCACTCCTACCTGGTTCGACAGATAGTCGTTTTAGAAGAGAGAGGAATGGAGCTAAGGGTAGAACACAGGAAATTGAAAGGTTAGTTGCTCGTTCACTGAGAGGGGCTATTGATTTAGAGCAATTAGGACCCATTGCTCTAACTGTTGATTGCGACGTTCTTAATGCCGATGGAGGTACAAGATGTGCTTCTATCACTGCAGCCTGTATTGCAATAAGATTAGCAGTTCGTAGATTGATAAATAATGGTGAATGTCTTCCAATAAAATTGAGGCCTAGTAGAGAAGATTTGAAGAACGGATGGAAAAAACCTGATTTAACACAAGAAGAAAAATATAATCATGAAAATATGGTAATTAAAAATAATGTGGCAGCAGTAAGTGTTGGACTAATTGACGAAGATATTTACCTAGACTTAGACTATATCTTAGATAGTAATGCAGATGTTGACATGAATGTAGTAATGACAAGTGATGGAGAATTTGTGGAAGTACAAGGTACTGGTGAAGAATCAACTTATACCAGAGAACAATTAGATTCTTTGCTTGATATGGCAGAGAAAGGCAATTCATTATTGCATGAAATGCAAATAAATACACTATCAGAGGCTAATTGAGTTCTCAGAACAATTGAAGAGTATAGGGTAGTGGCGTGCATGCTAATGGGACTGTAGCTCAGCTGGGAGAGCGCCGCACTGAAGATGCGGAGGCCGCCGGTTCAAGTCCGGCCAGTCCCACCAGCAAATCACCAGCATTACGTATAGCGTTATACAGTAATTCATTAACTATTATTCTGTGGAGGCATTATGGATATCTTTGAAGGACGGATTACTTCATGTGGTTTTGATTCAGGAGATAGGATTGTAATTGGATTATGGGAAAAGTCTCCATTTGGAAGTTTTGCAGATATCATGTGGGCAAGACCAGATGGAACAAAAATTCTTATTGCTCCGAATGAAAAAATTGGAGAATATATAGATTCACTATATGATTTTGATGAAATCAGAATTGAAGAGATAAAAATACAAAGGAATAGAAAAGAAATCATCTTTAATTGTACTGATATCCAATGCCAATTTAATTGGGGGAATGAAATATCATTTTTGGTTAAGAGAAGACCGCTTTGGTTTGTGTCTACAATTGAATATTTTTTTGGATGGTTGATATTTAGGACAAAAACTTATGGAAAAACAAAAAATGGTAGGAAAGAGTGGTATGTAGTGGATAAAATTTCTAGATTGAAAAAGGCTAAGGCAAAAATTTCAGGTAAAGACTTGGGCAGATATACTAAGTTCTCCCCAAAGGCTAACTTTGGTTTTAGCGATCCTCCAAAAATGCCAGCATCAGTAATAGTTAGAAGCCATATAGAATAACTCTTAGAATAAATCATCGTCATCTTCTGAATCATCGAAGGACATCATTTCACTTGAGGTAGTATCTTTCTTTGGAGGGGATTTTTTAGTAGGAGAAGGCTTTTCTGCTTCATCTGATTTTTCTTCTTCTGATTTCTTTCTAGCCTCTGCAGCCTGCTTCTCAAGTTCCGCTAGTTCATCAGAAGACATACCTGCTTCTCTGGCTAATTTTAATCGACGTTCGTCACGGGCACGTATTTCTAATAGTCTTTGACGAGCTTTATCATAATGTTGTAGCATGTACATCGCGTCATGTTCCAATAATGGTGAATCAGAAATAATCGTGATATCTAACCAATCACCTTCTTCTGCTAAATACTCTGCAAATGGCTCAAATTTCAAATCAGACTTTTTAATCTGAGTGTAATGTAAAGCATTACCCATTCTATGTTCTACACCTGCAAAATGACAATAGAACTTTTTTCCACCATAACTTTGTCTAACAAGATCGAATAATTCAGCATAATCTTCGCTAGTTTTCATCTTACCATGGCCTCTGGCATGAATATGTGCCATATTTATGACTGGAACTGTACCTTCAACATGGTTACAAACTTCTAAAACTTCTTCAATCGTACCCCATAACTCTTGACGGCCAGATGTTTCAATTCCCACCAAAGAGGGTTCAGATTCATGAATCCAAGGGAAGGCAGCATAGTCTAATTCTTCTTGTGCATCACCCCAAATTGAACGTACTCTTTCAACAACTCCTGAAAATACATTTGCAACTTGTTCATTTGCAGCACTACCTGGTTCATATTCTCCATAAGGGCCAACATGATAGGTTAAATGACGTGCATTAAGAATTTTCCCTGCTTGCATACTAGATTCCATTTTCAGTAGACTACGGTTACGCTCTCTACGATTTCCTAAAAGTTCGGCATAATAGGGCCCATGCATATTCATTTCAATATCTGAATCCCATGACAGTATTCCTGCTTGCCAATATTGATCAAAATGTTTGGGCTGAACAGTACGGACTGTTTGTATTTCCATAGCATCTAAACCAAGTACGGTAATATCATCCATTCCTTCGACTATTGTACGCCCTTTACAAGACAAAGGGACGCCTGCTGGACCTAATCTTAGTGGCATACTTGTATCCCCCGAGGGTTGGCCGAATGGGTGACCCTTCAAAAGGCATTGTTGCTATAAGTCCCAGTTAAAGAAATAATTTTTAAAAAAAAATCTATTGAAATATAATAAAAATCATCCTAAACAGGCATTTTTAACGCCTATATTCCCTGTTCCGGAAAGTGGGAGATTGCAGATATATCTTGCTAACCATTCTAAAGGTTCAAGAGTATCTTCAGTAATTACATTTGTAGAACCCATGGAGTGTTCAACCATTGCTTTTTTCTCTTTACTGAGATAGGTACATACGTGTGGAACAAGTCCTCTATTACGAATTTCTTTTAGTAGATTTGAGGCAGGTATTTGTTCTAATTTAGATATTTCAACCAAAGCCCTAGGTGTGAAAAATAATACATGAATTTGTCTAATTCTACTAATGACAAAACCCCATGATTCAGAAATATCTGCTAAATTATCAGGTATATCGACAATCATTACCATCTTAGCACCTTCAAGTTCTCCAAATGTCATTCCAGCACCCATTGCTGACTTGGGAGAATCTCCGGAAAGAATTGTTTCTGCGGAATTGATTAGCCAATGAATGCCACTTGTTGATGATCTCCAATCTATTTTACCGTGATTGAATGTAGAAAATATTTCATTATTTCCACAGGTGATAAAATTTGTCTGAGCACCAATAGAATTAGAATAAGATAAAATTTTATATGCATTATCATCCCTATTTGGATTTCCAAAAGCAACTAACTTAATCTCTGAAATTGACATCTTTTTCAATCCATTTTCCATCTTAACAAAGCAATAGCACCACCAAGACCTAATAATTGCTGGGCAGAATCATGTTCTTGAGATACTTGAATAACGCTTCCCTTCGATAATTCTACTTTTTGCAAAATCAATTCCCAATTTTCTCTTACTTCAGTTTCTTGACTACGTATCAAATTTGCATCTACAGCTAATGTATCAATAGCTCCTGAATCTGCGGCCTCAGAGATAAATTGTACACCATAAGCCACAGCCCCATTTGTAGAGATTCTTTTCAGACCCTCCTCTATCGCTTTAATTTGTGACACAAGAGCATGTTCTCCTAGAACTGCATCAGCTAGCCCATCTGCTAATACTTCATTAGCAGCAGATCTACCTCCAATAGATGTGGCTGCATTCAAAATCTGATTGCTAGAACCACTTTTTCTGAGCATAGTTTCAAATTGCTCTCGAGCAAGACCTGGACCGCAAATTACCATAGGCATATCCTCGGAGAATACCAAAATTGTTTCTTTGGCCACTCTTTCGAAAAAACTTCTTCTAATACCTGATGAATCAGTAATTCTTTTCCCACCACCACGCATACTAAATTGTGAGACATCCCTAATACCATGTGAGGTTACTTCGAATAAAATGATCTCATCATTTTCAACAACAATCAATGCAGATTTAGCCTTTGAACCTGATGAAATAGTTTCTCTGAGAAGAGATAAGTCTGATTTGAGAAAACCACCAGGAAATTCCAACTCAACCTCATCCCCAGGAGAAATAATATGAGTATGATGACTTCCAATGTCAAAATTAGCATCTCTAATGATCCCATGTGCTCTAAGATTATCAGTAAATGGTTGGAACTCTGTCTTTTCTACATCCAAAACTATCCACATAGGTTTTCTCTCAGCACTCTTCGCACGACCATCTTCTTGAGTTCCCGTGGTAGAATCTCTTCTATGAGATAACATTCCAAGAATCGAATCGGATCTACATAGCTGCGATAGAGCCCAAAGATCATCTTCAGATTCGATCCTCAAGCGGAAACCTTCGTCAAGTGTCTTAATCTGTCGCACAACCTCAACCTCAACCGAAAACTCCCATTAAGTTACCATCTTCATCCATATCCATATCCATAGCAGCCGGTCTTTTAGGTAATCCCGGCATAGTCATCATAGAGCCGCATATTGCGACGAGGAAACCTGCACCTGCATTTATTCTAATCTCTCTAATAGGTAAAGTAAACCCAGTTGGAGCCCCAAGTTCTGATGCCTCATGACTAAATGAATACTGAGTTTTTGCCATACATACTGGAAGTCTGTCTAAATTCCAATTTTTCAATGTTTCAAATGAACGTAACACTTCTGGACTAAAATCTACATTATGAGCTCCATATACATTTGTTGCTATTTTCAAAATAGTTTCCCTTACCGACATTCCTGGCTCTACAATAGGGGAATATTTTCTTCCAGATTTATCGTGTTTGTTACAAGCATTTACTACTGCATCTGCTAAATCACCAGCACCCATTCCTCCATTGGCATGCCCTTCAAAAATCACTACATCTCTTGCACCTGCTAACTTTGCTTCATCAGCGATTGCTCGTATCTCTGCATCTGAATCTGTAGAAAATTTATTTATTGAAACTATAACTGGTAATCCTGTCATTGAAATGTTTCTAACATGTCTTCTTAAGTTACTACCGGCTCCTTTTCTTGTAGCATCAACATTTTCAGACTCTAATTCTTCTTTTGGAGGTCTTTTACCGCCTCCAGTTGAAAAGCCTCCACCATGTAATTTCATACTTCTAACTGTAACATTTATTACGACACAGTCGGGAGTTTTTCCTGATGCCAAGGACTTGATATGAAGGGCTTTTTCTGCACCCATATCTGCTCCAAAGCCTGCTTCGGTCACTACATAATCTGAACATGATAGAGCAAGAGAATCTGCTATAATCGAAGAGTTTCCATGTGCAATATTTGCAAATGGTCCACAATGAACAAAAGCAGGATCTCCTTCCAATGTTTGAACAAGATTTGGTAGTAATGCATCTCTTAGAAGTAATGCCATTGATCCCGCAGCACCTATATCTTCTGCAGTTACTGGCTCTCCACTATTAGATTCAGCAATGATGATTCTACCTAACCTAGAGCGTAAATCTTTGTAATCTCTAGAAAGCGATAGAATAGCCATCACTTCACTAGCTGCTGTAATATCAAATCTATCACTTCGAACTAAACCATTTGATTTACCACCAAGACCAATGGTTACTTCTCTTAAAGATCTATCATTCATATCAATTACTCGAGGCCAGAAAATACGATTCGTATCAATATCTAACTGATTATCTCTATGAAGATGATTATCAAGAATAGCAGAACATAAATTATGAGCAGATGTTACGGCATGTAAGTCTCCAGTAAAATGTAAATTTATTTGTTCCATGGGTATTACCTGAGAAAAACCACCTCCTGCTGCGCCCCCTTTTATCCCGAAAACAGGACCCATTGATGGCTCTCTAATTACACAGCATGCGTTGTGCCCCTTTCTATTGAGGCCCTGGTTAAGTCCAATTGTTGTAACAGTTTTACCTTCACCGAAAGGAGTAGGATTTACTGAGGTTACAAGAATCAAGAAACCTTGCTTACTGGATGACTTTGATTTCATTGTTTCCCACTGTATTTTCGCTACAGTTGGCCCTTGCATAATCAAGTCACTACTAGAAAGTCCGAGCTTCGAAGCAATCTCTTCTATAGGTCTGGGTTCTGCCCTACGGGCGATATCCAAATCACTGTCCATCAACCTTTCCGGGCGAACTACTCACTTGAAACCTTCATTGCTAACAATTCGTAGGAGGCCATGTGAAGACACCCGCCTATTGGGGGATTGCTGGATTTCCCATCGCACATTCGTTAACCCCTAGACTATTCAAAATTGTAGGTGAATATGTAGGATTATCTGGCTCACAATGTGTATTTATTGAGACGGATTCAATTGATGAGTTCCTCAACAATATAGAACATTTGGAGGGAGATATCTGGATTAGTTGTACTGCACCTTTGAAACATTCACCTCAAGAAAGATTAGGGGTCTCAGGGCCGGAAGGAGTCAATGCAATTAATCAATTGAAAAGATCTGATGGAGAATGGTC
>DATY01000016.1 GCA_002504905.1 Euryarchaeota archaeon UBA605 | reverse complement strand
ATTGATTTAGAAAAAGCCCGGAAAAGTGCTTGATCTGAATTAATTTTGACTTTTAGGTGTTTATCTGCTATAGAAGAACCAAATCCAAGCATCTCTATAGGGTTTTGAGGATGCTTAAATTTCTTCATTCCAGTTTCTACTAGAGGGTTAATACTAATTATTGATGCACCTTTTTTCTTAGCATCCCTCAATGCAGTTAACATTCTAGGATGATTAGTTCCAGGGTTTTGACCTACTACAATTATTAAATCTGCAAAATTAAAATCATCTAATGTCACAGTCCCTTTACCAATGCCTATTGATTCTGTTAAGGCTACTCCAGATGATTCATGACACATATTTGAACAATCTGGAAGATTATTGGTACCAAACCTTCTTGCTAGTAGTTGCCACAAAAAAGCAGCCTCATTACTGGTTCTTCCAGAAGTGTAAAAGATAGCCTCATCAGGACTATCTAATGAAACAAGATTATCTGCAATTATATCAAAGGCGCTATCCCAGGATATAGGTTGATAATGATTAGAATCTGGATTAAGAATCATTGGTTCAGTTAATCTACCTTGTGAGTTGAGCCAGTAATCAGATTTTTTTGAAAGCTCTGAAACAGACCATTTTGACCAAAAATCGCGACCCACTTTCTTCTTTGTGGCCTCATCTGAAACCGCTTTAGCACCATTTTCACAAAACTCTGCGAATGAACGGTGAGAATCTGGATCAGGCCACGCACATCCTGGGCAATCAAATCCATGGAAATCATTCACTTTGGATAATTTACCGATAGAATTTATCATACCCATATTTTTCATACCATACTTCATTGTAGAAATAATAGCAGGTATTCCAGCAGCTGATTTCTTCGGATTAGTTAACATTGGGGGCTTAGATTCTAAGGGTGTCAATGGATTAATGTCATCTCCCACTTTGTCACCTCAATATGTCAACTATTTGCGATACGGGCACGACCTGTATAAACTGTCATGTTGTTATTCTTAGCAAAGCCTACTATTGTAAGTCCGTGCTCAATTGCGATATCTATTGCTAGGCTACTCGGTGCACCTATTGACACTAGAATACTTATGCCTGCTCTTCTAGCTTTGTGAACTAATTCAAATGAAAGTCTACCAGAAAAAATTATGAAAGATTCCAAAAATGAGTGACTAGAATTTGATAAAACATTTCCAACTAATTTATCCATTGCATTGTGTCTACCAATGTCTTCACCGATAAATAATAAATTACCATTTTTATCGAATAAACCACAAGCGTGAGTTCCTCCTGTATCGTGAAATAATTTTTGTTGGTTTCTCAGTTCATCAATACTTTGACTGATTATTGATGTATTAATAACCAAATCTTTGGAGATCTCAGGACCATGAATGTGGAGAAGATTTGATATTGATTCTTTTCCACAAACACCACAAGACGCAGTGGAAGTATTCTTTCTGTTAAAATTAGAAATTGTTTTATCGTCTAAACCCGTGACTATGACTGTAATCTGATTATTTTTTGTATGGAAATCAATGATTTGATTATTTGAGTTAATAATGCCTTCAGAAAATAATAGCCCCGTTACTAGGTTAATATCGTTACCAGGAGTTCTCATTGTAATGCCTAAAGAGAAGCTGACATCATTCCCATTAGAAACTGATATGGAGAGTGCTTCTTCAATACATATTGTATCTATGCCTTTCTTCACACCATCTGGAGTGATCCATTTTGCTGGTACATCAGTTAGGCCCTCCATGGCTTGCGGATGTGTACATGTCTTATGTTACCATAGGTTGTAATGTATAACTACACGATTATTCATATAGCCCTCCTCTCTCAACGGTACATGGGCATTCTAGGCGGAGAAGGCTTCTCCCTACCAGTAATTACACAAACTGAAGTTGTAAATGTAAAAATTACTGTTACTGATAATGCAATTAATCAAATGAAAAAAACTATGGAAGGTGACGAAGAAACACATTGTCTTGTTATTAGTGCTCAATCAGGTGGTTGTTCAGGTTACTTATACGATATGAAAATTATTGAAAAGCCAGATTCACAAAACTTCCAAATACAAGAATTTGAAGGAGTAGAAGTTTTCATCCATAATGGAGACAGTTCACTACTAAATGGCATTGAATTAGATTTCAAAGATACATTAATGGGAGGAGGGTTCAACATAACGAACCCTAATGCTTCAAGAGAATGCGGTTGTGGTCAATCTTTTGGTTGATAATATGGTGAAAAAGGGCTATTACATCCATCAATGTAGTTTTACTGTTGCTGAAGGTTCAGATTCTATAGAACATATCAATAGATTAATTACATCAAATATTAAACAAATTAATCATCTTCAAAGTATAGAAAGTTTGATCTGTAATGCTAACGGTAGAATTACAGATTCTTTAGAAATACTACGAATTGATAATCAAATTCTACTTTTAGGGAACTTAGAAGCTTCAAAGGAAACTAGAAAATTGATTGTATCAGGCATACATTGGAATGAAGATGTCCGTATTATGAATGGTGACGGAATCCTAACAAAAGTTTCTTTCATTGGCACCAAAAAAGACTTAGTGGATATTATTCCAGTGGGAAAAATGATAATTGAAGATAATAAATGGGCGATATGGGGAGAATATTATGTTAAGATTTTAGATATTGAAGATATATCAAAAATTGATATAATATTGAAATCAAGTGAAATTGAAAAAATTTTAGAAGATATTCCCTCAGGTTACGAAAAATTAGAAGAAAAGGATTGGAGAGAATTTAGAGTTTTCAATGGGATACTATCATTTGAAGAGTACAAGCATAATCTCTTACCTTCTGAACTGGGTTTAGATATGTTAGTTGACTTAAAGAAAGGGTGTTATCCAGGACAAGAAATACATGCGAGAATGGAGAGTAGAGGTAAATTGAAAAAGAAAATTTCGAGATTTAAATCAAATAAAGATATAGAATTAGGGAAATATAGGTCAAAAAATGGAGAGAGGATTAATGTTACCACTAGTTTAGGAAAAACTGGATTTTTTTTGATTAACGATTTCGAAGATGAGATACTAATAATAGACGATATTGAGCTAAGACATGAAGAATTAAATTCTATCAAAATCTGTTGATTCAAAACTTTCATTCTTCTGTACCCATTCATCTAATGACATTAGTGGTGAAATTTTTAAATCCCCTAAGTGTTGAGTGAATAAATACAATGTTGGAGAATGAATATCAATTACTTGAAGTTGAAATTTTGTTTTGACTTCATTGGCCCTATTTCTAAAGAATGTAACTTCAATCATTAAACCGATTATTGTTGCAGTATACAAAACCAATAATATCGATAATGAGAATATTATGGGGTCTATGAAGAGTGTATCTTGACGTATTGCCTTGTAGGAAAATGTCAATTGTCTGACAAGAAAGAAAACTAATCCGACTCCGACCCAAGGAGCCATCCAAGATTCTACCAAACTATCCATTGGAATTACCTTCCTTTTGGGAAGATCTGCAAAAGAAAGAGCACTCGCTGTCGCTGCCCTAATTACTGAGATAAATGAAACTAAAATAATGTAAAGTAGAGAAGAAAGAAGTATCGTATTCTTTATGCTAAAACCAGCGAGCCAATGTAGATTCATTATTAATAAGTAAGAAAAAAGCCCTAAAAATACAGTAATAGGCATCCTATGGATTGATGATAAAATTCTATCAGATGTCTTGATTCCAATATCTGATCTTGGTATACCAATAATCTCCCAGCGATTGACTTTCTTTACTAAATTAGCTATTCTAAGAAGAACTTTTTTCTCAATTAGAATCCATTCAAATATTTTTAATGGAAACCAGGCTAATAATCCAATAATTATGGAAAAAGGAAACAAAATAGGCCAAGCAATCAGTGCTGGAAATAATATAAAATGTGTAACTCCAAGAGGATTAAGAAGATCAGATTCTATTCTTGCTTGACGATCTGGATCTAGGTATACTTTTCTTGCCTCAGCATCTAATTCCGGACGATATCTGCTCAATGGAATACCCGAGTCAAGAACTACTCGAACTTTTTCTCTGTAATGTTCATGTTCAGGTTCCATTCCAGTCCACCACTTCCATGCAAAAGACAGAGGTGTAGCTAAAAACAATGGAGAAAGCAATACTAAAATCGCTACGAAAGTGGATTCAAGAGTTGCTGCCATGACATTCCCAATACTAATCCATCATTAAAGAAATGGTGCAAATATATTCCAATAGTTCATTTATGTCTAAAAAAGCATTAATAGAGAAAATATTCTACACTAAAATAAAAACATGCATTAATATGTGATTCACCCAATCAGAATGTGTGGAAAGAGCCTGTAATATTGATGCTAAAGGTAGAGTAGTTCGTTTTATTACAGGTGTTTTTGCTATATTGGCAGGATTGGTACTGGCGGTACTAGTCACACAAGGATATCTTCCATCAGAAACCTACGGGCTAGCAATAGTTGGAAGTATTATTGGTGGTTTATTTGCTATGTGGGAAGCCAGAGAAGGTTGGTGCGTAGTTCGGGCTATTGGAATTAAAACACCACTTTGATTATATCAGGGATTACTTATTTTTACCAACTGAAGGTGTTAACTTTCTAGACTCCCTATTTTGACTGGCAAAAGATAAAATTAACCAACCTACAGAGAGAATAGCAGTTGATACTAACAGAATTATTGTCAACCACATGTAAATCATTCCATTAGAAAGTGGCCATGCCCAATAAGAAACAGATATTAAAACCATCAATAATAATATTCTAGAGGCTTCATTAGGTGTATTCCAACCCCTGTGATCTTTCCTAGGAGCAAGAAGAAAATCAACTAATGACACGAACATACAAAGCAAACATACTTTTTGAAGTCGTGTTTTTGAAAAACATTAATTTGACTTATTCTTTATCTTCGAGCCATCCCTTAGATTCGGTGTAATCGCTCAATGATTCCAATCTTTGGAATAATCTATTTCCAGTTCCACCTTCGCCTTTCTGAGCTCGTGCATTCCAAACCCCTCCAAACAGGAACTCCCAAATTCCAAAAGATTGGTGATGGAACTTTTTGAACAACCAGTCTCCTGGAACTAGTAGGAAAATGAATAGCAATGTCACTACTACACCTATCATCCCATTGGTCCATTCTGTTGATGCTGATATCAGAACTAAGAAAGCACCAGCACCAGAGAGATAAGAAATAACTGGAGAACTCTTCAAGAGATGATAGAGGAATGGAGGATTCTTACCTCGAGAATTGACGTATCGAGTTGTAGTGATCCATTGACCAACAGTTCTTCCCGTTTTATATGGCATGAAAACTAGATTGAATATTGGTAAAATCAAACTGAGTATCAGGACATAGGTCAAATCTGAAGCCCCGCCTGCAACTATATTTGTTAAAAGGTAGAACGAAAATAATGAAAAGTTCACTGCAAGATCCACTAAGGTACGGAACCATGCACGAGCCTTGTTAACTTCATCAAATCCTTCAGGGAATTCTTTGATAACTCGCTCTTTCCTAACTTTAGGCGTTTTTGTCTTCTTTGGTTTCTTTGCTTTCTTAGCTTTAGCAGCTTTCTTAGATTCTTTAGGGGTTGGTTCATCAACCTTTACAGACTTTGCTGCAGCTTCATTAACCTTAGCAGCCTTTTTTGCAGGCTTAACTACAGTAGTAGTTTTTTTATCTTCTGTCTGAGTATTTCCAGCCTTTTCTAATAGTCCCATAATTTCATTCTCCGTATAATTCACCCATCTTTACAAATATCGAGAAATCGGATGAACCAATAAATGCTTCTACAGATTTATTATCATCAGGAAGATCACCAAGAACCTGATTAATGATTCTGAAGAACTCTCCTTTTTCTTCCTCAGAAACAGACTCAGGCGAAGCCCCTACTTTCTCAAATAATGAAAATGATTCTGAGGCGATAAAATCCTTGATTGCATCTTCATCTGTAATGTCGCCAAGCAAATTATTGATTACTGAAAAGAATTCTGCAAACTCCTGGTCTTCTGATTCAGAATCTGTTAGTTCTTCTTCAAGATCTTCTTGAATTTCTTCTTCATATTCTTCGTATTCTTCATCAGGTGCTTGTATTAGTTCAACAGTTGGTTTAATTTCACGCATTTCTTGTTGTTGTTTTTTCCTTAAAACAATAATTTCTCTATCTAATTCGGAGCCGAAACGATTGGAGAATCGATCCAAAAGAGTTCCAACTTCGCCAGTAGCGATTCGGTCTATATGACCATACATACTCTCGCGGTTACCTACCGAAAGATTTGGATCAGAAGCTTTCCTTTTCTCCCAATGAGATTGAAAATCATTATTTTGAGTAGTTTCTACTTCCTGATTTAGATCCTCTATTTCATCAGAAACAATTTCTAAATCCTCATCAAAATCGATATTCTCGGATGGTGGCGGTGGTGGCGGAGGTAATGGCAAAGAGATACCCGGAGGGAGTGGCGGTAAAGGCATCCCTTGAGTGTCATCTTGAGTCTTCTCGTCCTCGCCCATAGTACTCACTAGTACTCTTCCGAACCTAATCACTCTTCAACATATTGTGATTCAGTGTTCAAAATATATCTAATTAACAATTGTCCCCCAACCTTTCAGAACTAGGAAAGTTGCTAAAGATTCTGTGACTTCAAACCTATCTCCGGAGTTTCCTTCAACTCTTATTCCAGCCAATTCGGCTGTTACATCATCTTTATTCAGTAAAATATTAAATTTCTTATCAGAAGAGAAAACTATTGATTCTTTTAAGGGGTTGAAATAATTGTTAGAAAAGGGATTTAATCTTTCTAATGGCATTTCTGTGACTCTTAATCCGCATTTACCATGCAGGCTACCTATCCATCGAATCACCCTCTTTACATCCACCGTAACTGCCTCATCTGTTTCTCCTGCAGAACCTAATACTACCGAATTATCACCTCTCACCATTTCCCAAAATACAGATGTATTTTTTTCACCGAAGACCCTTAATTTATTGTCTGCTAACAATCTATTCAGACGCTCGTCATCAGCCATATCAGCTATCTCGTTAATTTTTCCTACTGATAGTTTTTTTCTATTCACATTTGATACCTTGTTAGTATTCTCCACAGCAGACTGTAAGTTTTCAATAAATAATTTGTAGTCTGGACCTTTTTCTTTGATTACCTTCAATTTATGTGTAACGGATTGAATACCGGTATTAATTCTATTTTGCCAACCAGAGTCTGGTCCAGAAAGAATTGTTTGAACATTAATTCCTTCACCGCGAATGTAATTTACAAGCTGTCTTCTAGCATTAGAATCTAGGTGTAATAATGATGGATCTCTGACATGGATATGAAATCCTCTATGTCCGGAAAAAGAAGTTTGAACATATTTCTCTTCGAATCCAAATTCTGGTTGTAAAAAATCTGACCAGAGCGTCCATGCTTGTTCTTGAATCTTAGAAATCATGGTAGGGAAATCGTTATCCGAGACGCCAGGTAAATGATCTCCATCTAAATCGAAAATTAGGTCTGCTCCAAGCCAATCTTTGTCAATCATTTTTCTTTCATTAGGAGATTTATAGTATGCAGTACTATGGAAACATGAATGAGGAGTTTTCTGATTTAAATAATCTGAAAGTCCTTTTTTGTCTAAAAAACCCCTATGCCTATCAGGAGGTCTAGACCCCCAAGGTATAAACATCCATTCTCTACTTTTTAGCCTAGGAGGGACCCATAAATCATTGGGATTCAAAGATTTGTAATAGTCTCCAAATCTTAGAGCGAAACGACTCCAGCCCTCTACCATAGTGTACTTAGAAAGTAGGTGGCAAATTAAGTTGAGGTTTAATCAATCAAGGTTTAGATCCGAAACTTCTTTTCCTTCAGATGCTGAATCCGCACCGGTAGCCTCAACATAAGCTTCCCAACAAACGAATTGATCATCTAATACTATTGCTTCTGCAAAAGTCATTGCTTTACCTGTAATTGCACATACAGGACCTAACTGCCCTGATGCAGTAGATAGTTTAGATGCGTCTGGCATATTACCCTGGAAAAGAAACACTCTATTCAGCCTTACCATTCACAATACTGAGATACACACAGTTTTGTATTAGTTTTACACCGCCAATTCATGAACACAGCCGAGAAGCCGTTCCGAGTGGGACATTCACCAGATCCAGATGATGCATTCATGTTCCATGCAATGACTACTGGGGCAATAAATACTGAAGGAAGAGAATATGAACATGTTCTGCTTGACATAGAAACTTTGAACAAACATGCTATGGATGGAACATATGAGATTTCAGCAGTTAGTATTCATTCATTTCCTGAAATCGCTGAAAAATATCATTTGATGAATTGTGGAGCATCAATGGGAGAAGGTTATGGCCCAATGGTTATTTCAAATAGAGAAATGACTGAAGAAGAAGCAAAAACCAAGGTAATTGCAATTCCAGGATTAGGCACCAGTGCTTATCTCTCTCTATTATTGGCTTGGGGCGAAGTTGAAGTTGAAGTTGTTCCATTTGATGAAATATTGCCTAAAGTTGCTAGTGGAGAATACGATGCGGGATTAATTATTCATGAAGGACAGCTGACTTGGGAATCAGAAGGAGTAAAATTAGTTTTGGATTTAGGCATTTGGTGGAATGAAAAAACAGGACTTCCTTTACCCTTAGGGGGAAATGTAGTTAGAAAGGATCTAGGAATGGAATTGTGCGAGTCATTAACCAATGATGTGAAAAATAGTATCATTCATTCTTTAGAACATCCTGATGAGGCACTAAGTTTCGCAAAAAAATGGGGACGAGGTATTGATGATGACACAAATAAGGAGTTTGTTGGCATGTATGTAAATAATCGGACTATTGATTACGGTAAAGACGGGAGAGATGCTATACGATTATTTCTCAAAGAAGGACAAAGAATAGGAATGGTTGATAAAAAATTGATTGTTGATGATATAAAATTTATAGGATCTGGTGAATAAATGGAAGAAAGAAAAAAACCAGAAATCAGTCCCTTTGATTCAGTAGACCCTGCTCCTCCCAGTGAAGATTCTAATGTGCCTAATCTGAGAAAAACGTTAGGCGATGAAAATGAAAAAATGTTTCAAAGAATGAGAGCTTTGTTCGCATTAAGAAATATTGGAGGGCATGATTCTGTTGATGCATTGACAGCGGCGTTCTCGTCGGAATCAGCTCTTTTGAAACATGAAATTGCTTATGTCTTAGGGCAAATGCAAGACCCGCATGCTGTTCCTTCATTGATAGAAAGACTCTCGGATTTATCAGAGGATGTTATGGTAAGACATGAAGCTGCAGAAGCACTTGGTGCAATAGGCGACTTAGTAGCAATGGATACTCTAAGAAAATTCCAAGATGATTCGGAGGTTGTTGTCGCAGAATCATGTGAAGTCGCAATAGATTTACTCAACTATGTTTCAAGTAAACAATTAAATTATTCATGAGAAGTTAGCCAAGTTATCTCTTCTTTCATTTGACATACTTCTTTAAGGAAAAATTCTAAACCTTCTTTAGAGAAATCATCAAGTTTATTTTGTACTTCTACAGAGAAATATTCGGAAATACGTGTTTCAGAAAATCCTAATTTCAACGAAGTTCTTTTGATTACTTGATTTCTCCATGATTCATCATTCAAGAAAACATCATATTGACGAATCATATCTTCACTCGCTTTATCCAAGATTGATTTAGGGGAATCTTTTCGTGCTGCGAAAACACCGAATACCATAGGGAAACCTGTTTTATTTGTCCACTCAGCACCTAAATCAAGTTTAACCAAATTAGGATAATCTCTAGCTGCAATCAGTGCTCTGTCACCAATTAATAATGCTCCATCAGATTCATTTAGCATCGCTGTCAAATCCGGGCCTCTCTCATGAAATTTTGGATCGAGATTCATAGATTTCAGAATCCATTGTAATAATGCTCTAGAAGTTGATGAATCAGAGGGCAATGCAACATCTCTCATCTGCTCAATAGGCCTAGTTCCAAAAAGAATTACAGAACCCACATCACCTTGACTAACAATTCCAAGTTTAGGTATTAGAAGTAATTCATGTGAATGCTTAGCAAAGTCGGCTGCAGGAATTGGAGCAGTTATACAATCTCTTCTCAGTAAGTGTCCAGTCAACCAAGAAGGCGGAGCAGGTAAAATTTTCCAATCATCTTCCAATCCATCAAAAATAGGATCACAATTTGCGAATGCAACCCTACCAAGTACATTTTCCCAAGACATTGAATCACGACGTAGATTGAGCTATAGGAAGTCTCCTACTATCATCATCAGGTTTCCTTCTGTAACGAGTGAAATTAGAATATGTAGTATTTCTTTTCACAGGTATAGAGTTTACATTTTCAATAATCTTGGCTAATTCTTCGCTATCACTGTCAAGTCTAGCAGAACTACCAGCCTCATGCATTATTTCTTCATGATTAACAGTTCCATCAATATCATCAGCACCAGAATTTAGAGCAATCGAAGCAACATAACTGCCAATATTCATCCTGTATGCCTTAATGTGAGGGATATTATCTAACATTATTCTTGATATTGCAATGACCCGTATAATTTCATTTAAACTGGCTAATTGTGCTTCAGGAAGTCTTGTTTTATCTGGAAGGAATGGATATGGTACAAAACATTGGAAACCTTGACTTACATCTTGTTGATTCCTTAATTTATGAAGATGGATGGCCCTTTCTCTGAGAGTTTCAACAGTTCCAAATAACATGGTACAATTAGTCTTGATTCCTAATCCATGTGCTATTTCATGGATGGCAAGATACTCAGCAGAAGATTCTTTTCCTCTACAAATTCTATCTCTGACAGTATCTACTAGAATTTCAGCACCACCCCCCGGAAGGGAGTCTAATCCTGCAGATTTTAACCTTGATAATGTTTCTTTAACCGAAATTCCACTCCTAGATGCTATATGTTTTACTTCAACAGCAGTCAATGATTTGATATGGATGTGAGGATAGGTCTTTTTTGCAGATCGATATAATTCTTCATAATATTCGACAGTCCAATCTGGATGTAAACCACCAACTGAATGAACTTCATCGATAATATCACTAAATGGGTCAATTCGATGTAAATATTCTTCGACGCTCAATGCATAGGCTTCACTATGCCTAGGCCCTTTTCTAAAGGCGCAAAATCTACATGCTAGAACACAAATATTTGTAGTATTAACATGCAAATTATCATTAAAATATACATAATCATCAAATCTTGATTTCTTAATTAAATCTGCAAGAGCGGAAATTCCAGATAAATTAGGAGATTCGAATAGTTTGGTACCCAAATCAACGTCAATATTTCCTCCTTTAACTAGAATATTGTAACATTCAAGAAGTAAAGAATCATGCTTTACAGACAAAGGTAAAGAAAAATTTTCCAAGACTTTTCTCCAGTCATTATTTCCTGCAAGGGGTGTCCCAATCATATTATTACAACTCCCGGATATACCCAACAAATATCAACCAATGTATTCAACAATGGGAGTTACATCACTGCAAACCATCAATAGCCAATTTCGATGACAGGTCTACACAAGGGGTGCTAATATTAACCTGAAAGAAGCAGATTTAGTTGAAATGGCAAGAAAATGCCGTATAGATATTGTTGAAATGGTTCACAAGGCAGGTGCGGGCCATCCTGGAGGATCACTCTCAGCAATAGACTTGATAGTCGGCCTCTATGGAACAGGATTTAGATTCAAGATAGACGACCCTGATTGGGATGATCGTGATAGGTTCATCATGAGCAAAGGACATGCTAGTCCGGCAGTATATTCTATTCTTCACAATTTAGGCATAATAACAAAAAATGATATTGACGGATTTAGAACCCTAGGATCTGTTTGTCAAGGACATGTGGATATGAAATGGACAGACGGAGTTGACTTTTCTGCAGGAAGTTTAGGGATGGGACTTTCATTTGGATTAGGGTGTTCAATTGCAGCAAGAATGGATGGGAGTGAAAGAAATATTTGGGTGATGATAGGAGATGGTGAAACTCAAGAAGGTCAAATTTGGGAAGCAGCGATGGCTGCAGACTTCCATCAAACTGGAAATCTTAATGTAATAATAGATAGGAATAGAATTCAAAATGATGATTTCATGGAAGTACAAATGGAAATTGGAGATATTGGGAAAAAATTTGAATCATTCGGTTGGAAAACGATTGAAATAGATGGACATAATATGAGTGAAATTGTGGAGGCTATTAAAGAAGCAACGAATGATCGTAATCGCCCATGTGCCATCGTTGCTCATACGGTAAAAGGAAAAGGCGTATCTTTCATGGAAAATAATCCGGCATTTCATGGAAAGGCCCCAAATGATGATGAATTAAAATTAGCATTGGAGGAATTATCATGAGTGCTCCATCCTCTGGTGGAGCATCGAGAGATGGTTATGGTTCAGCACTACTGAAATTGGCTAGTGATCCAAGAGTAGTAGTATTAGAAGCAGATCTAGGAAAATCAACAAAATCTTGCTTATTTAGAGCTGAATACCCTGAAAGAACCGTTTCAATGGGAATTGCTGAACAGAATATGATGTTAGTTTCTGCGGGAATGGCTTCTTCAGGAAAAATCCCTTTTGCGAGTACTTTTGCTATTTTTACCGAAAGAGCATTTGAACAGGTGAGAAACGGAATTGCTAGGCCGGGGTTGGTAGTTCATATCTGTGGGAGTCATGGAGGAATACATACTGGAACAGATGGAAGTAGTGCTCAATCAATTGAAGATCTAGCAATATATAGAACTGTTCCAAACATGACAGTGATGCACCCATGTGATGATCTCTCCGCAGAAGAATTAACATTGCAATTACTAAATCATCAGCAACCATCATACACTCGTACAGCAAGAAATAAAGTTCCAAGAGTTTATGATGAAATGAATGTGAAAAAGATTAGGATAGGTAAAGGAAATATCATTAAAGAGGGGAATGATGTTGCTATCATAGCCTGTGGAGTAATGGTAAATGAGGCAAAAATAGCTGCAGAAAAATTAGCAAATAAGGGCATTAATGCTTGCGTTGTTGATATGCACACAATTAAGCCACTGGATGGACAACTAATCAATAATCTAGCTAAAGAATGTGGTTGTATTGTTACAGTAGAAGATCACTCAATTATTGGTGGACTAGGCGGAAGTGTTTCTGAATATCTATCTAGCAATATTCCTACCCCTCTAGAAATGGTAGGGGTAGAAGATAAATTTGGCGAGAGTGGGGCGACTGCAGAATTAATGTCGCACATGAATATTGATTCAGATGCCATTGTAAAGGCCGCGAATAGAGTAATAAAACGTAAATAATTGGCTTAAGAAGACACTTTCTTGGGTTTCATTCATGAAGGAGCGGTTTGCCAACAACAATTATGAATGAGGGGGAAAGACTCAGAGAATTACTCGATGGGTCAATGGACCCATCAGAATTGGAGTCTTACAACGAATATTACAAATTGGCTGAAAGAATTTATGGTAGAGAAGCTCTTGATGAAATGGGAATTAGTACACCAGAAGAAATTGAAGAAGAAAAAACTCAAAATGGAAGTAGTGAGTTCACACATGATGTAATATTACCTTCTTCAAATAATGAGTCAGAAGTAGAAGAAATTGCTAACTCAATTGTGAAACCAAAGAGAAGATTATATCTTACTTTTACAGGAATTATTTGTTTACTTCTAGTTAGTTCAAATGTAGTAGTGGGAGTAAATAGTTTAGTTCCCGAATCTATCACACTTTGTGAAGATTTAGAGCCTCTAGGAGATATAGAATTTAAAGATTTTGAAGTAGTTAATGGAACAACTTTAACTATTTTCTGGACAGTTAAAAATGTCACATTAGGGGAAAATTACACGATTTCTTGGGATATTTCACAGAATGGTTCGCAAGAGCTTGTAGATAGTGGAAGTATTAGTTGGGAAGCAAACGGAAATACATTCCAGCATCTAAAAATGGTGAATGTTCAAACTGAACCGTACGCATGGACATCAACACTTTTCGATGAGAATATGACGGTTATTTCAACTACTAACGGCGACTATAGCAGTTCTGAAATAAGTACAATGTCTAATATTGAAAGTGGAAAGAATTGTGAAGATAACCCCAAATTAATACTGAGTGAGATTATGGATTTTGAAGATCTAGATTCATGGACACAGGCTGGTGATGGGGATATGCTCGATGGTATGATGATAATGGCATTCTCATTCATCTCTTTACTCGGAATTAGGAAAAAGAAGAATTAATACATTCGAGCAAGGTGCTGCTTTCTTGTAGTTAGTTTGCCCGTAATAACACAATTCTGTGGTTCTAAGTAAGGTTCAACTGAATCTCCCAATAATGCTAATCCAGTTGTTTTTTCTAGAACTTCAGCATCAGCATCATTACCATCAAAAGCTAATTCATATACTATACCATCTTCTATCGGAGAAATCATTTTCCAGCCATCTTCAGTTGATTTAAGACCTGGAAATTTCTTAACTAAATTAGACATTTGTATAGATGAAAGTTCCAATAACTTATCAGAAATATCCTCTAAATGAAGAGAAATTGTTTCTGAAAGATTATCCAAGTTTGCATCTACCTTACCGCCGGTTCTAAGTGATAGAACACATTTATTTTCTGCAAGGTCTCTGGGGCCAAATTCTAATCTAATTGGTACTCCTTTAATTTCCCAATCATAGTGCTTACCTCCGGGTCTTTTATCTCTATCGTCTAAGTGAACTCTAAGTCCAGCGGATCTAAGTTCATCAGCGATTTCCCTAATTTTGGGCAAAACTTCTTCATTAATATGAGTGGCTACAGGCATTAAAACTACTTGATATGGAGATACTGCTGGAGGTAAAATTAGTCCTGCATCATCACCATGCATTCCAACTACTGCTCCTAGTAATCTTTCAGACATTCCAAATGTTGTTTGATGACAATTTTGAATTTTACCATTAATATCTTCATAATTTAGGTCAAAGGCTTGAGCCCATTGATCGCGGTAGTGATGGTAGGTTGCTATTTGCAATGTTCTTCCATTAGGCATTACTGCATCAACTGCAGTAGTGTACCATGCACCGGGAAAAGTATCCCAAACAGGCCTCTTGGAGACCAAAACTGGTAAACAAAGAGATTTCATTAATCTCTGAACAATCTCGGCGTCTTCCTCTATTTGTTTGGTGGCGCCCTCTTCATCTTTATGGACAGTATGGGCCTCAAAGAAATGTATTTCTCGAACTCTAATAAACGATCGAGTCTGCTTAGTTTCATAACGAAAAGTATTGACAATTTGGAAGGTTTTTAATGGTAAATCAGCATGACTTCTCACCCATAAAGAAAACATAGTATACATTGGTGTTTCAGAGGTTGGCCTGAGGAACATTGGCACATCAAGTTCATTTTCTCCACCTTTTGTAACCCAATAAACTTCTTTTTTGAATCCGGAATCTTCCTCTTCCATTCTAAGTTCAGATGGATCAACTCCTTGTTCCCTGGCTGCTTTGAGTCTTGAAACAAGATGATTTTCTTTCTCTAATAGATCTTCTGGAACCAATAGAGGAAAGCTATATTCCTGATGGCCTGAATTTTCCATTTCCTTACGTGTGAGTCCATCTATTAACCTCATAGTTGACCAACCATAAGGCTTCCAAACATCCATTCCCTTGATAGGATATCTTTTGTCCACTAAATCAGAAATCTCGACAATAGCAGGGTACCATGCATTAAAATCCGACTTTGGAGGAATACCTCTCTTAGCCTTACCATGCTTTGTCATAATTATATCCCGTAGTAGATTATCCTTCAATGTGCCGCATGTATAATCTATTCAGAAATGATTTTTTCAATCTCTAGACATATGTCAATCTCATTTTGTAATACTTTGATAATCCCGCCATTACCTACTAATCTTGCTCTTGGAAATTTTTCATCTGCAATCTGCTCTAGAATATTAGCAATTACATAATCAACTCCATAATTTGAAATCTGCTTGAGTGATTTTTGGATTAATTCTTCCTCGGATACTCCTGTTTCTAATTTGAAACCAATTCTAATACATTCACCTACTAAATCTGCTAACTCAGGTATATGTTTTAGCGTAGGTTGAAGTTCAATTTCCCATTTGTCTTGTCCACTGGGTCTCTTACCTTTTTCTGGAGTCATAGAATAATCTAAAACAGCAGCAGAGTGTATCCAGACATCAGGTTTAACATTTGATTTTGCTAGATTAATCGACTGTTTTAACATCTCTTCTGGAGAACCCGCACGAATAACATTGGGCAGTTCAATTGTTGGACTTGCTGAAGTTTTACCAGCAATACAATGTACTTCATGTCCCATCATGAATAGATGTTCTGCAATTGCCCAACCAGTTTTTCCAGACGATGCATTCTGAATTGCCCTTACTGAATCTATTGGAGCCCTAGTAGCGCCAAGTGTGATTGCAACTTTTCTTCTATTCTGGGAAAAAGAGTTAACAAGATTAGATAATTTAGAAACTATGACAGAAGGAGGAGGCTGTTTCCTTCTCCCCTCTTTCTCATTATCGACAAAATAATAATTTCCTTCTAAAGTAATTTTTTCTAATAATTCACTAGTTACAGGATCATCGAATAAATCCTGATGCATGGAAGGAATAAAAATAATTGGAGTTTTATTCCCTCTAGCCGCACTTAATGCCATCATTACAGGAGAGTCCATTATTCCATGGATATGTTTTGAAATAGTATTTCTAGTAGCAGGAGCAACCAAAACAACATCATAACCATCCAATTGCTTCATGTCTGATTCCCAATCAGTTAGGACTTCTTGTCCGGAAGCCCAAGATAAAGCCAAAGGAGTAATAATTTTCCCAGCTTCTTTGGACATCATTATTGACAATTGGGCACTATGTCTTCTAAATTCTCTACAAAGACGTACTGATTCAACCGCTGCTATACCGCCAGAAACAATAACTAGGATATGTTTTCCTTCTAAACTTGAGCTGAGAATTTCAACTCCTGTATCCTTTGCCACACACCTCGGAGAGGGGGAGCATTGATGAGTTCGTCGCATCACAATCGTTGACAAGGGGGTGCGAAGTTGGCGAATGAAGTAATGGAAAATTTACATAAACACCTATACAGATTTATGATAATTGATTTATTATTATGCTTTTTCATTATTTCGACATATACCATCTCAGGCACAATTTGTTCATTAATTATACTAATATTTCCACTATTAGGAGTTATTTCTTTCAAAAATAGGAAAAAAGGAGGAGATACAGTGGCAATGATAGTTTTGATAATGCTTTCAATAATTTTCATATTATCTGGCTTGAATGAATTATCTAAAGATAATACAACAAATACAATCCAAGGTTTCTTATTGATTTTATTGGCATTATCAACAATGAGAAGAGTTAGAACTGTACGGGACCCTACATACAAAAATTGGTATAATAGCCTAAACGAAGATTTTAGTGAAATAAAAGAAAATATTTCAGATGATGAAGTATTAGCTACATGCCCTAGTTGTTCAACATTACTAGCAGTAATACCAAGTAAATTATCAATAGAAGATAAATGCCCGAATTGTAATGCTAACTTAGTGAACTAATTCAAATCTTTCCAAAGCAATAGAAATTCCCATACCGCCACCAATGCACATAGTAGCTACAGCACGTTTCGAGTCAGTTGTCTGAAGAAGGCTGGCTGCCTTACCAGTAATTCTAGCCCCGGATGCACCTAAAGGATGGCCGATCGCTAATGCTCCACCATGTAAATTCACAATTTTAGGATTGATTTTTAATTCATTAATTACAGCTAGACTTTGACTCGAAAAAGCCTCATTTAATTCGAATAAGTCTACATCATTTATATCCCAATTTGCCCTTTTCAGAACTTCTTTAGTTGCTTCAATTGGTCCAATACCCATTATACTTGGTTCACAACCAGTTACTGCACCTGCTACAATTCTAGCAATAGGATTTAATCCATTCCTTGATGCAAAATCTTCACTACAAATAATCATGAATACGGCTCCATCAGTTAATGGCGAGGAGGTTGCTGCAGTAACTATTCCATCTTCACCGAAAGCAGGTTTTAGTTTAGACATAGATTCTAGAGTAGTATCACCTCGTATACATCCATCATTACTAATGATGCCTTCATCCGTTTGAATACTCACAATCTCATTTTTAAACAAACCTTTACTTTGAGCAGATGCTGCTTTATTATGTGAAGAAAGTGCGAATTCTTCGTGTTCTGTACGTGTTTGTTGCCATTGCTTAGCAACATTCTCTGCAGTAACACCCATACTGATGTAAGCATCAGAGAATTTTTCTTGTAATTCTGGAGAAGGGCTCCAATTAAAACCACGTCTCTGAATACGGCTCATTGATTCAACACCCCCTACCAAAATACAATCACCCCAACCAACTTCTATGTGTGCAGCAGCAGAAAGTATTGCCTGCATAGATGATCCGCATAATCTGTTTATTGTAGCACCTGGGACTGTTTCAGGTAATTCTCCCAGAAATGTCAATAAACGACCTAGATTGTATCCTTGCTCTCCTTCAGGATAAGCACAACCTAAAATTAAATCATCTATCATTGAACCAGAAATATTGTTTCTTTCCATCAGTTTCCTAATTACTTGACCTGCCATTTCATCAGGACGAACATTCGCTAATTTACCCTTGTGGGCTCTATGAAATGGAGACCTAAGCCAATCAACAATTACCGCCTTCATATATCTCCGAGAGTAACATACAACATAATTATTGGCAAGTAATTGATTGTTCAAGTCAGACTATATCGACCGTGGGGTTCTTGAAAGAAATTAAACTCGAAGTGTTTGATAATATGATTAGAGAATGCAGCAGACACGGATATTATTCCGATGACCACCTTTGTCCAGCATGTAATGAGGAAGGGAAATTTATACTTCGTTCAAGGGAAAGAGATAGCTTAGCAAGAAGATTAGCACTAATTTTAAGGCACGCACCAGAGAAATTTGATTTAGAGATGGATATTAATGGATGGGTTGATGTTAAAGACATAATTAGTAGATTTAAGAAACAAAATGAAAGAAGATATCATTGGCTAAGACCACATCATTTCAGAGCTGTATCGGAAACTGATGGTAAAGGGAGATATGAAGTAAGAGGCAATATGATTAGAGCAACATATGGGCATACTCTTGAAATTGAATTAGACCTACCTACCGATAATATCCCTCCATCATTGTTTTACCCGTGTAATCCTGATGAAGCAGAAAATTTACTAGAAGTTGGTATTACACCCAGTGGAAGAGCACATGTTCACCTTTCATCAAGTATCAGATCAGCAGCAGAAGCTGGTAAGGTTCACTATAAATTACCAACATTATTAGAAATTGATACTGCCAGAATGGAAGCAGATGGTGAAACAATTTGGCATGCAGGTGTCACAGTTTATCTTGTTGAATCGGTCGACTCGAAATATATAACAAAAATTTCTAACGATAATCCAGAATATGAAGTTGCAAGAGCAAGATGGATTGATGAAGAAGAATAATCAAATAAACTCTCCACAGTTTATACAGAAATCAATATCAGAAGTTATTGGTTTTTCACATGAGGGACAAAAACCACCTGAAGATTCCTTAGAAACTTTCTCTCCAGATACCACTCTGACTGGAGACTCTCTTTCTACGAAAGGAGGAGCAATGTCTTGAACTAAACTCATTAGGCTACGGAAGTTAATTGACTCTTGTATTGCGCATTCCAATTGAATTTGCCGCCTTTTCCTCTCTTCAATATCCTCAATTAACTTGACATCATCCAATTGTGATTGAAGCCATCGTTGGAATTTCTCGATATCGGATTGTTCTGACACAAACTTTCGAATAAACTCTATGAAATGAACCCATCGTATACAAATGCAGAGAAATTAAAATGAATACAGCAATATGTGTAACTCCATTCGAAGACATGGGGATGACTGTGTCTAAGAATAAAATTGTGATTAAATTGGGAGGGGGGCTAATCACAGATAAATCTCAATACAAAGTAGTTCATGAAGATAGGATAGATTTAGTTTGTGGAGTGATTTCTAAATTAATAGAAAGTAATGCTAAGGTAATATTAGTTCATGGTGCTGGTTCTTTCGGCCATCTAGAAGCTAAAAAATGGAATTTAGCCACGGGTTATGATGAGGAAATTATTGAACAACAAAGGTTAGCTGTCAAGAATGTAAGAAATGATATGATTGAATTGAATAATCATGTTTTGAATGGTCTAAAGAAATTTAATCTCAGTGGAATCTCTCATCCACCATCTGAATGGGCGAATGACTTAGGGCCGAAATTTAAAGGTGATATTAGCATATTAGAAATTGAAAATAAAGATATTATTCAAGTTACTTTCGGTGATGTAGTAGACGTTCTAGATAAGAGAGAATTTGGGATATTATCTGGTGATGATTTGATGGTAAGAATCTGTAAAGAAATTCCAGGAATCAGTCATTGTATTTTCCTTCTAGGTGATACCGAAGGATTACTAACTAAACCACCTAATGAGAAAGGTTCAGAATTAATACCTCTTTGGTCAAAAGAACAAGAAATTACAGGGATTCATGACTCCAATCAAGATGTGACTGGAGGGATATTTCTGAAAGCTCAAAGCGCAAGTGAGATATCCCAGAATGTTGATAATGTTTGGTTGATAGATGGGAGAAAGCCTGAGAGAATCTTGGAACTTGTTGAAACTGGCAATACAATTGGCACCAAAGTAATTTAATCATTCATCTATTATATGTAATCGTCCTCGGAGAGGTGAGAAACATGGGAGAAGAGACCCAAGACAGTAGTCTAAGTAAACTTGATTCATCTCAATTAGAGATGATGAAAGAAATGTGTCTAGTAGTAGATGAAAATGACAAAGTAATAGATTCAGTAAGCAAGATAGATTGTCACCGAGGAAAAGGAATTAGACATCGAGCCTTCAGTGTATTAATTTTTGACTCAGAAGATAGACTTCTAATGCAACAGAGATCTACTGAAAAAATTACATTTCCAGGAATCTGGGCTAACAGTTGTTGTAGTCATCCACTTGACATTAGCAACGAGAATGGAGACCCTGTAGAAGGAGTAATTCATGCTAGTAAAAGGAAAATGTTTCAGGAACTTGGTATTTCCGAAGATGTTTCAGCTGATTGGGAATTTAATCACATTGGTAGGTTTGAGTATAGTTGCAGATGGGATGAAGAATGGATAGAACATGAAATTGATCACGTCTTAATAGTCAGAGCGAAGCCCGAATTATCTATTAATGAAAATGAAATTAAAGATACAAGATGGCTTAATCATCAAGAAATCATAGAAATGCTAGAAGGTAGAAATGAGTGGGAAAATTCCATAATAGCGCCATGGTTTAGAATGATTTGGAAGCATTTTATAGAGCCTCATTATCCTGATATGGAAACGTTACTAAAAACCAATAATTCTAAAATAATAAATTGTGGAAGACTATCGATTAATAGAAAATCAGATGGTAGGGAACTAAAATTAGCTCTTGGGAAGCACAAAGAAGTTGTTGAAAAAGAGATAATGAAATCAATGAATAAAATTACGCAGAACAGGCTACACGGAGCAATGACCCATCTTTTTGCGGGTGGAGGGAAAAGATACAGGGCTATTCTACCGAGGTTAGTAGGTGAAGCAACTGGAAAAGCTCATGAGGGTCATTATACATTAGGCTCAAGCATAGAAATTATTCATAATTTCACCCTAGTACATGACGATATAATGGATCAGGACCCAATTAGGAGAGGTTTGAATGCTGTCCATGTTGAATACGATGATGCAACAGCAATTAATGCAGGAGATGCGATGCTCGCTGTTGGATTTGAAATACTAGCTGACTCTGATGACATTAGTCCTGAAAATCTTAAGTTCTTAGTTCAATCAATAGGAGAGATGGTTAGAAGGGTAGCAGAAGGGCAACAAGAAGATTTCGATTTCGAACAGAGAAATTATGTGAGTGAAGACGAATATATTTCTATGATTGCAGGTAAAACCAGTGCAATGTTCGAAACATGTGCAGAGACAGGTGCAAAACTTGCAGGAGCAGATTCAAAAACCGTTGAAAATATGGCAGATTGGGGGCTTAAATTAGGATTATGCTTTCAATTAATGGATGACTTAATTGATATCACTGGAGATACAGAAACACTAGGTAAACCTGCTGGTTCTGATGTAGTTCAAGGTAAAAAAACATTAATTGCAATTCATGCATTAGATAGTGGTAATGATTTACCTGCATTCTCTAAAGTATATGGAAAAGGCAAATGTGAAGATGAAGACCTAGCAAAAGCAGTTGAAGAATTAAGAAATAATGGATCAATCGATTATGCTATGGATAGAGCAATGAGATATCATTCCGAAGCGCATAGCATCTTAGATGGATTAGAGCCGTCTCCTGCATTAGAAGTTCTACGTCAATTAACTGACATGCAATTAACTAGAATCAATTAATGCATATTGCATCTAATTCACTCAGTAAAGTTCCTTCGTTATTTCTCATTGTAGCATATACTTTGTCGCCTATTTTCAAAGGACCAACTCCCTTTGGCGTTCCGGTCCAAATATAATCACCAGGAGATAAATCATACCATTTTTTAAGATGGAAAAGTAATGATTTGACATCATGAACCATCAAACTAGTTTTGGCATTTTGCCTTAGTTCGCCATTTACAGACAGAGAAATTTCTTTGATATTTTCATCCCAATCAGTCCAAGTCCCTAAAACAGCAGAACCTCTAAATGATTTTCCTTCTGTCCATGGCCAACCATTCTTTTTTGCTAAACCCTGATGAGTACGATTAGTTGTATCGCACCCTACACACATTGATTCTGGAAGTAGATTTTGGCCCAATTTGATAACTAATTCAACTTCATGATCAATATGATCGTTATCATTCATTAATTTAATGACATTCTTACCATTATCATCCGAGAGAATATGAGATGATTCTGGCATGATAAAAAATCTTGGATAATCAGTAATTTCGCCACCAATTTCCTCTGCATGTGCAACATAATTTCTAAAGCAAGCCCAACCAACAGACATAATACCTCCTAGAAGATATAGGTCTTGACTTCATCGATTGGAAGGTAAGAAATCAATAGGGTTGAAAATATATGAGCGTTTAGTACCATCATGGATGATAACCCGTATACAGTCTTGGGGGTTACCAAAGATGCTACGGATGCTGAAATAAAGAGAGTTTACAGGAAGTTAGCTAGACAATATCATCCAGACAGAAATCCTGATGATGCTGCAGCAGAAGAAAAATTCAAATCAATTCAATCTGCTTATGATAAGATTGGGACGAAAGAGTCAAGGAAAGAATATGACAATAGAGATAGAATGAATGATATGTTTGGTAACGGAAATCCATTCTCTGGTTTTGGAGGGGGGTTTTCTGGAGGCGTAGATTTAGGAGATATTTTCTCACAATTTGTTGGTGGTAGAGGTAGAACACAAAATACAATGAACCAGCATAGGGAAAGAAATTCTGGTAGACCAAATAATGAAATCAAAAAAGGTAGTGATATAGTTTCGGCGTTAGATATATCTCTTGATGATGCTAAAAATGGAGCAGAAATAAAATTTAATCATAGAAGACTGAAAATCTGCAAAAAATGTAAAGGAACAACATTTGGAACAACAAAAAGTTGCGTTGAATGTAATGCTATGGGAATAACAACAAGAGAGTCGACAATTACAGTTAAAGTACCTGCTGGAGCAGAACAAGGACAGCAGTTAAGATTGAAAAAAATGGGTAATGAACATCCTAACGGAGAACCTGGAGATTTGATAATAAATATTAGACTAGATGCCGAAGAAGGAAGAAGATGGGAAAATGGAAGATTAATTCAAGAAGTTCCAATTAGTTACAGTACATTGATTCTTGGTGGAAAGATACAAATTAGAACACCCTCAAATAAAAGAATACAAATTGATATTCCTGAAAATAGTAAAATTGGAGATAGGAGAAGATTGAATGGTCACGGACACGATGGTGGGCCTTTAGATGTTGAATTGACAATTTTAGAACCTGAAAAATTAACTAAGGAACAAATAAAAGCCTTAGAGAAATTAAGAAAAACAGGATTATGAATAATTACAATGAATCATATATGAGATTAATCAAGATATACATATGAGGGACTTCAGGAAAGTTGCAGCAATACTTATTCCTGAGAGAAAGAAAGTACATTTGGCAGTGTTCATACTGTCATTATTGATGATTCCAGGATTCAATGCTACATTGACTCCAATTGATATCGAATCATACAATCTAGAGTCACCAGAACTAGAAGCGGCAGAGGTAATGAGGGAAGAATTTTCAGGAGCAGGGAATATTTGGGGATTTGGATTATTCATAAAGGATTCAGAATATTTCGGAGAGATGCCTTCTGAAGTCTATCAAATTGATGAGTTCTCTGGGATTAATACAGGTCAAGATGAACCCATAGGAGGAATATTAAATCTCTCAGTTTTGAGAGAAATAGACCAAAAAGCAACCTTTTTATCTGAACATGAGATTTCAGAATACTACCTTTCATTCGCATCAGAAATATCTGGTAAGCCGATAATTGGAGTCCTAGATTTAGCTACAGAATTCAGAGTATTTATGTCTGACCAATCTCTTTTAACTAAACCACAATTTAATCCTGAAACTCTAACCATGGAAGAAGCACCCACAAATTGGTCTGACTGCGGAATTTTAGAATGTCTGACATTTGATGATGAAAATATTACTCAGGACCACATTGATTTAGCCGCACATAGAATGGCCAATAACAGTAAAGGTGCATTTCTGAGATTTCTTTCCATAGATAGGGCATTCATTGAAGATAATACTAGTTCATTAGTTGGACCTATTGGAGGAATATTGAGTGAGAATGGAACAATTCAGGCAGATTCTTGGGGATTTGGAAGATGGTCAGCTTCTTCGGCATGGCTAATTCTGAACCTGGATAGGCAAAAAATGCAGAATGAAGGTTGGACATTTACTTGGATGAATGCAAGTAATGAATGGGGATATGACTTAGAAGGTGTAGAGCTTTCAACAGATCCAATCAGATA
>DATY01000021.1:9247-12294 GCA_002504905.1 Euryarchaeota archaeon UBA605 | reverse complement strand
TTCTCATCAACTGCAATAATTGATTTCAAGAACATCATTTGTCCTGCCCCCATCAATCCTAAAGCGGTTTTTCTTGCTTGTCTTGGATAGCGTTGTTTCGAAGCAACAATTGCAAGATTATGAAATCCGGTTTCTAAAGGTAAAAATAGATCTTTAACATCTCTATGTTGAAATTGAAGAACTGGCCTAAATGCATCTCCTATTGCCTCTCCTAAGTAACCATCTTCCATTGGTGGGACACCAACAATTGTCATTGGAATAGTAGGATTTTTTCGATGTGTAATTGCCGTCACATGCATAACCGGATATTCTTCTTCTAAACAGTAGTAGCCAAAATGATCTCCAAAAGGTCCTTCTGTTCTTGTCTCTCCAGGAATTGTGTAGCCTTCTATTACAAAGTCAACTTCTGCGGGTACCCATAGGTCGTTGGTTAGACATTTGGTTATTCTTAACCTTCTTTTGTTTAGTAAACCTGCAAATTCGTATTCTGAAAGATTATCTGGTAAAGGAGAAATTGCGCTGAACATTACAGGAGGAGGTCCACCCAAACATATAGCCACAGGCATACGATTCTCTTTTCCAACATCATCTGCATGGTCGGCTGCGTGCTTGTGGGCTTGCCAATGTAGACCAATTTCTTTTTCACCGAAAATTTGGCCTCTATACATACCCATATTATGCTGCCCAGTTTTTGGATCTTTAGTTACTACTAGTGGTAATGTTATGAATGGTCCTCCATCCATAGGCCAAGTTGTTGGTATTGGTAATTTAGTCATATCGGGATCTTTCATAACAACAGCTTGACATGCTCCTTTTCTGACTTTTTTTGGAGCCATTGACATTCCTTGCATTGCTAACTCAAGACCAGTCCATGGTTTCTTCAGGATTCCACCAATATCTGGTTTCATCAGTCCAACCATTGTTTCCCCAATTTCTTTCGGGTCTTCTACACCCAATGCTTTGTTTGTTCTTTCTCTTGTCCCGAAAAGATTCATTGCTAAAGGAAATTTACTAATTTCTCCATTAGCTAATCTTGGTTGATCAAAGATAATTGCTGGACCACCTTTCTTTACCAACTTGTCAGCTATACATCCGGCCTCTAAATAACAATCAACAGGGTGACTGATACGAATTAGTTCATCAGAATCTCTCAAATTTAGTAGATATTCACGGAGGTCACGCCACGCCATCGGGTCAATCGAGACGCTTATTAGTTGAATATGTTCGTTCGTAATCATAGGACGTTAGACCGACGGATTCTTTGACTAAAGGCCCTCCTGACTAGTATCATGGGAGAGGCTGCGACAGTCTGTGATGTGCTTGTAATCGGTGCTGGACCGGGTGGAGGTAATGCTGCTTTGCATAGTGCAAGAGCTGGACTTTCTACAATATTAATTGAAGATCATGCTGAAATTGGGACTCCTGTACATTGTGGAGAATGTATTTCAGATGTAGCGTGTGATAATCTAAATCTTGACTTACCTGACAATGTAATTAGTAAGAGAGTACATGGAATTAGAGTTATTTTTCCTGATGGAACAGAAAAGAAACTTACTGAAGAAGGATATGTTCTAGAAAAACATCTCTTCGAAAGATGGATTGCAGAAGAAGCGGTTTCTGAAGGGGCAATTCTAAATCTAAATCATAAACTTACAAGTATGGAGAAAATGTTTGTAAACAATAAATTTACTGGATGGCGTTGTGATGGTAAAGGAGATAATTTTCCTATTGAAGCTAAGATAGTAATAGATGCATCAGGAGTTGCGGGTATTTGTTCTAAAATTCTTGAGCTAAATCCTCGCCCTAAAGTTATTGCTGGGATGCAGTACGAAATGCTCGAGGTCCCAACTGACGACTATCTTGATTTCTATATTTGGCCGAAATATGCCGAGAAAGGATATGTTTGGATGATTCCAAAGTGTGATGGAAGGGCCAATGTTGGTCTTGTTACTGAAGATAAATCTCGAACCAAAAAAGGTTTAGATGAATTCATAGAAGATACTCATTTCAAAGACTTAGAACAAGTTTCCCCACCTTGGAAAGAGAAGGGAAACCCTGCATTTGGAGGAACTATACCAATATCTGGTCCTCATGAAAATACTCATACGGATGGATTGATGTTAGTTGGTGACGCTGCCGGTTTCACTTCTCCATTGTTCGAGGGTGGATCCCACCTCGCTCTGAAGTCGGCAGTATTCGCGGCGGAAACAGCCGTCAAAGCAATTGCTTCAGGAGACTATTCGTCATCTTCGTTAGTTGAATATTCTAATTTATGGAAAAATGAATTTCCACCATATTCAAAGATTCTTAGAGGCAAATCAGCATTATTTGCCTTATCAGATGATGACATGTCATTGATGGCTCAATGTTTCCCTGATGAAATGAGTAATATGGGGATAAGTGGAAAACTGGCAGTTTGTATGAAGATTCTTGTGAGACGTCCGAGCCTCTACGTGAAGAAGATAATTCCAGCTATGTTATCGTTTGGATACTCTCGTGCTAAATTCTATGGATGGTGATTTCATAATTTCACTATATGGGCATTTTCTGCTCATTTTTGGGATTTTTGTATCTATTAATCAAATCTTTAGATATCAGAATGCAGGGAAAAAATTATCTCGTTTGATCGCATTGTTCGCACAAAATTCTCCTTTCTTTTTTCTTGTATTAGCCTTCATATTCGATTTTTCATCTTTGAAGTTAGTAACTGAATATGGCGGTGCCGATCTTCCCGTATTGTATCGTATTTCAGCAGTTTGGGGTGGTCGCGCCGGTCCGCTGTTATTATTCGCGGCTTTATTATCAATAGTTACTTGGTTAATGACTGAGAAAGAAGCCTTAGATAATGAAGTTAGAATAATGCATGCTTTCACTCTTGGTATTCTAATAATTGCATGGTTTTTAGACCCCTTTGCCGATTCTACAGGAGTAGCACCAAGTGAATTAAATCCCTTATTGCAGACAGATTTAATGGTCATCCATCCCCCAGTAGTTTTCTTTTACTATGCTCTCTGTTTAGCTACAGCAGCATCAGCAATGGGTGGAAT
>DATY01000021.1:0-8864 GCA_002504905.1 Euryarchaeota archaeon UBA605 | reverse complement strand
TTCTTGCTGGAACAATAGGAATTGGATTGGGAGGATTGTGGGCTTACACAGTTCTGGATTGGGGTGGTTATTGGGCATGGGACCCGGTTGAAACCGGCTCAATTTTACCGTGGTTCGCACTATTACTTATTGTTCATGCCAGATCTACTCATGACTCTTCGACTTCAATCAAGATTTCTCCTGCCTTGGGATTGATTTCAGGAGCTCTTGCGATTCATGCAACACTAGTAACTAGAGCCAATGGTGTTTGGGCATCAGTACATGCTTTTGCCGCTGATGGTTTAGGAACAGAAAGTCAAGATCCATATATTCGTATTTTGTATATTATTGATTCTAGTGCAATCGGATTCGAGTTAGCTTCCTACATGTTTGCGATGTTATTGTTGGGAATAATTACTGTCTATTTCTTAGTAAAACAACAGATAGAAACATTGTATTCAGAAAATAAGAAAACACTTTTCCAGACTCATAGAGAATTTTCTATCCTGCTATTGATTATAGTTACTACAATTTCGATATGGATTGAATCTTCGGCAATAGGAATTTTGGGAGTTTCAATTATGATTTTGTTAATTACTAGTGATTCTAAAGAGCCATCTCTTGCATGGATTTTCTCAGGAGTTGTTTTGATGTTTTATGCCAGTTGGTCTTCATCTGCAACCATACCTCAATCTATAGCAGGGATGGCCCCTTTTCTTGTTGTCTGGCTCCTCTCAGATGATGATGATGACTTAGAATTTCTATTATTGCCATTTAAGAAAAAATCAGCAAGAATGAAATTTGCTAGGGCAATTACTTGGTATGGAACTGCATCTTATCTTCTTCTTACTTGGATTCTACTGACTGTAGAGATTGATGGAACTAATTTGGAAGCCCACGAGTTTTATGGAGCGCCTTTCATAGGTATGCTAGCAATTGGTCTGAGTATGTACACTTGGGGTAAATCCGTAGATATCAAAACAGGAAATTTATTACTCTCTTTGGTGTTTATACTTTCAATTTCACTTGGCATTTTCGCAGATGATTTTGATTTACCTGGAGACCCATCATTATTATTTGCCTCTAGTTTTAGCCGGGGGGCAGTATCGATATTTTTACTCTCATGGCTGATTTTTGCAATTCCACCAAATCTCAGACAGCTTTATGTGACTATGTCAAATGTAATTCCCAAAATTAGAAAGGATGGTATTTTGCATAGTAAGAATTCATCTAGACTTCGGCTATTAGGTTCCCACCTATCTCATTTTGGAATCCTATTATTATTGGTTGGTCATGTATTCACTACTACATTGATAGATAGATCTGATCCTTCACATCTAGTAACATTGAGTAAAGATCAACCGGTACAACATGATGGTTATGAATTCACTTTTACTGAAGTCGAACTAATAAGTTTAGAATCAGAAGATTATGAGTATTCTGTTGGAGATGGATACCTTGGAGTCGTTATAGAAATGAGAAAGAATGGAGAATTAATTGATACTCTACATCCTGGAATACTAAGATTTGATTCGCCTAGCGGTCAAGTAACTCCGAGATCAGAACCTGACAGACACGTTGGCCTCTTTGGTGATACAATAATAATTCTTGATATATTCCAATCAAATGATTTATTGAATGCAATGATGTTTAGGGAGACTAGTGAAGTAGATAGAATTCGTGTCACTGTGCACGATTTACAAGGCTCTCATGCTGTTTGGTTTGGTTGGATTTTAATCATTCTGGGTGGTGGTTTAGCCTTCGCTTCGAGTCCTAAAATTAGTCGTCAAAATACAATTTAAGGTAATATTTCTCTCGAAGACATAACCGTTTGTATCAAAAAGGGGAAGCAGGTCGGCGGGCTGCCCGGAGGCACAATTATGGATGCTGGTTCAATTGTTCACATAGACTATGACCTGTATGATGCAGGTTCTGAAAGACTAATCGAAACTACACGCGAAGATGTTGCAAAGGAACATGACATATTCGATGAAAGTCGTACATATCAGCCTATGATTACAATAGTAGGTGATGGCCGTTTAATTAGCGGTTTCGAGAACCATCTAAATGATGCTGAAGCAGAGAAGGAATATGATTTTGAAATCGAGCCTGTTGATGCTTATGGAGAAAGAGACTCTAGTTTAGTCGAAACAATTGGGCAAAATGTTTTGATGCGTAGTGTCAAAGATCCAAGTACATTAGCAATTGGTGCGCCTGTAGAAATAGGTGGAAGAACTGGAGTATTACAATTCATTAGTGCAGGACGTGCTAGAATTGATTATAATCATCCATTGGCAGGTACTACGCTAAAATATAATTACAAAATTGTTAAAGTTGTAGAAGATCGTTCTGAGCGTGTTGAGACATTACTTAAGATGAATACAGGCCGTGAAGATTTCGAAATATCTTTTGAGGGTGATGATTTGACTGTTACAACTCCTGAGGCAATGGCTTATGATCAAAACTGGGCCTATGCTAAATTCAGCCTTGTCCGTTCATTACGTGAAAATTTGGGTGTTGGAACAGTAATATTCCGAGAAGTTCACGAACCTCGTGTCATTGATGAAGAAGAATAAGTGCTCCTCGGTACTCATAGGGAACGTCAAAGCCGTAGCTCGGTTCTCCTTTCGTCGTCACTGGAGCATTCTGTCCGGATAAATACCCCATGATAGACACTTGCATGGTACTCTCGTATAGAGTGGATTGAAGAAACATGTCTGTTTCGGAGTGATTGATGGTATCAACTCGGGCATTTGGATTAGCATTGTCAATTCTCATGCTTTCAACAACTTTGGCTGGATGTTTGGGTTTAGCAGTGCAAAGAGAATTCATGGAATCTCAGCGTGATCCACCAGAGGTACGTAATACAGAGGTAACTGTTGGCTTTGATTATACATTTGAATCGAATAGTCTAGATTCTGTTCTCTACACAAATGAAACAATCATTGATTTTGATGATACTATATCTAAATTGGATATTGACTTTAGAGCTCAGTTCCCATATTCATCAATTATAGATGAATTAGTTGGTAACGAAACAAATGAATACAGATATGCTCATGCTATGCTATGGAAGCCTGGTGTCCGAGAGAGTGGCGGAGAACCTTTTTGGGAAGTTAAGGCAACTCAAGATTTTCCGCAACAGAAGTTTTCATTCACTCAGTCTGATTTGATTTCAGGTCCTTGGATCTTTCAAGTAGAAGCCCGCGGTTACGGAGTGACCGCGCCGATAGATCAAGCATCCTTCTATGACCACTTTGACACCTATGCTACAATCACAAAACCATGCATAGTATTCGCTGAGTCCCACGATTCTGGTGAATGTACATATCTTTCTGAACTACAATCTTCATGATTAGTTGATTTATCCTCTTGCGTAGCGCTTATCAATCGAAGTTAGGTCGCGGCGCTGCTGAGGGACCTAAATGGATGAAAGTCAGACTCCACTTGTACCGCTTGAAATGTATGATGCGCACGCTGTGCACATAGGAACGAACCAGAAGTCTGCTGATATGAAGCAGTTCTTAGATGAAGTTCGACAAGACAATAGTGGGATCCATATAATTGATGTTAGACAGACAGATTCCAGAATTCGTGCAGTTGCAAAATTCTTATCTAATTTTGATGCGGATAGAATCTTGGTAGTAAGTGCTCGACAGTATGGACAAAGACCAGCAAGAAAATTTGCACAAACAATTGGCGCTATGCGAATTGTTGGTAGATTCATTCCAGGAACACTAACCAATTCTCGTCTTCGAACTTACATTGAACCTGAAGTAATTGTTGTAACTGATCCTGCTGCTGACCAGCAAGCACTTTCAGAAGCGGTCAGTTCCGGTCTACCTGTTGTCGCTATTTGTGATGCGAATAATAGATTAAGAAATGTTGACCTTGCTCTTCCAGCTAATAACAAAGGGCGTCGTTCTTTGGCACTAGTATACTGGTTATTAGCCAGAGAAATGATGAAAGAACGCGGTGTAATTAATGATGCAGATTGGGAAAGAGCTCAAGATGTAATGGACTGGGAGTCCACCTTCTAATGTTGTTGAAAGCGATATGGGGAGTTTATCACGCCGATGGTGGAATTGTCGGTGAACTCCAGTATGTTTTTGGAAAGTTAAGAGGTACAGCACACTGTGCTTTGTGTGATATCACACATTCCTTTGTTAGTGAAAAGAAGTCTATGAAAGAATGTCGTTCTAATAGTCCAGTACCATTTCATCTAGTTCACTTAAATGAGCAAAGTGAGGGACTTCAATCGATAACAGAGGGAGTTACTCCATGTGTTGTTGCAGAGACTGATGAAGGGTTCCAAGTGATTCTATATTCTGACGAACTGGAAGAGTGTAATAAGAAAGTTGAATTATTTCAAGAAAAGTTTGATTTAGCCCTTAAAACATTCAATACAAATTAAAATTTCATCAGACATTCTGATAAAAAAATGTTTACTGGAGCGAATCATGTTCGAACAGCCGGTTCCATTATTCCTTGCTCCGATGGCTGGAGTAACGGATCTTGCATACCGATTACTAGCTAGAGAATGTGGCGCTGATCTTTCGATAACTGAGTTTACTGCAGCATCTGGACTCTCGAGGCATGATGCAAGCTCATGGCTAAAGGTCGAATCAGATCCTCGTGAAAAACCATTTATCCCTCAAATATTTGGAGGCGATATTAATGAAATGGTTACAACTGTAGAATTATTGGAACATAAAGCAGATATTATTGATATAAATTTTGGTTGTCCTGCTCCAAAGGTGTGTAGGAATAATGCAGGTGCAGCATTACTCAGATCTCCAGACCAAGTAATTGAGATGGTTAGAGCCTGTATCAATGCAACAAATGTTCCTATTACAGTCAAGATGAGATTAGGGACTGGTTCAGGCCCCAATACAGCCTTAGAAATTACTCAAAGATTAGAAGATGAAGGTGTTGAAAGGGTATGTGTCCATGGAAGAACATTGAGACAGAGGTATTCAGGTGAGGCGGACTGGATACAAATTAAAGAAATAGTAGACTCAGTAGAGATTCCAGTAATTGCCAATGGAGATATTACTGATGCTAAAACTGCTTTATCATGCATGGAAGTAACAGGAGCAGGGGGTCTAATGATTGGTAGAGGTGCTATAGGTAGGCCAATGATATTTCATGAGATAAAAAGAGACTTAGGATGGACCGTTGGTAAGCCACCTTGGGATGACGATAATATTGCATCTTCCCGTTTATGGTGTTGGAATAGATATCTAGAATTGAGTAATGAATTATATTCTGGCATTAGAAATAAGAATTTAAAACGTCATGCAGTATCATTTACCAAAGGACTTCCAGGAGCATCTAAAATGAGAGTAGAATTACATTCTATTTCTACTCAAGAAAAAATGGGTATTAGAGTTAGGAAATATCTAGAAGAGTTGGTAGAAATAGAACAACTTTCTATTTAGTATAATACACTTAAACCGTAATGACTGTATTCTATTAGTTACTGGACAATGTGTGGATGAGAGTATTTTCATTCTTCTAATGCTCGCAGGACTGATCGGAGGTTTTGTAGATAGTGCTGTTGGAGGAGGGGGGCTTATTCGCCTACCTGCATTATTGGCCGCTGGCCTTCCTTCTCATCAGGCACTAGCTACAAACAAATTCGGTTCAACATGGGCTGCAGGGATGTCTAGTGCTCAATATTGGATGAGTGGAATTGTTCCCAAAAAAGCGGCATTAATTGGTTGGTTTTTAATGTTAATAATGTCTGTTTTTGGAGCATTAGCGGTAACAAAAATCTCAGCATCATGGGTAATTATCTTAGTCTTCATTGTTCTTTTGATAATGTTCTTGTATGTATTATTTAGAAGAGAATTCGGAGTTGAAGAAAATATTCGTGAAGAAAGAGTACTTCCTGTAACAGTCAGTATGTCTACAGTCTTCGGATTTTATGATGGTTTCTTGGGACCTGGAACTGGAAATTTCCTAATCGCTGGATATGTTAAAGAAGTAGGATTCAACATGAAAAGAGCAGCAGCAACATCGAAGATTGTTAATTTTGGAGGAAATTTAGGGGCACTTATTTTATTTGCTTCAATGGGCTTAGTAGACTATGCTGTAGGTATCCCATTTGCTATCGTAAATATAGTTGGAGGATTACTTGGATCAACCTATGCGCTAAAGTATGGAACTCAGTTTTTAAGGCCCCTATTTTTGATCATTTCTTTCTCTTTAATATCAAAAATCGGATATGATATTTTACTTTCCTAAACCACAATCTTGAAACCAAAGAACCGGGTAAAGTGACCATGTCAAGTGATAATATGTACTACAGGATGATGGGAAATACTGGTATTCAGGTTTCTGTGCTATCTTATGGTTTCTGGGCAACTTATGGAGTTAAAGATAGGCTACAGGATGACGAAGGGGTTGAAATGGCCAAAGAATGCATGAAAATTGCTAGAAATGCTGGTGTTAATTGTTTTGATCATGCTGAGGCTTATGGTAACCCTAATGGAGAAGCTGAGAGAATTTTTGGTATTGCGTTATCTGAACTTCAAGAAGAAGATCCTGACCAATGGAGACGTTCTGAAATTGTGATTACAACAAAAATTTTCTGGGGTGGAAATGGAGTCAATGAATCTGGGCTATCAAGAAAACATATTATGGAAGGCTTAGATGCTTGCTTACAGAGACTACAATTGGAATATGTAGACATGGTTTTCTGTCATCGTCCAGACCCATTCACACCAACCTCAACAGTTGTCCGTGCTATGACTGATGCTGTTAGAAATGGATGGGCTACGTCATGGGGTACTTCCGAATGGTCTGCTGCTCAAATTATGGAGGCAATCTGGTTTGCTAAATCTGAAGGTTTGGAACCACCAATGTTTGAGCAACCTCAATATAATATGCTACATAGACAGAGGTTTGAGAACGAATATTTCCCGCTATATCAGCCTCCATATAACTATGGAACTACAATTTGGTCACCATTGAGATCCGGATTCTTGACAGGGAAATATAATGATGGTATTCCAGAAGATTCACGACCTACTCAAGAAGGATATGAGTGGCTTATTGAGGACTTAGAAATGCGTAAGAAAAATGGAGAAGTAGAAATAGTCAAGAAACTTACACATTATGCTGCTGAAAATTTTAATTGCTCCACCGCTCAATTAGCTCTTGCTTGGTGTCTTAAAAATCAAAATGTTAGTACTATTCTACTCGGAGCTACTAAACCAGAGCAGATGATAGAGAATCTTGGCTGTATTGAGATAGCAGAGAAGATGGATGACAAGCACATGTTAGAAATTGATTTAATTCTAGGCAATAAACCAGATGACTGGATAGGTTATGGTGGAGCAGGAAATCGACAATTAAGGACATTATAATATGGTGATTCTATGGAAACCGGACTTAATGGCAAAATTGTTCTGGTGACTGGTGGTGCTGGAGGTATTGGTGAAGCGATTTGCAAAGCTTTCGCAACAGAAGGTTCCAAAGTGATAGTGCATTATCATAGTTCATTAGAAAATGCTACAAAGATTGCTGATGAAATTCAAGGATTTCCAATCAAAGCAGATTTAACAGAATCGTCTGAAAGCGATTCAATGATTGACAAAATTATTGAAAAATATGGTCAAATAGACATCTGTATTGCAAATGCAGGTTTTTATCCTTCTGAATCTCTACCGTTATGGGAAATAGATATAGAACGTTGGAAAAACACAATTTCTTCCAATCTAGATATATCAGTTAATACTGCTAGAAGTTTCCTTAAACATGCTTCTCGTAATAATAGTGGTTCAATTGTATTTATTGGTTCAACTGCAGGAATATATGGTGAATCAGGACATTCAGATTATGCGGCGGCTAAAGGGGCAATAACTTCAGGATTACTTTTATCATTGAAGAATGAAGTTTCAAATTTTGGAAATATCAGGGTTAATGCTGTTTCACCCGGATGGACAGTTACACCTAAGAAAATAGAACATGGTATCGATGAAGAATTGATTAATAGGGCTACAGCGACTATGTCTCTAAAGAAACTAGCAACGCCAAAAGATGTAGCAAATGCAGTTATTTCAATTTCATCAGATTATATTTCTGGACATATCACTGGGCAAGTTATTGAGGTTGCTGGTGGTATGGAAGGAAGAATAGTCTAGGGCTAATTTTGGAGTTGATAAAATGCATGCTAGGGATAGTTTTATTCTACCTAGAACAGGTATAATTTTGAAGAATCGAACAGTTCTTGCTGCTATGACTAACAAACAGAGCCATGAAGATGGAGTTCTATCTGAAGCGGAGAAAAAATGGTTAATTCGTAGAGCAAAAGGAGATTTTGCAATAATTACTACTGCCGCAACAAACGTCACAGAAACTGGACGTGGTTGGAATGGAGAAATGGGAGTTTGGGGAGATCATCACATACCAGGATTAACAGAATTAGCAGATGGTTTGAGAGACTCCGGCTCTATTAGCTTAGCTCAATTATTTCATGGAGGAATGCGAGCGCCACAGAGTATCAATGGTGTACAACCTGTTTCTGCAAGTGTAAATACTGAGTCAGGAATGAATGGTATTTACACTAGGGCTTTGGAAGAAAATGAAATTTATCAAATGATTAATTCATTCGCTGAAGCTGCAGTTCGATGTGAAAAAGCCGGATTTGATGGAGTAGAATTACATGGTGCTCATTCTTATTTAATATGCCAATTTTTAGGTAAAATTACAAATCGTCGCGAAGATGAATGGGGCGGAAATCTTGAGGGAAGAAGTAAGTTTCTCAGAGAAATCATAAAATTAATTAGAGAAAGAACGAGTTCTGATTTCCTAATTGCTGTAAGAATTTCTCCAATTATTGAAAAAGTAGGAATTTCACTTGAAGACAGCCTTGAACT
>DATY01000009.1:18327-18522 GCA_002504905.1 Euryarchaeota archaeon UBA605 | reverse complement strand
CTGGCCGGGAGCGTACAGGACCATGCTTTACCGGGTACACTACACGTCATGAGGTCTTTGGACATCCGTCCCCTATATTTCCAGTAGAATCATGATATAGTTATTGGAACTTAATGAATTGTTTCAAAATGTTTATTTGTTTTCGATTTTATAGTTATATCGTATATTGTATATTGTTAATTTTTCTTTAAAAAA
>DATY01000009.1:0-17966 GCA_002504905.1 Euryarchaeota archaeon UBA605 | reverse complement strand
ACTTTATTCTCGTTCCAGTGGAAATACAGGGGTCAGGGGGGATATGTTGAGAACCAACACCTCTTCAGTCGCGTTGTGACAAGATTGCCCGATTCCTTGTTTGTTGTTGACAATGATCGTTGTTTTGGTTGTGCAGCTTGTGTATCTTTATGTCCAGTAAATGCTTTAGTTTTAGATGATTTACTAGCTGTTGTAGATGAACCATCATGCTCTCATTGTAATTATTGTATTCCTTTCTGTCCTGTTCATGCTCTGTCGATAGAAAAAATGAGTTAGTAATTAACTGCTGGGTCAAACTTAATCTCCTTTCGTCATTATGAATAAACTATGCAACAAGACCCGGAGGTCCGATTCGGAGCCGGGAAATCTTTTGATTTCACTCCACCTTCAGGAGCGGCCTTTTTCCTTTGGATTATTTCTTTACTAATTATAGGCGCCGGACTTTTAGTCAGTTTTATTGCCCTGATTAATGATGATTTTACAGGCGCGGTTATGGGGGGAGTTTTTGTTATCCCTGGATGTTTATTGGGTGTGATTTTGACGCCTACAAGGCTACAAGAAGAATATAATAAAATCCGAATCAAAGAGAAACCTAGAGATTTTATTCAACGTTCTGAAGAAGGAGGCCGAACCGGAAGTTTCTGGAATGGGAGTTATTCTTCAAGCCCAAAAAAAGATGATAGAGGGTGGGTTTTCCAATCGCCAGGTCCAGAATATTGGGATAAAGAAGATCGATATGGACCTGACGACACTGGCATAATATCCGAACATCCAACCATCATTGGAACTCCTATACCGGCTAGCTTTTCTCTAGATGGAGTTTTGATTTGTATCATGGCCTTATACTCAATCCCAATCACTATGCTCTCAGTATATGCTGGTGTTGGAATACTTGAAACAGGATCGGATACCGAAAATAGTTCTGTGATGGCTTGTGCCCTAATTTTTGGCCCGGCCATAGCCTCTATTGCATATGCATTTATCATGTGGAGGACCGGAACAAAGATGCAATTGACTATTGACATTCCTACTTCAAAAGTTAGATCTATGGCTGCAGGCGAATTGGAATTAGTTGGACAAGTCCGAAGATCTTCAACACCCGCTCCCCCTGTTCAGGTTGGTAACGATCCAGGCCGTACTTGTGATGACCTACACGCATGGGAATGGAAGTACGAAATATATGTTAAAAGATACACGGTTGAAATGACTGACAAGGGGCCTAGGCCAAAGACCGAATATAAGTGGGAAACTATAGAAATCAAAGAAGGAGGATACGATTTTATTCTCCATGATGGTACTGGAGGAACTCTTGTTAAACCGGACACATTCAAACATAAAAATTTAGGAGATTATCTTCGAATGTGGGAAATAGATCACAACCGAAATTTGGGAGAAATATTTGGTTCGTTAATCACCACTACTTTCGGCGGCTGGACTATATTAAAACATAAATGGACATTATGGGGAATAGCTTTAGGAGATCCGTGTTATATTCTTGGCACCGCAAAAAGTCGAGCTAAAGAATCAAATGATTCTTTGACAAATTACCAACAAACTCTAATGCAGGTCGTTGGTGAAAGTGGAGTAGGTTTTGAAGCAAGATTCGAGAGGGGCACAGAACTAGGAGTGCTCGGAAAAGTAAAATCACAGGTAGAGTACAAAATAATTCCAGGAATTCTTGCAGCAGGCTGTATTATTGGAACATATTTGGCTTATGCCAATTATTAAATGTACATTTTCTTCATTGTTAAACCACAATTCCGGGTCAAGATTGATTACTATCATAGGGGTAGGATAGTCATGAATGGTGCGACGATAGCAGTTCTTTTGGGAATAACAATATTTTCACTTATCCTTATCATGTGGTTTTTCAGTACATGGAATAGACTAGTTAGACTAGAAAAGGATGTTGATAGAGCTTGGGCAAACGTGGATACCATCCTTCAGCAACGATTTGATATGATCCCAAATTTAGTCAAGATTGTTAAGCAGTATGCAGAACACGAAAAAGAGATTTTTGGCGATTTGATTGAAGCAAGAAAGACATTTGCAGAAGCATCCAAGGGAGGTGACGTTAGCGGCGTTATGGCGGCCGAATCGATGCTTTCACAGGCAATGCCAAAATTATTAGCACTTTCCGAATCGTACCCCGATTTGAAAGCAAATACCAATTTTTTGAAATTACAAGAAGATTACAAGGAGATAGAAGACTCTGTTACCGATCAACGCCAGTTATACAACAGTTCTGCAACAAATTTCAATACAGCAATCGAGATAATACCTGACTCAATTGTTGCCTCATTCAAAGGATGCCAAGAAAGAGTCTTATACGAAGCAGAACAAAGAGCCCGAGAGTCAGTAAGCATAGAGTTCTAAAATTAATACAATTCTAATAATAAAGCATCTTCTCAGTGTCCATGGAAATCAGCGAGATAGCCTCTCAATCCAAAGAAATACATCAATGGATCGTAGATAAAAGAAGGACAATACATCGGAATCCAGAATTGATGTATGAAGAATTCGAAACCAGTAGACTTATTCAAAATACCTTAAAAGATCTAAAAATTCCATATAGAAAAGACATTGCAATCACGGGAGTTATTGGCACCATAGGGAACGGAAAAGGCCCCTGTATTGCACTAAGGGCAGATATGGACGCTCTACCTATTCATGAAGAGACAGATATAGATTTCAAAAGTGAAATAGACGGTAAGATGCACGCTTGTGGACACGATTGTCATACTGCCATGTTACTCGGTGCTGCAAAAGTATTGAAAAAAAATGAAGACAAAATTAATGGAACAATCAAATTAATTTTTCAACCCGCAGAAGAAGGAGGGGCAGGAGGGAAAATGATGAGAGAACAGGGCGTTCTCCAAGACCCTAAGGTTCAGCAGATTTTCGCATTACATGTCGCAGGAACAATGCCCATGGGCACACTTGCATCAAGAGAAGGAACACTTTTGGCCGCAACATCTTCTATCAAAATTATAGTTAAAGGAAACGGTGGACACGCAGCTGCACCCCACCATACAATTGACCCAGTAGTCACCGGCTCAAAGATAATCGTCGAATTACAAACACTAATATCTCGAGAATTAAGTCCCTTGGAATCAGGAGTAATTAGTATTACAATGGCAAATGCGGGCAGCGCTACAAACGTAATCCCTTCGACCATGGAGTTACAAGGAACCATAAGATCGTTAACTAGTGAAGGTATTTCTAAATTACAAAACAGAGTCAAAGAAGTAGCTCAGTCAATTGCTATCGCTAATCGCTGTGAAGCAGAGGTAACTTTCCCCGGCAACGACTATCCTCCCACAATAAATGACGCTGAATGTTGGCGATTAGGTAAATCAGCAGCAAAAGAAATACTTGGGGATGAGAAAGTATCAGAGATGGACTCAATAATGGGTGGCGAAGATTTTGCATATTACACTGAAGAAATACCGGGATGCTTCTCTTTCCTTGGTGTGGGAAATCCCGATATAGATGCTGTTTATGATGTTCATCATCCTATGTTTAAAGTAGATGAGACGGCTCTATCTTTAGGCACTGCTGTTCATGTAAATACTGCATTCAAAGCGTTGAAAAATTTAAATTAATTATTATGCGTTGCTATGAGAAGATAATATGAAAATCGCTATTATTGGTTCTGGAATAGAAGTTTTCACATGTGCACATACGTTATTGGACATTGATTCAAATTTTGACCTCCATATATTTGATGAAAAGGCCGAGTCTGGAATGTATGGGGAAGAACCGGGCCTTTTTTCTGAGTGGCCAATAGTCCCAATTAGTTGGAATAGTAATCTTTTCGAACAAAAACCTAACGACAAATCGTCAGCGATAAGATACTCTTGGTTCGTCAAGTCTCTTTCAATATCTATTGCTCAGAGGGGAGTAAACCTACACCTGAAAACTATAGTAAAAACCATTGAGGGGAACAAAATAGACTTCTATGGTGCTGGATATTTAGGAATGGGCCAAATGAGTTTTGAAAAAATTATAGATTTCAGAAAAGAGACTGTTGGCAAGCTCTGGTACGGAGGCGTTACAATTTCAGATACAAAAATTGAAATTTTTGGGGTCAGGCCGGATCAGACAATGGAAATATGGAGCCAGGAAGAAAATATGGGCGAGAATTTGATACAGAGAATGGAGTGGTACGGGACCGATCCCCGTACCGCATTATCAGACAGGGTCAAAATTGGCATCAAAGCCGCAGAATCATTATTTCAAAGATAATTTATTGTAAAATTTTAGATGCTTGATGTATCTAGGACTTAATATGGCTGGAGTAGAGAGTCACACATTGGAGCATGTTTGTGATAAGACAAAAAATACAAGACACGCTATTTTGATTGATCCGGCGGACCAGACTCCTGATACGGCAGCCAAAAGAGCAGTCGCCGCAGTTGCCGCAGGCAGTAAAATGATACTCGTGGGCGGTTCGAGTGACACAGATATGAATAACGTGAATAATACTGTAGTCGCTATACAAGAAGCACTTGAATTGGTGGCATGGGCGTCGTCTCAAGACTCCGGTCTTGAGGAGAAAAATTGGAAAGTTCCAGTCGTACTATTCCCTCAAGGTGCGGCGGCACTTTCTCCTGCAGCAGACGCAATAACCTTCATGATGCTAATGAATAGCAAATCTCCTAGATATCTAATAGAAGAGCAAGTTGCAGGCTCCTTATTCATTAAAAAAGCAGGCATTTCTCCATTGCCAATGGGATATATTATCTGCGAACCGGGAGGTAAAGCTGGAGAAGTCGGTGAAGCAGACCTCATCCTGTCATCCGAAACTGAAAGAATTTCTGCATATGCGACAACTGCTGAATACTACGGATTCAAAATAATATATCTCGAAGCGGGAAGCGGCGCAATAACACCGGTTTCTGCCGATTTGATCAAAGCGGCCAGAGAATCTTGCGGACTGACAATCATTGTAGGAGGCGGGATAAGAGACGGAGAAACGGCAAAAATCGCATCTGATGCAGGAGCAGATTGGATAATCACAGGCAATTTAACAGAGTCTTTTGATGATGCTAACGCTTTACAAGATGTACTAACAGAGTTTATTTCAAAAATGAATGCTTAACTCTCTTTTAACGAAGCAAGTAATCTATCTATTTGGGCCTCCATATCCAATATCAAAATCATCTGCTCCTCTTCAACCTTAAGCAATCTAGAGTTATCATCTTGTAATTCTTGTATGCGACTTTCTGAAAGCCCGCCACCATCTATTCTACGGATTTTTTCATTTTCTAATTTATTCTCTAATTGATTATAACGAATTTTCATCACACGCAACTGCTCTTCGAGATCCGCGACAGAAGAGCTATCTCCTTGCTCTAACTCTATGGCTTCTAATTCCAATTCTAATGCCCTTGTTCGTTGTCGTGAAATTACTAATTCCTGCTCTATCTTCATAGCTTCATTCCATACCGAAATAACTTCCTGAACTAGTTTTTCATGCGAAATTTTCCCCAACCGCACTTCTAATGATTCTTCCCCTTGCTCCGATGAAGAATCGACAGAGGAAGAGGGACCCATCATTAATCAATAAACATCGCAACTAACACGTTCTTGAACCTTGAGTAAAACTATAGGTATATCTATCGATTTTTGAATATTCTTGGCTTTGCCGTTTTCGTGGCGTTTATATTAAGGACGAAGGTCGGTCACAATATGCAAGCATACCGGATAGACGGGGTACTTCGCCAAGGAAAGACAAACCAAAAGTTCTGCATCGACTTAGTCGCAGAAAATGAGGAACAAGTAAAAGAAAAAGTATACTCAAATTTTGGCAGCCGTCACGGCGTTAAAAGACGATACATCACAATTAACTCAATTGATGAAATAGATCCTTCAGAGTCTTCAGCCCCGGTCGTAGTATCTCATTTTCGCGACAAATAATCAACTTTAACACGTAACGGTGAAATCAGATAGTCTCTAGGAAGGGTCGTGTTGAAGAAAACCTTCATGCGTCAATACTGGCGTATCCAACAAAGTCAAACCCTCATATCCATGGGTTTTTGGATCACAACACTAACTTTGTTAATGTGGCCTTACGTTAGCTGGAGATTTGAATCAGAACAGCAAATGTTGGCAATTCCGATGACGTATTGGGGACTCGGAGCAATTGCAATTTCTGTATTATTCGTGGTATTAATTATTGGATGGGTTTATGATGTATTCCTCGGATTATGGAGAGAACATTTGACGGTTGTCCAAGAAAGAAATCCATTTACTACATACAAAGTTAATGCACCATTTGGAATGCTATTGGCCCAAACTAATACTATTTTACGAAAATTATCAGAGGACGATGAGGACATAATTCGCCATTGCGATTTTGTAGACAGATGGCTAGAATGGAATTCCGAACAAGAAATATGGGCTAGAACAATGTCTTCTTGGAAAGAAATTGTAGGTGAAGAGGACCCGTACTTATTCCATCTTTCGCCCGAAGCAAGAGAAAAATTAGATGCCGCGGCTAAAGAAATGCAAGATTTCTAAATTGGGGAGATAATTTTGGATTTTGATAAAATAGTTCAAATCGCTGAGTTAGCGGGCGATGCAATACTTGATATTTACAATAAATCTGAAAATATTAAAGTCGAACATAAAAGCGATAAGTCGCCTTTAACAGAAGCAGATTTAGCAGCCCACAACCTCATCGTCGAAGAATTGAAAAAAATCGACAATACTCCTATAGTATCTGAGGAAGGAAATGAAGGAAACCCACTTACTTCCGATACTTGCTGGTTAGTAGATCCATTAGATGGGACAAAAGAATTTATCAAAAGAAATGGAATGTTTACAGTAAATATAGCATTGATGAGTCGGAAAAGAAATAGATGGACGCCAATTTTCGGCGTAGTGCACGCCCCCGTTTCCAAAACAACTTGGTTCGGGGGTACGATAACTCCATCCGAACGAAGAGGCCCCGGAGGAACGGGTTTGATGATGGTCAACCCCTCTTCTCCTCCACAACCTATTCGTTTAGTTGCCAGTGGCACACATAGAGGTGAGAAAGATGAGTTATTTGCTAAAAAACTAGGTCATTACGACCTTGTTCGCATGGGTTCTTCTTTGAAAGCATGCATAGTGGCAGAAGGATCTGCTGATTTGTACCCAAGATTCGGGCCTACATCTTGTTGGGATATAGCAGCAGCCCATGCTATAGTGTCTGGAGCAGGAGGGATTGTAGTGGGACCATCGGGTAAAAATCTAGATTATGATTTGGTTGAAAATGTGTTAAATCCATATTTCCTCGTTGCAGCCGACAACCGCTGGACTGAGGATTGGGTAGAATTACAGTAAATCAAATATTTTTATTATATTTTTCATTTAATTAAAACAGACCAAAACCCGTCGATGTGAAATAGACCCTGTACTACGCAAACACATGTCCCACCTCGACGCTTTGGAGGCAGAAGCCATCCATATTATGAGAGAAGTGGTGGCCGAAGCAGAAAATCCAGTGATGTTATATTCTATCGGAAAAGACTCTTCTGTAATGTTACATTTAGCTAGAAAAGCATTCCACCCTGGCAAAATTCCATTCCCAATCATGCACATCGATACTATGTGGAAGTTTTCAGAAATGATTGATTTTAGGGACAAAACTGCAAAAGACTTGGGAGTAGAATTAATCGTTCACATCAATCCTGAAGGCAAAGAAATGGGAATGAATCCATTTATTCACGGCTCTTCAAAACATACCGACGTAATGAAAACTGATGGATTAAAACAAGCTCTAGACAAATACCAATTTGATGTTGCGTTCGGTGGTGCTAGGAGGGACGAAGAAAAATCCCGAGCCAAAGAACGAATCTTTTCATTCAGAACCTCTACACATAGATGGGATCCCAAAAATCAGAGACCTGAACTTTGGAATTTATATAATTCAAGGAAAAATAAAGGAGAGTCCATACGAGTTTTCCCCCTTTCCAATTGGACAGAACTAGATATATGGCAATATATTCATCTTGAAAAAATTCCAATAGTGCCATTATATTTTTCTAAGGAAAGACCGGTGGTCGAAAGAGACGGAACTCTAATATTAGTCGACGATGACAGGATTCCTTTAGAAAAAGGCGAACAGCCAAAACTCAAAAGTGTCAGATTTAGGACTTTGGGTTGCTATCCATTAACAGGCGCTGTAGAATCCGAAGCGAATACATTACCTGAAATTATTCAAGAAATGCTACTTACTACAACATCTGAAAGACAAGGTAGAACTATTGATCATGATTCAAACGCATCAATGGAAAAAAAGAAACAAGAGGGGTATTTCTAATGGCGCATGTTAGTGAGTTAATTTCTACAGATATTAATTCATACCTTAGATCACATGAAGAAAAAAGTCTTCTCAGATTCATCACTTGCGGATCTGTTGATGATGGAAAGTCAACACTAATAGGTAGAATGTTGTATGAATCTCAGATGCTTTTTGATGACCAACTATCAGCATTAAAAAGTGACTCAAAAAAAATAGGCACCCAAGGAAATGAAATTGATTTTGCATTACTAGTGGATGGATTAGCCGCTGAGAGAGAACAAGGGATTACAATCGACGTGGCCTACAGATTTTTTTCTACGGACAGAAGAAAATATATCGTAGCAGACACGCCGGGTCATGAAGAGTATACTCGAAATATGGCAACAGGAGCATCAACTGCTGACGTAGCAATAATCCTAATAGATGCAGAACAGGGAGTCCTTACACAGACAAGAAGACACTCATTTATCGTGTCAATGGTCGGCGTTAAAAAAGTATTATTAGCCGTAAATAAATTAGATTTAGTTAACTATTCACAAGAAGTTTACAATCAAATTGTATCGGATTATACTCATTTTGCGAACGATGCACTAGATGTAGAATCAATCACAGCAGTGCCGATTTCGGCTTTATTTGGAGACAATGTTGTGGAGAAAAGTGAGAAAACACCATGGTATAGTGGTGAAACGATTATGCAATATCTTGAGAATGTTGAGGTACGAAACCAAAAGGAAACATCTTCTTTCAGGATGCCGATCCAATGGGTAAACCGCCCAAATTCGACCTTTAGAGGATTCACAGGATTGATTGCTAGTGGCGAAACAAAAGTTGGAGACAAGATCAGACTACACCCCGGTGGAAGAGAATCAACAATAGGGAGCATAGTAACATGGGATGGCGAGTTAGAAAAAGCAGTAGCCGGGCAATCTGTTACTATAACGTTGAATGATGATATAGATGTTTCAAGAGGAGACATTATTGCAGCTTCCACAGACCCATGTAGCGAATCAGATCAATTTCAAACACGAATCTTGTGGATGAGTGATGCTGCTATGATTCCTGGAAGGCAATATATTCTCAAATCAAATACACAAACCGCATTACTAACTTTGGGCAGACTAAAACACCGTATCGATGTCAACACCCTAGATCATTTACCCGCCAAGACTTTGGAATTAAATGAAATAGGCGTTTGTAATATTTCATTAGATAAAAGAATAGCATTTGATTCTTATGAAAACAATCAGACTATGGGCGGATTTATTGTGATAGACAGACTTTCGAATAACACTGTAGGGATGGGGTTAATTGATTTCGCACTTCATCGTTCAGAAAATATTCATTGGCAAAAAATGGATGTTTCTAAAGAATCAAGATCAAAACAAAAATCACAAATTCCCAAAATAATATGGTTTACCGGATTATCTGGCTCAGGAAAATCATCTATTGCAAATATATTAGAGAAGAAATTGCAAGCACTCGGAAAACATACAATCACACTTGACGGAGACAATATAAGGCACGGACTCAATAGAGATTTAGGATTCACATCAGCGGATCGCGTTGAAAATATTAGGAGAGTAGGAGAAGTAGCTAAATTAATGGTAGATAGTGGCCTAATTTGCATCACTTCTTTCATATCTCCCTTCGAATCAGAAAGAAAAATGGTACGTTCCCTAATGTCTGAAAATGAATTTGTTGAAATATTTGTAGACACACCATTATCGATTTGTGAAGAGAGAGACGTCAAAGGTTTGTATGCAAAGGCTCGTTCAGGACAAATCCCTAATTTTACGGGTATATCTAGCCCTTATGAAGAGCCCAAAAATCCAGAAATTAGAATTGATACTACAAAGATTACTGCAGAAGAAGCAGCCAATAAAATAATCCATTTTATTACTAATTGATTTGAATTGCTTTTGCGACGCCTTCTTGACAGGCGACAACTTCGGCAGTTCAATGAGCGCAGTGGATAAAGCAGAATTGCAACGCATTGCACAACAGGTCGAACTAAATCGACAGAGAATGGAATCTATTGAACAACAAATGTCACGATTAGAACAAATCAGGATAGAACAACTCCAAACAATTGAGACATTATCTGCAATTCCTGATAGTGGCGCAAAAGGTGCAATGATCCCTCTGGGCTCTGGAGTCCAAATCGTGGCAGACATTCCTTCCAAAACGGGAGCTGTAATAGATATTGGGAGTAGGGTTCAGGCTGAAAAACCAATTTCAGAAGCAATCGAGATTTTGACTCAGAGAACCGAAGAAATTCTAGAACTAATGAATAAAATGAAAATGGAATTCAGCGCTATCGAAGAAACAACAATTTCATTGGCCAATGTTTTCAATGAACAGATGACTACTTTACAGTCCGAAAATATAGAAGAAATACCAGATAAAAAAGAAGTACTGCAAGACAATTCACCGAATAAACCCCGCAAAAAAAGAAAACGTGGTACAGAACTAACTCTTGATGATTAAGTGATAATATGGGATTATTCGATCGATTTAAGAAAAAGACAAAGGATGCTGTTGATAGAAAACAGATCACTGTCAAAGACGATTCAGTTGAGGCAGAAGAGATACTTCAGAAAAGAGAAGAATTATTCACCGCTATTGAAGAATCCAGAAACAAAGAAAAGATATTTAATAACGTTAATATTGAAGAAAAAGAAGAAGATGAATGGGACGATTTTACTGAAGACACAGCAAAAAATCCATTTTCTAAGGATGTGGATAAAAGGGCCAGAAAAATTGCAAAACAATCAGAAAAAGCAGATAAGAAAAAAACCACGAGCTCAACTCAGAGTAAACCCATAGATCGTATGAAAACAACAACGGGTAGAGAATTAGTACCTCTTGTAAAAGAGTTCGCCATAGACCTATCGGATGCTAAGGTTACCAAAGGAGGACAAATAATCCGTGGAGGGCCAGTATTGGACGAAATATTATTTGAACTAGAAGAAGAACTTCTACAGTCTGATATGGGGCATTCAGCAGTTACAGAAGTGATTAATACGCTAAAAATAAATTTAATCGGCTCGAGAATTGATACCCGAATAGGGTTGGAGAATATAGTTGAAAATATAGTACGTAAATCGTTACAAAATTTGCTTGAGGCAGGATATTGGGATTTTGATAGAACCATCCAGTCGTTTGTGGCCGAAGAAACCCCCGTATCGATAATGATAGTCGGAGTTAATGGCACTGGTAAGACAACAACTACGGCTAAAATCGCCCATCGTCTTAGCGGACAAGGATATTCTGTTGTTTTAGCCGCGGCGGATACTTTCCGTGCAGGAGCAATAGATCAACTCGCAACTCATGCCGAAAGAATAGGTGTCCGTTGTATCAAAAGTCAGAGAGGAGGAGATTCAGCAGCAGTTTCTAGAGATGCTATAGAGAGTGCCAAGGCTAAAGGCGACGATATTGTCATTATCGATACCGCGGGAAGAATGCAAAATAAAACAAACTTAATGGAAGAACTTCGAAAAGTGCATAGAATCACACAACCACATTTAGTAATATTTGTTGCCGATGCATTAGCAGGCAATGATGCTGTAACACAAGCTAAAGAATTTCAAAGAATATTAAATTTTGATGGCGTTACATTATGTAAATTGGACACTGATGCAAAAGGTGGTGCAGCACTTTCTATAGCGCATGCTACTGGTAGGCCAATTGTTTTAGCAGGGATTGGTCAAGGCTATGATGACCTCAAAGATTTTGATCCTGAATGGTTTTTAGACTCAATATTAGATTGACTTTCACACCGGGTCTTTCATGTATCATACCCCTTGTGTGCAGTTTGAGATGTCACGTGTAGCCCTTGTCGTAGTTGGCAATTCTATCTTAGAGGGTAGACTAAGAAACATAATGTCTCGAAGAGAATGGTCCACTGAAATATGTCAAGATGGCGATAAGGCGGTAGACGAATATGTTCGTTTAGAGCCTGGATTAGTATTTTTAGCATTAGATTTACCGACAATGGATGGACACATTGCTGCACTTGAAATGAGAGAGACAGACCCCAATGCAAGAATTGTATTTGTCTCCAGTAAAGCAAGACTATCCAAAACCCAAGATGCGGCATATTCCTCAGGCGCGGTTACGACACTTGTTACACCAGTAACATACAACGATATAGATGGAAAATGGGATGAAATTATGGGTGACATCCCCGAAGCTCCCGGGCTTTCAGACTTGGATACTTTATATCCCGAGTTAGAAGAGCCAGCATTACCTCCTCTTCCAGAATTACCGCCGCTTCCAGAATTACCTCCTTTACTAGTTGATCCAGTAATTGAAAAGCCCAAGAAGAAACGAGGGAGAAAATTAAAACTCCTGATATTATCATTATTGCTTCTGAGCACAGCATTGGGTACTGCTCACTATTTGGAATATATCGATTTACAAGAGTATTATGATGAATTACTCAGTATTATCAATTAGAACTGCTGGAACAGATTCAACAAATGAACTTCCTTCAGGCGCACTAGTAATAACTTCAATTTTTACTGAAGAATCATTCAGTAATGTTTCATCATTATTTTCTAGACGATAATTGAGACGCCATCGTTTCAGAACTTCTCTTGCAAGGATGAATATGGTTAGAAGTGAAATTCCAATCGCTGCGAACCAGTATATTGCATAAAGAACAACTTCTTCATATGGCGCCATCTATTTCCCTCGTTCAAGGATTGCGTTCCATGAAGCATTAGCATATGCTTTTGCCGCTGCAACGCGATCGCTTTGACCATGAATTCCTGAACCAACAATAATAATATCTGCTCCAGACATTATACTGTCTTTGGGGTCCCCATATCTTTGACCCATTTTTCCAGCACTAGAATCTAAGTTAATACCTGGCGTCCAAATCATCTGACTATCTCCAACTAAAGATCTCAAATCTTTAATTTCTTCTGCAGAACTTCCATTTCCAATGTATCCTATCACGTGAGGAGAACCTTTTCCTGTTTCAATAGTATTTTTTGTATAATTCGCATTTAGAAGGTTACCGCGACTTGACATTTGCGCCAATAGTAAAACCCCCCCAATTCTTTCTACATCCGCCCAACCAGCTGCAATCCCGTCTACAATATCTGGACCTGAAATTCGGTGTGCGGTTACAATATCTGCCCAAGAACGAATATCATAGATTCCTGCCATTTGATTTTGAGAGATTTTTCCGATATCCGCGAATTTTCTATCCTCAAAAAGTACTAAATCCAACGAAGTAGCTAATTCTGTTAACTCCCTCCAATCTTCTTTATTGAAGTCTTTTACCATGTCTACATGAGTCTTTAAAGCCGCAATATATGGGCCTACTTCAGTAATTAATTCGATTAAATCAGATATCGACTCCATGTCAGCCGCTAGACAAACAAGCGACTCCTTTTTTGTTGCTACTTCCATAACGCGATGGGCTAGAGGATTTGCACAATTTTCCCACCTTGAACCCCATACTGTCTGAGCCTCCATGCTCTCAAACACATACCATAGGTATGTTAACTCATCGCCTATTTTTACGAGATTAAGCCTATGCTCCGCACCAGTTTGATTATTGACGAGTTGTTACGAGAACTACTCACAGGGGGCGGAACCAGATGGGCCAAGTACAGATTTTTAACTTCCAAGTTACCACTCGCGATATAGAAGGTTTAACCGATGCTCGCGGAGAATCTATCAAAGCAATGTTGGATTCTGATTATTCTATTTCAGTAGATTCTGTGAGAGTAATATTAGGCTACCAAGTAAAAACTGATATTTCAGAAAAGCAGGCTAAAAGTGCGATTTATGATTTATTTGCAGACCCTATCATAGAATTCGGATCATTGAACGAATCACTAATTGACAATAAAAAACTATTTCCAAAATTACCCGAAATTGCAATTACTGTTGGATTCAAACCAGGAGTTACAGATAATGCAGGGCAAGCAGGCCTAGACGGACTAACAACAATTTTTCCGAAAGCATCGGATAAATCACAAGTTTCTACGACTATGACATATTTATTCTGGGGCGTTCCAAACAATATTTCACCCACATGGCTAACGAGTAAGTTACACAATCAAATGATTGAACGGGCAAGTATTTCTGATAGAAAACAATGTTTGAATTCAAAATGGCCAAACTTAGAATTCCCAGAGCGACCACCACTGACAGAACAACCATCAGCAACAGTAAATCTAGAAGTTAGTGATGAAGAATTAATTGATATTAGTGAAAAGGGTCTTTTAGCATTAAATTTAGAAGAAATGAAAGCAATCCAAGCAAACTACAGAAAACCGGCAGTCCGTTCTGCAAGAAAGAATTTAGGACTTCCAGAAAATGCTCCAACAGATGCAGAACTTGAATGCCTCGCTCAAACGTGGTCGGAACATTGCTGTCACAAAATATTCGCAGCCAATATTCATCACGTAGATCATGAGACAGGTGAAGATACTTACATCGATTCATTATTCAAAACTCATATTATGAAACCGACTTTGGACATACAATCTGAAGTTGATTGGCTATTGAGCATATTTCATGATAACTCAGGAGTAATTGCTTGGAACGAATCATGGAGCCTTTGTATCAAAGCAGAAACACATAATTCTCCAAGTGCGTTAGATCCTTATGGCGGCGCAATGACAGGAATAGTGGGAGTAAATCGAGATATTTTGGGTACTGGATTGGGTGCAAGACCAATAGCTAATACAGATGTATTTTGCTTTGGACCTCCAGACTATTCCGGTCGTTTACCTGAAGGACTATTCCATCCCTCTCGGGTGTTTCGGGGAGTACATGCCGGAGTAAGAGCGGGCGGTAACGAATCAGGAATTCCAACAGTCAACGGCTCAATCGTTTTCGATGAAAGGTACCTAGGCAAACCATTAGTTTATTGCGGTACTGTTGGTATAATGCCCAGGAAATTAGCAGATGGAAGACAGAGTCATGATAAAACTCCAAAACCAGGAAATATCATTTACATGGTTGGTGGAAGAGTTGGAAGTGACGGCATTCATGGAGCAACGTTTTCCAGTCTAGAGTTGACCGAAGATAGCCCTTCTTCTGCAGTTCAGATAGGAGACCCTATCACTCAGAAAAAAATGATAGATATGGTACTAGAGGCTAGAGATTTAGGATTAATACAAGTAATCACTGATAATGGTGCAGGGGGACTATCTAGTAGCGTAGGCGAATTAGCAGAATTGACTGGTGGTGCAGATTTAGATTTAGCAGCAGTGCCTTTGAAACAGCCCGGACTAAGTAAATGGGAAATATTAGTTTCAGAATCACAAGAAAGGATGACTATAGGAATTAATCCTGAAGACTGTGAAGAGTTCGAAAAGCTAGCAAAGTTGCACGAAGTTGAAGCCACTGCGGTGGGCGAATTTACTGATTCAGGAGCATTTGTTGTACGTTATGGTGATGAAACAGTTGCTCATTTACCAATTTCATTCTTACATGACGGTTGTCCCCAATTGCAATTAGAATCAGAATGGAAAGCCCCAAAACACCGCCCAATTTTATTCCCATCCGCAGATGCAGTTGAAATGGGAAAAATTCTATCCAGATTGATGGCTAGACCTAATGTTGCTAGTAAAGAATGGTGGGTAAGATCTTATGATCACGAAGTCATTGCACAATCAGTGATTAAACCGTTTTGTGGAGTAAATCATGATGCTCCCGGAGATGCAGCAGTAATTGCACCAATTCAAGGAAAAACACAAGGAGCAGTTATTTCCAATGGAATAGTTCCAAGATATTCAGATATTGATTCATACGCTATGGCGGCTGCCAGCATAGACGAGGCATTGCGGAATGCAGTATGTGTTGGCGTAGATTTAGACTTAATCGCCGGACTTGATAATTTTTGTTGGCCTGACCCTGTAGAATCTATGAAAACACCTGACGGACGTTATAAATTAGCACAACTAGTTAGAGCAAATAGAGCGTTAGATGAAGTATGTAGAGCATATAATTTACCATGTATAAGTGGTAAAGATTCTATGAAAAATGATGCCACATTAGACGGTGAAAAAATCAGTGTTCCTCCAACGCTTTTATTCAGCTTAATCGGTAATCATTCAGATGTAAGAAAGGCGGTTTCTAGCGACTTCAAACAAGTTGGAGACATGGTTTATGTTGTAGGCGAATCCCATCAAGAGTTAGGTGCTAGCGAATTAGCATTCATGCTTCGCGACGAATCAAATGGAGAAAGCGGAATTGGGGGAAAAGTCCCTCAAATTGACACATCTAGGAATCTATCTCTCTATCGCAGTCTGACCAAAGCCATGTCAAATGGATTAGTATCCAGTGCTCATGATTGCAGCGACGCCGGTCTTGCCGCTGCAATTGCTGAATGTTGTTTTGGTTGTGATTCAGGAGCAGACTTGGACATTTCAGATTTATTTAATGCTGATATTAATTTAGATTATTGGGGCGCTCTATTCGGAGAGAGTCTTGGCAGAATATTAGTCAGCATAAAGCCTGAAAATTCCGAGATTTTTGAGACTTTTATGAAAGGACATGAATGTAATTACATAGGAAAGGTCAGCTCTGGTGATAAAATAACAATTACAGACTCCAACAATCTTGTATTGGTCGCTTCAATGTCTGAACTGAGGGATTCCTGGAAAGGTACTTTGAATGGAGGTAGAAGTTAATGATCCCTAAGGTAGCTGTTCTTTCCGGTTTTGGAATTAATTGTGAAACGGAAACAATGGCCGTATTCGAAATGGCTGGGGCTAAAGCAGATAGAGTACATGTGAACAGATTAGTCAACGGAGAATTAAATTTAGAAGATTACCATATTATGGCGGTACCAGGAGGCTTTTCTTTTGGTGATCATTTAGGAAGTGGCAGATTAATGGGTAATAGGTTACGTTTTGGCTTACGAGAACAAGTGAGAAATTTTGTCAAATCTGGCAAACCAGTAATTGGGATATGTAATGGCTTTCAAGTCCTCGTGAAAATGGGGCTATTACCGGGAGATGATGATGTCAGTTTAACTCAAACAGCATCTTTAGCATTAAATGATTCAGGGCATTATGAAAATCGTTGGGCGACGTTAGAGTTCGACTCTAATAGCCATTGTATTTGGACTAAAGGGTTGACAAGAATCAGGGTACCTGTACGCCATGGTGAGGGGAAGTTCGTAACCGCAGACAAGAGACTACTCGACAACTGGAACGAAGCAGGACAACTAGTTGTGAAATATGTAGACCCGTCAACTGAATATCCCTCTTCAAGTGATGAAGTATTACCGTATCCAATTTCTCCCAATCAAAGCTGGAGAAACATTGCAGGTGTATGTGATCCATCAGGATTAGTGTTCGGTTTAATGCCTCATCCTGAAGCCAATCATTCAACATGGCTGGGCGCAACTTGGACTAGAGAAGACATAGAGCATGGTGAAGGAGAAGGAATGAAGATTTTCAAAAACGCTGTAAATTATGTTATAGAAAATTTTGATAATTAAAATAAAAATCTTCTTGCAATAGGTATCTATCGGCATTGTTATGACAATTCGTGATGCGACAGAAGTGTTCTCGGAATGGGCTCTTAGAAATAGAGACGAAGGAATGGAAAGCGGTCACGCTAATTCAGTCACTGAAATGTTAAACATCGCCATTCCTATGCTTGAAGAACCATTTTCAGCGATAGATGTTGGTTGCGG
>DATY01000029.1:71307-149726 GCA_002504905.1 Euryarchaeota archaeon UBA605 | reverse complement strand
CCAAAAATGATTATTCCAACTACTGCAAAGAATGTTAATTGCCCTAAGGCAGCATATCCACCAATTGCTAATGGTCCGGGCATATTGCCAACAATTTTTCCTTTATTTTTGAGTTCCTCTTCCCTCATCCCTAAACTTAGAGTGTAAGTAATGTATGAAGGTAAAACTGGGAAAGCACATGGACTAAAGTAGACTAAGAATCCTAGAAATAAACCTATTATGAATACTCCATAAGTTGATCTATCTGTTTTCTCGATTCCAAATCTTAAATCTGATGCGTCTCCATTATTTGCTTTCTCAATAGCATTATCGAAAGATTTCCATCTATCCAAAGGCGTTCCAGTATTTTCTTTTGCAACTACATATCCTTCATGGTCAATTACCAGAGCCAATGGTATTAATTGAGCGGAGTAATATTCTACAAGATCGCCCCTTGTCCCATTTTCTAGAATCACTGTTTCAGATCCACCATTTACTACGACCCAATTCATGAATTTATCCGAATCTGAATCGCCAAATGTTGAATTAATCTGTTCGAATGTTTCCAAACTATACCAAGTTGCTACTGAAACAACAATTACGGGGTATTCGCCTTCAAGTTCTCTCCAATCATCGATATTTTGTTCTATATGTTCTTGAACATAGTGACAATTAGCACAATCAACTGCCATGAAATCTAAGATTACTACATTCCCTCTTAGATCGGATAGTTGTAGAGTGCCATTTTCAATATTATGAGAATCATCTATCCCAGTCCTGTTCATAGTTGGTGCTAAAAAATCAGGGACAGTTTCAATATCATCTGAGACTCCATATACTGACGATGATAAACCGAAAAGTGATAAAGATGCAAAGCCAATGATACAAAATAGTACTATGCCAATTATGAAAGCTTTCCAAGTGTCTTGCTTTTTGAGAACGCTAAAGTCCAGACTTGCGCTCATAACCTTCCTAGAGCGCGTTAGTTTTTCATACCGGCGTATTATAGATTCTAATAATTACAATTTTCAAGCGAAATTCGTAATTGCCTATACTGATAATTCAAGTCCTTTACTACACTCAAGTGAATTATGGCTAAACCCTGGGCACCCAGTCATGTATCAGAAGTTGCTAAGGGCCTAGGGATAGATCACCGGATTAGTGGTGAAGTAAAGGAGAAGTTAGTTGAGATGTTACATCTAAGGCTTAAGCAGATCACTAGAGAAATGGAGGAAGAAACTTTGCTAAATGAGCCGGGTAAGAAAACCCTATCTGATCCTAATAGAACGAGACTTGGATTTAGCCGAACTAGAGGCCTAATGATAGAAGAGATTGAAAATGTAGAATCAGTCAGTTCCGCAGCAGTAGTTAATGCAAATGAGATACTTGAAAACTATCTCAAAAACTCTCTTCTTTCGGCTGCTGAAGAAGCTGATAATGAGAAAGTAGGTACAATAAAAATTAGGCATATGTCTTCAAAAACGACTTCTTCGGATAATATTCAACAAACTGAAACGTCATTAAATGAAAGTTCTGATGAAGTTAGTATCTCTAATGGTCAAAGAATAGAATCGTTATCGCCTATTAATATCAAGAATATCATGAAACAATTATCCGGTAAAAAATTAGATAATGATGCAGTAGAAGAATTACTACTTCTTTACTATGATTATGCTTCTGATTTAGAATATAATCTTCAAAATAATATTCAACAAGGCGACTTATCTTCCATTAAAAATTCATTAGAGAAATGTGAGAAATTGATGATGCTTGGATGGATGAGGAGAATCTTGAAATCAGCATCTGAAAAAGCAGATTATGAGAACTCTAACTCAATCAAGATTGAACATATCGTAGCGATAGATCCTTGGTCTTGAAATCAATTCATGAAATCATTTTCAAAATGATTATCTAGGAGTTCTAGAATTCCTGAAACATTTTCATGAACCTCAAATAATGTATTATCAGCGGTGTAAATTAAGAGTACTTCTCCTTCTCCTCCCTCTTCTTTGATAAATTGGTATGCACAGATTGATTGTACACGAATTCTAGTAGGTCCCAAGTCAGTCATTGCTCTAATCCACATGCTCATGATTCCAGCGCCGGATTAGTAAGGGTTTTAATCATTTTTATGTAATGAGTTTCTGTTTTTCAGTAAAATAATAATTAATTACTCGTTATTATTTCTCTTTTTCGGTTTTTTAGACCTATTACTCCTTCTCTTTTTCTTATGATTAGGATTAAATTTTTTCCCATCTTTTGAATCCCTATTATTACTACGCTTAGATTTATGAGACCTTTTCCTTTGTCTCTCTGAAGAGCTTCTTGATTTCTGCGGTGGCCCTCTTTGTCTTCTATTCCTCCTGCGTCTATTGTTTGGAGGTTTTCTTACTTCTTCTTCAAATACTTCTTCTACATATTCCATAGGGTATTCAGTAAGATTATCTACATTTGGTGGTTGAAATTTTCTTTTTATACCAACTTCATTTTGTATTTTGTTGTATGCTCTTTGTTGTGATCTTTGTACGTATGATATTACAACGCCATCCGCCCCAGCTCTGGCAGTTCTTCCACTACGATGTTTGTATGCTTTCCCATTTTCAGGAGGGTCATAATGAATAACACAATTTACTCCTTGAATATCAATTCCTCTAGCAGCTACATCAGTCGCAACTAATGCAATTGAACCACCTTTGGTAAATCGTCTGATTGCTCTGTCTCTTTGTCTTTGATTCAGTCCTCCATGTAACGTTGAAATATTTATTTCTGCATCATACATTTCATCTCCCAATCTATCTACTCCTCTTCTAGTTTTACAGAAAATCATAGTTTTTCCACATTTTGTGAGTATCTCTGAAGTGACTCTTAATTTTTGGTGCGGCTTCATTGTCCAGAAAAGATGCTGCATATTCTCAATGCTTACTTCTTTGGGGCCGACTTCGATTGTCACTGGATTTTTCTGATAATTCTTCACCAAATCTGCAACTTCATCATCTAATGTCGCGCTAAATAGAATTGTTTGTCTATTCTCAGAACATTGGTCTAAGATTTCACAAACTGGGTCCATGAATCCCATATCTGCCATTCTATCTGCTTCATCTAACACTACTGTTTCAACATCATCTAACTTTAGGGCACGTCTGTCCAAAAGATCGATTAATCTACCTGGACATGCTACTAAAATATCGACTCCTTTATTCAGAGCATTATACTGTTTTTTGTATGATACTCCTCCATATATAGAGACAACATCCCTATCTACGGCTAATGCAATTGGTTTTAGCACTGAATTAATTTGTTCAGCTAATTCTCTTGTAGGAGTTAGAATTAGTGCTGTAGGTCTTTTCGAATTAGCCCTCCTTGTTCTGGCGATTAATGGAAGTCCGAATGCTAGAGTCTTCCCAGAACCCGTAGGAGCCCTGCAACAAACATCTCTTCCAAGCAGAGAATCAGGTATACTTTCTTTCTGGACTTCGAATGGATCTGTGATACCTTGCTTATTCAATTCTTTAACTATAGCGGGACCTATTCCCAAGTCTGAAAATGATACCACAACTTCTACCTTCTAATCGAGCCGCACTGCCATCCCTATTTAGCATGAACAGTATTAATTTCTTTCATCATTCGATTGTAATAAGATTTCCAATTAACGAAGAAGAACCGACTCTCAATCTTTTTTCATCTATAATTCTGTTATCATTTTTTCTTATGATTTCAATAAATCTGATTACTTTGTCCTTATCGCTTATCCCTCCAGAGATTTTCATTCCCAAACCTTCCTTGAAAGTTAACTCATGTCTCATTAATTCGTAAGATAAAATATCCGCATCACTCTCTTTACATTCTCCTCTTTTTCCTGTACAGGTTTTAACGAAATCTACCCCCACTGCTAAAGACATCCTTGTCACTGCCCTAATTTTCCTTTCAGAAAGTAAAGGTGTTTCAATAATTACTTTCAGAATTTTCCCCTCCGATGCTTCTCTCATAGTTACCAATTTTTCCAATTCTATTTCGTTTGGAAACTTCTCATCTTCTCGAGGTTCTAGAACTATATCTATTTCATCTGCCCCTAATTGAATAGCTGTTCTAATTTCCTTTTTTATCTCATCACAGTTGCTGCTTCCTTCAGGAAATCCCCCTACTACTGCAGCAATTTGAATACCAGAGTCTAAAATTTTTTTTGCATTAAGAATATCTTCTGTGAATATGCATACTGCTGGAGGTCGATACTCATTCGCTTTTAGGAGGAATTTTTCTAATTCGTTTTTTGTTTTTTCTCGCTTTAGCAGAGTAAAATCAACTAGCCCAATAATTTCTTTGTTTTTCAAAAAATCACCTATTATTTGATTTTTCAAATTCTTCCATGAATGTGACCAGAGCTTCCACACTTTCAATAGGGCAGCCATTGTATAAACTGGCTCTAATTCCCCCTACACTTCTATGCCCCTTTAGACCTCCAAGGCCTGCCTCAGAGGATTCTTTGAGAAATTTTTCCTCCAATTCAATATTTGGCAGCCTCCAAGTTATATTCATCACTGAACGACTATCTTTCTGAGCATGTGGTAACCAAAAATCACTTCTGTCTAACTCTTTGTAAAGCAAATCAGATTTAGCCTTATTTCTAGAAATAGCCCCTTCTAAACCTCCATTATCTTCTATCCATGAAAATACTTTATCTAAAACAAATATCCCAAATGTGTTTGGTGTATTGAATAATGAACCTTTAGATGAATGTACTGAATAGTCCAACATTGTTGGTAGGTTTTTTGGAACTCTTTGCATTGCCCAGGGAGATAGGATAACTACTGTAACTCCGCTCGGACCTAGGTTTTTCTGTGCACCAGCATAGATTAGGTCATGAGCACTAACATCTAGTGGTACTCCCATAATATCTGAACTCGCATCTAAAACTCTAGGTTTCCCATCACTATCCGGAAGATGATGAAATTGAGTGCCAAATAGTGTATTATTCGATGTGTAGTGTAAGTATAATGAGTCCTTTCTTATAGAATATTCTCCATTTTTGGGAATTGATCTAAACCCATTTCCATTATCATCCCATCTTGCTGAAGCATCTCCAATTCTATTCGCTTCTTTCATCGCTTTTTGAGACCATGCTCCAGTAACAAGGAAATCTACTTTTTCATTTTCTCTAAGTAAATTTAGGGCCGACATATAGAATTGTAATGACGCCCCTCCTTGGAGATAAAGTACAGTATAATCTTCTGGAATTGATAAGATTCTCCTTAATTTTTCCATTGAACTATCTACAATATTCTGAAATGTTTGACTTCTATGGCTTATTTCAATTAGTCCAAAACCACTATTATTTAGGTTAGGTAGTGATTTTCGACATTCTTCAACAACCTCTAATGGCAATACTGCTGGGCCTGCTCCAAAGTTGTGTATGCGCCCTGTTGTGGCCATACATACGCGTATGGGGGAAAGTCTTTGATGGCATCGGCCATTCTATTGTTCAAAGGGTTGGGTTCATGTTACAGTGTCTAGACGACAGTATATGCTGCGTATCGGGCTTGTAATGCTACAAGGTGCTCGACATGCTCATCTCAAAGCTCTAAATACTGTATCTGAGGAACTTAAACTAGATATAGAAATCTTTGAACTTAGAAATAAAAACGATTTAATTGAATGTAATCCAAATGCAATTGTAATCCCTGGGGGCGAGTCTACAACAATGAGACTTACTGGGAATAGCCTCAATTCCCAATTATTTCCAGAATTATTTGAATGGATGAGAAAAAACCCTAATTTGCCAGTTCTAGGAACTTGTGCAGGAGCAATATTACTTTCTGATCCACAAGATGGTGGTGAGAGAATAGTAGATGCAGATATCTCAAGAAACGCATTTGGTAATCAATCTAATTCCTTCCAATCAATGATATATTCATCCCTACTATCCAGAGATTTCCCCGGTGTTTTTATTCGGGCTCCAAGATTTCTAGATTTAGGTTTGAAATCTTCTGCTGTAGCATTATTAGGAGAAGAAGTAGTAGGAGTTAGAACAAACAATAGAATTGCTTTGACTTTCCATCCTGAATTATCTGATGATTTCGGATTCCACAAATGGTTACTTAATGAAGCTTTAGAGGTATTTTCATGACCATCGATATTGACCTAAAATCTACTGATTTAGCCAATGAAATGGATACTGAAGGATGTATACAATGTCAAATGGGTAGTAAATTAGTCCTATTCATCACCGGGCATTGTCATTGGATGTGTGATTATTGTCCTCTATCTGAGACTAGAAGAGAAATTGATTTCATGTATGCTAATGAAAGAAGAGTCGAAATCGGTGATTGGGAAGCGGTAATTGAAGAAGCAAGGGCGATGAATGCCACGGGTGCCGGAATAACTGGAGGGGATCCAGTAATGGCAAGAGAACGTGTTTTGGAAGGAATTAAGGTATTAAAGAAAGAGTTTGGTGATGATTTTCATTTACATATGTATACCAGTATTCCATTCAAATCAGAATGGGCAAAAGACTTCGCAGAAGCAGGTCTAGATGAAATCAGATTTCATTTTTTGAATCTTGAAGCAGAAAAATATCGCGAAACTATCACTGCTTGTAGTGAATCTGGGATGTTGACTGGAGTTGAGTTGCCTTGTGAACCAGATAAAGAAGAAGAATTGATGAAATTGTTAGAAAAATTAAGAGAAATGGATATAGATTTCTTGAATCTTAATGAACTAGAAATCACTGTTGGAAATCATGATAACATGGAATTGAGAGGATTTAATCTTTCTACTGAAATCACTGCAGGTGCAGCCGGTTCTGCTGAATTATCTATAACGATGAGAGACAGAGTAATGGCTGCTCAATTTGGTATTCCTGACCCATTGGACGGTTCAATCAGGGAACCATATGGTTTTCATCTTAAGTTCTGTACTGCAACTTACAAAGATTCTGGACAATTGAGAAGGAGATTTATTCGTCGAGGTGAGCATACAATAGCGCCTCATGAAACCTTAACTGATGATGGGACACTGATATTTGGTGCGTTAAATTCTAGTCCTTCTGAACAATCCGATTGGATCGATGAAATTTGTAAAGAAACAGGCCTCCCCTCAAGATTCCTTTACTGGGATAAAGATAATTCTCGAATAGAAATGCCTCTAGTTGTTGCGGAAGATATTGCTGATATGGTAGATTCTGAGGTATCAATGGTTGAGGTTACTCCTACTTTTGAAAGAATGGAACTGACTGTTGTAATATTGAATTCGAAAGAATGATACTGTTTTTTCTTCAATTTACACGTTGAGTTCATTTACCCCTGACTTTAGTCATTGACCATGCCTGTTAGACGAGCCAATCCGGAAGTGACCGGGGTAAACCCTTACAGGCGTTTGTCGGCATCTCAAGTAATCACCTGGAATAATTGCCCTCGGCTTTGGTATTATTCTTACATTCCTAAATTGAAGAGTCCTCTACCTCCACAGATATTAAGGGGTAATGCGGTAGAAGATTGTATCTCTAGAGTACTTCGTGAATCTCCAGTTCTAATTTCTCCTAATGATGGAAATTTGATTTCCTCTCCTCTGAATGAAGACGGTTCAGTATCATATGATTCTGATACTGGATGGATTGGTCCTCAATTAGATACAAGAGAACAAGATTCATGGCCTAAGAATAGAGAAGAATTAGAAGAATGGGCAATTTCTCGCGCAAAAGTCCATTTCGATTATTGTTGGAACAATGCAATTTCTGATTGGGAATCAAGTCCAAATCGTGTAGGTAAATCAGATGATATTAATCCTGATGAGGGTATGCAAATGATAGAGGCCGGACTTAGACTTCATTTAGATCAAGTTGAGTCATGTATGAATAATAATGGGGGACCAAATTTAGATTCTTGGAGAGTTGGTCAATATCGTCCTGAATGGCCATCTCCGGATGGATTTCCGAAAGATTGGAAATCTCCTCATCCATGCTCCCAAAAAAGTGGTTCTAGTGTTTCATGGGTTGAGGCATGGGAAATCTCTCGTCCTTGGTTTGTAGATCCAGATGCATCAGGATTTACAGAGACTACTTGCCACCCTGATGACTGGTTTCAGGGAGAATATGATTTGGTCTATCGTTGGAATGGTAAAATCAGAATCGTAGACTTGAAAGCTTCTGTAGGTAAGGGTGATCGTTCAGGAGGCTATGTTGAACAATTGAGATTATATTCATGGTTATGGTGGGAAACGCATTCTAGAAATAACGAGGTAGAATCTCTTGAAGTCTGGTACTTAGGTCCAGGTACAATTAAACAAGTTCCTATACCGAGTGAAAAAGAAATGTCTCAGTTGAATATAGATTTAGAGAAATTATATCAAAAGTTACACAACAATGATTCACTTGAAATCTCTGATTTTCCCGCTAATCCTTCTCCTTTAAGATATTTTGAAGTTGGAGGAATACCTTCTGAGGTAGCTGTTGACCCCGATCCTAAGGCACGTTGCAATAGATGTGAACTAAGAGGAATTTGTGAAAATAGTAATTATGAATTAATTTTACCTTCTGAAAAAAGACTTGAGAAATTCTCTCATGCGTGGCCAATAACTCCTATGCAAGAAATTAAGACTCGCCATACAGTAATTGGTGAAGTAAGAGAGTTGAGTGGACCAACGCTAAAATCTGATGGTAGTATTGAATTAACATTCAGATTGGTTGATGGTTATGAAAGGGCGAAGGTCAGAACACATCGTCAAGGCGGTCTAAAGAAAGTTTCTCGCTCTATTCAAAATGATTCTAGAGTTAAAATTGAAAATGCATTAACCTCCATTTGGAAAAGCGAGTTGGTGATAGATCTAGATTCTGAATCTAGTATTTATGTTGTTGAAGATGAAGAGAGTTCAGAGATGATTGATATAGAAACTAGAGTAAATGTAGTCGGTAGAATCTGGTCTATAAATGCCTTCCCGAATGGAAAAGGTGTTTCTCGTTGGGCTATCACTTTGGTTGATAGTAGTGGATCTGTAGGTATTGTGGCATTCAAGCAATTCATTCCCATAATTGCTGCAGGCTTATCTAGAGGAGATGAAATTGCGATTTTAAATGGCGAAATTGGAGAGTTCGCTGGACAAAAGCAAGTACGTTTAGGCCCCGGCGCTCGTGTAGTTCTATTGAAAAGCTCTGAAGATTTAAAGCCATTTTGAGCTTAATTATTTCTATTTAAGAAAGGAATCATTCCACTTACTGTATCATTGATTACTCTTCCTGCTAAATTATTGAAACGACTCGGAACAGGTGAGAGGTATACTTTTCCAGTTCCTGAAATTATATTGACGAATCCTTCTCCGCCTGCTATTTTTGACATTAGTCCTTTCCCTAACATTCTTGTTTCGAAATTTAATGATGCATCTCTAGCAACTGCAAAATTGCCATCAACCGTAAGAGTACTATTTGAAAGATTGATTTCCTGAATAGGTCCTTCTGAATAATATATTAAAGTTCCAGTTCCAGAAACAGTAGTTTGCCAGATTCCTTCACCTCCAGCCAACATTGACATACCTTTATTTCTGATAATTCCTACTTCTATTCCTTCATCTGAACACACATATGCTCCTGAGTCTAGAACCATTGAATTACCATCCAACTCTAAAATATGGTATTCTCCAAATGTTGGTGGTCCAAAATATACTTCGCCCACTCCGGTAAATGTAGGTCTAAATACTGATTCTCCAGAAACCATTGACTTCAGAAAACCTCCTACACTTGGTGCTTTAGTTACCATTTCTATATTACCAATCATGTAATGAAGTGCACCTGATTCTCCACGCACCGTATCTCCATTTAATGTGACTTTTACCATTCTTAATTCTTCACTATCAACAATTTCATATTGAGGCATATTAATTCTAATCTATTTTTATTTATCAATTAACCTATATTTATTTCTGGCGCCGAGAGAGGGATTTGAACCCCCGCGTCCAACGGACAATGGATTTCGAATCCATCGCAATACCGGGCTATGCGATCTCGGCTAAATATTCCTAGATGCGTATTGGTCATAAGCGTGACCCGTTTCGAAGCGTATATGCGAGTCGAAGTTGTTTACCAAAATGATAGTCTGTTTTTCGAGTCCGAGACACCTGCAACTATTTCTTCAATTCTAACAGAGTTAGACATTCCTTCTTCAACAGTTCTAGCAGTTTTCAATGATTCAATTATCCCTAATTCTTCAACAATTAGTGAAGATATAAAAATAGAATTAATCGTAGTTTCATCTGGTGGATAAATCATAGTTCATTTTTATATTCGGAGAAATTGTTTCTATCTCTAAACCTTTGATTATTACAGCGGCTTTGTTGCCAAGAAGTTCTATTCCTTCATCATTACAAGTAAGAAAAGCACCTTCATACAATCCTATTACCGGAGTGTCATGATTCATATGATACTCTTGTATTCTTTTTTTTCTTGTTTCCCCGAAATGCTCGTTTAATGTATCATTTTCTTTCCACCAGATCTTTCCCGGATGGTAATGTGGATTAATTTGAAAAGGAATAATATTGAATGTTTCAAAGGATGGAACTAGATCAATTGGCATATCATTAGTAGTTTGCATTGTTGGACAAGCAACATTTGCTCCAGCACTAACTCCCGCATATGGTATTCCGTCATTGAGCACTTTTTTCCTGATAATTTCTATCATTTTTTCCTCATGTAATTTTTTAACCAATGAGAATGTATTCCCTCCTCCCACATAAATTCCTTCCATATTTTCTAATTCTTCTAATGGATTCTCAAGCTCATGTATTCCTACAATTTCAAATCCTAAATTACTGAATATTTCCTTCACTGAACTTGTATACTCATCATAATCTCCACTAGCAAAAGGTATGAAAATTACTTTTTTACATCCCTCAAAGTTTTCTTTAACTAGATCAAGGAATAGATTTTTTCTTTCTTCCGTTCTAATTCCTCCACTTCCTAGAAGTATCCTCATAAGATCACCTAAGCATAGAAATTTGAATCGTTTTGTTTTTCATTTCCATTCAGAATTTCATCAATATCTTCTGAAACATCCATAGTTGCTAATAGTTTCCTAGCAATTTTTCCAGTTGAATCTAAATCTAAATCCAGATGTAATTCTAATCCCTCTTCAATCCAAGATGATAACCTATCAGCAGCAAGTGTGTCAGCACTGGCTCCTATTGTTTCTGCAACCAGTCCAATTGTAGGTACATCATGTAATGGTGATAGAGAAATTAGTAACCCCGCAATTCCAATCATTCCAGATTTGGGTTGTTCGTCTGTAACATTAATATCAATTTCTTGTAATGATTTCTTAACATTTGAATCAGCACAAATAACATGAATACCTCTATCTTCAGCACCTGCTGCTAAGCCTGCTAGAACTAGAATTTTTGGAGTATTATTTTTCTTCGCCATTTCGAGAATACTTTCAGCAACTTCATATTGTCCTTTTGCAGTCATGGGTTGTAAGTTCCCACCAATTGTGATTATTGTTTTACCGTCAGGAAGTATTACTGAATTGATTTCAAGCCTAGGTGGAGATAATAATCCATTTTTTGATAATGTTGCATGTGGGGGGAAATCAGGATGCAATATCCATCCAATAGTTCTAGAAGGATGTTTTTCTACCAATGCATCTACAACAATTTTCCCCACATTTCCAACACCTGGAACCGCTTCAAGAATTGCTGTATGTTCGGGTAAACCATCCCCGACTATCCAATGAAATTTTGTTTTCATTCTTCCTCTCCTTTAATCACTTCACGAGGAGTTGGCAGAGATTCAATCCATTCTTCACTACCTGCATCAACCCTCTGTCTTCTCCGAGCTCCTTGTGGATCTTCTGGAGAATATTTTAACGGAGCTACAGCTATCATTTTACCATTACAACTCTTACAAATATCCCCAAGCCCATATTCTCCACAATCGATACATCGTTGTAATTTGGTACGTACCATGGTGACTCCTCATACTAACGTGGTGTTTGAGGGTGTATGAATTAATGCCTTCGAAATTCTTCATTATAGCCTTTCTATAGATATTGACCCTTCTACAGAATTAATTTTTTCGACGGCGGCTTTCTTTGCTGCTTCCCATGCGTTTTCTGCCAATGAATAATCAGGAGCTCTAATATCTACTCTATAATGTGGTGCACCATCATAATGGCATGTAAGAGTAACTTCTTCTTCATTTTCAACAACTAACTCTGCTTCTGATAAAGCCTCTCTTATTGCACCTACACCCTCAGAACCCCATACTTCAATATCAAAAACGCCTCTAATTTCTACAAATGGAGGTACTATATTTTCAACAGCTAATTCTGTAACAACTTTCATCCATTTACCAGTAAATCCTGAATCAGATAATGCAGTTTCTGAGATAGCACATTCTTCTAATGCTCCGTATAAAGATCCAAATTTTTCTGTCATTTCCTCAGAAATTGCTTCGGTTTTTTCTTCATCCCAATTAACTCTTTGAGCAGCAACACGCATAATTTGATTTGCTCTCTGTTGATTTTTCCACGTTTGCAGGGTATCTTTTCTTCTTTCAGCAGATACAGCTTTTATAGATAGATCTACTCTCTCTCTATCCTTTTTGATTGTCACAACTTTAGCAACAACTCGTTGACCTTCTCTCAAGTGTGCCCTAATATTTTTTACCCATCCAGAAGCAACTTCACCAATAAATACGAAACCTTCTTTGTCCCCGTATCCGTCTAGATTAAGATATGCACCGTTTTCTTTAACTCCCTTAACAGTACAAACTAGGAGTTCACCTTCTTCGGGCCATATTTCCTCGGCTTCACTCATTTTTCTGTCCCCTTCATTCGAGGACGTCTACAATTGTGCTTCCTGAGAGAGTAGCTTTTCCACCTGCGGATATTGCTAATGTTGAACCGCAGATTGAACAAGCGATTGAGGTTGACGCCCTGTCAAATATAATGGTCTCATGTCCACAATCTGTGCAACTTACACGTATGAATCTTCCACTCATTATTATCCCTCAATTATTTATCAATTAGTTCGAATTTCTTAGCACGCTTTCCAGCAGGTGAATGGCCCTTACCTGTTTCAGTACATCTGAAAACTAGGTTAACACGTTTAGTTGGCTTCTCACCGGATGGCTTAGGTCTTGGAAAACCTCTGTATCCTGAAGTAACTTTACGGAACCTTCTCTGACCCCATTTTAATTCACTAGCTCGTCTTTTTTTAACTCGCTCCACTGTATGTTCAGTGTGCTTACCTGCTGAAGGGCTGTAACGCATAACTTTACGCGGCATCTTAACCATTTTAGCACCTCAGCGTCTTACGACGATGCGGGCGACTGACGACCCGTATATGAACTCTGTCGCGCAATCTTTGGCGATGAAAACCATGAATTAGTGATTTTAATTAAAAAACATAGATGAAGTAGAGACTATTAGGCAATAACGTGATTTTCGGCTCCATGATGATTTGGCTCGCCTTTTTCTTATTATTAGTCGGTATTACATTCGCTAGAATGGGTCCTTCCTTTTCCAGAAATAAATTTGCCGTCCCTATTATAATGGCTGGAATCTCACTACTAGCTTTCAATAATTTTCCTGTAGAAAATCCAGAGGAAGAATTACTAGGATACTTACGCGGTTTTGCACCGTGGTTCTTTGTTTGTTCAATAGGATGTTTTCTTGTTCTTAGAGGTTCACCAATTTATTGGAAATCCCATCCTCCGCAGTTGATTATTGGGTGGTCAATTATTCTAATTTCTTTTTACCTAAATCTAGAATACTATGAACTACCAGATAATTTCATTTTAATGGCAATATTCTCAGCATTAGGTGGAATAATTTCATTATTATTTTTCATATTATTGGTTAGATTTGTTGAAAATAGAATTCCTCTAGAAGATCCAGCACCTGATTTGACCGAAGAAGAAATAATATTTGTCAAAAAAATTATTTCAGCTAATATCGGAGTTGATGAAAAATGAACTCGACATTATTAGAAATTCTTTTCTATACTTTTGGAGGTTTCATATTGGTCAATTTTTCACTAATTATTTTTCAACTGTTCTCTTTACATCCCTACAGTAAACCAACCATCCCCATAATAATTCAAAGTTTGATGATATTCATTTCGGCAATGATTGTGAGTTCATTAAATGATGATGTAGAAACTATTGTAGATGCAATTCGTTTTTCTTTGGTAGAGGGTATGTTAGGGCTCCTTGTAATAATTCCATTATTGTATATTTTAATGATTTATTTCCTATTCAGAGCTTCTTTTAGAAAGCGTCCATTCGATGATTTGCTAGATGCGACTGAATAAAAACTACAGTAATTTGACTAATCCTCTCAAGGGTAACTCTCATAACAAGTCGGTAAGTCGCCGCGCTATCAAATAGGTGTTATCATGTCCAAAGGTACTCCAAGCATGGGTAAGAGACAAAAGTCGACTCACATTCGTTGTCGTCGATGTGGCCGTCATTCTTATCACAAACAAAAAGGCGTATGTTCATCCTGCGGATATGGAGCAAGTTCACGCATGCGCAAGTACCAATGGAGTAAAAGAAATCGTTCCATGGGTAGCAAATAAACCAAGTTCCAAATAGCAAAGTGCTAAGACCCTTACAACTTAGCGAGGTTTGTTCTTATGTGCGGAATTATTGGGATTGTTGGGAATCCAGAATATTCAGTTGCTTCGGATATTTATGATGGGTTATTAGTTCTGCAGCATCGCGGCCAAGATGCTGCAGGAATTGTTACCTTCGATAATGAGAATTTATATCATAGAAGAGCGAATGGGTACGTTAGAGATATTTTCAAAGAGAGACATATGAAATCTCTAAAGGGTTCTGCAGGCATTGGTCATGTACGATATCCAACAGCTGGTAGTTCGTCTGTGGCTGAGGCTCAACCATTTTACACAAATACACCATTTGGCGTTAGTTTGGCTCACAACGGCAATCTCAATAATACTGAAGAAATACTTTCTAGCTTGTTAGAATATGATCATAGGAGAATTAATACTAGTTCTGATTCCGAAGCATTACTAAATTTACTAGCTGCTGAAGTTCAAAGATCACTCAATGGAAGACCTGGAGGGATGGATGCTTTAGATCATGAAGATGTTTTTAGAGCCATTGAAAGGACACATATGAGGGCTGAGGGAAGTTACAGTGTGGTCTCTTCAATTACTGGCTGGGGTATAATTGCTTTCAGAGACCCTAATGGTATCAGGCCATTATGCATGGGTGTGAGAAATGTTGAAGGATTTGTTGAAAGAGCATTTTCTTCAGAAAGTGCTGCACTAATGGCTTTAGGTTTTGAATTAGAAAGAGACGTAATGCCAGGTGAAGCCATTGTTGTGAGGTGTGATGGTTCTTTCTATTCCCGCCAATGTCATCCTGAGCCTCAATATCGTCCATGTATTTTCGAACATGTCTACTTTGCAAGACCTGATTCTATAATTGACGGAATATCTGTTCATTCTGCTCGTCTTCGAATGGGTGCATCATTAGCCCGTAGAATAGAACAACTGAATCCTCAACATGGAATAGATGCTGTAATTCCAGTTCCAGATAGTGGTTGCATAGCTGCCTTAGAATTAGCTAGAGAGTTAGGAGTTCCTTACCGTGAAGGTTTTGTAAAAAATAGATATATTGGACGTACTTTTATTATGCCTGGCCAGTCTGTTAGGAAAGATTCAGTCCGCAAAAAACTCAATACAATTCCTAGTGAGTTTTCAGGAAAAACTGTCCTAATTGTCGATGATAGTATTGTTAGAGGAAATACTTCGAAAAGAATAGTTGAGATGGCTAGAAATGCAGGTGCCAAGAAAGTTTTCTTTGCGTCTGCTGCACCTCCGATAATACATCCTAATGTATATGGAATTGATATGCCGGCGAAAAATGAATATGTCGCATATAATAGGGAAATTTCCGAGATATGTACCGCTATAGGTGCTGATTGGATGATATATCAGGATCTAGATGATTTGGTAGAGGCTTGTTTAGGTGCAGGTAAAAATAATGTTGCAACATTCGATTGTTCATGTTTTGATGGGGTTTATGTGACTGGTGGAATTACAGAAGATTATCTTAATAAGATCGAGCAATCAAGAAATGACAAAGCGAAAAAATCAGCATCTGCTTAACACATTTCCCAGTTAGAATGATAGGTAACGGGCATCTAGTATATTCATGGATTCCATTGAGATACTCAATTCTGTCGAAATTGGCGGTATCCTTACAGCTGCTTTTGAAATGTCAGATGGGAATTTAGCTGTAGGTAGTAAAACAGGTGTCGTAAGTATTCTTTCTTCCAATGGGATTATCGAAGAATCATTTAATCTTGAAGGAGAAATTATCGGATTATTCGAAATTGAAGATAAGTTAATTGTAGGTTCTAGTATATCTGGTATATGTGCATATTCCGAAGGAATAATTTGGAAACATGAATTAGAATCTGGATGCGATAAAATTTCTTTATCCGGTTCTTATTTTTTAGTTGCAGATAGTTCCGGTAATTTATTTAAATTTAATTCTGATGGACAATTATTATGGGAAAGAGAGTTTGGACAGATAACTCATCTTTGTAGTAATAAAAATGGAGATATCTCAGCAATTGCTCTAGAAAACGGAGATTTCATAATGGTAAATTCTTACGGAGAAGAGATAAGAAAATCAGTAGCTACAGTTGATGACATTGAAACTATTTCTGCTATGATATTTCGACCTGGAGAAATTCTCGTTGTTGCACGTAATTCGCTCGGAATGACCATTGATGATCGGCCTGAAAATAGAATAGAGTGTTGGAGTGTTAAGAAAGGGATGATACACAGTTGTGAAGTGGAAAGTTTGGTTAATTGTATTAATTCTACGGAGAAAGGAGTAATCTTGGGCTGCTTTAATGGGGAACTGTTAGAACTAGAAATTAAATCTAAGAGATATAATCATTTATGTAAGTTTGACTATTCAATTAAGCAGATTTTTCCTTGGAAACAAGATATACTCGTAGCATCTTGGTTTGACATTTACAGATTAGATATGCAAGGAAAAATAATTTGGAGAGTTGAACATATTGGAATAGTAGAGAATATAGTATCAATGGGAGATTCTAGAGTTGGTATTTTGGGTGATGATAAGAAGATGGATATTCCTACCCCTATCTTCATAATAGATCCGGATTCTAAGATTATTTCTGATGATTATGATTTCAAAGAAGAAAGTTTCGATTCTAAATATTCTGGAGCCTTATCGCCAGAAGAAGAACAAGCATCATACATGAAACCATTATTACCGTCAAACTCATCAGAAATTCTTGAAGCATTAGATGAAGAATTAGAGATTGAAACCTCTCCTCCAATTATTGAGGTCGATATATTAGAAGATTTATCACAATCGGCTAAATCACTAAATTTACCTCCAGTTGTTGATGTAGGTGAAGATAAAACTGTAAATTCTGATTCAGATGGTACAACCATGGTCTTACTTGATGGTAGTAAATCCTATGATCCTGATGGAACCATTAAGAGTTGGTCATGGGAGAATGATTCAGGTAAAGTCATTTCAAATAATTCTCTAGTAAATGTGAAATTATCAACAGGCGTACATATTTTTTATCTCACCGTTGTGGATGATAGAGGCGCTTCATCCAAGGCAAGTTTAACAATTCAGGTTATTTAATCTGCGAAAATTTCAACACTATTAGTATACCAAATAACTCTAGCATTCTTCTCCCATTCGTCACTATCCGACATTCCGTCCAACAATATTGTACTTCCTACTGATAGAAATGCTGGATCTACAGTAGTATTCGTTCCCCACGGGTTTTCATTATCATTTCCAGCGAAAATATCCCAATTTTCTCTAATTATTTCATGGTTAATTATTTTCTCTTCGAACATTCTGTATTCAAATGACACAGATCTTAGCGCATAATCTGCTACTTGAAAAATACAATTATGTGATGGTCTAGTGACAGTTGTATTCTCTTTAATTGTGAGATTTAGAACACAGACTTGCCCATTTAACTTCCCTTCACTGTCTCCATTGTCATTGTAACCCAATACTAGTGTGATATTGGCATCCGATTCTAATTCCTGATGAATGATTTCTACTAATGTGAATCTGATTCCAGCATCCCCATTAGGTTCTAAATCAGAGATATCTGGAACATTGTCTCCATCTTTATCTGCCAAGCCTGTTTGATAATCATCAAAAACAATATCTGCGAGACTTAACCCAATTAATATTCCAAGAATCATTGCCGAAGCAACAACCAATCGGACTGTTCCATCTTCGAATACATTAGATTCCATGACCTTTCGAAGCGGTATCTTAATTTAACGCATTGCAACAAATTATTACTGTAACTCTGAAAGAGCGGTTTTTAGTGCAGGGATTGCCTCTTCCCATGTTGCAACTACACCGTAATCTGCAACAGCAAAAATTGGTGCATCAGGATCTTTATTTATAGCCAAAATATATTTGCTAGATCTCATTCCTGCTAGATGTTGTATAGCTCCAGAAATTCCTACAGCGATATAAAGCGATGGAGTTACTGTTTTTCCGGTCTGTCCAACTTGCATTCTGTGAGGCATACCCCATTCATCAACTACCGCTCTACTTGCTCCAACTGCTGCTCCAATTGTATCTGCAATTTCTTCCAGATGAGAGAAATTATCAATTGTGCCCATCCCTCTTCCTCCTGAAATAATAATATCTGCCTCAGTAACATCTAATCTCTCACTTGCTTTATCGATCGCTTCTTGAATTGCAATCTTTACGTCTGCTGATTGATTTACGACACTTATTGGGGCATCATTTCCCGTCAACGCTGCTTCAAAGGCATTTGGTCTTAATGTGATTACAGCATTCCCAGAAATTGTCAATGATTCCATAGCTTTACCTGAATAAATTGGCCTAGTAACCGTAACTCCTTCAGTCATTGACACTATATCTTGTATAATTGGTATATCTTTTATCGCTGCAATTCTAGAACCTATCTCTCTACCATTAGGTGATGCAGAGATTAAGGTTATATCTCCACAAATTGGAGATATAGCGGATGCCCATGCTCCACCATCAAAGATATTGAAGCAATCTCCAGTTGCTGAAATTACTTTGTCTACTCCATTAATTTTTGCTGCTTCATCAGCTCCAATTCCATTTGGACAAATTACAGTTGAATTAGAGCCCATATTAGCCGCTGCTCTTACAAGTTGGTATGTAGTTGGGTGAAGTGCATCACCATTAGTTTCTGCTATTATTGTAAAGTTCATTTTTCCACCTCAAATTACATTTGCCTCGTTTCTTAATTTTGATACTACTTCATTGATATGCTCTGCTCCTTCAAATTTCTGCCCTGCGGGCTTTTCCGGAGGAGGGTTTTGAGAATTCAACTTTACATTTGAAGAACTTAAATTGACTCCCAAATCGCTAGATGATATTGCCTCAATAGGCTTCTTTTTAGCCATCATTATTCCTCTAACATTAGGCCGCCTAAGTTCTGATGTACCTTTATCAAATGCGAAAACACTGAGCCCGGAAACCATTACTTTCTCTGTTCCTGAATTACTTGGCCTAATTGTCAAAAAATTACCTTCAGAATGATTTACTTCTGAAACCAAAGTAATGCATGCAGCATCAATTAATTCAGCAACCCCCGGTCCAGTTGAACCAGCGTTGGTATCTGCTGCTTGTTTGCCGCATAACACTACATGAGAGTCATATTTTTTTACAGCAGCTGCTAGTAATTGTTGGACATGAGTACTATCGGTGACTCCGTCATCTGAGATATGAACAAGAGTATCAGCACCAACAGCAGCGGCATCGGTGAGCATTTTTTTTGTTCTTTCAGGGCCGCAAGTTATCGCTACAAGATTCCCTCCAGTTGCTTCTTTTAATTGAAGTCCGGATTCTAGAGCATACTCATCGTAAGGACTCATTGACCACTTACTTACTGAGTTCTCATCAACTTTCCCATTTGAGATAGTAATTTTTGCTGTTGTGTCTGGGACTTGTTTTAGCAGTACAGTTATGTTCATTTTTTCCCCTCTTTTTTTTTATCAATTTTATAGTATGTTTCAAGCTTCTCTGGTAAATGCTTGGATTCCAGTAATGTGTCTACCAATAATTAGATTGTGGATATCATGAGTACCTTCATATGTTTTTACTGATTCTAAATTTGCCATATGCCTCATAATAGGATATTCATCTAATATTCCATTAGCTCCGTGGATGTCTCTTGCGACTCTCGCAATTTCAAGAGCGATATCGACATTATTCATTTTAGCCAGCGAAATATGCTCTGGAATCCAAGTTCCAGCATCTTTCTTTTGCCCTAAATGGTATGCTAACAATTGCCCTTTCGTGATTTCTCTTAACATCCAAGATAATTTATTCTGTACTAATTGATATGATGCGATCGGATGATTAAATTGGATTCTACTCATAGCATAATCTTTAGCAGAATCAAAACATGCTTGAGCAGAACCCAGTGCTCCCCAGGAAATTCCAAATCTTGCATTATTTAGACAGGAAAAAGGACCTCTCAATCCTTTTACTCCTGGAAGCATTCTATCTTTTGGAATTTTACAATCTTGGAATACTAATTCACTTGTTACGCTAGCTTTTAGAGAATGTTTACCTTTCATCTCAGGAGCAGAAAAACCTGGATCATTCTTTTCAACAATAAATCCTCGAATAACTCCATCCAATTTCGCCCAAACTATTGCAAGTTCTGCAATTGAACCATTAGTTATCCACATTTTCGCGCCATTTAGAAGATAATGGTCTCCCATATCTTCTGCTTTGGTAATCATATCACCAGGATTAGATCCATAATCTGGTTCTGTCAGTCCAAAACAGCCAATCCATTCTCCACTTGCCATTTTAGGTAAATAGTGATTTTTTTGTTCTTCGCTACCGAAATCCCATATTGGATACATTGCAAGAGAACCTTGGACACTAGCAAAAGATCTAAGACCACTATCGCCTCTTTCTAATTCTCTGCAAATAACACCATAAGCGGTATATGAAAGTCCTGGGCAATCATAACCTTTTAGGGGCGCACCAAGTACTCCCATTTCTCCTAAAGCAACTCTCCACTCATCTGGAAATACTCCATCTCTACAAGCAATTTCGATGTTTGGAATGACTTCTTCATCTACCCAATCGCGTACCATGTCTCGAACCATTCTTTCTTCTTCAGTCAATAACGAGTCAACATCGTAGAAGTCTAGAGCCTCATATGCCATAATTCTCATTTGCGGGCGATAATAGAGGCCACATGAATGTTCCTGATTGGACTAGTCAAAATCTAACCCTATCTTTTTCCTTTCCCTCTTCTCTTCGCATCTCTTTTTTCTTGTTTATTTCCGAACTTCATTGTCATCCAATATTGTAGTCTGGGGGAAGCGGTGTAGACTAAAGTTAGTATCAACAATCCGATAGTTAATGGAATTAAGAAGCCCACAATGCCTCCAAGTATTACTCCAATTTCACTTCCTTTCTCTGTAGAGTGAAACTCAATCACAGTGCCACGACTTGTAATTAGCCATCCACTATCTTCTCCAGAGTTCCAAGTTCCAATTATTCTTTCACCAGAAATTTCAATATCAAATTTTTGTGCATCTCCATTTTCTAACCATGGGAATGTTGCATTTTTACTAACATCGTGCTCAAGTAATGCAAATGGTGCTACTACGATTAGTGATCTAGCATCATCTTGATGACTAAGATGTGTAAATTGCCCTTCAACTCCTTTAACAGTGCTAACTGATAATTGACTTTCTACAGCATTTGTTGAATGTAATTGAATTAAACCCATTTCTTGACTACTGGAAACTGATACACAAGATAAGTAATAGTTTGAAGGGCAAATGACACTTGTCCATGGATAGAAACTCCCTCCAATCCAAGTGAGAACATGATTTCTATCTATTATCCCAATTCCATCCGTTACTGAAGATACCACGCAAAGCATGATATCATCGTGGCAATCAATATCTGATATGTCTCCCTCTCCACGTCCTTCAATTAGATGAGTATCAAGTCCACCATCACCTTCTGCTCGAATTCTCCATAACCATCCATCATCACCTCCAACATAGGCCCATGAACCGGCAGTATTCCATGCAACTGAATTTAAATCTGTTTGTCCGAAGTTCATTTTTTCTCCGGCTTGTGTTAAGGAAAAATCATCTGCTGCATATCGAAGAATCATCCCTTCGTCTCCAACTAAAAATGCAGTTCCTCCGCCTGGATGCCAATCAGCATCCCTCATTGTTTGATTGTCACTTGCAGCGAGTAATACTTGTTCATTTCCAGGATTCTTTGATGAGATAATACTGGCATAACCTCCTTCAGCATAGACTAGAATTTTTGTTTCTTCTGGATTTTCTGCAATCCCTTTTATCGATAAATCGGCCTCACTTAGATGAATAACTGAATCAAGCTCTACTGCTGATTCCGCACCAACAATAGGTGATGCGAATACTAAAGTCGTCATCAACCCAACAATAACCGTTCTCAACGCAGTCATAGTCTTGCGAAAACGGATGTAGGTTTAGGCCTGTTTATTGTCATCTGTGGTTATCTTTCTCTCGTAGTATTGAATAAGCAATTACTTCGCGCTAGGCTTATGGAGAGATTCGACGTTAAGCGAGGATTGATGAAACAAATTAATGCAGATGGTGGTTTAGCAGTATTGGCTGGTAAATATTTTGAGAAAGTGGAGGCTAATGATGATGGCTCTTTTTCTGGTTCTCATGATATTATGACTTCAATAGAGGGAAGTTTTTCAGAAACTGGTGCTTTAGTAATTGATGTGAAGAATGTACCTCCTAATTTTGATGATCCAGAAGCCATGAAAATTGCACAGGATAGCCGTAAAAGATGGACGCAATTTCTTGATGAGGCAACTGGATATAATTCGAAGCAACGCGGTGATAAAGCAAAGGAATGGGCAAAAAAAGCTTCTAAGGCTAAATCCGCAGTTAGTTCAGCAAGACATTTCATGAAGATGTCAAGTAATGTTTCGGATGAGAAAAAATCTCAAGCAGAGGCATTGATTGCTGAGATTGAAGCAGCCTTGGAAGAAGGTGAAAATACTAGAGCAGCGGGTCGCGGTGAAAAATTAGATAAATTATTCAAATAATTTGGTGATTAAATGAGTTCAGAACCTTTATCAAATCTTAATGATAAAGATCGTTCAAGAATTAACAGAATGTTCAGTAATTGTGAAGAAATCATTGGTATTGAACATGTTGAAAATATTATTTCTGGAGGCAAAAGTCATTCAGGCAATAATCAGATTAATGCATATATCGGTTTAGAACCAAGTGGAAAAGCTCATCTTGGGTGGATGGTTTTAGCAGAAACAATGGAAAATTTACTTGCGGAGAAAGTAAACGTTACAGTTTTACTAGCTGATTGGCATGCATGGGTAAATGATAAGTTTTCAAGAGATATGGAGAAAATATCTCTAGCGGCTGATTATATGTCTGAAGTTTTCAGAGTTTTACTTAATTTTCCAGAAGAAGGAAATGGTCCGGGTCAATTAAGATTTATTCGAGCATCTGAAATAATGGATTCTGGGAAATATTGGGAAAGAGTATTGAGATGCTCAAAAAATATGAGTTTATCTCGAGTTAGGAGAACATTCAGTATCATGGGTCGGGATGAAGATTCATCAGATCACGATTTATCAGCGTTTTTCTATCCTGCTTTACAATCTGCGGATATTTTTGAGTTAGAAATTGATATAGCACTTGGAGGAATGGATCAGCGAAAAGCTCACATGTACATGAGGGAAGTTGCAGATAGGAATAAATGGACTAAAGCTACTTGTATACACACTCCAATGTTATCCGGTCTTAAGGGTGCTAGTGGTAGAATGGATTCATATGATCATAAAATGTCTAAATCTGACCCAAATAATGCGATTCTATTGCATGATACTCCTAAAAAATTAGAGAAAAAGTTACGTAAAGCATTCCTCGAAATAGGTAATGATAATTCTGCTGTTTATGAAATTATTAGATACATAATAATACCAAGAATTGGTAGATTAAATATTGAACCTAAACCTGAATTCGGCCAACCTTCGTCTTGGGAAAGTACCGATTCACTTATTTCAGCAATTAACGAAGGAAATGTACACCCTTTTGATGCTAAAATGGCTGTGGCCAAAGGATTAGCAGATGTATTAAAGCCGATTTCTGAGCATTTTTCAGATAATAATGATTTATTAGATAATATGAATAAAATCACCGGCTCGCAGTGATGCGTTTTAATTATCGGCAGGTTAAACCTAATTCTATAGTAGATATCATAACCCCATTGCTTTGCGCGAGACTCGGAAGGATTGCTATGACAGAGGTAGGAATTGACGATATATCCATACATTTTCCTAAACTATATTTTGATATGGAAGATTTTGCTGAGTTTCGTGGTGCTGATTTTGGAAAACTAAATCGAGGTCTTGGATTGAAAGCAATGGCAATTCCAGACGTGCATGAAGATACAGCTACTATGGGTGCTAATGCCTGTGCTAGATTAATAGATCGAAATAATCTCGATCCTAATAATATTGGTAGAATCTATCTCGGTACTGAATCAGCACTTGATGGCGCTAAACCTACTGCAACTTACATTATGGATATGTTAGAACAAAGATATCAAGAACAATTTGGAGAAGATTGTTTTAGGCATTGTGATGTTGTAGATTTGACATTTGCTTGTATAGGGGCTGTAGATGCAATGCACAATACACTAGATTGGGTTGCAAGAGGAGGAGAATCTCAAGATAGAATTGGAATAGTTGTTTTCGCAGATAATGCAAAATATGATCTTGAGTCATCTGGAGAATATACTCAAGGCGCTGGAGGGGGAGCGATACTAATACGACATAATCCTAGATTAATTGTAATTCCAGATAATTGGGGGGTTTCAACAATGCCTGTTCATGACTTTTTCAAACCTAGGAGAGAAGTAGATATGAAAACGGTGGTAGAGAACGTCCTAGATCTGGCTGAAGAAGCTGGTGAAAAACCTAGAAAGTCAGGACTAGTGGAGAAAATACTTGACGTATTACCTTTTTCGACACTTAAAGATAATATTCTTTTTGAGTCTAAAACTTTGAAGATTCATAAAGATACTCCTGTTTTCGATGGTCAGTTTTCTAATCGTTGTTATTCAGAATCTGTTAAACAAGCATTCATAAATTTTAGAATTGAAGCAATTAGGTCTGGCCGGTATAATCCTGATGAAGATGATATTTTGACCGAACAGTGGAAGAGAATAATTGTTCATCTACCTTATGCATTTCAAGGAAAAAGAATGTTTCCAGATGTTTTTAGACATGATAGAAGAAATCTACCTTTATGGAATGAAATTATTGAAGAAATTGGAGACGAACCTCTTCCAGGAGATTTTGAAGATTCTGCGGAAGGATATGAAGAGTTTGAGAAAGCCAACGATCAATATCGCCGATTAATTTCTAAAACTTCGATGTTTAAGGATTTTGTTGATGCTAGAATTGAGAAAGCACAAAGGGCATCTAGCCTTGTTGGAAATCAATATACAGGTTCGATTTTTCTAGCTTTAATGTCTACAATTGAGTCAGATCATTTGGATAATGAAAAAATGATCGGTGAAAGAATAGGTCTGTGTGGTTATGGATCGGGTGCTAAAGCAAAAGTCTTTGAAGGAATTTTACAACCAGAATGGAAACAAATTGCAGCAAGATTCAATTTATTTAACAGACTTGATGAACGACATCCTATCGATAAAGAAATTTATGAATCACTGCATAGAGGCACTGCGAAAAAATCAATTTTATCTCCAAAAAATGAATTTGCCTTAGTTTCTGTGGGCGGGGATGATGTTCTAGAAGGTCAAAGAAAATATTCATGGGTTGAATAATTAAGGTTTAATTGCTCTATTTATGACAATTCTTTGGACTTCCTGAGTTCCTTCATAAATCTGAGTGATTTTCGCATCTCTGAAAAATCTTTCAACAGGGAAATCAGTAGTATAGCCATATCCTCCAAGTACTTGTACGGCTCTCTCAGATACCCACATTGCTGTATCTCCTGCGAATAGTTTAGCCATACTGGCTTCCTTCGTATGTCTATGTCCTCCATTCTCATAGTGTCTCTGTTTAGCCCAAGATGCTTTGTAAACCATCATTCTAGCTGCTTCAATTTGTGTTGCCATATCCGCAAGATAATTTCCAATACTTTGGTGATGTGCAATTGGTTTACCAAATGCTTGTCTTTCATGGGAATAATTCAGTGCTGACTCAAATGCACCTTGTGCAATTCCTAATGCTTGAGCAGCTATTCCAATTCTCGAATTGTCAAGTGCATTCATTGCAATAGGAAATCCTTCTCCAACTCCTTTCAAAACATTCTCAATAGGAACTTTGCAATTTTCAAGAAGTAATACACACGTATCAGAAGATCGAATCCCTAATTTCTCTTCTTTTTTACCAACACTAAATCCTTCCATCGATGAATCGACGATAAAAGCAGTAGTCCCTCCATGCTTTTTAACACCGAAATCGGGATGATCTACATCTTTAGCGAATAATACGTAAATATCTGCACTCTTACCATTTGTAACCCACATTTTTTCTCCATTAATGATAAAATGTTTACCGTCATCTGTCTTTTTAGCTTTACAAACCATTGCAGCTGCATCTGTTCCCGCACCTGCCTCAGAAAGTGAATATGCTCCAATTTCGTTTCCAGCAAGTCTAGTTAGATATTTTTCTTTCTGTACCTCATTTCCATGAATTTCAATTGTTTTTGCACATAGTCCTACATGAACACAGTACATTACTGCAAATGACGGATCAACTCTTGCAAGCTCTTCGATAATTATTGACTCAGAAATATCATCAACAGGACTACCTCCATATTTTTCAGGAATTGTGATGCCCTGTAAGCCATATTCACAAAATTTTTGCCATTCATCTAACGGTGGTGCAGCATTCCTGTCTCTATCTAAACAAGTAGGCGCTAAGACCTCTTCAGCAAAGCTACGAACCATCTCTCGAATCATACTTTGTTCTTCTGTTTCCATGAACTCCATTATCTCACCAGAGTGTCCGAAGAGAAAGGTATTGTTAATGTCTCGTAATGGCAAATGTAACAACTTCTCCAATCGAACAATTCAAAACGGTTGTCAGATGGGCGCAGGTCGAGAATTGGTATGGCTGATAGCGATTATGTCGAATTTAGTGTGGCACAAGGACGTAAATATACTTTGGAACATTTATGGTTACAAGTATTAGACGAAAAGAAGGATGACTCTCAGGTAAAGATAGGCTTGAGCGAATTCATCAGAGCAGAACATGGGGATATAATTAGAGTAATTCTAACTAAACCTGAAGATGATTCTGAATTTAAAATGGAGGACTCAGATGATGATGATGGAGAAGTATCACAGGATGATGATGCACCAACTCCAATGACTAGTGGAGACGAATTAGGCCTGGATGATTTACTGATTACCGTCACTACAGAATATGAAAAATTACTGATTAATGCTCCATTTTCATGTAAAATAGTATCTTTAAACGGTGATGTTGAGGATAACCCAGATCTTGTTAATGATGATGCATATGCTGATGGATGGTGTGTAATTGTACAACCATTCGACTATGATGCTGATCAATATTTAGATGAAAATGAATACATAGAGTATCTAAATGAACTTTGATCAAGGCCATGATAATCTTGGCCAAGATTCCGGATCTGAATCATTCCAGTTAATTTCATCTAGGATTTGTATAATTTTTTCCTCTTTCTGGATATTTTGCTCAATTTGAATTCTAAATAACCATTCTTTTAGTAGACCAAGTTTCCTACTAGGTTTTATTCCAGTAATTTCAGAAATTTTTGTTCCATTAAGAATAGGTTGCATAATTTCTTCTCCATTTCCCAGATTTTTGTATTTCTCAATAAATTTTTCATCATTATGATATTGTAAAATTGATATTTTTTGTTCTTTTGAAAGTAATACCTGAAATCTTCTAATACTTTCTAAACTGTAATCAAATTTTAAATTTCTATTTTCATGTAAGAAAGAGATTTGTCCGATTTCTTTTTTTGTCAAAATTAATCGTTGTTTTAAAATTTCAGTTAATTGTTCTCCGTTACATTCATTGTTTCTTAAAAATCTTGCAAGGATAACCATTGAGCTTGCCTCGCCTAAATCTTCTATCTCTGCAGACAGGTCATTCAAAATATAATTCAGAACACCTAATTCTTTCATTTTTAATAATATTCCATATGAGTTTTTTCCAGACAATATTTTCCTAATTTCTTCAGTTATTCTTTCTTTTGATACTTTTTCTAACATCTCAATATTTTCTTTAATCGCTAACTCTAGTTCTGAATCTAGAACTCTAAGATTATCCCCTCCCAAATCTAAGAATCTGAAAGCACGTAATATTCTAAGGCCGTCTTCTGCTATTCTCTTATTCGCATTACCAACTGCTCTAACAATGTTGTGTTCTAGGTCATTTTTCCCGCCAAAAATGTCAATTAACTCGTTATCAATTCCTATTGCCATAGCATTTATTGTGAAATCACGTCGAGCTAAATCATCAATAATATTTGTTCCAAATGAAACATTATCAGGTCTCCTACCATCTCCATAACTTCCGTCTTTCCGTAGAGTTGTTACTTCCCATTGTTTCTCTGATTCTCCATCTAATCTAACAATAACTGTTCCATATTCTTCACCTACTGGAATAGTTCTTGGAAATATTTCTATCACTTCTTTAGGTAAAAGTGTTGTAGCAATATCAAGGTCAGATTTTGATTCAGTCATTAGTAAAGTTTCTCTAACCCATCCTCCAACGATCCAAGCTTCACCGTTTTCTCTAAGTCGATCTAAGACTAAATTATCCTCTGGAGAGAGGTACAGCTCAGTGTCAACCATGTATCTGCGTTAGTACAACTAAACATCATATCTTCGGCACCAAAACTAACAACAATATCCTTCTCGGACCTTCATGAAGGTCGAGCTAGTCCCTTTAGAGATTCTCAGACCACATGAAGAAATATTGCCAAAAAAAGTTGATCAACTAGAAAAAATGACTCATAGGTGGAATGCTTATACAAAGCCATTGTTAATTGATAAATCTTCAGGAACTATCTTAGATGGACATCATCGATATCATGTAGCAAAGAGATTAGGACTGAGTTGCGTACCTTGTGTTTTCATCAATTATCTTGAAGATGACTTAATTGAGTTAGATGTTTGGCCTAATTGTGGTCGCGATTCAGTTACCAAACAAGAAGTAATCAATGCAGCATTATTTGGGCCATTATTCTCCCCTAAAACCAGCAGACATCGCCTATCTGATCACCTTCCTCCTATAGCTGTTCCACTTTCAAGATTAATGTTGCCAGCTGTTTAGAAGAAATCATGAGATGCTTTCTCTATACATTTTTGCAGTTTCTGAAATAGATTTTTGATTATTATTCTCCAAATCAAATATTATCTTTGTAATTTCTTCATTATGTTTTTTACCAAATAAATCTTCTATTATTCTAGACCTTATTACGGCATCTCTCGTTTCATCTAGTAGAATCTCTTTACGAATTTCATCTGCCTCAACCGATTTTTTCCTTCTTAGTACTCTAGAAATTAGTTTATCATTAGATGATTTGATTATCTTTTTTATAAGCCAATTAATTTCTAACCAATCTTTTTGTTCTATTGTCTCTGCAATCAATTTAATCATCATTGGGTCTTCATTTTCCAGCCAAATAGGTATTTTTCGACTGAACAATTCGTTTTCTTTACCCGATTCAATTAGCATTATTAGAGCATCAACTTGAATTCTATCATCATTTTCTGCAATTTTTATTATAATTTCATCAAATTCTCCCGAAGAATACTTTTCAGGTTTAGATTTCAGAAGATTAATTGCCTTTTTCCTTATTCTACTCGAATCGTCACTGAGAATTTTTTTCAGAGTATCATTATCTACTTCATCCATTGATTGTATTCTCTCAATTGCCAATGATCGTATTCCTACATCGTTATTTTCCAATGCACCTTCAATAAAATCTTCATTTATTTCTAGTATATTTTTCCAAGCATTCTGTTTAACTAGATTATTCTCATCATCTAACATTCTTGTTAAAATCCTCTCGCTTGATTTCCCCACAACGGGCGCAATTCTACAAGCCAATATCCTTTCTTCAGGTTTATCTGAATTAGAAAGTCTTTCTGCTAAATCAAGGTCTTTCATTGAGGCCCATCTTTGTATCGCGATTAGTGCCTTTCCCCTAAACCATTCATCTTCATCATTCAGTAATGGCACGAAAGCATCAATTGCAACAGGGTCATCTAGTTCAAACAGCTTCCTTACAGCTCTTCTCCTTAATCGAACATCTTTATTGTTCAACTGGCGTATAGTCGCTTTAAGCACAATACCGCCACTAGCCATTAGTGCAAGAATACTCCTATTCAAGGAACAAGGTCTTCATGCCCTCCGGTAATGAATGATGATTCATCTTCTGAGTTGAAGATATTAACTAATTCTATTGACATAAAGTGTTCAATTATTGGCCAAATGGGTGCAAGTCTTTCCATCTCTGACATCATTAAGTCCATAACTGGATTTTCCATGATTTCTTCATCAGATGAATGTTCTCCGATAGACGGAATATCTCTTGGTAATTCTCTCAGTGATTGAATTAATTGTTCAATTCCTTGTAAAATTTCTTCATCAACTTCTATTATTTCGCATATTAAACTAAATGAATCTTCAAGGCCTTCAGCTAGAACAATAGGGTCCAATGGATTCCGTTCTGAAATTCTCGTATCCATAGGGGAAAATACTACTCCGCCTAAGTCTGTATCTAACCATTCTCCCGATTGTTTTTCTTTTTTCAGAAGTCTTTGTTGAATATTACTTCCGAATGGGCCTAAGATAAAAGATCCTTCTTGATAATTCAAACTAAGAAAATCAGGAATTTCTCTAACAGCTCCAGTTATCAAAATTCTATCAAATTCTTTTGCAGATTCATCGTAGAACTCAAAATCTATTATTGAAAGAACACGAATAATTCCTCTTGTTTGGTAGTTTTCTAAAACTCTTCTTGTATGTTCAAGAACTTCATCATGTGGCTCTATCAATGTAATAATTCCTTCTTCTCCGAGAAGATAATCTAGAATAGCTGCTAGATAGCCCCCTTTTGATCCAACCAATAGAACTTTTTGTCCCTTTTTTATTTCTAAATGATGTAATAAAGTTACTAACATATGCGGTGCAGAAATATTTTTTGTAACTCCTTTACTAGTTTTCATGAATTCAACCGGATTATCCGAATAAAATCGGTTATTTCCTGATTTAATGAAATAGTCAATATTAGCGTTTTTAAATGCAAATTTAAGACTTTCATCCATTGGAAAACCATTTTCTCCCAATCTAATTATAAGTTCCTCAATATCCTTCAAACAAGCACTCTCTAACAGATGCTTTGACCACCAATGATTTGAATGCGACGCTACCCGAGTCTCTCGTGGGGCCCGTGGTCTAGGGGTTATGACGTTGCTCTTACAAAGCGAAGATCGCAGGTTCAATTCCTGCCGGGCCCACCACTCAAATCTTCAAGATTAAGTGTAAACAATCAAGAAGGATTACTAGTAGGGGTGCATGTGGTAGAAGAGACTGCGGGACTAGCTTCCCGGATGACAAGACGCCTTAGGAAGAAGGGCTGGACAGTCTCAACAGCAGAGTCCTGTACAGGAGGTTTACTCGCTTCATTAATCACTGATATTTCAGGTGCTACTCAATGGTTTAATCAGGGATGGGTAGTTTATTCTAATGAAGCAAAAATGAGGGAGTTAGGAGTACAAAAATCAGCATTTGATGAAGGTGAAGCCGGTGCAGTTTCTCATGAAGTAGCGGTTCAAATGGCTAAAGGCGCTAGATATCAATCAGGTTCTGATGTAGCTATCGCAATTACAGGAATCGCTGGCCCAGGTGGGTCAACTTTGGAAAAAGAAGTTGGTCGAGTACATGTTGCTGTAATAGCTCAGGACTATTTTCTCGTGAGAAGGATGGATTTTGGTGAAAATGATAGATTGGATAATAAACGTTCTTTTGCAGTCTTCGCTCTTCGATTGGCACTTGAAACATTAGATCGATTAGAACAGCAAGATGATGTTATAGAGAATGATGACGAAATCGAAGAATCTCAATCTGATATTTCTCAAATGGACCCCTCTTCGGAACAGTGGGAAGGAAGTATGACCTGGGAAGTAGAAGACACTACTGTTGCGGAAGAAATACAAAAAGTAGATCTTGCATCATTAACAGACTGGGATGAATGACTTCCCTGTATCGATATTATCATGAGCGTACGTACCTGACGTGAGCCGTATGGCATCCGGTGATTGGGCGCAACAACAGAAAATGTTGAGTGCTGCAGGACTTCTCGTAATGGGCCTAGAAGCCAAAGAAAAAATTGAACAATTAGTAGATATTAACCCATTGATAGAAGCCGCAAATTCATCAAATGTTCAATTTCTTACAGTTAAATCTATAGATGAATTATTATCTTTAGTTTCTATCGATGAATCTATTACCGAGGAATTACAGATTTCACATAAGAAGTCTCAAGTGACTCTCCCCACTCCGGATAACCCCTCGCCAATTGGCAGAGTAATAGCCCCAATTTCTAGCAATGAAATTTCTCCAGCACCTAGACCTCATGGTTTATCTCATTACAGTCTTGAAGATTTTCCAATGTTAGCAAAAGATGTTGATTCAGAGATTGAAGTACATTTTGATATTACGGGAAATTCAGTTACTGAAGGTAAATTGTCAGATATTAAATCATTTTTTAACAGTAGATTACATCAAATTCGAAATCTAATGATTGAAGGTCGTTCATTACCAAGAAGGCCGATTTCTAATTCTGAGGCATATAGAAATCGTCAACGTTATTCTTCAAATGAATACGAGATTACTATTGTTGGTCTAGTTAGTGAACCTCGTTGGGCTAAATCAGGAAATCTTATGTTTCTTTTAGAAGATGAAACGACTCAGATTCAATGTCTACTAAAGCCACCTTCCGGAGCCAATCCTCTCCATGCTGCTCTTGATGGATTAATGAATGATGATGTAGTTGGAGTTAGTGGATTTTTTATTGGTGACAGAACAGACTTATTTATTATTTCAAATATTCACTTTCCTCCTCTACCTCGTAGAGCAAAAAATGCTGCTAATATTGAAGAATCTGTTTCTGCAGCTTTTCTTTCCGATGTTCATGTCGGTAGCAAAACCTTCCTTGAGCCTCAATGGCAGAAAATGATAAATTGGTTCAAAACAGACCCTTTAGCCAAGACAATCAAATATTTCGTATTGAGTGGAGATGGTGTTGATGGTGTTGGAATTTATCCAGGACAAGATAGGCATTTAGCTATCACTGATTTATTCAAGCAATATGGAGCTCTTGCAATGCTCCTTAGCGACTTACCAGACTGGGTAGATGTGATTATTCTTCCAGGAAATCATGATGCCGTACGTCCAGCAGAACCCCAACCTGCTCTTGATCCAGAGGTTCAACAAGACTATACAGACGCTATCTTCGTGGGTAATCCTTGTGATTTTAGTCTTCATGGAGTTAGAATTCTCTCGTACCATGGAAAAAGTATAGATGACTTTGTTGCAGGGCTTAGATCTGTAACTTATGCAAAACCTGAGATGGCCATGCGTTCAATGCTCGAAAGAAGACATTTAGCACCATCATGGGGGGGAAAAACTCCATTATCTCCTGAACCTGAAGATAGTATGGTAATTGGAACAATACCTGATATTTTCGTTACAGGCCATGTCCATGGACAATATATTGGAGACCATAAAGGAACAACAATTGTTCACAGTTCTACATGGCAAGATCAGACTGATTATCAGAGAATGTTAGGCTTCCAACCTAAACCCTGTATTTTGACAGTGATAAATTTACATACACATGCTTCAGCATCAATACCATTTGCTTAATCATTCTTTGGAAAATCTTCTGAGAAAATAATATTCCAAATTTTTGTTAAATCCTTATCTACAATTATTGGTACACTTGCATCAGTAAATTTATTGATAGATCTCTCTCTTGCAGGATTGAATCCTATAAAATTAGAACCGGGTATTTGCATTGACAAATCTGTACCTGAGTCCCCTATTGTCCATATTTTTTCTGCCTCAAAACCATTTATTCTAGCCAGTTTTTCAACCATCTCACCCTTGTTATGCGAATCAACCATAGCAGGTGCTGGCCCTGATAAATATCCCTCTTTATCCCATGAAAAATCATTTGCAGCCCAATCATCGACTTTCAGAATATGTGCAATTGAACCAATGAATCTTGCAACTCCTGATGAAACAATAGCTACATAAATTCCTCTTCTCTTCAATTCATCGATAACTTCTCTAGCTCCTTTCATCAATTTAACACCGGAAAAGCATCTCATTATTTCATCCATATGGATTTCCTCTTGAATTTCCAACCATAACTTGACATCTAATTCCATAAATTCATCATCTGTAATTTCCTTCTCAAGAAACCTTGTAAGATTTTCTTTATTATTTGTCCCGAAGTAGTTGTGTATTTGTTGCCATGATGAAGTGATATCTACCAACACCCCATCACAGTCGAATACAACCGCTTCTACTTTATTCATACCTTAACGAGTGATGGTGTACCTAAGAATTGTTGTTAATTAAAAGTTTAATATTTCGTATTTTAATAAATATGAATAGATGATTTGATTGCTAAGATACTTCTCCGAGTGTTGTGGAGAAACAGGAACCTATTGAGGGGGCAATCAAAGTCAGACTCCTATTTTTTGGCCCATTAGCCGAGAAATTAAACCAGAGAACAATAGATTTATCCTTGCTGCATGGAACAACTATCAATCAAATAATTGAAAGGTTTGAATTAAAATCTATGATTTCTGATGGATTAGTAGTAGCATTGGATGGAGATATCGGGGTAGATTTGGAAACTCAAGTCCATGATTCCTCTGAAATCGCCTTTTTACCACCAGTTTCCGGTGGATAGAGGATTTTTAGCCGAAGACTTTGAAGGTTGTAACCTCTTCAGGTTCAATATGGGAATCTTAGGTACTCAAGAAATTGTAATTCTTGTAATAATGCTTGCAATCATGTTTGGAGCAAAAAAGATACCAGAATTAGCTAGAAATGCAGGCCGTGCTAAAGGTGAATTTCAGAGAGGCCTTCAAGAGGGGATGTCAATTGCTGGCGAAGATATTGATCGTGGTGGGATGACTAAGGAACATCATGAAGAATCAGAGTGATTACCTTTTATCCTCTTCAATCTAAGTTTAGAACCACATTCTTTACATTCTCCCCAGTCTGATTTTTTTAAATTAGGTTTTTTTGGTTGTGGATATATCTTTTTGCAAGCTATGCACTTCAATTCCCATGTCCATAGTTGTTTTATTCCTTCAGTTGTCACTGTCATCCATTCTATACCAGCTTTTTCTGCTAAATTTTGCAATCTATAATCGTCTGTGACTAAGGTTTTTTCCAAATCAATAGACAATGCAAGAATTCCCAGATCAATTTCAGATAGTCCAGCCATATCTCCTGTACTAATTGCTATATTTGTAGCAATTTCCATACTTTTATCATCAGGAATCATCCACATTATTTGCGCAGAGTCAATTTTAATTTCCTCTTCAGGATTTACATTAAACAATTCATTCTTTTGTGATGGCATTGCGTAGCAACCATTCAGCCTGTTTATTGGCCAAGAAATCAAGGCTGCAGTGTCTAGAACCTCCCCTCCCACAATGCCGCGAGCGGTCGACTACATATCAGTGATAGGTGTAATTTAATGATTATATTCGGAAAATGTTCATCCGCATAGTGATACGGGAGACAATTGAGAGGTATGAGTCCGAGCGATTACTTTCAGCCATTTATTGATTGGGCTGATGGCTTTGGATTAATAGGTTTAGCATTAGTTTCAGCATCAGAAGCGGCCTTTCAACCGATTCCTCCGGACGTCCTAGTTATTCCAATGGTAATCGAAGCAAATAGTATTCTAGGAATTTTATTAATTGTTCTGGTTGCAACTCTGAGTAGCGTTTTTGGTGCATTTTTAGGTTATGGAATCGGATTTTACGGAGGAATTCCAATTTTAGAGCGCTTTGTTAGTCAAAAGAACATTAACAGATTAAATTTTTTGATTGATAAATATGGCTCAGCAGGTGTTTTTATTGCAGCAATTTCTCCCATACCTTACAAGGCTCTTGCTTGGATTGCTGGAGCAGGAAGAATGGACTTACGACTTTTTGCATTAGCCGGAATTTTTGGCAGAGGAATTAGATTTGGTTCAGTAGGATTGCTTTTAGGAGTTTATGGAGAATCCGTTCAGAGTTCATTAAATTGGTTTAATTTCACATTAATTTCTATTCTTTGTATCATAATATTTATTCCTTTACTGAGATGGTGGAATAGCATGGATCCAGAGACTAATACAGAAGTATAGTTGCTAAGTTTTCCTAGTATTTGGAACCGTTGTAATTATGTGGGGACTGCTTCTCGGCAGTGCATCGCTCGTGTGGTGTAGTTCGGTCCATCATGCCGCCCTTTCGAGGCGGCGACCCGGGTTCAAATCCCGGCACGAGCACCAAAAGTGTAATTTTTTTGCCTTTTATTGCTGTCAAACGTAAAATAAAAATGCAATATAACTTACTTCCTGAAATGTCTTATGAAAACAATGGTATATATGTAGAAGTACATTTCGTTGGATATGACTAGTGAGCAAATAGACGACTTGTGGCAAAGGTTGGGAGATCAATTAGAACTACTTGTAGCAAGATCTGATTAATTCTAGTATTCTACTAGTAGTAAAGAAACTATTACTTTTCTCATTTTTTTAAATTATTATTAGTTCAAATTAAATTTCTGTATTGTACAGATAATAACGGTATTTAGATAATGATTAACTTTTATTCATTGCTTAATATTCGATTTGAATTTAATTAGATTTTCCTTTCTAGTATTCTTTCGATCGACAATTGGAAATGGGTAGTCTTCTCCAATTATACAATTCGACGATTTTTGTATTTCTAAAGGTGCTAAATTTGGTTCAAAAATGTATTTTGATGGGAATAATGATAATTCAGGAATCCAATATCGTATAAAAGTAGCCTTTTCCGTCTCCACATTCAGACTTGATTTCTTATCTGGACACGGATTATAGACTCTGTAGTAGGGCATTGAGAAGGGGGCAACTCCAGCTAACCAGAGCCAATTTCCGTTATTCACAGCCCAGTCTGAATCAATTAATTTCCTTTCAAAAATATCTCTCCCATATTTCCAATTTTGCCACAACTGTCCTCTTGTTAGAAAGCAAGAAACAGCATGTCTGCCTAGATGATGCATCCATCCGGTTGCCTCAAGTTGCCTCATCATTGCATCGATGTAAGGGAAACCTGTTTTTCCCAATTCCCATGCTCTAATTTTTTCTTCATCATAATCTCCCCATTTTACTGGTTTACAATTTATATTTCCAATATCGCTATCCCAATTTTCTACAGATCTGGATAATAGGTAGAACATTTCTCTAAACATTAATTGTCCGTGAAGAGATTCTGGAGGTTTAGTATGTCCCGAATTTTGAATACTAGCACACTCATTCCAAACCAATCTAACCGACAAACACCCATTGCTAATATAGGGGGAAAGTCCAGTTGTTGTTGGTTCCATTGGATTGTTATCTTCGTTAGTTGAGTATGTCTTAGGTTTTCTAAAACTGTTAACGAAATCAGGCCTCTCAGAAATTTTCTTTTCAAGTCTTTTTAAAGCCTCAGTTTCTCCACCCAGAAAATATGAATTCTCAAACCCTACTTCCAATTTCAATTGATAATTTCTTTCTCTAATTTCTTCTATTGGAATATAAAAATTTGAAATATGTTTTTGTTTCTTAATTGATTTTACAAATAATGAATCAGAACAGATTTTTTTAGGAGTTGGTAGATCTCCATCTATTAGATTCCCATAGGGTCCAATAATATGATTATCGTTGAATATTTTTTCCATATCATTAGTAGATTTAGGCAACTTAAAATTCTTATTCTTTATAATTTTCTCAATATCTAAGATAGTATTTACTGCAGGAAAAACTTTCACATTAATATCATTTTTTTCTAGATTTTCAGTTACCTGAAAAATATCATTAATGCTACCTGGCTCGGAACAGTAGTCAGTAAGTAAAGATTTTACTTTACTATCTTTAGTATTCAAGATTGATTCGATTACCTCGCATGGATCTCCTGAGAATATTTGTAATCTAGTATCGAAATTATTTTTCAGATTATTATCTAAATCGAGTAGTGAATCGAAAAGAAAACTCAATCTATTATTTCCTAGTTTTCCTGTCTTTTCATGACTCCAATTCTCTTCCAGTATGTAAATAGGAATTATAGAATCGAAATCCTGCGATGATTCTGCCCAAATTAACATAGGGTTATCGTGAATTCTGAGTGTTTTCCTAAACCAAACTATGGCATTTTTCACTCTTCTTCCCCCGGTACGGGTTTTTTTTTTCAACCTAATAATGGAGTCACACTCATCACCGTAACAGCGAAAGAAGCGTAAAAACCAATTAGGATTGCAAGTATGTGTCCTGTATTCATTATTGTTGGTTAACTCAATCCATTCATTAATGTCTGTTTACTTTTCATTTTTCAACATAAATACATTTGTATTTTTTCAAGGCTAATTTTAACATTAAATCATATTTTTATTAAAAATTTTTAACAATCAAAAATACATAAGTCTGAATAATACTCTTCAACACGAGTTTGTATGATAGAGGGAGTTCCAGTTGGAGACAAATCAACCCCTCTTTCTGAAAAATTTAAAAATTTTACTAATTCTAATGCTAAATTATTAGCAGTTGCAATGTCAATGACAATAATCATGTTACTGTTATCTCTACAGGGTTGGATAATTGACGATGTAGTAGATGAAATCAAAAAAGATTTAGGGATTTATGAAAGAGTTCCAGTATGGGAAAGGTCGGAGTGGCCGTATAACACAGATCAGGCGAATGGATTTGTCATGGAATTTGGCGAGTATGATTTACTGGAAACTGATAATGAATGGGGCTCAACTCATCATTTCGTGAATTTTGAATTACCACTTAGCGAAGGAGGTTCAGCTCCTAATGGTGTTGTTAGTCTTGCAGTTTGGCTTCCAGATGTGCCCGAAGGAGTAACAGTACCAGTTATTGCAGAATTTGGACCTTATTTTGATGAAGTCAGCGTCGACACTCCATCAATAGAAGTTCCAGGTACATGGCTTGGTCAAATGATAATAGATCAGATTTTACCTCACGGATATGCTTTTGCCCAAGTCTCAGTAATGGGTACCGGACGTTCGAATCATTGTATGGACTTGATGGGAAATGCGGAACAACTTGGGGTTGATGCCGCTGTAACTTGGCTAGGTACTCAAGAATGGAGTAATGGTGGTGTATCAATGATTGGTAAATCATATGATGGTTCTACTCCGTGGCAGGCAGCCACATTTGGAAATGAATATCTTAAGACAATTGTGCCAATTTCTGGTTTGATTGGGGTAATGGAATTAATGTGGAAAAATGGTAGTAGTGAAGCGAGAGCTCCGATAATGCATAATGGAGTTTATGGGTCATATGGATTTGATGGAGACCAGGAAGATATTGGAAATGTTTGTCCAGATTATATTATCGGTCCGGGTACTGGAGTTGCAGCTTACATGTGGGGCGGTGAGTTTGCAGGAACATATTGGGAAGAGAGATATTTTCTAGACAGAGTATTAGAAAATTATGAAGGTTCTGTGTATCTCATTCAAGGAATGCATGACTGGAATGTTGATCCTCATATGGCTATCCCAGTAATAAATCAATTAATTGATGCAGGTATTGAATCTAAGGGATTATTCGGTCAATGGGACCACGATTATCCAGATAGACCTGATTATCATTTTGACCGCTCGGGAGAAGGCAGAGGTAGAGAGGCGTACCCTCAAATGGTTAGATTTGACTGGATGCAAGATTTACTAGAATGGTTTGACTGGTATCTTAAAGGAGTTGGTGATAAGCCAGGATTATTTGTTGAGATACAATCTAATCAAGGCCAATGGAGAATTGAAGAAAGATACCCTCCACAAGACATGGAAACAATCTCATTAGATCTTGGAGGTGGATTGATTAATGTAGCAGGAGGTACAACTACAATACTTCCCAATGGTAACTTTGGACCAATTTATGAGACTGAAGAATTTACTGAAGATATTTGGATTTCAGGTTTACCCAGATTACACATTGACGTTTCTACAGCAACAGTTGGCGGGCAAATCTATGCATTATTAGAAGACTGTTCCGAAGAAGGAAATTGTATTCACATTGGGCATGCTATTATGGATTTGAGATATCACGAGGGAGGGAATCAGGAACAGACTTGGTTACCTATTTTTGAAACAATTAATGCCAAGATGGAGTTCTTTGCCATGGATGTACAAATACAAGCCGGCCATACTATTCGTCTGTCACTTGCTAGTACTGGAGAGGACTACCTACCAGCATCTACAAGCTCAATTGTTGAAGTTTCTGAAAGTTCTAGTTCCAATCTATTCCTAGATATAATTCATCCAGAGGAAAAACTATTGTTCGATCCACCGAGATGTACCCATCAGTCTTGTTTGGACTGGCTCAATCAAACTGTTTGATTAGCAAAATTATACCTTTTTTGTATTTTTTTTTATAACCCATAATAAAAAGTAATTTTCATTACTAAAGTATATGCGATCTTCTGTTGGATACTACTATGAGTCACTTTTGGGGCGGGAAGTAGACCAAATTGTCAGAAAAATAGCTATTATTTCTGCGATAATTGGCTTCACACTCCATCTACTGATTTGGTTATTAATTCAGACCGAAAGATATAGTCTCTCAGGAGAAAATATGGAAATGTTCAATTCTCCATTATCCTCTCTATATACTCCGTTTTCAATTTTATTGGCTTATGAAGTCTATCAGTTGATTCGAACAATTCCTGAGTCCTTTTCATCATCCGTAGGTAAGCAGTATGAAATTGCTACTCTCTTGGTTGTCAGAGATATTCTGAAAAGACTTTCCAATATCGAATTTCAAGATGGATGGAAGATTGATGAAGATTTAGGCTTCCTGATAGTAGAATGTTTGGCATTTTTGGTATTGTTCTACACTTCATTGATTTACCAAAGAATCAGCAAAGAGATAAAAAGTGAAAATTTGCAAGATAATCGACTATCCTCGTTTATTTTTTCCAAAGAAGTCATTGCTTTGATGATGCTATTAGTTTTCGTAATTATTACTTTTACGTCCATGTCTGGTTGGATTGAATCAGTATTTGAAGGGAAAGGTGCTGTAAATAGAGAGATTTTCTTCTTAGATTTCTTCACCTTTTTAATCCTCGCAGATATACTTATTCTTTTGATTTCATACTGGTTTTATACAGATTTTGGAAACTTAGCCAGAAATACTGGTTTTGTTCTTTCAACTGTAGTAATTCGGGTTGCTATATCATCACCAGGTGTTTCATCAATGCTTCTTTTTGTTCTTAGTGGAATAATTGGAATTGCAATAATTAGAATTTCTTCAATAAATTTCCCTAAACCAAAAGTCAGGTAATTAATCCATCTAATCAATAAATTGAGCTTTACTCACTTAAAATTTAAATTTCCAATGCCGTAGATTTATTTATCTACAAACTATTCCAGCATACACTATGGATTTAATATCCGGTCAAAAAGTTCATACAAGTTCTCAATGGACATTCGATTCATCGAAAAATGTGTTATTCAAGGAAGAAAGACATTATAGATATCTTAAACTTATTTTTCTGATTTTTGGATTAGTTATCGCATATCCAATCTACATTATATTTTCTGGAATTTCAATTTACGGATATTCTTTACCCATTGGTATCATTTTGATAATTTTCTTGGGATTTTGGATTAATGGTATGCCAGAACTAATAATTAATTTCAATCTTCAGATTCCATTTTTATCTAATAAAATCACTAGAAAGGAGATTAATCCTGCTGAAGGGAAATATATTGAACTACATATTGGTACAGATAAGAAATCTAAGACCGTAAAGAATGAGAAGTATTCTAAGTGTGATTTCTTTATACGAGAAAATACGCATAATGAAGATCCGACATATGTTCGAAGGGGGGATGTTGAAATGGTTGAAAGAATTAGTGATGGACATTGGATAGGATCTAAATTTCAAAAAATAGTGTTTAGTAATACAGTTTTTTTACAATTAGACAACAAATCAATAATAGATTTAGCTACAGTAGAAACTATACCAGAGGCTAGAGATGTGATATTTTCATTTAAGGAAATTATCAATAGAATTTCACCAGAGAGAAATTGGTGGAGGGAAGATAACAAAATCCAGTCTCGGAGATGAATGTTTCAATTAACCCAATAATGGTGTCACGCTCATTACTGTAACAGCGAAAGAAGCGTAAAAACCAATTAGGATTGCTAGTATGTGTCCTGCGTTCATTGTTATTGTTCGTAATAATCCATTAATGAATGTCTGTTTAGATTTATATTTTTTACATAAATATGCTTGTATTTTTCCAAAGTATCTTTAATAAAAATATTATTTTTTCCTTTCAGAAATTTCTCCAAGAATTACTAGTCCGCCGTATCCTCCAATTATTAGACACATAGAGGGAAAAATGGTCTTCGCAAATGGACCGTAATTTTGTACTAAAATATTCCCGACGATTAACCCTAAAATCGCTGTGATAAATGGAATTAAGTGGTAATACCAAGAAAGATTTGCTGCAAACCTCTCATCCATAAATAATGTAGTTGGATTTAGTTAATGAAATGTTGTTCGAAATAATTTTTATGATTCAAGTAAAAAAGTAATCAGCATTATGTTCGCAACAGAAATAATTTCTTCTATCATAGATTTAATGGTGGACGCTGGGGGATTTGAACCCCCGGCCACCTGGTTGCAAACCAGGTGCTCTTCCAAGCTGAGCTAAGCGCCCTACGAGTCAACGGATACACAAGGGGTTCTTGAGTTCAACCGTTCAAGATTCTAATCCTTATTCGATTTCATTAGCTCTGTACCTACAAAAAATGCACATAATAAAGAAATAAAAATTATTAATTCTAGAACTTGTTCTTTAGCACTTCTTTCTATTATTTCTTCTTCACTATTCCCTGTAGGTAGGTTCTCATCTACTTCATGGATATCTGGCGCGAAATTAACATAGAAGTTCACCAATGTAATTTTAGTTGTTTCATTCGTAGATTGATTAATCTCTTTTATTTCATGTATCATCGAGATATTTCCTGGTAAAAGTCTGTTTGAAGGATCTAATAGAATTAATGCTTGCTGCTCACAATCTGGATTTACTTTTTCACCAGTTTCATTAAGTTCACAAGAGCTTGACATCCAACTCGTTTCGAAGTCATCAATCCCCTCGAATAAGCCATCTTGATCTGCATCTACTAAAATTCTATGTGTTACATTTTCTCTATTGTCTACATTTCTAAAAAATAATGTATCTGTTTCAACCAATACTCCCTGATTTACAGAAGGAGGAGTCAAACCATTTTCTTTGATTAAAATATTGTATTCTTTTTGGTCATGTGCACAAGCAATTGATGATGATAAAAGAGTAAATAATACTCCAATTACAATCGCCCGATGGTATCTCACAGTCCATCCCATGCACTCCGATGACTTCAACATGACTGGTTGCTTCCGACCTACATGGATAACCGTAGAGTTGCTTTAGCAGGCGTCCTAATCTTCTTTTTATTAACAGCTAGTGTAGCTGCAATTTTCCTTTCCGATGAGACTTCTGAATCAGTAGAGGGTAACTTTTCAATTATTGATCCACTCATGCAAGATGAGGGGCATGATCATAGAAATGCTAGCCAGCACATAATGTATACAGATAATATTCAACCAATTTCTTTTAATCAATTGACTGCACCTGGGAATGCTGAAGTTCAGGTTGCGGAATCTCCAGATGGTGGCACATATGCATATATCGCTGGCTGGTCAGAGATGCATATTGTAGATGTTACAAATCCAGAGAATACTACCGTTACTGGAGTTTATGTGGATCCAAATACTCAAGTCTTAGATGTAAAATATTTACAGTATAATGGAGATGAATATGTAATAGTACAGAATCAGTTAGTAGATCCAGGTAATGCAGATCCAAACGTTGGTGAATGGGGAGATCCTGCTCAAGTTACAGTAACTTTAATTGATGTTTCAGATAAATATAACCCAACCTATGTCGATGCATGGTATGATGCTGATCATCCAAGTGGTCCTCATAATTTGTATACTCATATGATTGATAATGAGTGGTATATCTTTGTTGCAAATCCTGATTATGAGCAGTGCGATATTGGTCAAGGTGATGCATGTGGGGGAATTACAATAGCTCATCTTAATTTCGATGGTCCAAGTGATAGCCCTCGAATTCTCAAGGTTGGTGAAGCAGAAGTTAACTGGCAAAATACATTAGGTGGCTGGATATATATTCATGACATGACTGTACAAACTTGGCCAGGAGAAGATCAACAAGACCCTAGATATGGTAAGACGTATATTTACGGCGCATATTGGGAAGCCGGGTTAAGAATATTCGATGTCAGTGACGTTCCTCACCCACAGAACTCACCAATAGAATATGCATTTATTGCCGGCGGATGTGCTGCAACATTAGGTACTCAACTAACTTGTAATTGGAGAGCCCCAGAGGTTGGTCAATGGATGGAGTTTGCAGACCTTGATGAAGACGGGCAGATTGATTGTGGATGTACAGGGAATGAGAATGGAGGCAGAGCTTCATACATTCATTATGCAGAGCCAATGGATGAAATGGTTGATGCTTCTCATTTAGGTTATCCAGCAGGTAAAATGCATTTAACATTCCTTGCAACTGAAGTTTTAGAGACCACTGTGGGAACAGGTCTTGGATATTTGTTAGATACGACTGAGTTTGAAATGTTAAATGGTCAAGTCAGATTCCTACCAAAAATAATTCATAGTTGGGAGATTCCTTTTGCTGAACAACATCATATTCCTGGTGGTGAAGAATGGTTACTTTTCAGCCCTCATAATTCAGATGCGCAAATTTTCGAAACCAATTCAGCACTGGGCTTACCCGATCAGAGCCTCGGTGGTAATTGGGATGGTAGAATTTATCTTTCTAGTTACCATGCAGGATTATGGATAATCGATATTGAGACTCTAATGTTAGAAGCTCTAAATCCGGATTTGAATAGAACTGAAGTACATTCTGTATCCACTATTGGGTATCATTTACCTCATGGACAAGATGGAATTCCTCTTTCAAGCTCATACTATGACTTTGGTTGGACTCCATTTATTTGGGCCGCAGAATATCATAATGGATATACATATCTTTCTTGCATTACAACGGGATTATATATTGTTCAATTGGATATAGATAAACCGTATCACGTCAGTTAATTTCTAACATCACCACCGCAGCATTCACAAGTAGAAGTTTGTGTGAAATAATTAGTACGAGGTTTTGCGATGTCACGGATTTCTAATTTTCCAATGTTTCTTATGGTTTTTCTAATGCTAATAACTCCCTTATCCGGGTGTATGTCGATGCTTGGAGATGATTCCTCTGATGAAGACGCAAATGTGGAATGGATTGATCCTGTAACAGAGATTGAAGATGAAAATCACTCACATAATGATCTGCTAGCTCACAGATTATCCACTGCCAATGCAAAACTAATCGATTATCATAATCTTAATTGCGATGGAAACGAAAAACCTCCTGCTGAATTAGATAATGTTGCAGGAAGACCTTGCTCAGATGAATACAAGAATGTAGGCCCTACTCCTGGAGATAACTCTGAAATAACAATTGAAGGTAATTTCATGGAAGATTGTGAAATATATGCTGACGGAACTGGTGGATGTTACGCTTATGTTTCAAGTTACAATCAATTTGAGATTCTCGATATTAGTGATCCCAATAACATAAAAATGCTTTCTACTTATTATGCAGAAATAGCTAGAATGATTGATATCAAGGTCACTAAAGATAACAATTGGGTTTTAGTTAATCATGAACTAACAAACAGTGAACTTGATCCTATTCCAAATGATGATGATGCTAATAGTGGAGCAAATCGAATGGATGTGATTTATGTTGGAGATAAAACTAGTCCGGTGAAGGTTGCAGAATGGAATAATCCTCCTGCAGGATTCCATAATCAAGATTTGGCAATTTATTGCGATTGGAACCCTACTTTTGATCCAGTCAATCAGTGGGATGAAGCAGATTGTCATTTGTTCCTTTTCGGAGCAGATCCTTATCCAGAAATGGTCGAGGGTAGTAGTGGTACATTCTACAAAGGAACTCAAGTATTTTACGTTCCAAGAGGTTTTACTTCGTGGGATCCTAATCAAAATGAAGAACAAGAAAATTCTTCTGATCGCGAAATAGTTCGCTGGGGAGGTTACACTCCAGAGCCATACACTACCTGTGGTGGTTCAATATTCAATCATGATAATGTTTACTTTGTCCATCCTATAACACAGCAGAGATTACTTGCAGTTTCTTATTGGGGTGCTGGTTTGAGATTAGTAGATGTTAGTACTCCTCCTCAAGTTCCAGATCCTTTAGGAATTAATTGGCCTCCTGAGGTCGGTCGTTGGATGGGCTGCCCATCTGCTGATGATGGATGGTATGGTCCAGAAGGTGGTGGCCATGCAAATATGGATGCTGACGAATGGCTCGACGCCAATCAAGGAAATGATAACATCCATTATGCAGTTCCAAATGATTACTTAATTTGTTCAGGAATAAGTGTATTCGATCCTGTAGAAAATTGGCCATCTAACTGTGGAACTGGATTTGAAGACCCAGTCTATGGAGTTAACTGGAGACACTACACATACATTGCTCCTGAATACGGTTCCAATGAGAATCATACCGGTTACGTATGGACAATTGATACAACAGATCCTGCAGAACCTTTCTTAGTCTCAAAATGGAAGCTTCCTGGAGAGGGAATGAAAGGAAATGGTTCACATCCACAGCATTGGATACCTGGTGGATATATTTTCAGTCCGCATAATGGCGATACTGGCCCATCAGGGCATGTATACTACACTCACTATCATGCTGGAGCTTGGGTAACTGATCATGGTGATATTTGGGATGAAATAGTGTGGGAAAACGGAGTTCCAGAGCCGGATAGAGGATTCCAAGCAATTTCAGAATTAGCCGAAACTAAGACCATTGGCTATTATCTTCCAGCCGGTCCACCTTGGATTGATGATCCAGCCACTGAAATGGGGTATGATATGGCGGATTGCTGGGCATCTTGTATGATTCCATTTAATTGGGGATTACAATATGACCCTAGAGGATTCGTTTTCGTTTCAGATATGGTCACAGGAGTCTATGTTGTTCAATTTGACGAAGACTATGATCCAAGATTTGATTATCCACCACTATGGGATTCTGAATGAATTGATTAGGTGAGTTCGATGAAAAATGTTTCAATTGTAGTTTTTGTCATTATTTTATTCATCAATCCAATAGTTGATGCTCACGGTGCCAATACGTTCCAATTTATCATGAGAAATAGCTCAATCCAACCAGATGATGCCCAAGTAACACAAAATGATAGTATAATTTTCAACAACGTTGTCATGGACTTAGAAAGAACAATTGAGATGGAGAATCCTAAAAATTCCACTCATAATTGGTCTTGTACTGCTCAACCTTACAATAGTACAGGAAATGAGGATGAATGCCAATTATGGTTAGACCCTCTGAACTGGTCCGCAGGTAATTATCAAGCGTTGGTATACTCTAATGGTTCACTTTGGCACACCATAAATATCACAATTATTCTAGATAATCACAATGAAACAACTCCCAATTTCGTATTGCCAAGCGGTAATTCTGGTAACGAAGTTTCAAATTCTTCAGAATCAAATATGATACTCCTTTGGGTTGGATTAGTTCTTTTTGTTGTAGCAGCAATCAGTCGAATTGTAAAAAAGGGACGGACATAGAGGATATACGGGAGTAATGGCTAAAATGTCGAGAAATTTGTTTGCAATTTTAATGGCTCTATGTTTTGTCACTTCTGGTTGTATAGGTAATCAAGAAGTAGATATTTTCTATGGCGAAGATATTTCTCCTTCAATTCCTGCCGAAGATTTCACCTTAACAGATGAAGAAGGTAATGATTTTAATTTCTATGATTATGAAGGAGATGTTGTTGTTGTGGCATTCCTTTTCACTCGTTGTCCGGATGTTTGTCCAGTAGTCAGTGCCAATTTAGCTTATGTTGCTCAATTGCTAGGTGACCTTTATCGAACTGAGGTGCAGATTCTAACCGTTACAGTAGATCCTTGGACTGATAATTCATCTGTTCTGGATAACTATTCAAATGCTAGAGGATTAGATTGGCCCCATCTAACCGGAGAATTGGAGGTAATTGAACCAGTTTGGAGAAATTTCGAGGTAGGTCTAGCAACTTATGATTCAGACTTAGACGGTGATGGAGTTGCAGATGGATTTGATACATGTGCAAATACTACTGCTGGTGAAGAAGTAGATAATGAAGGTTGTAGTGAATCTCAAAAAGAACCTAGCCAGGTACAAACCATGCATCATCCACTTAGCTATTGGGTAGATCATACTACGGGGACAATAATCGTTGATAGAGAAATGAATCAGCGAGTTTGGTGGGCAGATAATGCCTGGAATGCAGAACTAGTTCTTGAAGATATTAAATTACTATTAGATGAATAAAGTGGTGTTTTGATGAAAAAGATACTTGTTATTCTAATTGCATCATGTTTATTTTTCTCTGGTTGTTTACAGTCAACAAATAATTTAGAATTGTATGGTACAGAATACAAAAACCCCCCAGATGCACCTGATTTCACATTATTGAATCAGGACGGTGAATCAGTTACGCTTTCTGATTATTACGGTAAGGTAGTAGTAGTCGCTTTCATTTATACATCTTGTCCAGATATTTGTCTTGCAATTTCAGCTAATTTGGCTTGGGTACACGAAAACTTAGGTGAGTATTCCGATGATGTTGAAATTTTATCAATTACTATTGATCCTGCGAGGGATACAGTGGAAAGATTTGCTCAATGGACTGAGGCAAATGGGTACGAATGGGACCACCTTTCAGCGGAAAACCCCTCCACTCTAGTAAATGTCTGGAACAGTTGGAATATTGTTGTTGATAATGACCATATTGAAGCCAGTCAGCCTCCGGATGAATCTACCAATAGATTTTCAATCCTTTATCCTGATAATTCCTCCACAGTTATTGATACTCCTTGTCGCGGCGAGATATCTGAAAATAGATGCTACATTGATGGAGATGATTTTGCAGACTATGTATTCAATAATGCAAATATTACTTATAATTTAACTCATAATGAAGGAACTATTGGAGACTGGACAACTAACTCTAGTTGGTCATGGTTACTTCATTATTGGGACAATCTCAATCAAACTTGGTCCCTCTCAGAATCTCAGAATATTTCTTCTATTGACGTTGAGATAAATACTCATTTGGCATGGGTTTCCAGTAATTCCAATCTATCAAGTCTTTCACCAGGAGTTGACTGTAATGGAAAGGGATGGATTATGGGATCAGGTTCTAGTGCACATTGTATGTGTGACGAAGGATATGAAAGACCCGATGGAAATTGGCTAGGATGTATGGTTATTGGAACAGAAGATAGAAACTCTTCAGACTCAATTAATCCTCATGAAGTATCTTTAGGTGAGTACGGAGTTGGTCATTCTACAGTCACGTTTATTCTTGATAAAGAAACTAGGAAGAGAGTTGCTTGGACTGGAATTAACTGGGATGTTCAAGAGTTTCTTCTTGATATCAAAGCTCTTTCTTCCGAATAAAAATACGTATATAACTAATTTTACTTGAGTTGATTATTGCTATTGTTTAATAGCAAACTGATAACACACTATATCATGAGAGGTTCGAAGAATGATGATGAAGGAGCCGCAAGATCCCTTTTCTTAGCCGGATTAATGATTGGTAGTGTTTTAGTTGGAGGACTTTTCTATGACTTTGAATCGGATGGTGTTAATCTTGCTCCTGTAATTGATTCTGAGATTCCTGATAGTATCTTGATTGGAAGTTTAGATTCCCTCTATGTTTCAGTAAGTGATGAAGACATGTCATCTCTACAAATTGAAGCGACTCTGGACGGTTCTCCTTTGAATATTGAACCGAATAGTACAGGAGTAATTGTTGTAGATATTTCTGAGACTGGTGTTGGTTCTCATTCTTTCAAGATAGTTGTTACCGATTCTTTAGGCCAAGAATCAAGACTTTCATCCACATTTTCAATACATTATCCCTATGAAGACCCTACAATTATGATATTAGAAAATAACGAATTGAGTATTTCTGAAGGAGAATCAGTTACAATAAATGGTACATTGGTTCATCCAAATCTTGGAACATGCGATTTAGTTTGGTCAGATGGAGATGTTAATCAATTCAGCCTCAAATTACCATTTTCAGAAAGTGGGACATTTTCTTGGGGTCCTTCCATAATTGAGTCCAATGTATCTATCTCAATACTGGGGGAATGTGGTACTTGGGAAATTTCTTCTGACCTTGAAATTATAAATATCAATATTATTGACTCTGTATTAGGATGTACTGATTCAACAGCCAATAATTTTGATAGTGCTGCTACAGAAGATGACGGTACTTGCACCTACAGTCAAGAAGAAGTATTCGGATGTACTGATTCAACAGCTAATAATTTTGATATTGCTGCTACAGAAGATGATGGCTCATGTAGTTATCATCAACCAACCAGATTGAAGATTCTCAGTCTTCACGGAGGTGGAGAAAGCGTATCTGATTTTGAATCTCAACCAGGTATGCAAGATTTGATGGAAGCTCTTCCTGATTTCGAGTTTATTTTTGCCGAAGCTCCTGAAGATGGTGGAGTCTGGGTCCGCGATCCGCCTGACGGTAAAGAGCAAGGAACCGATGACCCAATGTGGGCAGATACATCGATAACTTACTTAGATAATTTCATTGATAGTAACGGTCCATTTTATGGAATTCTTGGTTATTCACAGGGTGCCGCAATGTCAGTAATCTATCTTGCATATTCTGATGTTCAATTTGAAAAAGTAATCTTGTTTAATGGTTATCTTGAAACCGGACATCAAGGAGTTAATCAAACAATTGAAGTTGAGGCACCTTTTGATTCACCAGCACTGGTTTTTGAAGGCGAGGGTGACGATTGGTTTGGATACGGTTCCACAGAATTAGTGAATGTATTTTCTAATGTGACACATTTAGTTGGTGATGCGGGACATCATCTTCCTTATTCATCGGATAGAGAGTTTGATAATGTCGTATCATTTTTCCTTGAGGGAATTAAATATGGTTGTACAGATCCTAGTGCATCTAACTTCGATCAAGAAGCGGATTTAGATGATGAATCTTGTAATTATGGGGATCCAAATGGGAATGAAGAACAGTCTATTGAAAATAACTTAGTTACAATTCCTTGGAAATCAAATCCTCCAAGTAGTGGAATTATTATTTTCTCTATGTTAATCTTAATTTTCAGAACAAGATTTTTCTTCAAAGAATTGGCATTCGACTTAATCGCTCTAAGTCGGGTTGGTAAAGTTCACGAATATCGTCTAACTCCAGAACTAGCATAGCTAACCTTTCCAGGCCCATTCCCCAGGCGCAAACAGGCCATTCGCTACCAAGAGGTTCTGTTACTTCTGGTCTAAAAATTCCAGCACCACCCAATTCTAACCATTTACCTCTCCAATATACCTCTACTTCCACACTTGGTTCAGTGTATGGGAAATATGCTGGCCTAACTCTTACATTAGGATAGCCCATTTTTGAATAGAATGTTTTCAAAGTTGAGATTAACATTGGTAGACTCGCATTCGGCTCATGAATTATTCCTTCGATTTGATGAAATTCGGGTAAATGCGTTCTGTCGATTGTTTCTTGCCTGAATACTCTTCCAATTCCAAATACACGTGAGGGGCTCACTGGATTTTCCGCGATATATTTCACAGTATTAACAGTTGTATGAGTTCTTAATAGTCCTTTTTTCGCCTCTTCTTTATCAAATTTTGAACCCCAACCTAAACTTCCAGTATCGTGCCCATTTTCATGAACTGATGCCCATAATTCTAACATTTCCTCAGGAATATCTATTTTTTCTGGCTCATCAAGATAGAAAGTATCTTGCATAGTTCTTGCTGGATGTGATTGAGGAATAAAAAGAGCATCCATATTCCAACCTGCTGATTGAACATAATTTCCTTCTATTTCTGAGAAACCCATCTCTAAGAAAACCGACCTTATCCTTTCAATTAGAGATTGCATTGGATGTGGTCTTCCTCCGACAGGAATGGGAGTTTCTGCATTGATATCAAATTCTTTGTATGATGCGTTTTTCCAACCTTCATTTTGTAAAAATTCTGGGGTAATCTCTCCAATTAGTTGAACTTCTTCTAACTCATTTTCAGAAATATTAATCCCTTTTTCGGTAAGTTTCCATTCTCTTAAAATATTTTCTTCGATATTAATCAAATTCTTTCTGCCAGAAAAATGTTCAATTAATCCTTTATCTAAATCATTGTAATCTAATTTTCCCATAGATATTTTTTTAATAAAATCAACCCGTTCAGAAATTTTTATTGTAATTTCTTCTTCGTTAACAAAAGTAAAAATTCCTTTTTCAATAGATACCCCTATTGATTTCAACAGTCCTATCCCGGGCCCAGCTTCATGTCTCTCAAAACCTGCTTTGAATAATTCATTCATTGTCCTATTTTTTTCTTTTTGTGAAAGTATCCACTCCCAAATTCTTTTCTCAAGTAACTCATTTTCCAAGGCATTAAGTCCTTCTGAACCCAGAGTAATAAATTTCAAATGTCTCTCAGTAGTTTCTACAAATTCGTGTTCATCTAGTGATTTTCCAGCACCAGCAACGTGAACTTGATCTTTCCATTTTGTGATTTCTAATATCTCTTCAAGAGTCCAAATATGATTTTCTTTAGAACGCATACAACGTAGCATTTTTTTCTCATTATTTCCTAGTGTCATAGGTCCCCTCCTTAAACATCGAAAGAGTGATTACTCTTGATGGTTGCTTAAAGTAGTAATCATTCTTCTTCTTCATACCAAAGTGTGATTAGACAATCTGGGCAATCAAAACTCTTCGGTTTAACCCCCTCTTCCCAATAGATGTTACCACATTTCCCACATAATATTGAAGTTCTAATAGGTTCAATTAGCGTAGTATCTATTCTGTACATCACTCTCCCAGATTCAGGCATTTGAGTTTTATCAGGTTCCCATGATAAAATTTCTTCACTATTAACACTATTTTCATCCTTGTACATTAAACCAAGAATTAGTAGAACTAGTCCCAATACAGAAATTGGTGCTGCAATAGATAGAATGAGTGAGGATTCTCCTGAGGAAAATAATAGTAAACTTCCAAGTAAAATGCACAACCATCCAGAAATTACGATATTTAATTTCATGTAGCTCCGTTGAGGATAATCACCCCCTTCTCTTTCCATGTATTGGCGTAGATGGTTTTACCCATCAATTCACCGGATAATTTCATGATTACAAGGTGTAGGGTTCAAATGTTAAACGTCCTCGGCGATTCAAGCCTCAGTAGCTCAGCTTGGTAGAGCATCTGATTTGTAATCAGACGGCCGAGAGTTCGAATCTCTCCTGGGGCTCCAATAACAATCCATCATCTGCAAGATTCTCTTCCGTCAACGTGAAGAGTATAGAGCCTTCCGAATCGATTATGTCCGCGACGGTTTTAGACGGAAAAAAAATAGGCCGTATGATAGAAGAACAACTCCATAATCAAATAATTAATCTTCAAAGTAGGGATATATTTCCTCATTTAGCAGTAGTTATTGTTGGGGATGATCCAGCCAGCCATGTTTATGTTAGGAACAAAGAGATGGCTTGTGAAAGATGTGGTATCAAAAGTACTAGAATTGACTTAGATGGTGAAATATCAGAGGAAGAAATTTTAGCTATAATTCATAAGCTCAATTCTGATAATTCAGTGCATGGAATCTTGGTTCAAAGTCCTCTTCCGGAAGGAATTAATGAATCAATGATTACAGATGCAATTTTACCTGAAAAAGATGTAGATGGATTTCATAAGATGAATCTAGGTAGATTAGTTCAAGGTGACTCTTCGGGTCTTTTACCATGTACTCCTGCTGGAATAATGAAGATTTTGGAACTTTCAAATATTGATTTATCTGGAAAAAATGCTCTGGTCATTGGTCGATCCAGAATCGTAGGTATGCCAATGTCAATTCTTCTCGCCCAAAGAGGAATCGATGCAACAGTAACAATCGCTCATTCAAGAACAAAAAATCTTCCTGATATCTGTAGAGAGGCAGATTTGGTAGTTGCTGCAATAGGTAGGCCTGAGTTTGTAAAGTCTGATTGGATAAAGCCAGGTGCTACTGTAATAGATGTAGGAATTAATCGTATACAAGATTCTTCTAGGAAAAGTGGATATAGATTAGCTGGTGATGTAGATTCAGGCGCTTTTAATGTTGCAGGTCACATTACTCCAGTGCCTGGAGGAGTAGGTCCAATGACCATTGCAATGCTTATGACAAATACAATTAAGGCTACTGAATCTATGTTTAGATAGTTTTTTTTTTCTGATTATTCATTAGTAATATTCATTGGGTTAATGCTACCGAACAGAGGCATGGTAGAGATGTTGTATCATGGCAAAGTAAAGCAAGTATGGAGTACTGAGGATCCGGATATCATTGAATTTCGATACACTGATCAAATTAGTGTTTTCGATCAAATAATACCAAGTTTAATTCCTAGGAAAGGTGAATCATTGAATAGAACTTCTTGTTACTGGTTCGAATTAGTTGAGAAGGCGGGTATATGCGATACACATGTAATTGAAATGAATGCTCCTGATCGTGTTAGAGCTCGTCGTTTTGACGTGATTAGAGAGCCTGGGGCAATCTCAAAAAATCAAGAAAATGTATTCGTCCCTCTTGAAGTAATTTGCAGACATTATCTTGCCGGCTCTGGTTGGAGAAGATATGAAAGAGGAGATGCTTCTGCTGAAGAGTTTGGTTTTGAGCCAGGTACAGCTCTGTATGAAGGAATCAAATTGCCCGAACCTTATCTGGAGGTTTCAACCAAGTTTGAGAAGTTTGATAGACTGTTAGATAGGAAAGAAGCCTTAGAAATTTCTAATTTGACAGATGAGGAGTTCGATTCGATACTTTCAATTGTGGTTCAAGTCGATAAAATTATTGAAACAGAAGCTGGTAAAAGAGGATTGATTCATGTTGATGGCAAAAAAGAATTTGCATTAGGGGTCAATCGTGTCCCTGTACTGGTAGACTCCTTCGGAACTTTAGATGAAGATCGATGGTGGGACGCTGAGAAATATAAGGAAGGAGAAATAGTTCAACTTTCGAAAGAGTTTGTACGAGGACATTATCTTTCTACAGGGCATCATAATGAATTGTATAAAGCTAGAGAAGAAGGTACGGAAGAACCACCAATACCTGCTTTACCTCAAGAGATAATTGACAAGACAGCAGATTTGTATTCAGATATGTATACGAGATTAACTGGAAATCAATTCTGATTAATGATGTCTACGCATTAAAATACCGCACTTCCTTCTATTTGCAGCCTTTAGTAATGTCTGTAAGTGACGCAGTGAGTCTCTAACACCTCCGTCAATTGTTTCCTTAGATTTAATAATCCATTTACCACTTTGCATTGAACGTAATAGTAGTCCCACTTCTTCATGATTTATCCATCCTAGAAGTTCCATGCCGGCAAATCCTCTATCAAATCCTTCTTCTCCGAGATTTTCAGGAGATAATCCATTAGTCAATTTTATCAGTAATTCATGAAAAAAGAATTCTCCTTCTTTCTCTTTAGTAAATTCAAGAATGTATTCTATCGCATTTCCGGTATCGCTGGGGAATCTACCAATTCTATCTCTTGCAATTCCGTTATCTAGGGGCTCCGGAGTTCCTCCTCCCTCCTTCCAATCTATTGCAGTTAGGAATAACATTGTAGAATGATCATATGGTGATTCTTTCCCCTCAATCAGATTTTTTATTTCATTAGAATATTGAACTATTTTCTTAATTTCTTTATGATCTCCACCTATAGATGATAGGATTGGTTCTATTAACAAAATTGGATCATATCTAATCGGATCAAATGTATAAAAAGCCGATGGTGGTATATATTCGCCCATTTTTAAAACCCCAATTTTTTACAACTTACCCAGTCTTCTCAGTCTGAGTTCGAATTCATCTAATTCTTCTTCATCTTCTATTTTTTCTTCTTTATTTTCGACTGTTTCCATTATTTCTTCAGTCACATTCTCAATAATATCGACAGCCTCTTGATCCGTTTTCTCTTTCTGCTCTGCTACGTTACTTATTGTATTCTTCTTATTTGATAAATGCTGTTTTATTGCTTTCTCAGTCATTTCCATCATTTCTTTTCTTTCCCTATGATTTTTCACTAACCAAGCTAATGCTATAGAAACTCCGATTACCAAAGCTGCTGCTGCTATCCCTGTCTCTAAATCTTCGATTCCATCATTTTCATCCGATCCTTCTGTCAAAATTATTCTCTGTTCATTATCTGTTGAGTCTGATTCAATATCCCATGGGAATGCACAACTAAATTGTACTATCAATTCATCTCCATCAGGAATATTATTCGGACGATCTATTTTAGGTAAGAAATAGACAGCCGAGGGGTCCATAATATGTTTTTCATTATATCCTTGTGAGGGTATTCTTACTTCAAGTAAGCAATCTGCGTTAGTAAGAAGATTTTGATTTTCTCTAATAGTTGTGATTTGAACTTGCTGATTACTTCCAGTCCCTACCAGTTCAATTCCTGTTAGGCCTATATTCCAATCACTTCTCCGGATTTCAAATTCTTTTTCTGTACTAATGAACTCTATGCCTCTGGAGTCCAGAGCCCTCAAAATCAGACTTCTTTTTCCTGGTTCTGGATTCCAATTAGTAGCAGTTAGATTCAATCTTTCTAGAGAAGCGTTATGCTCCAATGTATTTGAGTAAGAGTCTAGAAGTTTTCCATTATCATCAATTAACATCAAGGTGTAGTCAAAATTTCCAGTTCCATTGAAAATACTACAATATGCAGTAATGTCGCCCTGTTGTCCTAATAAGAAACAATTACCTTCTCTGCTAACCTCCTCAGAAATGTAAGAAGAATAAACTAATCCTTCATTTGAATCAATGGTTATTTCTCCATCTTGGACAGACTGAGAGGCTAACCATAACCAACCACCACTGCCCTCCCAGTTCAGTAATCCTTGACTTCCATCAATAACAGAAGATTCAGAATCTGTTCCATGAATCTTTAACAGAGTATTATCGCCACTAATCATTGTAATAATGGGGGACATTGCCCAAGAATAATTTTGTTTTACAGTATCTAGTAATATTTCATCAACATTGCCTAAATCATCAATAGCTTCTATTTTTATTGTGTACGTACTTCCATCCCAATTTGAATCTGGTATCAATTCAATAGGAAGTCCTTTTAGTTCTCCAACTGCTAATACAGTAGTTGTTTCACCTGTTACTTCCCATCCAGATGGTAAACTTCTAACATTAATTGTAATAGTAGTTGGAGCATTTCCTTCATTGAGTAATGTTGCATGAGGAAAACCTCCATGTTCTGAAACAACCCATGGTCCTTGACCTGATAAATCAAATTGGTGAATTACAGCAACTCTTAACGGAACTATAGTTTCAGATAACGAGTTGCCTTCTCTAAGTCTGATATGTAGCTCAACAGTTTTACCATGTTGGGCATTTTCTGGGGGTGTGATATTCAATGTCATGAATGCACTTTCTCCCGGAGATAAAACTGGCAATTCTTCTGGTGTCTCAACTATCCAGTCATTTGAACCATTCACATATACATTTGAATATGCATTTGATGGCGAATTGCCCAATTGCATTATCTCGATATCAATTGATGAACCCCCTGGATCAATTTCTAAATCAACTTGACTTGAAATCGCCCTCCATTCCTTGATATGAGGTACTTCTACATCGAAGATTATTGTATCTACAATCTCTCCTCTAGCGTTAGCATTTACCGTAATTTGCATTATTGTTCCATTCCAAGCACCATTAGGCACCGACCAAGATACAGAAGGATTTCCAGTTTCATTAACTCCAACACCTTGAATTGCCGTCCCAGAAGCATTCCATCCTCGTGAATCATCAGAACCTGAATATATGATATTGATTGATGTTTCAAGAGAAATATCGTCTTCTAGATTTCCAATATTCTTAGCATTCAAGATCACTTCTCCTAACTCTCCTGGAGATGTTATTATAGTGCTATTTCTGAGATTAATCCCTAGGTACTCCCCATTTATCTCCCACCTATGGTCTTGTTTCGCTGAGAGTGAAATAATTTCCGAATCTTCTACACTTTGATTTCCCTGAGATGTCATGATAATCAGAATTTCGATTTCTGTATTTGCCGGAGTATTCTCTGGTAGGCTAACTATTACTGGGATTGTTTGAAGACTTCCAGGACCCAACGACACTGTACTGCTAGTAAATGAAACTGTTACTTCAAATTCTTCCTCATTATTGAGGTTTGTAACTAGTTCTGAACTTAATATGAAAGTATCGAATCCATTTCCTGGATTCTCTAACTTTATCATAACTAGAACATCTTCCTCAACTTCAACTTCATATGGTTGTTCTATTGGAGAAGTAATTGTCAAATCAGCTCGATAAATTTGTAATACTTCGAGTGAGAATTGTAAGATATGATCTGTTGATTGACTACTTTGTTCAATGAATGTATGGTATGATGGAGGAGCATCATTAGGTAAATTCAATATTATTGTTCCATAGACTCTTGATGACCCTGATCTAGTAAGAATTAGTAATTCATCAACTATTTCTAAATCGCCGGTCGTACTCCAAGACCATCCTGGAATCACTAATCCTGCATCATTCATAGACCATTCAAGTTGATTCTCCCCAACAGGCATGTCTGCTGAAATATCCCATGACAATGTCCTGCCGGGAACGGTTCTCTGATGTACATCTGTGGTCACGCCAGTAGCGGTGAATGAGATATCGATTGTTTGACATATATTCTCGCTAACACACATTTCTAGAGGTGTACTAACTGAATCTCCCAAATTTGCATTACTAGGTACATCCAGTCTTGCAGTGACATAAATTATCTCATCTGGTTCTAGAGTTAGAGCAGGAATTTGATTTCCTTCTAAATCATATAATTTCAGATCATTACCCCATGAAGTTGTATCCCAAGACATAATAATTTGATTTTCCAATGCATTTCCTAAATTATGAATTAGTATCCATGCCTCTGCGTATTCTCCAGTTAGACCATATCCATGAGTATTTGCAGTCCCATCGGGCCCTCTAATTGAGAGACCTCTAGTTCTATTTGCTTCCACCGCTGCTAGTGCAGAGATTGAAACATTGTTATCGTCATCTAAAGTTAATGTTAGGGTCAAGTAACCCGAGTCAGAACCTAATGCATCACTCGGTGCAAATATTCTCAGATTCGGACTCCATATTTGCCCAACTCCTATCTGAATTGAATCTAAGCCATCAGTAGTTTCATCGCTCCACGTCCATCCTTCCGGTAGATTTGTGTCGTCTACGGATAGGCTCCATATTCCTGCTAACCTACCTGTAGAACGAATATTTGGAGTAAATAGTGAGTTTTCACCGGGTGTGACAACGGTTGGTTCAGTGGGGATCTCAAAACTAGCATTATATGGATTAACTATGCTCAATGTCGTAATATGAATATCATTATCGTATCTAGATTGTGTAATGTTCCTGTAAGGGTCTAAAACTAGTTTGAATTCATGTTCACCTAGATTTCCTGACCATTCTACAGTAAATGTAGATAGAGAACCTGAACCTGTTGGATCAACAGGTTGCATATTCCCAAATCTTTCTTGAGCTATGATCTGATTATCAGCATATAAGATAACATCTGAATCCTCATCAGTTTCTGCGGTACCTGAATTTTCAAAAGATACTGTGATAGTTACCATTTCTCCTGGGTCTGGAGCAACTGGGCTGAACTCTATGCTTCTTCCATCCAATTGAGGCCTTATATCAGCTACTTGATTTGAAATGACGGTATCTCCAAGAATTAAATCTAAAGTTGCATCTCCATCAATATCTGCTAATGATGGTGATGCCCAAAGTCTATGGTTAATTGCAATTGGTTCACTCCAGAAAGAGTTTATTCCAGCCATAGTTCCTAATTCTCCATCATAAGCCCTTAATTCTCTACCATATGGCACAATTAATTCTGGTTCGTCAGAGTCATCTATATTCATCCAAATAGGTGAAGAAACTGCAATTCCGTCATTCGGCGCTCCTTGTGGTTCAAGAATTTCTTTACTCCATGCTTCTTGAGGATTGGTTCCGTCAGTGTCATCATGACATCCTGCGAAACCATCTCTATTCGTGTTCCAACTGTTAGTAGTCCAAGTAATCCAACAAACTCTGTCATGATCTCCGTCTTCATCAGTATCAATAACTATAGGTGCAGAATCCGCATAACCGTTTGAGGCCTCAAAATCCCAAATTTTTGTACCATCGCTAATTTCAATACCGTAATATTCAGCACCATATGCTGCACTACTACCGTCAAAATCAGATGGTATTGTAACCACCATCTCCATAGCGTCATCAGAATCTAAATTTGCAATCACAGGTCCTGGAAGCCTAATGTGAGGTACATTGGAATCAAAATTATTTAGATTTTCCAATGATTTCCCATCCCAATTTGAGTCACCATCCGCTGCATCAAGTTTCCACAGCCACATTGCACTTGTAGAACTCTGAACAGAAGTTAAAATCACGAAAGCAGTATTTTCATCAGTTTGTACAAATGTTGGATCTGATGGATGTGTTCCTTTATCCAATGTTTTCTCCCATATGGAGGTTGCAGAAGTCCCGGTGATATCTAATGCTAAGATTACTGGTTCTTCAGAATTTTTCTCAATTAATGAAAGTACTAATTCCGCTGTTCCATCCAAGTCTAGATCTGCAAGTAGAGGCTGGGCAGTAGGCTTGTGTCCGCCATACGCATTACTGACGTAAGGGCCATCAGTACTTCCAATCATTAACGTAGAATCTGAGTATGTCCACAATAATTCAGTGACATGACTACCTCCTGGTGACCAACCGGTTACTGAACAAACTAATTCAGGAGAATAACCTTTGACATAGAATGTTCCACTTAAATCAAAGGAAACAAGAATTTCTTGCTTCCCATCATAGTCTAAATCTACAACTACTGGAGATGCCTTAATTTCATCAGTTTCTCCTAGGTCAACTTCCCAGGCAAGATCTGCATCTTCTCCTTCTATTATTCTAAGGAAACTATGCAAGCTTCCTCCAACATCTTCTGTTTGTATGATTACAGTGAATAATGAGTCTCCTCCACATCTTTCATCAGAATCTTCGTCGGATACAATTGATTCAGATAGGTCAGCAATTGGAGTAGCAAACGCATCTGTAGAATAAATATAATTGCTATATTGCCAGTTGATTACAGGGTCTACTATCGACTGTAATTCTGTAATATTATCTGGAGCACCCAATCCTGCTCCTCCATCAGGTCCATGATTGGGCGGAGTGGATTCTCTACCAGAAGTTCTACCTGGCTGGGGCCAAGGTTGCCCACCATCTACCCATAACGAATCAGAATCAGAAGAAGATGAGTTAATTCTTTTTTCTTTAATTTCATCACTATAGTCTCCATAATTTGATAATAATCCTGAATGAGGCATTAGCACTAATAGAGATGTCATTACCAAACAAATAGTAACTTTGTTTAATTGATTTGACATAGTGAACCCTCGCATCAGGGTCTAAATGGGGTTCAATACCCACTTGAACATTCGCACTAAACTATCATCCAGACCTACGGTCTGTGGGGTAAATCTGATTTTCCGAAGTCATTTTTCATCCGTTGCGCTTATACAGGGGTGGTAAGTCGGCGACTCAACGGACTTCTCCTCTGGAGGCTTTGCCGATGAGGGACGGGGGGTCTTTCTGCCTTCCTCCGACAAACCTCGGAGCAGTCCGTTAAATGGAGGAAAAAACATGTACAGCATAGTTACCCGCGAAGATACAATAAGAATACCTGCAGAATATATTCGTGCAGGGCGTAACCTAGTTGACCATATCGATGAGTTGGCAAATGATGCATTTGAAGGTCGCTTCGATCCAGATGAAAATTATACAGTTTTAACATTCGATCATGAACCTTTGGGTCGCGGAAAAATTATCCATGGAGATGGTGCGATATATCAACGAGTTAAGTTCAAGGCTCTTCTTTTTAACATGGAAAATAATGAAGTTGTAGATGGATATGCATCTGAGATTTCAGAATATGGTGCATTCGTAAGAATAGGCCCTATGGAGGCTTTATTGCATAAATCACAGATTCTTGATGAGCCAATAAATGTTAATTTAGGAGTCAAGAGAATTGAAGGTTCATCCAGTGGAAAATATCTAGAAGAGGGTTCTTACATACGCTCTCGTGTAGTTTCCAAAGCGATTAATCAGAACGATCCAAGAGCTAGTAAAATTGGTTTGAATTGTAAAATGGATGGACTTGGTGCATATTCGTGGATACAGGAGCAGGATTAAGATGGCTAAGCAACCATTTGCCTGCGGGGAATGTAATCGCATTCTCCCCGAACCAGAAAATAAAAAAGATCCAGTTAATTGTAAATGGTGCCCTAATGCTCCTGTAACCACTGACTGGCAGGGTTATGTGATAATTCTTAATCCTAAAAGATCTGAAGTTGCTAAAAGGCTGAATATAGATGATCCTGGCGCTTATGCTTTGAAGGTAAACATTAGATAAAGGAGGGAAAATATATGCAAATAATAGACAGAAAAGAAAATCCACTACTCGGAAGGGTTGAATTAACATTTGAATGGAATCATGCAAACCTTCCAACACCTACTCTATCGGAAATGATTACGGCAGCAGCTAAGGCGGAACCTGGATCGAAAAAGGAATTAGTTTTTGTAAAGAATGTTAATACTAGATATGGAATGCCATTAACCACTGGAATTGCTTTAATTTATGATTCAGAAGAGTCGGCCTCATTAGAACCAAAATTTATTGTCGAAAGGCATGAAAAGACTCGTGCAGTAAAAGAAACAGGAGGCGATGAATAATGGCAGAAGGACCTAATCCAAAGTCTAAGTGGTCAAAATACAAGATTAATGGCGACAAACTAGAACGGGCGGAGTTTTGTCCTGAGCCTGGTTGTGGCCCAGGTGTATTCTTGGCAATCCATGAAGATCGCAAATCCTGCGGCAAATGTGGTTATAATTCAAATGATGAAGAAGAGTAATTAAATTCTAATTTTTTCCCATTTCCCATCATTTGTTAGAACATTATCTCCAATAATACCAACGCCAATGTTTTCTCTAGATTTAATAGACAATTCGCCATTTTTATCCAGTTTTCCATCGTGCCTCCATCCAGTCCATATCCAATCTCCTTCGATATTTTTCACATCATAAACTGGCCCTAAAATCTTATAAATTTTTGGCGCTTCAGTCAATGAAGATAGAGTTGCGAAATATTTTCCGTTTAATTTAATGAACCACCCACATCCTTTCTCATATTGGAATCCTGTAATTATTTCTGGCATTCTCAAGACTCCTTTCTGGATTATAGTTGAATTTTGATCCATAATTGCGAATCCACCGGCTCTTGAAATTAATACAATTCCTTCTTCTGTTTCTATAAATCCAACTATTTCATCAAATGAATTTATTTTTTCTATTTCTTTCCATTTAGGGATCTCAGCTCTCCATATTTCATTTGATTCATTATCAATTCTGTAAATCCCTTTATTGATACTAGAAAAACAAATTGAATTATCAATTTTTGATAGTGCAGTTGGCTCTGAATCTAATATCTGTGACCAATTGCTAGATGAGGGATGTAAAAGAAAATCTGCTTTTCTATTCCTTAAAATTGCTTTTGTTTCACCATTTAACCATTCTTCATTTAAGTCAAATGCAGCCATTCTTGCCTGCCTGAGTTCTCTTTCTACCCAAACTCCAATCCATTTATCATCGACTATCGTACTTGATGTAATTGTAGCAGGAAATGGTTGACTAACCTCTCCAATAGGATTTAGTTTTTCATCAACTTTCAGTAATTGTCCTGAGACTCCAGAAATAACATGTACTTTCTCACCAGAGTCTATTTTTATGGGAGCAAAACCTGTTCCGGAATCTACCATGTTAACTCGTCTAAACTCCAGTGTTTCAAGGTGTGGTTCAGAGGATTGAAAATTAAACTCTCCTTGGGACGCCCATGGGAGTGCTAATTTTGGCTTCTAAATCTGATTCAGCATCAATGACATTGTACGATGCTATGTTGCGATTAGATGGCTGGGGTGAGACTCTTTCTTCATCAGTAGGTGATTATTTTATACATAAATGTGGTAGAGTTTATCTATTAGTTATTGATCAAATTCATATAAGAGCAAATGATATAGATTCCACCTTTAAAAAAAGTACGAATCTTCCTGTTGATGACGTACTTATTTTATCTAGACATGTTTCAAGTTCAAATACTCCAGCAATGACTTTGCATGCGATAGGCATTCCAGGTGCCTTGCCATATGGTCAGGAAGGTAAATCTGGAGGTAAAAATGGAACTTTGGTGCCACCAAGCAGATATTTTGCATCACTTTTCAGGAGAATGAACAATTTGGCTAGAGAAAGAAATTTACATCATGATTTTGATTTAACTATGGAGACCACCCATCATGGACCAATACTAAAAACACCTACTTTGTATATTGAGATAGGTTCTACTGAAAATGAGTGGAACAGAAATGACGTTGCGGAATGTTGGGCGGAAGTGATCTCTGATGTTTTAGGAATGTTTGATAGTAAATCAAAATTTTTTAATTCTAATTTGGAGGTGATGATTGGTTTTGGGGGTGGTCACTATGCTCCAAGACATAAAGCAGTTATTATTGATTCAGAAATTAATTTAGGACATTTGATAGCAAATTATTCCCTAATATTCGATCAAAAATCTAAATCTGAGAATCCTTCCGGAACATGGTCAGATTGTATCGAAAAAACTGTTGAATCAACAAGAATTTCTTTCCCTAATAGTAAGATTTTTGCTCACCTAGATAGAAAGTCATTCAAGGGTTGGGAACGTTCAGTAATTATTCAAAAATTGGATGAATTAGGTATAGAAGTTAGGCGTGGTAAGCAAATCTCTCAAAGAGAATAATCAAATCTTTAATTCTCTTCGACAGTATATGGGAGTGATTGGGAAAATCATTGTTAGTTTGATGCCGTTTGCTCCGAAGTTTTTGGTTAAGCGTATAGCGGGACGTTATGTTGCGGGATCAGAACTAGAATCAGCAATTGATTTAATGAAGGGTATGTCTAAAGAAAATACTTGTTTTACAATTGATGTCTTAGGAGAAGAAATTAATGATCTTGAAGAAGCAAGGTATTTTGTTGATGAATATTCTAGAGTTCTGGATTCAATAGTATCTAATCAAATTGATGCGCATATTTCTTTGAAACCCACAGCTTTTGGATTATTAATTGATAAAAATGCGGCATTATCAAATATAGAAGAGATTCTTAAAAAGGCAGCGCTGAATGATATCTTTGTTCGATTAGATATGGAAGATCATAGAGTGACACAAGAAACCATTGATGTGGTTTTGGAAATGCAAGAAAAGGGTTTTCAGAACATAGGAACTGTGCTACAAGGTAGATTATTCAGAACCAAAGAGGATATAGTCGCAGTTTCACAGAAATTAGGGCCACTAGCTGATTTTAGAATTTGCAAAGGAATATATTTAGAATCAGAAGAAATTTCTTATACGAAATATCAAGAAATAGTAGATTCAACAAATGAATGTATCGATTTGATGTTAGAAAAGGGATGTTACACTGCTGTAGCCTCACATGATATCCCCATAATTAATCACAGTTTGGAAAAATTGGAAAAAATGAATATATCTGTAAACCACGATTCTAGAAATAATTCCTCTTCTACCAGAGTTGGAAAGGGGCCAGGATACGAATTCCAATTCCTTCTCGGTGTCAGAGGTAATCTTAGAAGAAAATTAGCATCAGAAGGGCACTTAACTAGAGTTTACGTTCCATATGGTACGAAATGGTATGAGTATGGTGTTAGAAGAATCCGAGAAAATCCAGATATTGCTTGGCATGTAACTAAAACCATAATTATGCCTTGGACTAATAGAAAGTAATCTTATTATTTATCGGTCATCATCTGGAACATGTAGATAGATTCTTCTAATTTCACTAGCGATTCTTTTCCCATTGAGAGTTCTACCTTTACCGGTATGGAGTGCTCTAATCCTCCATCTTCTACCGTTCATCTGCATAATTGCGCCACAAGAGAAAATCCTATCAGGGTCACATTCTATACTGCTAGGGACGCTAATCTCACCCTCAGTCATTGTTACAGGAACTATTGTCCTATCTACCCTAACTGCCCACATTGCAGATATATCAGCTGCATTAAGATTCTTACATTCTCTAGATGTAGAATCTTCTATTCTTGTTATTCTGTAAGTTTGCTCATTATGTTGAAAATAATCATATTTGTTAATTTCTTCGTCTTCATCTGCTTCTATTAATGCCAGCTCACTGTCCATTCTATCTGACAATGTCGTTTTAATCAAAACAGACTTAGGTGGTCTTAATTGTAAGTTATGGACATTGCTACAAATCAAACATCTGACTAACAGATCTTCTCCGTCTCCTTTTACATTCCTTTTGAGAATTTCATGTTCAGTCATTTTTGTACATTCAGGACATACTGCAGCATCAAATACTTCTTCATCGATGCCAGTATCTTCCATGTACCTTCGAGATGACTTTCTTTATTGAAGCCATCCTTGCATGGGATGGTTGAAATTGAAGTTAATATAGCCATTGACATGAGTGACGGGGGCGGCATTGGATTACCACAGATGTCCGAGCGAGAAATGTTTGAACAATTACTATCTTTAGATTCTGATTTTGGCGATGAAGAACCTCAGATAGCAGCCAATATTGGTCAACAGATGTTACATATGAATTTGATTCCCTTATCACGAGCATTTAGAGTTAAAATTAGGGATATAACATCTAAAATTCCAGCCAGAAATGTGGTTCTTGTAGGTGGAGGAATTGGTCATCTAACTGCCTGGTTACTTGACTTATGGACTGGCGATCCTGCAAATCCACCCGTCGAAAATAGGCCTCGGCCAGATTCATTTAGAATCATTGAACCAGCAGGTAAATTTGGAGTTATTATTGATCGTCTTATCCGCCGTCATTCTTCTGAACAGTGGACACAAGTTTTGACAAGATCATGGCAAGAAATTACTGCTGAAACCTCCTCATGGTCTGTTGCAACAGCTGCATTACCATCCAGTGCGAAACCTTCACCTCTCCCCCAACCAATAGATATGATAATTATTGATCTACCTGAAAATCATAGAGCATCTGCCACAATAGCAGCATTAGATGTGATTTCTAAAGGTGGTTTCATCCTTGTTAAAGAGCCAGAAGTACCTACAGGTGATGTTGGTGTGCCTGAAGAAGGTCAAGAACCCAATGAGGCCCAAAAGAAAGTAGAATCATTTAATCAATGGATGGAAGTGATACGAGATTGTAATGATAATCATTCTATGGCTTTTATAGAATTGTCTGGTGGGACTCTAGCCGTCATTCGTCGTTCACTTTGAAATATTTCGAATATATTTTTTTGCATAGTTAAATCTGAAGTCTCAATTATATTTTCTAGATTAGAAGAATTTGTTTTGGCTGAATCTATTAAAGAATCAATTCTAAATATTCCATAACCAAAATGATCATCATGTTGACTTTGTCCATTTTTCATTTGTGAGTTCTCACTCAATAGCTGTTTAATTTCTTCAATCTTTGTCGAATCACTATCTGTATTTCTTTGAAAATCAGGATATTCTTGTAAGAACAATGCCAGTCCACCTGACACCCATGCCGTTGAAGCAGATGTACCACTCGACCATCCCCACCATGAATTCGAGTTTATCATCAACACTGGTACCTCAAGTCCAGGCGCGATTATTTCTGGTTTTTTATCAGGATCATTTCTTGGAAGAATTGGATTCGGCCATAGTCTTCCGTTATTATCTCCTTCTGAACTTCCAGACCATGAGTTACCAAGTCTAGTTACACCTCCGACACAAATTACGTCCTTAACAGAACCGGGAGAAGATACATCTCCATCATCATCCTCACCATCATTCCCTGCTGCAGCAACAACATATACTCCCTGATCGATTGCATTTTCTACTGCAACCTCAAGTGAATCTGTAGTGAATAAATCACCACCAATACCTTGTCCACCTCCTAGACTTAAAGAAATAATATCGCTACCTTGTGAAACACACCAATCTACCGCTTCTGCAATCCCGTCATCTGTACCAGAACCATCAGAATTTATTGCCTTCGCAATAAATAAATCGACATTTTTTGCGATTCCATTTAATCCTCCATCTGCGACAATTATACCTGCCATTGCTGTTCCATGACCATCATCATCATATGGATTTGGACTAGAATTAATGACATCATTCCAACCTAAAAGATTTATATTTTCTAAATCTGGATGTGAAATATCAATTCCTGAATCTACTATGCATAATGATACACCTGTTCCGTCCAATCCTTCAATTTCATTTATTCCAGTCATGTCTCTATATTCATCTTCCCAAGTGACTAATGATTGAGGTGGGCTGAAACCAAATACTTCTCCATTCATGGTAAAAAATAGCCATAGAAGTATTACAGCCAAGATGAATCCTGATATCAAAGTAGCAGAGAAGCCAACAAGTAATTTGAACACATCTTCGTCTCTTGTTTTTGATGCATTAATTACATCAATTATATTTTCTTCTCCATTTGAATTCTCCATATTTGTACCTAAGTTTTTTTTCTCTTTTTTTTCTGAAATTTCACTGAATATAGCAAAAATTACAGTTTTTATGAGATTTATAATCCACCTAAAACCATCATAGATTGACTTGATTATTGCCCATAAAATATCAAATAACACCCATGAAATAACTTCAAGAAACACTCCCCAAATCATATTAACAACCAATTATTATTAACACCAATTACCACGCATCTTGTCTACTAAAATGACTTGAAATTATAGTATTAGAATTACAGTTGGCACAATTAATTCTAGTAGGTAAGGTCATCTCACATTCCTTACAAATTGAACCGGGAGTTCCAACTCCTCCACAATTATACTCGCAAGGTATTGTTATTTTTCCATTAGCTTTCTGAATAGCGGCGGTTTCCTCTTTACAAATCGGACAAATACCCTGAACATCCTTTGTAGATTTATAATCGATTTCTCCGGAAACTTCTCTTGCTCTAACTGATTGAATTCTATCTTCTGCTGCCCCAAGCATGAATTGAGGATACCAAATAATGTGTATCAAAAAGAAAATTGATATTATACTACAAACAAGATATAACCAAGGATAATTAAAAACGGTTTCTTCAGAAGATATTGGTCTTAATGCTACTGATTTTGATGAAGACCAAGAGAAAATATTTACCAGGACCATCCATGTTCCCAGCCCCAAACTCCATAATCTCAAACTATGATCTTTCCAAGCTGTAGCGACAACCCTAGGGTCAGGATGTGAATGCCTCTCAATTACATGCACATCTCTTGTTTCGATAACTGCTCTATGAACTACAAAGATTACAAGAAATGAGAAAATTAGATTCGCAAGGATTATTGGAGCCAGCATTCCTATATTGACATTTTCAGGAAAGTTTGGATAGTCAGAGTAGGTGATAATATATCCTATTTGTACCGCAATCATCCCGACAATCATCCAAACTAGATTCTCTCTCATTATTGGAAAACGAATAAACAATTGAATTACAAAAATCCCCCAAGCAATCATAGATAGAAGTGAAAGCATTAGAGAGAGATCTTCTAGAAATAACATTCCTTCGCTACCAACTCTATTGTAGTCTCCACCGCTTCTCAATTCACCTATTCCTAAATCCCATGAACCGAGTAGGATTGCTAGAACTCCTACGCCAAAAATTGAAAATTCGAATGCACCCCAGCCCTTAAGAATCATCTTTAGATGAAACTTAGATTCTTGCATAAATTTATCTAGAATCTTTAACCTTTCATTATATTCTGAAAAGTTATAATTCAAAGTAATTTCACTGAGTCTGATAGACTCTTGTGTTCCAATTTCTGTTCCATCACTCATTGAACGGAGGCCTCCTATGTTTATGCGACAGGAAATACTGCATTAAGTAACTCCCTTATTCCGATTCAAAAAATCATTATATGTATGGTATTCTATGTTTCAAAATAAACATTAGAATAAATGTGGCGCCGAGAGGGAGATTTGAACTCCCGAGGGAAAATCCCACATGATTTCCAGTCATGCGCAATACCAGGCTATGCGACCTCGGCTTCATTATTGCCGGACCTCTCCGACATTTTGAGTCTGTTGCTTTCCATATGTGATTTTGAATCCTCTTCCGTAGTGATTAAATCGCGATTGTTTTTGGATTAAACGTCGCCACTGTGGCTTAGGGGTATAGCATCCCATTGGTAATGGGAAGGTCGGGAGTTCAATTCTCCCCAGTGGCTCCATTTATAGAATTGAAATTACTGTTTTACTGTACCTTCAACAATCTTACGGAAATAACTTCATAATGTAACAAACTAACGAGACAGACATGTCTGACCGCCGTAGGACTGCACTTGCACTAGTGCTATTGATGATAATCGCCCCGCTAACATCCGCTGCTACAACTTCTTGGACTGGGCCAAGTTCAGTAAATCCTCCCGACGAGGGTATTACTCTGACCGGTTTCCGAGTGCCTGGTAATGCTACTGTTCAGGATGGTTGGCTTCACGTCACCAATACAGAAATGGCAACCTCTATGGAGCCTGGTATTGTGTGGGATGGAGCAGATTTAGACACAGGTCGATTTTTTGGAACTAATTTTATTGAAGATTTAGAACAAATCACCCTACTTGATGATGGAACAAGATCAAACATTAGTACTTTCGATGAAGGCGACATCGATGTATCGATGAATGAGATTTACACGTATTCGCCTGGTTGGGAACATGTTTACTCAGTAGATTCTTCAACATCTGTTTCCGAATGTAATAACCTTTCAGGATCTTGGGTAGATCATGGATATGATAACAACTTTGATGGTTCTTTATCCAATGATGAGATAACTGGGACATTGATGTATTGTAGTGGAAATGCATTAGAAGATAGTGTCACTACTCTCAATATTACTAATGGAGGAAGTGGCTACACAGCAGGTACATTATCTGCAACTGGAGGTTCAGGTAGCGGTTTTTCAGGGAGTTACACCATCAGCAGTGCAATCGATAGTATATCTATTTCAAATGGAGGAACTGGATATGAAGTTGGAGATTCCTTATCTTTTGTTTGTCCTGGTGGATGCACTGGAACAGGCGCAAGTGCGTCAGTAGCTAGTGTAGCTAGCAATGGATCAATTACCTCAGTTACAGTTAGCAATGGTGGATCTGGTTATACCAATCAGCAAACAATGTATGTATTGGTTACTAGTACAAATGGAAGTGGAGCTTCATTATCCAGTGTTCTTGAAACCACAGGGGCAATTTATGAGGCATTTGTGAATAATGGAGGTAGTGGGTATACCAGTTCTCCTACAATCGTACCTAGTTCGGGCGGTACATCTGCAGTAATTGAAGCAGGCTTAGGAGGATTTTTCGATTATGAGATAACTGTGACTTCTGTTGCAGCAGGATCAACTTCTCAATGTATGTTAGGTGGCTATGTGGTTAATGCAGGAATGGATACTGATGAAGATTCAATGCTAGATGCCACGGAAATTTCTGATACAAATTATCTTTGTAATATCCAAGAAATGTGGGGTGCAACAACATTCAATCATAATGGAACCAATCTTGGTAGTGAACAAACTATGTCATATGGAACTATTCCATCTTCAGCAACTGAAGGAATTGTTGCAGTTGGTACTATGCCAGGTGCAGCAGTACCTCGTGGAACAAGTAGTTCTTTCTTGCTACCCCAAGTTAATTTACCTGATTCAGATACCTACAATGGACTTTACATGACTTTTGATCATTGGTATCATTTGGATAGTACCGCATCAGGTGGTGGTGATGGGACATGGATAGAATATAGAATTAATACTGGTAGTTGGAATGACTGGACTTACATCGCTCCTGATGGTGGTTATCCAAGCACCATGTCTTTAGAAGGTCCTTCTCCTAATGGGGCTCCCAGTGGCGCAGTACCAGTTTTCGCATCGCCAACTCATAGTGGATGGCTCAGTGAGAACATAACTATTTCCTCAATTCCTGATGTCGATAATGCTTCGAAAATCCAATTTAGATTCCACATTTGGACCTCTCCAAATGCTTCTTATGAGCGACCTGGATGGTTCTTGGATAACATCGATTTCAATAATGATGGAGTTAATTTTGGAGTTTGGCACCATGGATGTATGTCAATGACATCTTCATCTTGTAACTATGTAGCGAATTCATATGGTGCACTTCAAAGAACAATAGATCTATCTGGAACCAATTCTACATCCTCTATTGAAATAGACATGGAATGGGATTTACAGGGTTCTACTAGTGATAACGCTTGTATTGAGCTTTCATTGAATAATGCGACTTGGTATGATCTTTCTTCTACTGGAACTACATCCACAGCAAGTGCCTGTGAAGATAGAAGTGGAGCAATTCCCGGTTATCCCTCATATGATGGAGTTTTTGGTGATCAAAGCAATAGCATTAGGACTGTTGAATATAGTATTCCAACTGCTTATCAAAATCAGGCTAACGTTTACATTAGATTTGTAGTCGATACTGATTCTTGGACAAATTATGGAGGAAACTATCCTGGTGATACACAGGAAGGATTTACACTAGAAGATATTCGTGTCGTAGATGAATCAGGGAATTTATTATTCAGAGATGATTTAGAAAGTCAGAATTCAATGTATCATTATGGTACAGGAATAGGAACTAGTGTAGGGTTTGATGATTGGAATTATCATATTTTAACAGGAGGAGTTTTAGAGCAGATATTTGGATTTGAAGATTCAACAGCATCCAATCCTACCACGAGTAACGCTCCTGGATGGTCGAAACAATCAGCATGGAACTATGGTCAATTGGGTACCTCCGCAGGTCCTGATAATGAACCTTCATTCCCATATGTTTACGGTACAAATCTAAATGGAAATTATGGGAATAATCAGAACTCATTATTGACTTCTCCAACATATGATATTCCTAATGATGGTTTAGCATATGTAACATTTGATAAATGGATATGTACAGAAAATAGTTGGGATGCAGTGGGTCTCCAGATTCAAGTAAATGGGGGGGCATGGAACTACTTTGACCCTCAGATTCCTGGGTGGTATGATGGTTCGCCTGGATATTCTGGAAACCAAATGTATGGTCATGATGCATGGATGAATGGTGATTGTAACCAGGATGAATTTGAGAACAGGCAGGCACCATTATCTAATTATGCTGGTGATGAGTTAAGATTCCGCTTCCGTTTATCTACTGATACTTCAGTCACATATCAAGGTGCTTACATAGATAACTTTGGTATTCTTATTGCAAATTATGGTTCTGGAGGATATTGGTTAAGTAATGCCATAGATATGAGTAGCATAGATATTTTCAACTATGGTTGGGTTGATATTGAGGCAACAATTCCAGATAATACTTCAATCAGAGGTAGTTTAATGGATATTGATGAAAATATTATCCCTGGTTATCATAATATCAGTTTCCCATTCTCATTAGCAGGTGTTGATTCTGAAGAATATGATCGTGTACGAATTAAAGTGATAATGGATACCAATGATGAAGAAGTATCGCCTAAATTAACGAAGATTAGTATTGGTGGAAAGAGATATCTTGCTGCGTCGAGTGCAGATTACAACGGATGGGACTTTAGTCCGAGTATTGAAGTGGTTGATGATTTACTCAATGCTACGAGTATTGCCGGAACAATTACTTCGGATTATATTCATTCATCGAGGCCGATCAAGAGTGTCACTCTTTCAGGAAATTTTTCTAGTGGATTAATGGTTACAGCATATTCATTCACTGGGGCGACATTGGGTCAAACATCTCAAGGTTCGATTCCTTTCGCAATTCCTCAAACAGGCTTCTCTCTATCTGTATCTTTACCTACTAATGGTTGGATAGATAGAATGGTAATTACATCAAATTTCGCTGAGCCCGCAGTTAATCCTGCAATTGATATAATCAATGATGGGTCAGTAGATTGGTCATTCCCAATTGGCTCAGATTATGGTCACTATGGTTGGCAATCACTAATTTCAGATGGGATTGAATCATTTACTACCAGTTCAACTGTTAGTTTAGAATCTGGCTCACCATCTTCAATAATGGTTAGATTACCATCTTTAGCAGCTGTTAATAATGGAATAATTTCTGTTTCTCCAGATTCTGATGGAGTATTCGAATCTCCTATTAGTTTAACAGTTGGCTCATCTAGCCAAACCAGTTCTTCTTCGTCAGAAATATTCTATTGTGTATTGGACTATAGCCAAATTGCTGGAATTAATACTCTTCCTACATCGCATACAGATTACGATACAGGTAGGCAATGGAGAGATGTTTCAATCACACTAGAATCGAATTATGCTCAAACCGTATCTATTTCTACAATTGGAATTGGATACTTAATTTTTGAAAATGTTTCAGGCCTAGGCCCTTCAATTTCTGATTACCATAGTTCAATGACTCAGGACGATCCTCCACCAACTCAAGTATCAATTCCGGTTAATATTACTGCCGATAAAGGATCTGTTGCTATCGATGGAGACCTGAAGTTTGATTATATTGTTACAAATAGAGACTTTGCAGTACCTAATACTCTCTATCCAAATGGTGAGACTGTAGAAATTATTACCAAACATCATCACTTGATTGATAATTCTAATTTAGAAAAGATTTCTCTTAGAGGAATTGCCTCTGATGGTGAAATTTTGATGTTCGAGGTTACTAACAGTGCAGATGGTTTGTGGGGCCAAGGATCAGATGCAGTATCATTCACCCAAGTTTCGGGTTCATCAGTTGCTCCTATGAATCCTTCAACATTCATCGATATTACGACTCATAATGATGGATACGATGATGTTACTGTACACTGGATGTTCGATGTTAGTTGGATGTGGGATGATGTTAATTCTATACGTTGGGTATCTCAAGCATTCGATCAATCAGGAGAGACTGTATGGCCATCTGTTTCTTTCAGTGGAGAATCAGGAAAGAATGCAGTAGAAAATGATTTGATGATAGATTCTTTCGAAGTTAGAGATCAATTTGGTAGACTTTTATCAAATCAATATTCTACATTTTATCCTTTTACGATGACTGATGGTAGTGAATTAAATATTACTGGAACTGTAAAATTCCAAGATTCTACTGCAGTTAGGCCACAGGCATTAGATTACACCGTGGGGCTTAATATCTCCGGCTTAAGTTATCTATTAACTTCGGAAGAGGGAGGTAAATACACAGGTTTAATTTCATCTCCAACTGGACTTTCTAATGTTTATCTTTCTCCTTTGATGAATACAGTCGGACCTACTGGCTATTCATTAGGTGCAGAGGATGTAACAGGAACTCCACCGTCGGTCAACGTTAGAGTTGACCACGAACCTCCAGTAGCAGGACCTCTTGAAGTAAATACTCCATCTGGTCTGAAAGCCGCTCATGGCAAAGTTTGGGATCCTTCTACACCATTATCTCTATTTGTAACAGTTGAAGAATCAGAGGCAAGAGGTGAAATTCTAACACTTAGATATTGGCGTGGTTCTGTAGATGATATTAATGGAGATGGAGTTGCTAATGAAGATGAGTACTTGTCTATGTTCCAACCATTAACACCTGGGATGACTGGTCAACAACAAGTTAATTTCGTAGGAATTGATGTGTCGCAACAAAGTTTCAATTCTCCAGTACATATGTATCTTGAAGGCACGGATTGGGCAGGTCTAAGCTATCAAGATGGAGGTACGGGGGGAGGACCAGGAGCCTCCAATTCATGGGCGACTGTAGTCGTAGCAACTGATGAGCCTACGAGTATCAAATCTGCAGGATATTCATTAGATCGTGAATTAGGTTACTTATTACCTGGTAATCAGCATACTTTCACTATGCAAATTGAAGAAGCAAACGGCCTCAATACATTAGATAATATTTCGATAATGCTTTGTGGTGACGGAATTAGCGAGTTAGGTAAAATGAGTTATGATCCATCAAGAGGAACCATTTGGTCAGATGTTGATAGTTTTGTAACTCCGATATCGGTTCAGACAACACAAATTTCTACAGATATTATTCAACTCTCGATGATTTTCGAAGTTTCTTGGAACTTCCCGTGGGAAGATAATCAGAATTCATGCAAGCCTAGTGTTTCAATAGTTGATGACTTCACAACGGTAGCTTATCAGAATAATATCGGAGAGTTATCTTGGTATCTTGACAACAAGTATGTAGCTATACCTGATTATATCGAAGACTTGACTCCACCACAGGCAGAATCTGAGGGGGTTTCGGTCTATCTAGGAAAGGGTGATGAATTCAGGATGAGTGGGTTTGTTTATCATTCGGGTTCAGGTGCATTAGCAGCAGATATTCCAGATGATCTAGAAGTTGAATTTACTGTAATTTATGGAACCCAGGAAATATCAATTGTTACTTCAGTTAATGATGATGCTAGTTTCGATAGTTCAATGATTTTACCATCAAGAGTACCTCTGAATCCCACTATGCCAGTCTCAACTGAAGTTCTGAACGTTCCTGGATTAGGCTCTTCTGATATCAATTCAGATGCTTCTGTAACTGTAGATAGCAAGTCGCCAACTGTATTATTCGATCAATCTTCATATCCAGATTCATCGTTAGTCCTTCTAGAGTCTGATCTCATAAATGATGTATTTGTGACAGTAACTATGGTCGATGAGATTGGCATGATAGAGGGGCCACTAGATGTTGCTTGGGTTATTCTAAGATCCGGAACTGCAGTGGCTGGTTCTGAGAATACTGGTCAATTAACAATGATTGATGATGGAGAAACTAAAGATGTTTATCAGGGTTATATTGATTTCACTCCACTTAATGGAATGTCTATAGAACAAGGCGACCAAATTGCTTTCTGGGTCACTTCGACTGATAGAGCTGGAAATGTTGTGACTGGATTGGGCAGTGAATCCGCGCCAAGAATGCCTACACTCAGAATAATGAAATTTAATCCAGAATATACTCGTGTGGTTATTAATCCAACCTCTACTCCTATTCTTGGAGAAATGTTAACTCTCCAAACATTTTGGGAAAATGACGGTAAGAGAGATGGAACAATTACAGTAGGTTTGTATGAATTAAATCCAGAAACAGGACAATGGTCACCCGCATTGACAACTTTGTCAGAAGGTAATACTGAGATTTATCTGGGTCCTCAATCATCCAGTGTTAACGCACAATTCCAGTGGGAATCATGGCAAGCAGGGCAACCCTTGTTGGTATTAATCTTAGAAGATCCTGAAACGGGAGAAATGGATTGGAATAATGATAATGGGAATAATATTGATTTATCAGGTATTAATGTCCAGCCATTACCTGTAGAAGCAGAATCAGATACAGGACTGTACATGGTAATTGCTGTTGCTGTAATCGCTGTCGCTGTAGTCGCCATTCTGGTTATGCGTAGTCGTGGTGATGATGATTATTATTATGACGATGAAGAAGAAGAATATGAAGAAGATGATTGGGAATATGAGGAAGATGAATACGAAGATTAAGGATTCTAGTTGGGGTAATTTTAAACCCTAACTAATCCCTATATTCAAACGATTTCTTACTGTTGTCTTTATAGGCTATTTACAGACCTAACCATTTTTGAGGAAGAAATTCCTTGGATGGGATTGGATGGACGAAACAGGCGAAGCCATTAGTGTAGAAGAACTAAAAAATGAAGTAGAAGACTTGAAAGTATTGGTTAATACTCTTTTGACCGTGATTATGGAAGAAGCGGATGGTGTTCAGTC
>DATY01000029.1:0-70905 GCA_002504905.1 Euryarchaeota archaeon UBA605 | reverse complement strand
CTCCACATGTAACAACATGCAACAGTTCGCCAAGGTTTCCATTTATCTGAAATTTCATATAGTTCCTCTTTAGACATTTTTTCTCCAGATTTATATGATTTTTCAATCCCCCTAATCATCCCTATATCGCCTATTGGAAAAATATCGGGTCTGAGTAATGTAAATATCAAAATCATCTCTGCGGTCCATTTCCCTACACCTCTCAAACTAACTAATTTGTCTATAATTTCTTGATCTTCCATTTTTTCCCAATCAAACTTATCATATTCATGCCAAGATTCAGAAATGCCAATCACATACTCCGCTTTTCTTTGAGATAATCCACATTTTCTTAAATCATCGAAATGAGTAGATAGAATATTTTCTGGATTAATATCTCCAACTCTTTCAGTAAATCTTGACCAGACAGTAGAAGCGGCTTTGACAGAAATTTGTTGTCCAATTATTGATCTTATTAGTGTGAAGAATATATCTCCTCTGGATATTAATTCTAAATCGTCATATTCATTAATAATTTTTGAAAGTATTTTGTCATTACTTGATAACTCTTTTTTTGCCCTTTCCCAATAGGTGGGCCTGTCTCCTAACACTGTCATTGAGATTCCTATGACCTCATAGTTCAAGAGAACTACCGTACTCGGATTATCATGGATTTAGAAAAAATCTTGTTTGGTGGGGCGATTGCTGCAACTTTGGTATTTGTAATATTAAGTACAACAGGTAATACAGATTTGATTGAAAATGATTCATGGCCTATTGAAGAAACCTGTCTTGGAAGTCATTCTAGCGATATTAGTCATACTCACAGCAGCCTGTCGATATTCATTAATGGGAATGAGCAGTATATATCTCAAAATATAGGGATACAGGATTCAGAGTGTCCAGATGGAATGAGGGGAATTCATACTCATGACGACTCTGGAAGGCTGCATATCGAAACACCGAGTCAAATCTCAGCTCCAATTGGTGCGTTTTTCAATATCTGGGGAGAGGTATTCAATTCTGATCAAATTCTCGAGTATAAAGTTGATTCTGAGCATGAAATAGTGATGTTTGTGAATGGAGAAATCAATCAAGATTTCGAAAACTATCTGATGTTAGATAACGACGTTATCGAAATTCATTACCAAAAAAAATAGTTACCCTTTGATTACAGCAAATGGTTTCATTCTTGCTACAGGTCTGGCTAACCCTGCTTCACAAGTCAATCTTATTACTTCATCAACATCTTTGTATGCATCAGGGGCTTCTTCTGAAAGAACATTAGGAGTTTTTGTATGCACATTAATTCCATTATTTTCAAGTTGTTTTTTCAGTTCTGATGAGTCTATTTTACTCCTTGCTGCCGTCCTAGAAAGTTTTCTTCCAGCCCCGTGACATGATGAAGAAAAAGCGTCATTGCCTCCACTTTCTGGTCCTGATAAAACCCATGAAGCGGTACCCATATCTCCTGGAACAAGTACTGGCTGCCCAATTCCTGAGAACTTGCTTGCTAGCTCTGAGTGATCGCCACCGAGTGCTCTTGTGGCTCCTTTCCTATGAACACAACATTCACATGAAACTCCATGGACTTTGTGATTTTCTATTTTAGCTATGTTGTGACTTACATCATAGATTACCTCAAGATCACTATCTATTCTAATTTCTTGTCTCAATATATTCCTGAGTCTTTGCGTGAGTGCAGAACGATTTGCAAATGCAAAATTTCCTGCTGCTGACATAGAATCAAAATATTGCTGCCCTTCTTTACTAAAAATTGGAGCGGCAGCTAATTGCCTATCTGGAATTTTCATATTCCATTTCTCTGCGTACCAAGAATTTTCCCTTTTAGAATAGTATTGTTCAATGTTAGAAACATGGTCAGAACAAACCTGATGCCCTAGACCTCTGGAACCAGTATGAATCATAGCTGTAATTTGCCCTTTACGAATTCCAAATGCGTCAGCAGCTTTTTCATCAACAATTCTATCAACTACTTGTAACTCCAAGAAGTGATTACCTGACCCCAATGTTCCCATAGACTTGCTCCCTCTCTTTTTCGCCCTTTCACCTAAATTTCTTTCATTAGTTTCTAAAATTCCATTTGATTCAATAAACTCAAGATCTCTAGATTCTCCCCATCCCATTTCTATTGCTGCACTTGCTCCCTCTGAAAGCACCATATCAATTTCTGTAGAATCTAATTTTACTCCACCCTTACTAGTAGCGCCAGCAGGTATTGAATCTGCCAATTTCCTAGCTAAAGATTTAGGATTAATATCTTTATATTCAACATCCAGAGAACATAATCTCACTCCACAGTTGATATCGAACCCAACCCCTCCTGGTGAAATGGCTCCTCCCTCATTACCTGAGTTAACATCAGTCGCTACGACACCTCCAATAGGAAAACCATATCCAAAATGCCAGTCTGCCATTGCCCAAGCATTTCCTACAATTCCATCTAATGAAGCGGTATTGACCAACTGATTTGGAGACCTATCATCAGAATGTGCTCCTAAATGTTCTAAATCAGCTACCATGATAGCATCTGTTTTCATAGAACCATGTTTACTAATCCGAATTCTGCCTGGGCCATCAGGATGTAGATGTTCTCTCCACTCCCCAGCCATAGACTGCCGAATTAGAGCATACATTTCAATAAGTCGGACAGGTCTTTCAACAATTGTATTAAAGTTGGTCTAACTATTCCGAGACATGTTAGGCAGTGCATGAGATGGTGTTTGGAGAAGTTCATATCCCCTTTTGGGAAGCATCAGGACATCTCAGAAGAACTTGTTCTGTAACAGGTCTTTACTTTTGGACACGTGATGAAAATAGGACAACCTCGGGAGACACATATGAAGATCCATACACATTTATTGGCACTCCGATTATTGATGGATTTCCCATGAGAGGTAAAGAACTTAAAGATTCAATGAGGTCATCATTTCTAGATTATTTTTCTGCAAATAGTCATAGTAAAATAGAGCCATATCCAGTTATTGCTCGGTGGAGAGATGATATTCATCTCACAATAGCAAGTATTGCAGATTTTCAACCTCATGTGACAAGTGGCCGGGTACCTCCACCCGCAAATCCACTATGTATTTCTCAGCCTTGTATTAGACTTACTGATGTTGCAGCAGTTGGCCGTTCAGGGAGGCATTTGACGACTTTCGAGATGATGGCTCATCATTCATTCAATAGACCCAATGATGGCGAGGTAGTATATTGGATTGATCAATGCGTTCGTTTCTGTGACGATATGCTAGTAAACACATTTGGAATCAACCCGTTAGAAATAACCTACGTTGAGAATCCTTGGTCTGGAGGTGGAAATGCAGGAGCAGCACTCGAAGTAATAGTAGGAGGTTTGGAATTGGCTACTTTAGTATTCATGAATTTAGAGGAGCATGAAGATGGAGATATTCAGATTAAAGGATTAAGATATCGAGAGATGGATTTACAGATTATAGACACTGGTTATGGATTAGAAAGATTTTGTTGGGCAGCAGCTGGGACTCCGACAATTTATGAAGCAATATACCCAGAATCAGTATCCTGGTTAAAGGAAACTATCGGTTTTGAATCAATGGTTAATGATTTAAATTTAGATGTCGATACAACTGCATTATTATCAGAATTATCTAGATTGGCAGGTATATTAAATATTGATGTAGGCACAAATGTCAATTCACTTTATACTAGATTAATTGAAAGATTGAATTCGCAGAATATTAAGATATCAGTTTCTGATTTGAAACGTATCACTGAGCCTTTATCTTCTATTTATGCAATACCTGATCATATGCATGCCTTGTGTAATATGTTAGGTGATGGCTTGATACCGAGTAACACAAAAGCTGGTTATCTTGCAAGGATGCTTGCTAGAAGAGTATGTAGAATGAAAAGTGATTTAAATTTAAATGTAAGCTTAGCAGATCTAGGAAAGCATCACATAGAAAATCATCTAAATATTGGAAACTTCATTCAAAATGAAGAAGGAATTATTTTACTCTTGGAGTTGGAAGAATCTAGATATCATGAAATGTTGAGAAAAGGGCAATCAGCAGTAAAAACGGCTTTACAAAGTATTCCAAAGAGTGCAACAGAGGTTCCAGATTCAATATTATTTAGACTCTCTGAAGAAAGGGGACTTAATCCGGAAATGGTAATGGAAATTTCTCATGATTTAGGTTGGAGTAGTCTATCTGTTAGAGTTGGATTTTCAGCAGTTATGGCAGATAGGAATGCAAGACTAACTAAAGATGCTGCGAAGATTAAAAATAAGAATAATTTCCTCAAAAAGAAATTTCCTGTCACTTCTAAAGATTATTATTTGGATACAAGTGAAAATCATTTCATTGCAGAAGTAATTTATTGTGGCGAGATAAACAAAGATTCTGTAAAAATTAATTTTTCAAATGAAGTAATTTCTACTCCAACTCACTTTGTTATTCTCGATAGAACACTTTTCTATCCTGAGGGGGGTGGCCAATTAGGTGATCAGGGATATTTTCATAAACAAGATGGTACAATAATTAATGTTCTAGATACTAGAATTGAAGATGATGTGATTATCCATTTCACTGATGGCTCCCTAAGTAGAGGTAAAGTTGATGCAGAAGTAAATGATGTCCGAAGAAGACAATTAATGGATCATCATACTGCTGTACATATAGTTGGAGGGGCGGCCAGAGAGATTCTTGGACCACATATTAGACAGGCAGGCTCTAATAAAGGACAAAAATATGCCAGAATTGATTTGACGCACCATTCTAGAATGTCAAGAGATCTATTGGATCAAATTGAAGATAGAGCCAATGATATTATCCAATTAAATCCTAAAGTACAAAAAATAATTCTCGATAGAGCAGAGGCAGATGCTAAATTTGGATTCGAAATTTACCAAGGAGGACCTCCAAAACATCAGGAAATCAGAATAATTAAGATCGGAGAGTTTGATACTCAAGCTTGTGGAGGAACTCATCACGATGAAGCAGGTTTGATTGGAGAATTAAGGATAGTTCGCTCCAGTCAAGTCCAAGACGGAGTAGAGCGTCTGCAAATCGTGGCAGGGGATACGGCGAGAGAACATGCGAGGAAACAAGAGCGTATTCTTAGTGAAGCATCTGAGATATTGGGAGTCCAGTCAGATGACTTACCTAAGGCAGTAAATAAGTTCTTTCAAGAATGGAAATCACAACAAAAACAGATATCTAATTTAGAAGCTGAAATCGTAAGGCTGAGAACTAGTGGAGGTGGTGATGAAGCAATTCATAAAGATGGGATTAGATATGTGATTATGGAATCCTCTGGAGATTCTAAACAATTAATGAAAATGCTCTCTGAATTGACACGAGATGAATCTAAACCAACTTTAGCCATAATCGGAAGTAGGGATGGCGGAGGAAAATTAATCGTTGCAACTACAGAAAATACCAAGGCTTCTAATTTGCATAACTCAGTTGAGATTTTGAATGCAATTTCATCTCATATCAATGGAGGTGGAGGTGGAAGGCCTACTTTTGCTCAGGGTGGTGGGTCTAATCCAGAGGGTATCCCTGCTGCCCTTGAGGCAGCCAGAAAATTGTTAGATATTTGATTATCTATCCGTTTGATTCATGAGACTTCACTCCTTCCCAGGTCCATGTCGGAACCGGTCAAAGTGTCAAATCGTGCTTCTTCAATAGAGTATGCGATAAGAGATGTAGTAGTTCCAGCTATAGAATTAGAGAATCAGGGTCATGATATTATTAGATTAAATATTGGAGATCCTCTGGCATATGATGGTCTACCAACTCCTGATCATATGATTAATGAATATAAGAACGCCTTGGAAAGGCAAGACAATGGTTACGGGCCCTCTTATGGATTAGATGAATTAAGAATAGCAATTTCCGAATCGGAAAAATCTAAAGGTTGGAAATGCAGAATGGATGATGTATATGTAACTCATGGAGTTACAGAGGCTCTGCAAATCCTATTTGCAGCATTCTTAGAAGAAAATGATACTGTACTAGCACCAGGTCCTCATTATCCACCATACATGGCTTATCCACAGATGTACGGGGCCAAGACAGTAGAATATAGGCTTAAATCATCTGAAGGTTGGAAAATTGATTTGGAAGATATTAATAAAAAAATGAATGATTCAGTTAAATTATTAGTGTTAATTAATCCAAATAATCCTACAGGTAATATAGCCACAGAAAGTGAGATTAAAGAATTAATTAAAATTGCTGAGGAATGGCCTAATTGTACAATAATTGCTGATGAGATTTATGATGGTTTGGATTTTTCAGAAAATTTTGTCTCAGTCGCCTCTCTTTCTAAGAATGTACCTGTAATTAGTTTAAATGGGGTCTCTAAGGTATATTTTGCTCCTGGTTGGAGAATAGGATATATGGCTTGGCATGATCCTCATAATGTTCTCAGATTAGTTAGGGATGGTGTAGAAAGAATTCTAAGGAGTCGTCTTTGCGCATCTACTCCTGCACAGTATGGATATCTAGCAGGACTTAAAGAATCTAAAGAATGGCTTAATGAACACCGTAAATTAACTGAAAATAGAATGAATTATTGTCTAAAAAGAATTAATGAAATTGATGGTCTTTCATGTGAAAGTCCCAAAGGAGCATTCTATTTATTTGTTAGATTAACAAAACCTGAACATCAAATAGATGATAAGAAATGGGTGCTAGATTTATTGCATCAGGAACATGTATTAGTTGTTCATGGTTCAGGTTTTTCACCTGAATTTGGGGCTGGTCATTTTAGGATGGTTTGTCTGCCCCCAATTCCAGTACTTGAAGAGGCATTTCGAAGAATTGAAAGATTCTTGAGTAGTTGATAACATGAGGTTTTTTGCTAGTAACAATAAGGATGAATCCTTACTTTTGAATATCAAAAAACGATGGATTCCTAGTGAATGTGGTTTAATCTTGGACTCCCAGAAAATTTTCCATCCAGTATGGAGGGTTGATGCAATTCTTTTTGATTTATTTATTTCAGGTATTGAGAAGAGGAGTGGACTTAGTTTAGGTCGCCGATTGGCCCATGCATCATCCGAATCAGAAGAATGGATTTCTTCAATATCAAGAACCTCCTTTCCAAAAGGAAGAAATCCTGAAAGATGGAAAAAAACTAGAATCGATTGGTTCGAAAGAGGCCTCGGAGATTTTGAATTAATTGATGATAATGATGAAATTAGATTTCTGATTAAATATCCGCTCAATGGCCCATTATGTTCGGGAATTTTCTCTGCTAATTGGGAAAAAGCTACTGGTAAAAGACATAGATTTCGATGGAATCAAAATAAGTCTGAGAGTTTGATTTTAATGATGTCTCAAGACAATATGGATATACCTTCTCCAAAAATAATTAATCTAAATTGGTTCCATGATAAACCGAAAATTTTAGAAAGAAATTTTCATGATTTCTGGGACTCATTAGAAATTGATTTTGGGAAAAATTGGACTATTATGGGTAGAAGATTTGCAATGATTAATCAGGATACAATACTTCGTTTTGAAAACTATTTCCTTCCTTATTTAAATGAAATATTTGAGAGCCGTGATGATTGTTATCAATGGGAAGGAATTGATGAAAAAAGAAGTTTATTGTGGAGTATTTTTTCAGATACTATTAGAGAAATATTCTATAATCAAGGTCATCATATTTTGATTTCTGGAGGTAAAGATTGGATTAATGCCAGTAAACGTCATCTGGCGAAGCAAGGACTTGGTAGGATAGAATCAATTGATTTCATTGATGATTTTGGAGGTATAGAAATTTCTTTTACTTCATGCTTTCATCCAGCGTTATTTTGTGGTGTAATGAGTGGTTGCTGGGAGAGGGCAAATGGTCGTAGTGTTAGGAGTAGCTTTTCTTCTAAAAATAATTGTAATATTGTTAGATTAGTATCTCTAAATGAAATTTCTTCGTAACTAATCTCAGCACATCAGTAATGAAACATTATATCATATCTTGAAGTCAACTGTACGCCCCCTAGGGGGCGCGAGGTGATAAATTGGCTTTGACACACAACCAATATGCCGTTGCGGCCATTGCTGCAACCTTGATTTTAGCAGGATTTTACACAATTATTGGAGCAGGTTTGGCTACAGTTTCTGGATGGGAAGACGGCTCGTTAGACATAGAAACTTCTGATAGCGAAATTCATATCGAAGGAAAAGATACTGACGGTGATGGATTACCTGATAGAATGGAACAAACACTCTATGGAACCGACTGGAGACTTTCGGACACCGATAATGACGGTTTAGAAGATGGTTGGGAGATTGACAATGGGCTTGATCCTCTAGATAGTGGTGAAGCCGCTGAGCCCGATCCGCAAACTACCAATCCGGATGAAAATGACGAAAATACTGAATTGAATGAGACATTTCCTAACCCTGATAATGGTCCCTTTGGAGATCCTGATAGAGATGGATTAATCAATATGGATGAAGCAGAACTTGGAACAAATCCCAATCTTCAAGATTCAGATGGAGACGGGTTGAATGATCGTTGGGAATCTCTGTACACGTACACTGTAGAGACTCCTCAAGGGCCAATTAAACTTCTCGATCCACTTGATGGGAACTGGGATTGCTACATCCTAACTCCGGAAGTTAAGGCGCAAATAAAAGCAGATATCGGTGCTAGTACCTTTGATGCGATGGGTAATCAATTCGGTCATTCTTGTGACGCATTACTAGATTTGGAACAACCAGAACCTGACAGTCTGAGGAATTATGTTGAAGAAAGATATGATACCAATCCTTTGGAAGAAGATAGTGATGGAGATTTGATTGCTGATAGGTATGAAATTGCATTTGGAAATATAGATTTATCAGTTCATTGCGGTGTTATTCAATTTGGTACCTTGACATTGCAAGCGCCATATCATGAATACATGAGTGGCCCAGGAGATATGACCTGGTTTGAAGAAGACATGGATGGAGATGGCCGCCTAAATGGTCCTGGGGACTGGGATTCGGATGGGGATGGAATGCCTGATGGTTATGAGTACTGTTACGCACTCGATCAAGAAAATAAGAGATTCCTAAATCCAGCCAATGCAACAGATGCTTATGGTGATAGGGATGAAGATGGTCTCAACAATGTTGAAGAATACGAAGTCGCATACACGTGGGGTCCAGAAAATTTCACCAGTCCTTTAAATTCTGATACTGATAATGATGGAATGCCTGATGGCTGGGAACATTTGAATGGGATTCATCCTAATGACGATGGTGCTAATGCTCTAGAAGATCCTGACTTCGATGGTTATGATTCAGATGGCGATGGAGGGGTTAGATATGACGAACTTGTTGGAGTTAGTACAGTTCATTTGATTTCGGTTGAATTGGGAGAATATGTACCTGTCAATAAGACTATTCTTTGGGTTAGAACTGTTCAAAATAGCGTTTATGTAAATATTCCAATTAAAACTCAAACTGAAGGTTGGGTTTATGAAATAAATGTTAATGTTGGAGATGAAGTTCTCACTAGGACACAAGATTTAGCTATTGTAGTGGAACAGCATGAAAGATTTACTAACTTGGATGAGTATAACGCTAGGGATAGAGATGGTGATGGAATTACAGATGGAAGATCGACCAATCCTCTCGTAGCCGATACAGATAATGACGGTTTAATTGATGGAATAGAAGTAATTGGTTGGACAATTCGGGTAGTTGATAATGGAGTCAAAGACGTATTAGTTCGAAGTGATCCGGGAGTTTTCGATACGGATAGTGACGGCCTTTCAGATGCTGTCGAGTATTATGAGACGTTCACAAATGCAACAGATAGAGATACAGATAGTGACGGTTTAGAAGACTTTACAGAAGCTATGGATGGATTTTATTGGAATCTCACTGAGAAATATTTTACTAATGCCTCTTCTTTTGATACAGATAATGATGGATTAGCTGATGGTGAAGAAGTAGTAGACGGCCAAGACCAGTACATTACTCATGGAAATAATGCTGATAGTGATGGCGATGGATTAGACGATGGAGGCGAAGTATTGTTTATCCCAAGACCGTGGCAAGCAGCCACAAATCCATTGATTAATGATACAGATGAAGATGGGCAACCTGATGGTTGGGAAATGCAGGTATTTTCTATCCAGCAGAATACAAATAGTCACAGCTTATGGATTAGTAGTACTAATTGGCTACCTCCTGGATGCGATAACATGTTTGAATGCGGATTAGGCCCTGGTGGCTGGGTTTGGACGAATTATGTACAAGGTTTCTCCACATCTGGCGATAGAGATGGAGATGGAGTAATGGATCCGAAATATTTCTTACATGAGATGAATTTGTCTGGATTCGTGATACCAAATAATGGTAGATGGGCTTTGGATCCTGCTTACGGTTCTTTAACAGATAACATTTATGATATTGATAATGATACACTAATGAATCAGTTAGAAGCTCCAGACAGATGGAATACAAATCCTGTCAATGACGATACCGATGGAGATAAGCTTCCAGATGGTTGGGAAGTATTTTACTCAGGAGAAGCTATTTCCTTGGGTATAGTGGATAATAACTCACTCAATGCATTGGGTGCTAGAGGTCCAATGGATCCAGCAATGATAGACTCTGACTTAGACGGAATAGATGATGGACAGGAAGATTTTGATAGAGATGGTCTCAATCGAACAAACCTTTTGTATCGTTATTGTCCTGGTTGGGATGATCCTCAGAATGCAGAATGTCATATTGATCCGATGAATGATTATGGTCAGAGGTTTTATGATGATCTTGAAAATTATACAAACTTTGAAGAAATGCAAAATGGGACAAGTCCGATTTTGAATGATACTGATGGTGATCAATGGTTTGATGGTTCTGAAGTTTTCCATCAAGATCAAGATGGAGATGGTATGTGGGCTGGATGGGAATATTTCTTCGATTTTGATCCATTCGATGCCGCAGATGCTAACATTGATTCAGATGGAGATGGTTCACTGAATAAGTGTGAGAATAAATGGAATACGAATCCAAAAGATCCTGTGAGTTTTCCTAGTCAGGGTGAATTATGCAATCAATTTGAGTGAAGCTAAATATGTCTTGGTGGATTCTTCCAACTACTGCTGATATTGGAATTAGAGCATTTTCTTCTTCCGCGGAGGGTGCTATTTCTGAGTCCGTTTCCGGTTTACAATCAATACAATTGCAAGATAAAAACCCCGAATCATTAAATCATTTAACTCGATACAGCGGTGTTTGGTCTGTTGGAATTAAGAATAATGATCTAGAAAGGGGGCTTGTCAAATTTTTGGAAGAAGTACTCTACAAGGGGTCAGTTGAGAATCAATGGCTAGTTGACTCAGCTGTCAAGATAAATGAATCCTCAATATCGGCACATGTTTCTTGGGTTGATTCTGAATTTGTAGATCGTGAAATTGAAATCAAGGCAGTTACCTTACATGAACTAGTGTTCAGAGAAATAAAAAGTGGAGAGATTGTAAATGGAGTCGATCCAAATATCCCTACTTTTGAGGGACCTGGTTGGGTAGCTCAGGTAGTTTTAGATATTTGAATTAGTCTTCATCTAAAGATTTCGAATAATCTCCAGTTTCTTTATTATAATTTTCAAGAATCTCAGCAGTTTGTTCAGCATTCCTAGATAAATTGTGAACAAAGTAAACTCCTCCTGAAATCATAGAAATTATTATTACAATTAAAATAGGAATCATATTGAAACTATCATCATTGATTTCTTCCCAGGTGATAGATTCAGTAGATATTTGACCCCCTCCGAATGCTTGTGAATTTTCAAAGTCTACCAATTGAGTAGGTGTTAATACTTCACATGTCAAGCCAAATATTCCAGCATCAATATTCCTCCAACCAAAGAAAACTTCTATTTCTTCTCCGGCGTCAATTATTACATTCTGATACCCTCCAATATCTGCTGACATTCCAGTCTCAGTTATTTCACAATCAAAGAATAGATTAGCAGAAGCAGTACCTCTATTGGCTAGAACTGCAGAAATCTGTTGAGCAACTCCAGTTCGAATTTCGCTATCCGATTCAGAATCTTCGACATTCACTGTGAGGGAAACCCACTCAATATCCGGCACATTGATTGAAGTCAAATCTATTTCCTTTTCCCATGTCAATTCGATATCTGTTGGGCCATAATTCGTAATTTCACTAGATTCTGTATTCCAAGCCGTTCTGTATTCAATTATTGAAATTACTGCGTTTTCAGTAGTTACTTCTCCATTAGCCCATCCAATTTCTATTGTTCTGTAATCTCCTCCATCATTAATTACAGATTTACCATCTGATCCACTATAATTTGTGATTTCTAATGGCCCGTTAGGGCCAGTTCCAATAATGCCAAAGTAGACTCCTACCGAATCGAAAATAATTTTTTGATTAGAAATTACTCTCTCCCATCTATCTATTAAATGACCTTTTATTGATACTGTGGTCCCATCTTCTGAATTCCCCCAATCAATATTAGAATAAGGTTGAGCTTGGACATAGTGATCATCCTTACTACCGGAAATCTCACTATTCTGAATAACTAGTGATGAACTATCGGCTGTCAAAATCATTGGAGAACTATCTTTTATTATCCCTTCTTTTATTATTATCTCACCACTTGAGATTATATTTACACCATATAATGTTGAATTTTCTACCAATTCAATTTTTCCCGCTGAGTTTATTGTAAGTCCATTATCTCCATGAAGCAACATATTTTGGTATGGTAATTCATTAGCCTTGTATTCGAAATTTCCTGTATCGGTTTCAAGAATAATGGATTTAATGATTGGAAACTGTCCGTAACCAGTGAAGCCGAGAGTAGTATCATCTTGCCCTTCTGGAATAGTGACTGAGAAATTCATTCCACTCATCAATATTGGTTCCGAACCATCTATGTAGACATTACTACCATCTAAAAATGCCCCTTCTTCGGCATTGATAATAACATTTATTTCTCCACTGTGCATTGAAGTAGGAATAATGATTTTTGATCTATTAACTTCATCAATCATTCCTAGGGTTTTTAGAGAAGTAGCTCTTTTTTCAGAGATTAATTCAGAGGATCCGATTAATTTAATTTCGCCGCCTTGGTCAATAATTATGGTAGATGATGAGGAAAAAGTAATTACAGAACTAATTGTTAATTTTCCATCGCTAGTAATATGAATATTTTGATTAATTTCCTGGTCAGTAGTCCATTCTACAATTTCATCAATGATTATGTCTCCTTGATGATTGTCAGCAACAGCGGGCATAGAGAAAAAAACTAGAATTAGTAATATTGAGGTGAATCCAGTTTTCAATTTCAGTCCGTCAGTCATGTATGCTGCGAATAGTCAATAGGAAATTAATACTTGGGCGCCATGAGGGAATGTTTCATGTCCAGAGGTCTTTTCGGAGGACTGTGGATATTTCTTCAAGTCCTTTCGAAACAGATGGAATAGTATCATTTTTTGTAAATGTACTATGTGTTTTATTGATGTATGGTTCAGCTTATTTAGCTAATACTGGAGCAATGTTATTTGGAAAATGGATACCTGATAAAACTGGGATGCCAGTTATAGTAATAGACGGCGGTAAAAATTACTCTGATGGAAATAGAATACTTGGAGATGGTAAATCCTGGAATGGACTAATTGGAGGTGGTATAGTAAGTGGAATATTGTTTACTCTCGCCCACAATCTTTGGAATAATAATGGTACTGAAGTGCCGTTCATTGACCCAATTATTTATGCAGATTCTAGTGATTGGTTCTGGATTTTTGAAGGAGAAATTGGTTCATCTCTAGCAGCCTTTACAATGGGTTTCATACTGGGTTTCTCGTGTATGATAGGAGATATGTGCGGTTCGTTTGTCAAGCGCAGAAGAGGATTAAAAAGAGAAGGTGATGAAAGTTCAGAAGCACCTCTCCTTGATACAGTACCGTTTGCAATTGCTATCTTCATCGCTGCTTTTGTCCTATTTGATGGCCAGGTTATAACTCATCCAGATTTAATAGAAGAAATAATTTTTCTTTTAATCGTCACTCCTATTATTCACCGTGCTTTCAATATTTTCGGATATAAAGTTGGACTAAAAGAAGTTCCATATTAGATTATTTTACAATATGGCATTAGAATTCATTTAATTCCTAGACTTCATCGGGTTAGGTATGTCAGGTATGGAAATTCTAGTTGTAGGAAGTGGCGGTAGAGAGCATGCATTGTCTCTAAGCCTCTCTGCATGTGAATCTGTAAATCATGTCCATTCATGTCCAGGGAATGCTGGGACGGCAATTTCCGGGACTAATCATAAAGTTGATTCAATGGATATTGAAGGTATCATTAATTTAGCTAAACTTTTGAAGATTGATTTGGTAGTTGTTGGTCCAGAGGCTCCTCTAGTTGCAGGGTTATCTGACAGACTTTCCGAGGAAGGAATACCTTGTTTTGGCCCTAATTCAAAAGGTGCAAATCTTGAGGGCTCGAAATTGTATGCAAAGGAGATTATGCAATCTATGAAGGTGCCTACTGCAGGACTAATTTTAATCGAGAATCTGAATCGAATTAATGAATCTCTCGATACTTATTCTCCTCCTTGGGTTGTCAAGAGAGATGTTCTTGCAGGCGGTAAAGGAGTAATTGTAACAACCGATCGTGATGAAGCATATAATGCTTTGAGAGACGGAATTGAAATGGATGGGAAAGTACTTCTTGAAGAGTTTCTACATGGTGAAGAAGCATCTGTTCTAGTCGTTATGGACGAATCGGGGTATGTTTGTCTGCCTGCAAGTCAGGATCATAAACGACTTTTGGATGGGGATAATGGCCCTAATACAGGTGGTATGGGGGCTTATGCCCCGGCACCGGTATATACTCCGGCAGTAGAACAGAGAACAATTTCTGAGATTATTGAGCCAATGCATCATTTTCTAAGGAATCAAGAAGTTCCTTACCGTGGCTGTCTATATGTGGGTTTGATGATTGATGAGAATGGAGCACCTTTTGTAGTAGAATTTAATGTTCGTTTTGGTGATCCAGAAACACAAGTAACGCTGCCATTAATTTCCAGCGATTTAGGAGAATTATTATTTTCTTGTGCGAATGGTAAAATTTCTGAATATGATTTTACAACATTCTCTTATTCCTCAGCTACTGTTGTTTTATCTTCAGAAGGATATCCTAACAGTTCAATTACAGGGAGAGATATTCAAGGTTCAGAAATAAAGATTGAGGAAGGGGAAATTAGCGCCTTTGTACATTTTGCTGGCGCTGTAATTTCTAATGATGGTAAATTAATCTCTAATGGTGGTCGCGTGCTTGCAGCAACAGGAATAGCACCTGACTTAGTTACTGCTGTCGAAGCCGCATACGAAGTGATTGAGAACATAAAATTAGAGGGTTCTTATTTCAGAAAAGATATAGGTCATAGAGGGCTCTGAGGACAATATTTGTCGTTATTTTATTTTTATCTGAAAACTGTTAACCCACTAACGGTTATAACATCCTCAATTTTCGCCGGAACTCTGAGCCTGCAGGCTCGACAACATGGTGATGAATAATGAACGATGATAATGATGCGACAAAGGGAGGACTTTCTGCAGAGAAATTACTTCCAGTCCCTGCTGTACTAGCAACTTTGATGGTACTCTTCTTGGGGGCTGATTTCGCAAATGGTGGAATTGAAAATGACGGATATGCTGACATCCTGATCCTACCGATTATCGCTGCTTTTGCCGCGTTTATCGGTAGAATCTTTGTAGATCAATCCTCAAAAAGTAATTCTCAACTAATCCTTAGCTCATTAGTGGTAGTTATCTTGTCAATTTTATTACCAGATTTTACTACAATTTCTCCAATGGAAGGTTTTACTTTTGCGTTTGTATTTGTATTCACTCTTTTCTTAGATAGGAATAATTGGAATGAAGAGTCATCAATATTACTTTCTATGATAATTGGTTTCCATTTAGCTATCTCTTTCGCTACTGGTTATAATTTAGATGTTTCCTCATGGAGTGGTAATCCTGATGAATTAATTGATATAACCCGGGGCTCAATAGCTTCGGTATTCTTCGCATTTTGGATTGCATCAATTACTCTAGGGGTACTTGTGACTTTAGCAATTAGAGGCAGACTAACAAATCCGGGTCAAGGCCCGTGGTTTCGAGATATTCCCTCAATTATGCCGAACTCGGGTTTGATAACTGCAGGAATAATATTCTTAGTTAATCTAATTCCATTAGTCTGGTTGAGTACTATAGATGATGTAATTTCATTTAATAATCATCATTACTTAGGAACGGTCTGGGCATTATTTGCTTCAATTGTTGTTCTATTTGTTTCCTTTTGTAATTCAGAAAGATGGCATGTTTTAGGCACAGTTGTAGGCCTAAATTGGTTAATGTACACTCTGGCTCATTTACAAGAAATTGGAAATGAGCTACCTCTATCTACCTTGAATGGTGATGATAATGTTAGCCTTTTCACCTGGTTTTTACTTGTTTTCTGGTTAAATGTTGGTGCAATGATGGTAGCTGGACGTGGTGTATTTGGAGACATATCTCCTCGTAGAGAACACTCAGAATTTCGCAAATGGTGGAGTCAACATTCGTATGGTATTTTGGTAGGCTCAGCGCTAATCATAGGCTTAGCGGTTCGAACAGGATGGAACGTCCTGCCCGCAATGAATGCATCTGGAACCGGATTATGGGACATGTCCGGAGGATCTGACCCTTGGTACATGAAGAGAGTTGTAGATTACGTCGTACTTCAAAAGAGTCATCTCATAATTGATGCAGATAGGGCATACCCTATGGTAGCTATAAACCCAAGACCTCCTCTATTTTCATGGTCATTGGCACTTGGCGGGTTATTCCTTTCATGGTTATCTGGAATGACTTTAGAGACATCTGTATGGTGGAGTGTTGCCTCTTTGCCTGCAATCTTTGGAGCATTAATTGTATTACCGATTGCTGGCCTTGCTAGAAAATTACACAGTAATATGGCAGGAATAGTTGCAGCTTGGTTAATCGCATTAATGCCTGGTCATATAGGGCATTCTACGTTTGGATTAGCAGATCACGACGCATTCGCAATGTTATTTTTAGCTATTGCATTTTATTATTGGGTCAAGGCTATGGATGAACTAAAGAATGAGAGACTGTTCCAGAATCCAAGTTTAAGTCCACTTTATATTATAGCGGGAATTAGACAGATGTGGTCAATTAATCCAATTGTTATGTCTAATGCTACATTATCTGGTGTATCATTCGCAGTAGTTGCTTTAGGATGGAAAGGATTCGTTTATGGTCCTGGAATTTTATTCATTGCTTTTGCATTCCAGATTTTCTTCAATATGTTCCGTCGTAGAGACAGCCTTCCTATTACTGCAGCAGCATTACAAATGATGCTTACAGCATTCGTAATTCCATTACCTTTCTATTGCTGGCCAGGGCTAAACTTACTTTTCGACCCTAGTGGATTTCAGCCTATGTTTTACATTATTGGATTCACTCTTGCTCTTGGATGGGTTTCTTCTTCCTACAGAGATAAACCTTGGCTGTTGGTGCTAGGTAGCACTGGAGTATTAATGGGTTCAATTTTAGCAATATTATATGCTCTTCAACAAGCAAATATTTACGATGGATGGGATGTTTTATTCACAGGAGGGTTTTACTTTTCAAAGAATAAGATATTCGGAACAATTGGAGAGGCCCAGGCTCCAAGTAGAGGAGTTCTATTCGCATCTTATGGGCCAATAGTTTCATTGATCGCGATTTTCGTAGCAGTAATGCTTTTGTGGAGAGGTGCAAGAAAAGAAAAACAAAGCGATATCCTTCTTGGATTATGGGTTCTGATCGCAATTTACATGGCTTGGTCTGCTGGAAGATTTATTTTCAACGCAACTCCTGCAATTTCAGTTGTTGGAGGTATAGGAATAGCAATGATGTGGAATTATGCTAATTTCTCTGGATTCCTCAAAGAACGAAGAAAATCAGGAATTTCAACACCCAGATCTAGATTTTGGTCTAACTGGACTGCTTCAAGAAGACATCCTGGTGTTCCTGCTCTGATGATTGTTTTGATGTTAGTTTGTTCTCAACACATGACCTATGGTATAGATTCAGGAATACCTCGTGGAGAACAATCTGCTTCTGATGTCGATCAAACAATTCATGATATCACTCCAGATATTCTCAGGCAAGAAGTACTAGGTTTTTCACTTTTGAATAGTGAGAATTACGATGCGAATAGTGACTTGTGGTACATGGGTACTTTCGGCCCTGGTTTCAACTCAGGTTCTTGGAATCTAGCATATGAATGGCTATCTGAACAAGATACTGACGTCAGTTTTTCAGAACGACCGGCTTTCGTATCATGGTGGGATTATGGTTTCCAAGCACTTGCTCAAGGTGAGCATCCTACCGTTGCAGACAATTTCCAGTCTGGAATACCAAATAGTGGAGCAATGCTACTTTCTGCCAGTCAAGAAGATACAGTTTCTTTATTCATAACTACATTAGCTCAAGGAGATAGAAGATCGAATGATCAATCTGGATTCACTACTTCATTCAGCAGTTTGCTGTTAGATAAAGAATATATGGACCAGGAACAATTTAATGAATTTGACTCAATCATGAGTCTAGGAATGGGTGATTCAAATTTTGTTCTTGATAGATCAATGTCAGTTGTAGCAATCGATGGCGATTATGAACTATTACGTGGATATTTATTGGAATCAAATGGAATTCCTAGCGATTCTGAAGAATGGATGGTACTAAATGATGGAGAAGTCATCTCTGATGGTCATAATGATGAGGATTCCGCTATTGCGAGTTTCAATGATGCTAGGAATTCGGTCTCAGAATTAGATAGATACAAAGATGGAGTAAGAGAAGGCGAATTAGTAATTCAGTACTATGATATATCTGGTTACAGGTATACTCCTGATTTAATTGAGGACTTTGACGACGTATCTAGTGGATTACACAGAGTAAACGCAAAGTTAGCATTGAGTCGTGCTTTACTACTAGAGATTTTTAATACAGAAGAAATCAATGATTTATATCATGATATGTCTACTGAACTAGTATACGAAGTCCAAAACTACGGTGGAGTTCTTGGCGATATGATATCGAGAAATAATGAGATTAGATATTTTGCAGTCGATAACCGACTATATCCACTCGGAGGACAGTATTATGAAGATTACAGTTATCATCAAGGTCAAACTACAGGAATTTTCCATGCTCCTACTTCATTATCTGGATTAGATACTGAAACTTATATCTCGTCTGTTTATCAAACACAGAGAGGAGATGGTCCTATCATTCCTCGGACAGGTGAGGAATATGAAAATGAGTACCTTAATGATGTAATAAGGCAACAATCGGGTGCCTTAACAGATGTAAATGAGATGATAAGAATGGTAGATATTGATTATCAACATCAACCTGAATTCTTCGACACAATGGTTGCTCGAATTTATGTTGGATATGGAAGTTCTACTCTAGGACTACCTGGTGATGCGGAACAACCAGCACCTCATTTCTACACCTCAGGTGCTCCTGGATCATATCTAGAAAATGCGTACCCTCTTCCTGGTGCTATGATGAACCATCTCGTGCTTTCAAACTGGTATACTCCTGATTGTGAGACCGATGAAAATGGGACTCAATTAGATTCTGAATGTGAAAATTTAGGTATCGGAAGTGCTAATACTCAAGTTAAAGTTATGAAATACTACAGCGGTGCTACAATTGAAGGTACTGTTGAATTAGACGGAATTGGTGCAGTGCCTAATGCTCGTATTTTGATTGAAAGGGATGCTTTCAGTGGAGATGAAATAGAAATCGATGGTCAAGTTACAGATAGAGATCAAAGGACCTATTGGATACCTATAGGGACCACTGATGCAGATTCAAATGGTGATTTCAGTTTCCTAGCTCCTGCCGGCAAGATTCGCGTAACTGCATTCTTCGGGGAACCTAACCTTGAAGCCGCAAGGACTCAAATTATGACTTCAAATGTTGGGCAGACTTTAGGCGATATATTCGAGAGTGAAACCTCAGGAGTTCGAATTCTGAATCCAATAACTGGCATTCTGGGTAATGTTTCTGGTTCAACCTGGCTTTCAGAGACTATTGTCAACATTTCAGGAGATGACGGTCATAGTAATGGCGATGAAATAATTCCTGTATCTATTTCGGTTAGTCCCGTTTCCACAACCGGAAGATTAGTTTGGGCTGGCTCAGAATTATTTTCTGGTGACTCTTTAGATGACGCCACTATCGAACTTTCACCTTCGTGGGATAGTATTGAAACATCTCCATATCTAGTTTCAACCTCTAATGGTTCTATTGTGGGCGACAATCTCCGATTTGAAGGGACTGGTGAAGTTACTTTTACTGGAGAAGGTAATGTAATTACTTCGTCCATAGCAACTGTATCGGATTTCACAGGTAATTATACTCAAACCGTATTTAACAACCATAGTGTTACTGGTGAAGGAGAGTTTGCAGGTAAAGGAATAATTGATGGCGAAATAAATGATGATATATCAGAAATAGTCGATTGTGGATTAAATGAAACAATGCCAGAAAATAATACTTTGTGTATCCTAAATGATGGTAATTACCTACTAGATGGGATAGTCAACGCGAGCGGTCGTTTTACTGCTAATGGCGTAGCATCATTTACTCAGAAGTTAGTTCAATCAACTCTAATTGGTTCAGGAGTATTTTCTGCTGATACATCAGATAGTAGTTTGGAAAGTTATGGTACGATTAATGCAACTGGTACTTTCTCAGGGATGGGAATATTTAGTGGCGTAATGGTCCAACCAGGTACTTTCCATGTAGTTGATGCAATACCAGGTTCTTATGACGTTGCAGTTATTTTCAGTGATGAAACACGAGTTGAAATTAATGATGGATTTACAATTTCTCAATCTGTTTCAGCAATTCCAAATGAGATAGATATTATTGGAGGGTTAATTACAGGCTCATTGATTGATACTTCAGGTAACTATCTTGATTCAATTGTTCTTCTGGAAAATGTAGAATCTTCTTCAAATGTTGAAGAAATTGGAGATTGTGATGTTGTAAAATACGCACCATGCTATATTCATCCTCAATTAACTTACGAAAATGATGTACTTACAGGATCTAAGATTGAGTTTGGCCCTATTATGCCAGGTTCCTATGTTGCAACTATTGATATTGATGATGATAATTTCTCAGAATCAACATTAGAGTTTACCGTTGATTCTAACGATGAATCCTCATTTATTCTACCATCACCAATACCACAAACCACAGATTTAACTTTCCAACTCACTAAATCTGAAAACGGTATTGATACTACTGTTGGAGGGCTTGAACTGACCTTTAATCTAAAGAATGGTTCTGGATCCCCTGTAGATACATTATTTGACAATTCATCTAACCATTATTACGTTGAATTGACTCCTGGTATATGGATTTTAAATTATACATTATCTGAAACTGAACAATTATGGGAAGAAATTGAAGTATTTGCAGATTCTGATTTCATTGAAACATATAATTTCTATACAAGTCAGACTGTAAATGGTACACTATATTATGATGAAAATGTTGATTCAGATACTATTGATACTGACAAAGTATTAGATTTCGTTCCAATTGAATTTTATTGGGATGATTTCAGTACAACAGTCGAGACATCATCTGATGGAACATTTAGTATTGTTTTACCCGTAGGTTCTGAAGTCGATGCCATTGCTCAATTGGGAGTTGATTTGAAACTTGTAAATGGAACAAAGTTCACAGTTGAAGAAAATATGGAAAAAATTACTATGGTTGCTCGTCCGGGACAAGCAATCGACGGCTCAGTGAGCGTCAATAGAGAAAATAATCTATTCAACTCAGAGATAGGTGGTTGGGATCCAGTTACGGTAGTGGCACAAAGTGATGAACATGAAGTCACATGGCGTTCCGAAACTAATGATGGTGGTTTCTTTAGCATGGTTCTACCTAAAGGTACATGGGAGTTCACAGTTTTATCTGATGAAATTAACTCAGGAACTAATACTACAAATGTCGACAATAACAATAATACAGTTGAAGTATTAATTTATCCAGAAGATTCTTTATTGACTATCGATTTCTTCCTCGATAATTCTGCCGATAATAATGTTTCTAATGGTACTCCTGTAACCTATGATTTCAGCTTAATATCTCTAGTTAACGGGATTGACTACCAAATAAATACGTCATCGAGTTTTTGGGTTGATGATGGAGTTGCACAGGTTCCAGTTGAACCAGGAATTTACAGGATTTCTGTAGAAATTGCAGATCCAACATCTGGAGACTTATTCGGGACCAGAATAATGAGTGGTGATGTAGATGTTCGAGTAGGAATAGATTCAACAAATATCTCAAGAAGTATTGGATTTGATCCTGAATGGAAAGTAGAAATGTCATTCACGAATGAAAGTGGTGGGCTACTATCTGAACAATTGGTTAGATTCACTAATGTTGAAAATGGTTGGGTTCTCTCTAGGACAACTGATTCTAATGGTACTATTATCGATTTCTTCCCACAGGGCGATTGGATAGCCACAACTGAGATTATAATTAACGATGTTAGAGAAGGAATGAGAGATTTGATATCTGTTGATTCTGATATTTCAGACGATAATTTGATTTTCACTACAAGTCAACTCGCAGAGATTTCATTCAATTTATCTGTAGATTCTTCTGAATCCCCTCTTTCTGGAGTTAGTTTATTGATGGAATCTGCAGAAAATCTAGGCTCATTTAGTATAGAAGCTACGAATAGTAGTGGTTCTACTACTGTTAATGTAGTGCCCGGAGATTGGATAGTTTCTCTTAATTACACTGAAGATGGTAAGAGATGGATTGTAGATAGTTACCCGATTACGATTGATGTAGGTGAGAATTATTTCGATCTGCAAGCTAATCTGTACGTAGCCTTGACCGGAACTGTCTTTTGGGATCTCAATGATAATAACGATTCAAATGTTGGTGAAGGAATCTCTGAAGTTCATATGACTTTCACTACTACCTCAGATACAACTGAATATTCAATGATGACCGATGACACGGGAGAATGGGAATTATTTGTACCTTACAACACGAGTTGGCAAATTCAAACAAATTATGATGGTTTTGAGGATATCAATGAAAGTGTAGTACTTTCAGACTCTCCAAATGATGTCGAATTAGAATTAATTGCTGGTTTAGTTGACGTGTATGGAAACATCACATATGACCTTGGTATCTCTAGTATCCCAACCGAAGATATTGTATTGATGATTATGCCTACAGATGGTTTAGTAAGAGACAATGTAATAATCGAAATAGTTGATGATGGAAGTACTGGTTGGTCAGGTAGTTGGTCTTCTCAACTAGAACCGGGATTGTGGATTGTAAGTGCTAGTGTACCAAACCAAGATCTAGTTATTATGGGTCTGATGGATGTTGATGTCACAGGCAATTCAAATAATTTGGATATGGAATTAACACGGGGAGGACTTCTTGAGGTTCAAACAGAATGGTTAGATTATGACGGTAATTCACGTAATATTGGAGAATTTTCGGATGCTAGTTTATTGATTGATATTGGATTTGGTATGAAATGGTTACAAAGTGTAGGTGAAACTGGAAACCTAGAACTTTTACTTCCTAATGGTAATGTTCAGTTCTCAGGAGACTTCGATGTGGAACAGAGAGGATTGATCATGGAATTCACAGCTGGAAGAGGTGTTGATGTTTATTCAGGTCAAGAATCTCCAATTATGAATCTATTATTCAATAGAGTTTCAAATCATGAAATAGAGGTTACTACGCTGAATGAAACCTCTGGACACGAAAACTATATTGGTTCATTGGGAGATGTTTATCTAGTTCTGAACGAAACAGATGGCTTTGTCCCGGTAGATTTCACTCTTGGTGTAGATTACCTTGGACATGAATCATTTGATGTGTATACAGTTGGAGGTATTGTCTCGGGAACAGACAGCTCAGAATGGACCGTTGAATTCAATAATGGCTCAGGTAATTGGACAAGTTCATCCCAGTTTGAAGTTGGTTTGGATAATACTCTATATTTCAATAATCTGAATGTTCGTGTTACTCCGCCTAATCAATCTGCAGCTCATTCTTTTGAGGATGGTCATAAAGTCACAATTAGTATTTCAACATTGGATGGTTATTTAGAAACACATGACCTAATCGTCCGTGTCCCGCAAATACACGGTTTTGAACTTACTAACCCAATGGCTGATTCATATGGAGTTTCTCCTGGTGAATTAATTTCAATTCCAATTGAGTTTACAAATTCTGGAAATGGGGATGAAAAATATGATTTTGAGTTTGATGATTCAGAGTTACCTGAGGGTTGGAGTAGAACTGGCCCAACCTCACATACTATTGGTAGTTTTGTGAGTTCATCTCATAGTGTTACTGTAGTTTCTCCAAGTGATGCAGTTCCAAATGAAGAGTTCTCAATATATGTCACAGTGTCCGATAAAATTGGTAATTCATATGATGTTATTGAAATTAATATTCAAAGTTCTGAGCCAATTTTGAAGATTGAGGGCATTCAAGCTTTGGGAGGAGGGGAACCAGAAGCAGGTGGACAAATTACATACATTGCTACATTGTCAAATAGTGGATTAGTAGATGCGAGCAACGTGGAACTAAATGCAGTCCTCTGTAAGGATGTAGATTGCAATACTCCTACCTCAGTTGATGCTACAACAACAATGGATATTCTCGCAGAATCATCTACTCAGTTTAGTTTCTTGTTTGACTTATCAGATATTGAAGTTGACCAGTATTATATCATGCTTGAAATAAACTCCACAGGTTTTAATGAAGAAAATATTGATGATGATTCATGGCACATTAGTGATGGTGTAGAGCAGGGAGTGATGAACGTTGATGTCAGATCTCCAAGTCTTGATGATGATGAAAATACAGATATTATTGCTTATATCCTAGTTATAGGATTAGTATTAATCGGTCTGTATTTGACAAAAGGTCGTTCCGGACGTCGTCCTGGCGCACCATTTTGATAGACGATATTGACCTATACTTTGTGAACAGGGTTTATTATAGTGATTCTCATTCCTAATATTAGGTAGTGTTGTTTTTGAGGTCATTAGATAATCTTGATTTGCTTCCTGAGCCTGAAGACCATCGTATATTAACTGCTATCGATACTAAAGCGTTGGGTTATCCTGGTTCTGCCTATGGTTTAACTGATGAGGAAGCACAAGAATTACGTTGGCCATTAAACACTATGAAAAAGTTGGAACATCCGACTGGCGCTATATTTTTCTCTATTTTCACCCTATTATTAATTGCAGGATGGCCTTGGGTTAATTCATACTTAATCCCCATACTTCCTAATTCTGAATGGGCATACGAAGGTTCTGGAATTCGCCAATTACAATCTGAAGGATATTTCGGTCAAGGTGTGCATGTCTGTATTGTCGACACTGGAATTGATATGGAGCATCCCGATTTCTCACATCAACAATTATCTGGCTTCAGAGATTTTCTAGGAGGTAATCATGAGTCGATTAAGGATGTTGGTGAAAGCTCTCATGGTACCTTAATGGCTGGAATATTAATTTCTAATGGAACTTCTAAGGGGGTAGCTCCAGAAGTTGATCTTTCAGTTGCCTTGGCACTGGATTCTGATGGAACTTCGGGTTCCACAGACCGAGTTGCACAAGCAATTAGGTGGTGTCGCATTACACAGAATGTAGATATTATATCATTGAGTTTAGGTGGTTCTCCATCTGATATTTCAACTACTAGTTCAGAAACTAATTTAGCGGTGCAGGAAGCATTAGATTCTGGTATTTTCGTCGTGGCTGCGGCAGGTAATACTGGACTTGACCTTGAAATCAATGATGTATCTCAGCCATCTAGTATTCCTGGTGTAATTTCTGTTGGAGCAATTAGTAAATCGGGAAAAGTTTGGGGGAGTAGTGCTTTTGGTTCGACTTTTGATCCATTAACTGGTGAGGAAAGGAATTTCCCAAATCAGAAACCCGAAGTAGTAGCTCCTGGTGTTAATATATTTTCAACAGCTTCAAGCACATTATCTTCACCATATGCTTACTCTTCCGGAACCAGTGACTCAACAGTTTTCGTTTCCGGTGCACTGGCATTAATTTTACAACAGTTTGGAGATAATATTGAAGGATCAGATGGTATAATTGATGAAAATGAAATGAGACTTGTTAAATATGCATTAGCAACTTCTTCTGACAGAAGTAACTTTGAATCAGAAACTCACAATTCACATTCTGGTTATGGTTCTTTAGATGTTGTTAAGTGGTCTAAGGAAGTAGCTTTTTCTTTCAATGTGGAATAACTTTTTTTCCTTTTGAGATTGATACTAATTCGTATTGTTGATACATAAACGCACATTGTAACTATATCGTTCATAAATGATTCATAACACGGTAAAACATGTCCAAGCGCCGAGCAAGAAGTTCCTTCCTTGTATTTCTAATGTTATCTAGCGTATTAATCGCTCTAGTAGGGCCCGCAAGCCCTGTGATGGCAAATAATGAAACTACTTCTGGAACCATTACTACCTCAGAGACATGGTCAGGAACTCATCAGTTAACTGGAGATGTTACTATTGCATCTGGTGCGAAGTTAATTATTCAACCCGGAACTACAGTAATTTTCCCTAATGGGACACATCTTGATGTAAGAGGCAATCTTTGTGCAGGACAAATGTCTTGTGGTTCTTCTGGTGATGCAAGTCTGGCAAATAGGATTACTTTACGTTGGACTGAACCTTCCAACTCTAGTGAAATAGGAGAATGTAAAGGTATGAAACAAGGATCTCAAGAAATACAAGTTGAAGATGCTTCATGCTTTGAAGGAGTATTGATTCGTAGTTCAATTGATTTGTCTGAAACAGGATTTAGACATATTACAATAGATGACGCCTGGGGTATACCTTACTATATCGATTCAATTAATCGTTGGCGGTATGGGGCGATGGTAATTGATGGTGCATCTCCTACCTTGACACAAATGAGATTTACCAACATTAATACTAGCAGTGTTCTAACCACTAATTTAGCACAACCAATATTTGAGGGAGGTACTTATATTGCCGGTAATGATGGTAAAAGTGGAGTCGGCGGTTCTGCTGTACAGATATATGGTTCTGGGACTCAGGTTACTCCTCTAGTAATGAATTCTCCATTCTTTATTGGAACAAATAATGGTTGTGGGAATAATGATGGAGGACGTCCTACATTGTGGGCTCAAGAAACATTTATTGAAATTAATGATGCTACTGTGAATACTGGCGATTATGGATTCGCTTTTGTAAGTTCATCAGGAATACTAACTAATTCAGATATCAACGTAAATTGTAATGGCGTAGATATTAATGGGGTGAAAGCAATTCAGGGAGTCGCTTATACCTTTGAGGTGGGATTTAATGAAATCAATACCGATGAAGGATCTGGTATTACAGTCTATGACGGAGGAGAAGCCGAATTACATAACAACCAAATTTCAGGAGTAGCAGATCGCTCAGGAATTACTGTACAATCGAGTAAAGTCCACATTCACAATAATGAAATCGGACCAATTGGTGGTTGGAATGGGCTATGGTTAACCGGTTCATTCGATGTTATTGCTGAATATAATACAATTATTGATACTGCAAGAACTCCAGTTCAAGTTGGTGAATTATCAACATCTGGTCCTGCACCATCCGCCTCTAGACTTCATTTTACCAATAATACTGTTACTGTAAATAATCCTGGGACTTGTTCTAGCTTCAAATACTGGGGTGGAGAATATACTTGTCCTGCAGTCAGTGTATTCCGTTCAGGAGTCACACTTTATGATAATCAATTTAGTTTAGGCGGAGATGCTGATGGGATCAGAGCAATTGGTGGTCTAATGGATGTTCAAAGAAACCTTTTCAATATTCCTGGAACTGGTGCCGTGATTAGAAATTATGATAGTGGGTTCGCAAATACTCAACAATATGGTTCTCTTGGTTTCTTCTCGCTAAATACTTGGAATGGGATTAATACCGCCTACAATGTAACTAAATCATCAGTTACAGTTCAGTCAGAGTTCATTCCTAGTGCGCCTCCTGGAGAGTTCCCAATAGTATTGGATTGGCCTGATCAAGAAGCTTGGCCTGCTAATGGATTCCAAGGTGCAATAATCCCTACACCGATTTCTGAATGTGCTAGTTGTGATAATTTAACTCCAAGAAACTTCCCACTTGCCGTTAATATGGATAATAATTCAACAGTATTTACATTTGCTAATCTTTCAAATGTTGATACTTCGAAGATTTTTATTAAATCTCAACCAACTCAATATGCCGTCCAGGTAAGAAGAGCAGAAATGGTCAGATTTCAAACTTTGGTAGATGGTATGAAAGTAGATAATGCCAATGTTCTAATCGAAGACGCTTTAGGCAATGATCTCTATTCTCTATATACTGATGAAGATGGATATACCCCCTGGTTCGCCTTAGCCTCAGACTCTCATCTTGATTTCCGTGGACTAGCTGGAGGTGATAATCCCGATGGTTTTGCCGATGATGAATATGAAGATTCATGTTCCGACGGAATAGACAATGATGGAGATTTAACGATTGATAATAATGATGATGATTGTGATTATAGTGCAGGAACTCGAGAACTTTCACGCTATTATTATACTGCATATAAATTTGGTTTTGGTTATGATAGAAATGATTTCGTAATCCAAGATACAACATATCAAGATGTAATTAATTTAGTCAATACAGGGCCGTCTATTTCAGTAATCCAAGAGACCGGTCACTCATTTAGGAAGATAGTTAATTTTACTGGCTCAGCTCATGATGGCCAGTTAGCTGGATTCTATGCTACAGATGAATTAGCTCAATGGGATCAGAAAGGATATATCCATTCTATCGAAGTTAGGGACCCTTTCACCAGTGAATGGGCTTCAGCTGGGCAGGCAGTGGATGATAGCGGAGCAGAACCAGGAACAGTCACTCGTTTCAATCATCCTTTCAATTCTTGGTATTACTCATTTGATATGTCTGGCTACCAAGAAACAGACTATACATTTGAGTTCAGATCTTTTGATGGTATTGATTACAGCCCTATAGTTACTAGGACAATTAAATTGAATGCTGCACCACCAGTAATTAGTGTAAGTTCTCCTAGTGATGGCTCGACTTGGTCTGATGGGACCGTAACATTTGAGGGGACTGCATATGATCAATATGGTTGCCCTATTGCTTGTAGTCAAGATGTTGGAGAAATTTACTTCTATATTAGTGGCCCTAATTTTGAAGGCACAACTCCAACTACCGGAGGTGCAGATTGGTCATGGACATGGGATTTCAGTGGCCAACCCAGAGTAGTTTCAGAATACACATTCACAATCTGGGCTTCTGATTCTGATTTTTGTCTAAGTGTGATTGATGAATGCGATCCTGTAACCATGACATTGACTATTGATAACTCGAATTCAGCACCTTTTGTAAGTTTACTGTCTCCTCAAGATGGTGAAAGACTCTCAGTTTCTGATAATACAATTGAGGGAGTTGCTAGGGATAATGATGGTTCAGTTTCCAGAGTAGATATTACTGTGAGGGATATTTACAATGGTGACATTGTAGTCCATCAACAATCTGTTTCTGATTTCGAACCTAATGGTGCTTGGTCGACTACTTGGGATCCTACAATACTTCAACATGACTTTGAATATGAGATTGATGTTCAATCATATGATGGATATGATTACAGCGACATGACTACAATCACGATTATTGCAGATAATCCATCTGATGCCGGAAATAATCAACCTATTTTCAATTCTGATGGTTGGGAGCAAGAAATCACTCTTTATTGCGAGATTGAGTCACAATCTCAAGATAGATGTACTAAGGCAGAAATAGATCTCAGTCAATTCTTCACTGAAGTTGACAATGGCCAAGATCTAATTTTATCTGTATTTGAAGATTCCAGTCCGGATGCAACATCAGATGATAACTTTGCATTAGTGATTAATGTGGGTCAGGATGGAATTGCTATTTATGATCCAATATCGATGTTTTTCTATGACTCTAACATGGACTCATGGACACTAGAAAATGTTATTTTTGTTGCTACAGATCCATTTGGTTCTAAAGAAATATCATTACCTGTTACTTTTACAGTTATTGGAATAAATTTTGAAATTAATGTGCCTGATGTGACAGTTGTTAAGGATGGGGAAAGTGTCACATTTTCAGGTATAGGTCTGCCCGGTAAGACAGTTACAGCTTTGATAGATAAAGTTCCTGCCAATAGTACGATAGTCAATAGTGACTCTACTTGGTCTTTAGATATCTCTTCATCACGATTTGATGATGGTGCAGTTACTCCAGAATTCAGATATGTTGGTTCTGATTACTCCAGCAATGTCCAGATTTCTGTAGGGGCGGTAGACGAAGGAATGTCAACTTTAATGTTTGCAATAATTTCACTTGTTGTTTTGTCTCTATTGGGAGGGGCTTTCGTGTATTTCTTTGTTGAGTTCGAAGAAGAAGGAGAAGAAGAAGAAACCAATTCAGAAGCCATCTCTACAGCCGATGAAGAATCTACTGAGGGATGGATTTGGGATGAAGAATCTAATGAATGGATTGAAGATCCAAATTATTAATTTTAGTGACTTGACTTAGAGACTTCTCCACCGAAACTTCATGTATTGATTCAGATTGCTGCACCTATATGAGCAACATGGCCGTGCCTAGACCCGGTGTCCAAGAAAGGATTCTTTTACATCTTAGAGACTATGTTGAGCATGCGGGTAGGGTCGAAGTCCCTTTTGCACTTTCACAGATGGGTATTGCTAACTCCGTTGCAATTGCTAGATCTAATGTTCCTAGAGCAATTTCAGGGATGAGAGAACAAGGACTTCTTATAGAGCGACAAGCCCATGTTACCGGAGTATCTCGTAAGAGAAAGGCATACTTCCTAACTGATGACGGAATTAAAGTGGCTAATGGAATATGGGAAAAGGTTAGTACACAAAATGTTCGACTAAAATTCCCAGACGGTAGTTCGCAAAATGTCCCTCTTGTAAATGCTCTTGAGTTGACAGATCTGCCATTAAGACACGTTGATATTTTACGATATATCGATGACAACGGTAGTTTAGATTTATCTGTTTTATCCGCGGAATTAATTGAGAGAGACTTATCAAAACATATTGAAAAACAGTTGGTGACATCTTTCAATGATCTGCCTAGAACTAGGAAATTTTTTGGTAGAGAAAAAGAAGTAGACGACATGGTTAACCTTCTTGAAAAGCGGTCTTCATCGATTTTAGTTCCAGGTATTGCAGGTATAGGAAAAACAGCTCTTGCAGGAAAAATTCTTGAAAGATTCACTCATGAAAGAAATCTTTTATATCATCGTTGCCAAGATTGGGAAGGTTCTAGAGCCTTCTTAGAGGCAACTGCAGAGTGGCAATCTACAATGGGCAATAATGGGTTATCCGATTACTTAGCAGCGACTCCAATACCTCAGTCCAATGTTACTATTGATTTGATAATAGAAGGGCTAAAGAATTCTCCTAGTTTAATTGTAATTGACGATTTACATAAAGTTGGAGATGAGACTCTTATTACGATATTAAGAGGAATAGCTACACGAATTCCAGGCCTAAACCAGGTGGGTGTGATTATGTTCTCCAGATCTTTTCGAATGGTCGTTCCAGAAAAAGATTCAGAAGGAAAAATTCTCACTTTAGTTATGCCTCTTGAAGGTTTAGATAAAGAGTCAAGCAAACAGATTCTTTCTGCTATGCCTGATATGGATGGTTCACAATTTCTTCATATTTATTCACTTTCCAGAGGGCATCCTCTTGTTTTGGAGTTGATTAACAGAGGAAGTGTTGGCGGGACTTTCCATGCCACTCTAGAAACATTTGTAGAAAAAGAAATTTTCAGTAGATTGTCAGGTCCACAAAAGAGACTTCTTGGAGCTATTGCAGTATTCCGTGAACCTGTTCCACTAACTGCTTTGAGTGATCTTGATGCAGCCATTGATTTATTGGATGATTTAGTTGAAAAAGGTCTAGCCAGACAAGCAGATAGTGAGAATTACGATGTGCATGACTTGGTTAGAGAATTTCTAGTACTTTCAATGGAGCAAAATTTACGCAATGAATTACACAATAATGCCGTGAATTGGTACCGAAATCGCAAATCAAGTCCTACAGACAGGATTGAATTCATCCATCATTTACATAATTCTGATCAAATTGAAGAATTGGCCTCTATATTGTCTTTAGAAGGTCCTAATCTGGTGCAATCCGGACATACAGAACTTTTAGGAATATTGAGGTCATTAGACAGAGAAGGTTTCGACTCCAGATCTTGGGGTATTGTCAGAGAACTTAGAGGTGACATACTCTCTATTCAAGGTCAATGGGATGATGCAGAGAAAGAATACGATGCAGCAATTCCAATTGCTAGAAAAAATAAACAAAATAAAGAACTAGCTAGACTCTTGTCTTCAAGAGCAGATATTGCTGTCAAAAGAGGAGCAATGGATGATGCATTAGAATTACATAGGCAAGCATTAGAAATTCAGATTAAGACGAGAGATGCGGTTTCGGCTGCCCGTTCTTACAATAACATGGGTTATATTTTCCGTCGTCGTAGAGATAACAGACACGCCTTGGAAGTATACAGTAACGTAGAAGAATTATTAGAGTCTGAAACAAATCCTGAATTATGTGATTCAAGAATTCGTCTGGCATCTGCTTTCTTAGAAATGGGAGAATTAGATCGTGCTCGAGATCATGCTATGCTTGCTCACGATGAAACTAAGGATAACGGACAAGAAACTCTTCATGCTAGAGCGAGAGCCGTATTAGGAAGATATTATGCAAAAATTAAAGACAATGATTTAGCAATGTTACATTACTCCGGCGCATTGGAAATACTTTCTGAACAGGCAGATCCTCATAGTGCTGTAGAAGTTGAAATGCTACTAGGTCAGGTATTGAGTGATGCAGGCAGAAAAGAAGAAGCTTCTGATCATTATTTGGAAGGCCTAGCACTGGCTGAAGCTAATGATTTCCGTCATTTGAAAGGTGAATTACTTGCCCGTCTCGGCGAAGTTGAGACGGATCGTTCTCAGAGGATGGAATATCTTCAAAAAGCACTTTCTGTTTTCCGAGAACTCGGTGCTAATGATCGTATGAGAGAGGTACAGAATTCTGTTCATAGGGTTGTTATGGGGCACTAATATCTTACTTAATTTCTGAACTAAGACTTTCATCACCAACTGTAATCTTAAAATCAGGGCCTGACTGTTCAGATATGAAAATCCCTCCATTGTATTCATCACCAATCCTCATCAAGACCTCACTCTCAGCTAAATGTGGTGCATTATTTTTATCTGAAAGATGACAAAGAACTATTGTCTTAAGTTCAGGAGTCATTACTTCTCTCAAAATTTCTGCAGTCTGACTATTCGATAGGTGCCCGCCTCTACCTGTTATTCTTCTTTTAAGTGAGTCAGGATAAGGGCCTTTCATTAGCCTATCATGGTCATAGTTTGCTTCAATTGAAATATGTGAACATCCCTTCAAATGTCGTTTTAATTCTACAGTAGCTTCTCCCAAATCAGTAGCAAATCCTGCTCTATTCCCGTCTCCATTACTTACAATCAAAGCGATATTTTCTGCATCATCATGTGGAATAGGTACAGGGAGAACACTAATTTTATCATGGATATTAATTCTTTCTAAATTACCAAATGTTCTACAATCTGAAATTGGATTCCATCCTAATTTCATCGCAGTTTCTAGATTGCAGTACAGTCTTGAACCCCATTTCTGAGAGGCTTTAAGTGCAGATTTTGAATGATCGCCATGATGGTGAGTTACAAAAATTGCATCTATTTCACGCGGCTCAATACTAATCCTTGACAATCTTCTTTCGGTTTGTTTTAGTGAGAAACCACAATCAATCAGAACTTTACAATTCTCAGATTCTAGCAAGGTTGAGTTACCCCTACTTCCTGAACCTAGATGTGTAATCCTTAGCCCCATTACAATCACCTCTTGAGGCAACGTTCAGTCCTTCAATGAATCTGTTTTTTAAGAATAAATAATCAATTTTCTATACCATTCAAAAGTTGCCAAAATTCATCATTCATACATATTTGTCCGAACGACGCTCCATCATGGTCATAAATACATGAAAGTCGCTAAGGGTAGTTAAGGAGAGGTGATAGCGTGAGGCGTAAACAAACAGCACTTCTAATGACAGTCCTAATTCTATCAAGTTTAGCCTTCGTTTCCCAAACTAGACCTCAAGCACCTGTTGAAAATGTTGACCCAGGTGAAGCAATAGGAGGAGGCCCTCCAGTAACTGATGAAGATGGCGATAAAATTCCTGATTTCCATGAAGAAATTTTATTTGGAGAAGATATTATCCTTGATCTAGGATCTGAAATACTTAGCATATCTGGTCTCGACTCAAGAAATGGTACTGATAATATGTCGGATCATGATAGAGATGGAGCGAGTGCTCTTCTTGAGTATTGTTGGCCTTACACATTGGATAGATGTTTTACAGATAGAGTTTCTTTAACTGGTAAGCCTGGAGAATTAACCGAGTCAGGTATGAGGGAATGGCTAGATCCCAGAGTGGCAGATACTGATGGTGATGGGCTTCCTGATGGGTATGAAATATACATGTGTACTGAAGGCGGACTTGGTTATCTCAATACAACGAATGCATGGACTTGTCTTTGGTTTGATCCATTAGATTCTAGTGACATGTGGGAAGATATAGATCGATGCACTGACTTTACATTTGGATGTGGAGATGGTTTTGATGTGGATCGTAACGGAATTATTGATGATACAGAGAAATATACAAATTCTGAGGAGTATCTTTTCGGCACCCCAGAAGACTGGGTGACTGAGAGGGATGGATTATGGTGTTTCGGTGAAATTAATCTGTTAGATTCTGAATCTTGTCAGGACTCTGTTGAGAGAGAAACTGGAGATGGATGGCTGGGAAGTGATCCGACAGAATCAGATTCAGATTATTATTCATGGGCAGAAATTATCTCTGTAGGGTTAGCTGTTCCAGGAGATGGAATTCCAGATGGTTGGGAAGTACATTATGGTCTCGATCCAAGAAATGCTAGTGATGCAATTCTCGATTCAGACTCTGATGGTTGGGATCTTGATAGAGACGGATATATCATCCCGGATACTTCAGTAGCTACATCTAGTTGGGGTGAATCCTTCAGTAATTATGAAGAATACATGATTTTCTACGACCAGGGAGTTTCAGTTACTCCTGGGCTTAGAAGTATTGATTTATCTAACTCTGATGGTAGTTTCTTGACATATGATCAGTCTACCTCTCCACAATTAGTTGATGCTGCAGTACACACTATAATCTCTGATAATCAAAGAGATAGATTAATTGTAGGTTCAGAATACGGTCTAACTATTTTGGATCCATTTAATCAAGTTTCTACTATGATAGATTTGCCATCAGGTGTAGTTTTGAATTCAATGATGGAATGGTCCAAGGATGATACAAATTACTTGATACTATTGACTAATCAGGGTATATCGATTGCGGAGATGCAGAATGGAGTTCCACAAATTGACTCATCGACTTTTGAGGATTCGGATTCTAGTATTTCCGCGGGTTCAATGAACGAGATGGTTATACTAAAAACGGGTAGTGAAAATCTAGATCTAATGATATTCTCCAATCAAGATGTATGGACAGCATCAATATCGGGAGATAAAATAAATTCTCTAGTTTATCTTGATTCAGTATCTGAGATATTGTCTAATAATGCTGCTAATGTGAATACTGCAATACACATGGAAATGGATGGCCGTGGACCTTTACTATTGATAGGTACTGATGGAGGATTGATGGCTTGGAATACTACAGATGGTTCAGATTCTGTGGGGACTCCTTGGTGGGTATTTAATAGGGAAAATGCAGAAAATTTCGTCCAAAAAGCAGATTTATTGAATGTTTCTAAATCTGCAATAGTTAATGTTCTTCAAGCAGCAGGTCCTAAAGATTCATCAGGAAATTTTGAATTGATTACTGGTGTATGGATTGGAACCGCTGGTGGTCTACATTTGATCGATGTCGATAAATTGATTTCAATACCAGTTGCTGCATTTAATTCTGAAAGAATGTGGAACCAAGAAAATTGGCTTTCAGGATCGAACGATGTTCATTCTATTCATACATTTGACAATCAAGTTGTTGTCGGTTCTAAAGATGGAACATGGGTTCTTGAAGGAGGTTATCAAGGAGTCACTGGAATGTCTGATAATCAAACATTCCTTCCAGGATTAGTGAGTTCATTGGCGACATTGGAATCATCAGAATCAATAATTATGTTTGCAGGGATTTCTCCTGGCAATTATATGAATATAATGCCTATAGATCCGCAGTCAACCGATTCGGATCTTGATGGGATGCCTGATGGTTGGGAATTTATTCATGGACTAGATCCAACAGACCCATATGATAGAGATAGGGATGCAGATGCAGATGGGGTTCTTTATAATCCTGAATTTGGCGAAGGCATTGATAGGAGTTGGACAAATTTAGATGAATTCCGTTTTATTACTAATTCAGAAAATGGATTTAATGGAACAGATCCAAGAAATATAGATACAGATGGAGATGGACTAACTGATGGGGAAGAGTATTGGGGTTGGTTTACGGAATCAACTAATTTTGATTGTCATTATTTGAATCAAGAATACATTTGTGATGAAGTAACTGGTTCAGAGGCCCTTTCTGTTCACCTAGAAGGATGGCTAGGTTCAGGTGCGGGTGGAGGAACTGATGGCCCCACTGACCCTACAGATACAGACTCAGATGGGGATGGAATGCCCGATGGCTGGGAAATTGAGAATAGAAGGTGGATTGGAGATGTCTATAACGGAGGCAATCTTTGGACATTAGACCCAAGAAATCCTAATGATGCATATGATGATGCAGATAATGATGGACTTTCCAATCTCTGTGAATACAAATGGTCTAACCTACTTCAAACTGTTATTAATGAGGGACTTCCTTCACATGGTGAAAGTTCAGAAGCTGCATCTAATTGGACTGCAACCGATCCAAATAATGTAGACTCTGATGGAGATTCATTACCTGATGGATGGGAGGCGAGATATTCTTGCTCATGGTCTGTAGATGCTGCTGGAATAAATCCATTGAATGGTTCTGATGCACTGAACAACCCAGATGGTGATGGATATGACATAAATCATAATGGTATTTTGGAATTAGAAGAGAGTCTTGTTAATTGGATGGAATTCCATTGGAAATCTGAACTAATTTTTTCTGATTCTACCAATAATGGTATTTTATTTCCTGAAAATTTTACTACTTTATTATTTAATGATACATGGGAAAACTTTGCCGGAGGATCTTTTGGAAAATATGCAAGTAACAATTACAATAATTTAATCAATGCAACCTCTGAAATAGATATTGGTTCAGGTAATCCATTAAGTTCTGATTCGGATCTTGATGGGATGCCAGACGGTTGGGAGTTTTATCATGCAAGATGGAGTCTTTTCGATAGTTCTTGGACACTCAATCCTGTTAATGAAAATGACCGTATTGGAGATCCCGATGGCGATGGAATGAATAACTGGGAGGAATACAATGTTATTTCCAGTAATTTATCTGAGATTGATTCTTTAATTACTGTTCCTCAATTTTATCTTCTTTACTTTGGGGGAGAATATCTTCCTAATCCTTGGTTGTCAGCAGAGTCTTCCAGTTCTTTCGGTTCATTTTTGAGTCCTGAACAGATTAATCTCACAGGTCTGACTGCAGATCCAAATAATCCTGATACAGATTCAGACGGATTGCTAGATGGCATGGAATTAATTTTCACAAGATGGAATTCTACTGATGAGGTCTGGACTCTAAATCCTCTCGTGCCTAACGATGGTAATTATGATTCAGATAATGATGGGATCTCAGATCAAGTCGAACTTAATTTAACCCTAAATAATCCATTCAATGGAGGTCTTTCTCCACCGGATGCTCCTCGTCTTTGGGAAGAGGCTGAGTATCTCGATCCTTCTGAGGCTGAGAATAGAGTTTACAGGATTCTATTCAATAAAGAAGGTCGTGCTCAACTTGCGCTTCAACAATTTACGGATTGGCAAGGTGGGGCTACTGCAAAACCTCTGCTAAAGGCACTATTTGGGGTTTCAGATCCAACAACAGAAGATACAGACAGAGATGGGATGAGTGATGGTTATGAATATTGGTTCACTGAATGGAATCTCGAAGAAAATCGTTGGGAAATGAATCTACTTACGGGGACAGATATTTCTGTTGATAGTGACGAAGACTCATATGATTGTAATGGAGATGGCATTATCTCTCCATCAGAATCTTTCAATAACTTGGCAGAGTTTGAATCAAGAATATATGGTAAGAAATTAGCAATTGATAGTATTCCTAATGGTACTGGACTGGTTTCATATGGTGCTGATACAGTAAATGCATATATGGATGAAAAATCTATGAGTTATTCATTAGCATTCAGTCAGTTGTATGTGACCTTCTCTACAAAATCTACTGCTTCATTTGAAAGGTCCGGATTGATTAATCAGAATAATCCAGATAACTTCAATATTAGTTTAGCTGGAATTAGTGACCCTACAAATTCCGATTCTGATAATGACGGAATGCCAGATGGTTGGGAATATTGTTTTTCTATATATGGGCAATATTTGCCAGTTAATGACTATCGATGGTCAATGAATCCTATTAATCCACTTGATGTTAATTATGATCCTGATGAAGATGGTTGGTATGATAGGCAGTGGGTAGATATCCCTGCTACCCAAGGTAAATGGGATAATAGGCAGTTTACACCCTCAAATATTGAAGAACAAATTAATAATGGGGTACTTCCATTATTCTTTAGCAATATTATGGAATATGAAAATGGGACACTACCATTAGATTCAGACTCGGACGATGATTCAATGGTAATGAAGCCAGTTTTTACCAATGGTGTAGTTACTGACTACATTCAGGACATGAATCTAAGTGATGGTAGAGAAGTTTTCAAGTATGGTACTAATCCTTTAGACAATGATACTGATGGAGATATGATGCCTGACTTCTATGAATACTACAGAGGATGGAATGAAACTAACGATAATTGGTCGTCTTATCTTAAAATTCAGGTTCAATGGGAGCAAATATCTGCTAATAATTTGAAACCAGTTCAGATTTCTAATAATGTTATTTCGAGGCCGGTATTGAACTGGGTCTGGTTCACTCACGATGCAACAGATCCTGATGACGCTGGTCAAGATGCAGATAATGATGGAGGATGGGACTGTTCAGGGGGGAACTGTGAATACCAACCTTACAACAATTTCCAAGAATATTATGGGGTGGTAAACGCATCTTTATCCTCGCCAACCTTAGTTCGTCAGTCTTTATTGAATGATTGTTCAGGGAATTATGTTGAAGAATGGTGGCAGTTAAGAGAATCTTTGTTAGGTACTTGCTCTGGTTCATCAGCACTAACTTCTAATTATTTCAGAATGTATAAAATTAATAATAATGATCAACTATTTGCATTAATTATAAATGATAACGATTTAGATTATCAATATTTAGATACTACTGATGATGAGACTTTGTGTAATGGTGAATGGGCAGATTCTTACAATAGATTCGCCGGCGATCAGTACCATTTTCCAAATATTGGGCTCGGAGAGTATGTTTTTGGTTGGTGGATTTTAGATATTGATGGCGACCAAATCGCTGACGGAACTGACCCTAAAAATTGGGATACTGATGGTGACTGGTTAAATGACTTCTTTGAAATAGAAGATGACATGTTAGACGGAGTCCGGGGAAATAGTGCTTCGCCTATTAGATATGATGATAGAACCACTAACTGATGTTCATTGCATTAATTTGCTAATATGCTTTCGGTAAACTATGGACAGTCAAGGGGAGATGCCTTCTCCTACAGATTCTATGGAAGAAAAATTACTATTTCTTCAAGAAAATTTATCTAATTTTGTAAAGCAGTATAGTTTACCAATTATTGAATCTGCATTAGTTATTTCGAAATATATTAATATTCTACTCAACGAATTAGAAAAAAAGGCAATCTTTGAGAATGAAACCTTACCCGTCGAAATCACCGACCCATGGACAATTACAGGGGATACAAAAATACCAAAAATTGAGGATTTCCCTCTCAATAAATTAATGCAAAATATTGATGAAGATAGGATGGATATTTTTGATACAATTATTAGGACAATAATCAATGGATCAGAAATACCATTTGTTAACGCAATTATGTTATTGAGAGATTGGGAAAGGGTCATTAGAACTCAGTTAGCTAAATCGACAAGTCCAGGTCATCTATTTAGCCCATTAGAGTTAGAAGAAAATTTTTGATTATTCATTTTCTGCTTTCGCTACAATTCTACTAGAAACAAAAAATGCATCTCCAATAGACCAGATATATAGAAGAAACCATAGGATTACAGTGAAAAGTAATGGTAACTGAATCAGAAACCAACCATTTGCTTTCTCATGTTGGCGGTTAAAATGTTGTCCTAAGAAAAGGAATGGAACGAGAGCCAGAATTATTGTGAATAATGGCCTTAATGTCCCCCATGGGCCAATACCTCCACTAAGTTCGCTCCAGATTACTCCAATAACGCCCATTCTACTCAATTTTTCAATCTCTTCGTCTTCAGCAAAATTGACGATGAGCTCCTCTGCCATGCATGTGCTAAGAATAACTAAATGATGAAGATAGCGATTAATTGTATGGAAAACACCAACTATCTCCTACTAATGCAAATATCATGAAGAACCCCCGTGTGTTAGTTACTGGCTATCCTAAGTTCTTAGATTATGATCTGAATGTTTCTGAAATGATATTATCTTCTATCAAAGAAATAGATTTTGTTAATATTGATATTTCTACTAAATTATTGACAGTTGATGAAGAGGGAAGTGGATTAGTTGCAAATAGTATCAATCATGGAGATTTTTTCGACATAGTAATTCATTTGGGGTTTTCATCTAAAACAAAAAAGATTCAATTTGAGAAGTATGCCTATAATGAATATATGATGAATCATAATGACAATTCTGGCCGTTGTATATCAAATGGTGAAATAATTCCTGGTAAAATTGGAAGATATCAAACAAATGTAAATGAAATTGTAATTAATAAAGAATTCAAAGGCGATAAACGAATAGGGTGGAGTACAAATCCTGGACGTTTTGTATGCAACGAAACATACTTCAAGACTCTAAATTTAATTGATGATAATAAATTAAATAATAATATCAAGGCTATTTTTGTTCATCTACCTTCTGAAGAAATCCTAGATATCAATGAACAGATTGAAATTATTGAGCGCCTAATTCGGTGTTTGACAAAACCATATCTAGAGGTGGTAGGGGGTCTCATATTCGATAAATATCACAGAATTCTATCTTGTAGACGACCCGAAGGAAAATCATGGTCATCTTGGTGGGAGTTTCCAGGTGGTAAAGTAGAAACGGGAGAAAATCCCTATATTGCATTATCTAGAGAACTAAAAGAAGAACTTTCAATAAATCTTACTCCATCAAAAATAATTGTAGAGCAATTTTTTGATTATGGTGATAAATATGTCAAATTAATGATTTTAAATTGTGGAATAATCGAGGAACATAAAATCAAGTTACTTGAACACGATGAAATAAGATGGCTAAATAAAAATCAATTATTAGATGTCAATTGGTTACCTGCAGATTTGCCAATTATAGAAAAATGGTTAATCGATGGAATACCTAGTCCTCATCAAGATAAATAGTGGGTTTTCCTCTTTTATCAAACCATTCAGTAGGCTCTCCATCGCTTCTCATTGTTAACTCATCATGAGAAAATCTTGGTACTTCGTTTCTTCCTTCATGCCAAGTTTGTTGTTCTATCCAAATATCTATATCGTCTCCTTTAATATTGATTTTAATCATCCCACCAAGCGTCTTTTCATCTACAACGAATGAGACTTTTCCCGTAATTGCTGCTTGTCTTGAAATATAAAAGTAGGTAGAATCAGAATCAGAATTCATAGTCATTACATCGAGTGCAGTATCCAGTATTCTTTGTATTCTAATCTGCTTAAGTAGAGATTCTAAATTCGATGATTTTCCATGGATTTCTTCTTGATTATTTTTCGTGGGAAAATCATCATTTTCATTATTTTTTTTAGCATTAAAATCAGGAAAAAATATTTTTATCGATTGTATAATCTTCTCCAAGTCTTCATATGGCTGAACAATTGAAGAGATTGTAATTTCAGGCTCCATGATTGTCCGCTGTATTCAACAGTCATGAGTTCTCTGTTTGAATAATCTCCCAATGACACGAATCATTGAAATTGAATAGTTGATTAGAAGTGTTATGGCAGAGCGCTCTAGCACTATTTCAGGAGCGTTATTATTCACTCCAACACTTTGTATTGTAGCATTGCGTTATGGCCTACCAACTATTAATGAAGTAATTTCCAATGATATTATTATTGAAAGTACAATTCACATTTTTGCTATAATTATTGGAATTATAATGTTCTTAAGATATAGAGTGATAGAGGATCATGAATATCTCCGTTCTTCCGTAATTAAGAGACTTCGAAAATCGTATAAAGAAGAAGATAGGGGATTGTGGGAAAAATCTGATATTGCAATCAAAAAACTTGAAGATCAGGCTTCAGTAAAAGTCAAAGGACGTAAAGGAGCTTTAATGCAGGCTAAAATGTCAGGAAATATTGGTTCACTGAATGCTGAGTCTACAGAGAAAGAAGTAGATGAGGATAAAGAAATTGAAGTAGTCACCCACCATAGAAATATTGGCACAATAATTGACGAAGGACTTTTCGAAAAAAATCAAAATGAGCCTTCCAAATCATTTTTTTCTAAGAGATTGGAAAAATCTGCTATCAAGAGATTAGAGAAAAAAAGAATCAAGGCAGCAAAGAAAGAAATGAAAGTAATAAAAAATAAAACTAAGGTTAAGGGATATTCACAAAATGATGATAATCAATGGGAAGTTTCTTCTAAAACTCAATTAACTCCAAAAGTTATTTCATGTAAGGAATGTGGGACTTTAAATAATTCGAATAATCCTTACTGTACATCATGTGGTACATACTTATCCTAAAAGACAATATTCAAAGAGGACCGATAGAAAATAAATCTAGGTGATGCAGTGTCAGTTAAGAGAGATTATTATGAGATTCTCGAGATCAATAGGGATGCAAGTCAGTCCGACATTAAGAAATCTTTCCGTAGTTTAGCTAGAAAGTTTCATCCCGATAAGAATCCTGATGACCCCGAATCCGAATTAAAATTTAAAGAAGTCCAAGAAGCATATGCTATTCTTTCGAATCCAACTGAAAAAAGAAAATACGACACTTATGGTCATGAGGGGCCCGGAGGTTCTCCTTTTGGTCCCGGAGGTTTTCAAGGAGTTAATATCAGTGTTGAAGACTTGTTCGGAGGAGGTTTTGAGAGTGTTTTCAGTTCAATTTTTGGCTCTTCAAGTCCTAGAAGAAATAAACGACAACGTGGTTCGGATTTACTTGTCAGCCATACAATTCCGTTCGAGGCATTAATGAACGGTTGTGAAGATTCATTAGAATTTGATGTTTTGAAAACATGTAAAGATTGTAATGGTCTCGGAACAAAAAATATCGAAGATGTTCGCGATTGCCCAGCCTGTGATGGGCGTGGTCGAATACAAAGAATTGAGAGATTGGGGCCATTTACCCAGCAAGTTGTAAGCGATTGTCAGTCATGCAAAGGAGAAGGCAGAATTATACAGAATCCATGCCCTAGTTGTAGAGGAGATGGTCGATCCTACCAAACAAAAAAGGTCCAATTTACCGTACCTCCAGGAATTGAGAGTGGTCAAAGACTTAGAATGTCAGGCTATGGAGAATCATCCAAATCTGAAAATGGCGAATCAGGTCATTTGTATATAGAAATAGATGTTCAAGAACATGAATGGTTTGAAAGAGATGGTGCAGATTTACTAATGGCATTACCTCTAAGTTTCACTGATTTAGTACTTGGTACCACTGTAGAAATCCCTCATATAGATGGTGAATTGTTGAAAATTAAAATTCCTCCAGGTTCAAAACCCAGTCAGACAATTTCAATTAAGAATCGCGGATTACCAAGTAATCGTACACGAAATGGTCGTGGCTCGATAATGGTACTTCTAAAATTAGATATTCCAAAAAAGATATCTAGGACATTCAAGAAAAAATTGATAGAAATTAAGGATGAAATGAGTTATTCAAGTGAAGAATTGGAAGAAAAAATTCGTAAAGAAGCTAGATCAAGACGTAATAGTTAATTCCATTCGATAATTTTGTTTGGCGTTGCAGCCATTGGCTTCCCATCGACTAATCCTGATAATTCTAGAGCAAGATTTGCAGATTTTCCATCAAGTGAAATTCTTAGGAAAACTTGTGATTTTTTAGGTAATTTATCCAAGAAAATCTCGTCTTCTTTTGAAATATAATTTGGAGAAACATCAATAATTGTCAATTTACTGCCTTCAGGATAATTAAGTTTGATTGAAGCCATTCCCCATTCCCATTCAGATGTTTTCAAACCTAAAAGGATATTTTTATTGATATCAGATATCCTCCAAGCACAAATTTCAATTTCTTCAGTCATATGACTTAGTTCTGGTCGCCCCCATATTTCATTAATTGAGCTCCAAGGACTTTCACCTAGTTGCATCAAAGCGGAATCAATTATCCCTTCCTTCCTATCATTTTCATTCATTTGTTTTGAAATTCTTTCTCTTATTCTCATTAATTTTTTCCTTTCATGCATTTGCATTTCTATAGAAAAATCTCCACGTTGTAAAATAATACCTCTATTCCAGAATAAAACTATCATTAGAGGACTTAACATTAAAAATCCAATCAAAATATAAAAATTATTGAACATCCACGAGAGATCTTCATAATCCTCAATTTGTGGTATTTCATATTCTCCAAGATACTCTAATTTGAAAGTATATTCAATTTCTACTTCTATAGCTGCTCTTCTTTCAATTCTAAGTGAGTGGTTCCCATAAGGTAAAACTATCACTTGTCCGTTGGAAGTATTTACTAGTGTCCCTGAATCTTGGTTAATCTCTTGAATAGTATAATTTACTTCGGATTTAATTATTTCATCTAAGAAAATTATGGAACCATTATTATCGAAAATTCTTATCAAAAATATATCTATATTATCGCCACTGTGGAGGCTGCCAGATATTTCTGAGTCTAAATTTACTTCATCCCATCTTTCATCTGGAACATCAATCCATTTCGATTCCGGAGCATCTGAAAATTTTGTCCCATCTAAAGGTCTTAAAGGGAAGAATGAAACATTCCACCTAATTGTTTCACTGGATTTTATCCAAATTTCCAAAGAATATGTGTCTCCATTTGATTCTACTATATCTGGACATAAACCATCTTCAAAGGAGATTTTTTCCTTATCTCCAAAATAATTTATTAGATAGAATTCAAAATTTACTTCTTCACTACTGGCTGAACAGAATATTGACATCTTCATATCTGCTCCCATCTTAAATTGGATAGAGTCACCATTTTCATCAGATTTAGATATATATGATTCATATTGCCATGATTCTTCATGAGATAATGGTTCACCATGATTCCAAGGTATTTGAAGTTCTAGTCCGTCTCCTGATTCTTTACTCTGATTGTTTCTGTACAACTCAAAATTATACGGATGTATCCCTTCGGTAGATGAAGAAACAATTCTAATCCATAATTCACTTTCTTCTGGATATTCAAATAGATTTTCAGATTGAATTAAATCATTGGCGACTAATTCTTTGGTACTAGTATTACGATGCCATACTTCAATCCTTAAATCATCATTTCCTTTAATTTCAGAGATTATTATCACATCACCTGGTTCTCCAAAAATTTTAATCGAATCTTTGTCAGAATGATTCTCTAGAATGCCTATAAATTCGATCTCTCTATGATTTACCTCTGTAAATAAATGACAATTACCTAAGAAACAATAATCTTCAGTGATTATAGTAAAATAATTTTCTTGATTTCCAGGCGATGGAATTGAATCAATTAAATCTGAACCTTCAATTTCAGAATAATTGTTTGCCATGATTATCTCAATTTTAACATCATCAATATTAATCTCAGAACTTGAAAATAAACTAACTAAAGCCCCTTCCCCCAGTATCCCTCCCCATTCTAATTTATGATTATCCTCGGAATAGTATTCGTCTCCATTATCGTCGATTTCTAAACTCAATCCCGGACAACTAATTTTAAGGCAAGAAGCACTAATCCAGAAAGGTCCATTTACAATATTTTCTTCTTCAAAAAGTAAGACTTCTTCTTCATTTTGTCCACTAACATTCATCAGACTTGAACAGATAAATAATACTGTAATCAGCAATGCAGCGGCTCGTCTCACACCTCCTCGGACACGGCCTCCTCTTAGAATCCTTCAAGCGAAATGCTTCGTTCGCAGTATGTATGGAAGAGAGGCCGTTGGCTCGAAGCGTAGTCGCTAGACAGCGTTTTGGACGTTTATTCAGCCTAGGTGACCGTAATTCTCCCAGTTCTTGGACTCCAGCAATTATTTTAGGGGAACAAGATGAAGAACTGCCATTTTCAATAGCTCCATTTGAGTATTCCAGAGATTCTAGTAAATTACCTGCTAAAATCTCTGTTAAGACTAGAACAAATCTTACTCTACCTTTCGATAAGTTAGATATTTGGCATGCCAGTGAGGGACTGGTTTTACCGCCTAGTTTGATAGAATCAAATTCTGGAGAGTTTGGTTTTGGAAAAGAAGTGTTGCCTATTTCCTGGCAATCTTTACATCATGATTTGAGACTAAATGATGATGATCTAGTTCCATCTATAATTATTTTAACAGATGCTCCTCAACTAGCTAACCAAAAAGGTCTACTCTCTGAGGCATTGTATACTATTAGGACACGTTTTCCTTCGTCATTAATCTGGACACCAGGAATAGGAGGTCCTGATAACTGTGCGATATTGACATGGATGGGAGTAGATATTTTTGATTTAGCAAGATCCAGACATGCTAGTTCACTTGGAGTAATTTTATCTGAAAATGGACCTAGAGAGGTTGAAGAATCAATTGACGAAGACGCGTCAATGAAATATCAGATCCAATCCTGGAAAAATTCGCTTGCTGCGACTAGAGTGGCGATTAGAGAAGGGAACTTACGTGAATTAGTCGAGAAGCAATCTATTTCTAGCCCCAGATCAGTGGAAAGATTGAGAATTCATGATTCAAGAATGTCTTCATTAGATGGTGGGAAATCAGGCCTTGCTAGAGTAAAAGGACAGTATCATGAACTTAGATGTCATAGTTTCTCAAGTCGTAATGATCCATTAATTCAAGATTGGCGTAGAAGAGTATCTGAAATTCATCAGCCTCCGAGCCATCAATCTAGAGTGATGGTATTACTTCCTTGTTCTGCTACCAAACCTTATCGACTTTCTGCATCTCACAAGAGATTTAGTAGATCAATTACATCAAATACAATTCATGAGGTTATGGTTACAGCGCCACTTGGTTTAGTTCCAAGAGAACTAGAAGATATCTGGCCCGCAGCCAACTATGATATTCCAGTAACTGGCGATTGGGATGTTGATGAACTGAAAACAATACGTGAAATGACATATAAATATATTTCTAGGAATAATTTCACAAGAGTCTTAAATCATAGCGGAATAAATTTAGAACATGATTCTGTAGAAATAATAGATACTCGAAAGGGTCAGACAGCAGGATCTAATGAAGCATTAGAATTTCTAAAACAAATGGTTGAAAAATCAATTAGTGATTTTGGTTTGGAGGATCCTAAGGAAAGTAAACATAGACTTGGTAAATTACGATCTTTATCAAAATTTCAACATGGCACTGATGATTGGTTAAATGGTACAGGAATTCAGGGTCGACCCCCCATTTTCACTATTCGTAAAGAAGGTAAGCAACTAGCATTATGGAATCCTCGTTTAGGTCGTTTTTCATTTACAAAAGCCTGTTTACCACTTTTAGCAGATAGTAAACAGTTCCCAATTGCCCATATAGCGCCAGAAATAGATTGGAAAGGTGATTTATTCGCCTCGAATGTGGTTGACTATGAAGGTAGTATAAGAATAGGTGATGAGGTATTAGTATACCAAAGTAACGAACTAATTGGTTCTGCTAGAGCAGAAGCTGCTAGTTGGGAATGGCCAAATGGGCCTAGTAGACTGGCCCGTGCCCAACACAGATTATAACCAAAATTGGTTGTTTGAGTTTGCGTAGCGATTAAAGAGGGGCAGCAAGTCGGCCGGCTACCAGAGGTCTTCATATGGCACGCATGCATAGCAAAGGAAAAGGAACTAGTGGCTCTTCAAAGCCAAATAATGATAAAGCTCCTTCATGGTCTGAATCTGATAAAGGTACAGTTGAAGAATTAATCATAAAATACGCTAATGAGGGTCATTCTTCAGCAAAAATTGGTTCTCTATTGAGAGATATGCATGCAGTACCTGATGTAAGGTTGGTAATGGGGGAAAGGATCTCCAAGACACTTTCACGTAATGATTTAGAATCAACTTATCCTGAAGATATGATGAATTTAATGCGTAAAGCTTTGAGTTTAATTGACCATTTATCTGGTAATAAAAAAGATTTACACAATCGTCGTCAATTAGAACTTTGTGAATCAAGATTACGCCGTCTAGCCAAGTACTATGTCAGAACAGGACGAATTTCTTCGACATGGACATACAAGCGTGATCAATTGCGATTAATGGTTGAATGATTTTGCGCATAAGATTTGTAGTACCCCCCTCTTCGAAGGAATATGAGGCTACTAGTCAACGAGACTCAGTTTTCTATTGTTTCTGAGATTTTAATATCCGCTTCGAAAGAAATTGAAAGACTTAACGAACCATTGTTATTACTCTGCTTACCCACATTATCCTCCTCTTTTTCTATGGCTGCTATAGAATCTTCTCTAGTTGATAACGGAATTACTTATCGTAGAAAATTTTCTATAGAGGGTCCTGGAAATTTACCTTGGATAAAAATCATTGACGATGATTCCGAAATCACGTCAATTGAGACCAATCCATTTAGATTGACAATTTCTACATTAATTGTCGATGGATTAATTAGTCACAAGGGAGAACCTAGGAAAGGGCCTTTGACTTCAGTTTCTCAAGCCCATGCCCTTTCCCAATTAATTTCACCAAATGGTCTTAGAACTCGTAGATTACGCCCATGGCTAATTTCAGGAAACTGGATTAATTCTGCAATGGATAATACTTATGATCCTCTTTATTCTGCCCTCAGAGATATTCTTTTACAGGAGGGTTCCATCAAAGTAGTTCCTTTACCAGAAGTCCCTGAACCAAATATTTCTGAATATGAATGGATTGATGAAAATCTATTGAATGCAATTTCTTCTAGATGGTTTAGCCTTGATTTGGAAGGTAGAGCTCGAGTATTATCCAATTTGGTTAGAGGTTCTTTGATTAGATCAAAACCCTCAACATCTAGATTAGAAGAGATAGTTTGGCATTGTGTTTTAGCACCCGGTTGGTCTACTGATCTTGCAGGACAAATTTCCTCTGCAAGATTATATTGGGATGAAAACAGTTCGAAAATTGCATCTAGTAATGTAATTGATAAATTAATCAGAGATGGAAGAATATAATTATTCCTCAATTCTAAGCATTACATCGCATCCTATACATTGTATTCTTAGCGGCCTAACATTCGATTCAACTGGGTTACTTGTGCCACAAGCTGGGCACTCAATTTTAGGTGCTTTGCTCCTTCTATTCCTTTCTCTATTTGATTTCGGAGATACCAGTGAAATTGGGAATACCAATAAAATACTTGAGGCAACAATTGCCAGAACTATTTGCATAGGCATTCCTAGTACATAAATTACCAAAGACAATCCTCCCAAAGATGAAACAGAAATCAGAGCAGGAGAACTAGTTCTATTTCTGGTTAAGAATAGTCCCATTCCGATTGCAATACACAATGCGAATACACACAACATTGCAGAAATTAGTGGACTAAATGCCATATTTCCAGATGGAAGAAACTCTATTCTAAAATTTTCATCATTTTCTATACTTCCTTGATTAATATTTATTGATTCTAAGAAAATCCATCTTCGATGCTCAAAATCAATATTTTCTGCTGAAACAGGACCTAGTCCTGCTAGCATTGATGTTTTAATTTCTAAATCAATATTCACTTCTTCCCAGTAATTATTCGAAGGGTTGCGAATAAAGTTCTCAATCAATAATTGCCTCTCATTATCTATTACTTCGTAGGATGTTTCGATTGTAATAGTAATTTCTTCAGCTGCAAAAGATCTAGTTCCCCCCATATCTATTTGATATTCAGTTGGACCCAAATCGACAGGATTTATGCCAATAATTGATTCTATATCTAGAGATAATCCATTTTGCATGAATGATCTCATATCAGAAGTAGAACCTGTGATATGAGATCTTAGGGCTATTAATTCATCATCATCAACTTTCCCATTATTTCTATGAGATGTTGCTACAGAATCTGAATAAGAATTTAAATTTTTCCACCAGCTATTTGAATCAAGGCTTGAATTGCCAATATTGTCCATCCCCCATCTCATCCATTGAGACATAGCACTATCGAAAGTAATTTCAATATTCTTTTCAATCAAATCTCCTTCAAATTTGATGTCAATTTCAACACTGATTTCTGAGCCACTATCTCTAAGTGGTTCGGAAGATGGGTAATAACTACCTCCGCCTCCATTGTTATCATCTACATTAATATCATGATTTTTCGATGCAGAAATTTCTAAACCTGATTGAGGTGAAAGAATAAAATCAGTTGAGTAAATTCCACTATCTGTTCCTTCTGGCATTTCCCAAACAAATGTGACTTCAACTCCTGATTCTAGAGGGGTTGCAATTGGACTCAGAGTAAGTGGAGAGCCTTGCAGGTTGAAACTCCCGCTTGATAGAGACCACATTTCTCCACCAAATCCAGAATTTAGAACTATTGGGAAGTAAACAAGCCCAGATGTCACACTAGCCTCTTTAATTCTTATATCTACTAAAGGCATTTTTCCTGTAACTTTACCTACAGAATCTTCGGAACCCCATTTGAATGTTAATCCGGCTTCTGAAGTTGGGTTCGAGAAAAGTAGACTATTTACATAAAGTGAAACTTCTAATTTATCTCCATCATTAACAGAACCAGAAGAAACTTGTATTGTAATTTCTAGATTCCCCTCAGCGTTTAGAAAAGGTTCTACTCCATTTAGTCCAGAGTTACCTGAATAAAATGAACCTCCAATTCTGATGTCTAATGTTGCATTAATTGTAACTCCTGCAGCACCTTCAACTAGGTAAGGTATAATGAAAGTCCATGTTTCGGCAGGGTAGTCTCCTTCAGAACCCCAAATGGTTTCCCATGTTCCTACTTCGACTTCCCCTTGCTGCCATGCAGTAACTGTTGCTTCTTCCTCATCCGAAAGCTCATTTTCAAATGGTGAAAGTTTTCCATTCGAAGATTCATCTAATAAAAATAGATCAAAACTGGTATCGCTACAGCATGAGGTATTTTCACTTCCAGCATCTTGAGAATAGACAGATGTGGAGAAAAAAGAAACCAACAATAGTCCTACTATGGTCAAGGCCCTAGAGGTCAAGTGCCCGTTCATGAACTACCGTGGTTGACTTATTAGACTTCAATGCGACGCATAATAGATACAAATTACATCACTTTGACCTTATTAGTAACTTATCCGTGTAACCAAAGTAGTTTGATTACCTCTTCATTACTAGATTCAATTCTTGCATATCCTACTCTTTCTAATTGCACTATATTATTTTCCATTATTTGAATATCTTCCATCATACCTTCTTGGACAATTATTTCATTACCCTTTGGAATAGTCAGAACCGCTTTCTTTGCAATTGTTTTTGGGAGCCAATGTACAATTTGCCTTTTATCTGTACGTTCAATTGATTGGATAATTCCTTTTGAATCCTTGATTTTAATATCAGCAAAATCTTTCAAACGAATCTGTTCATTGTCAATATCTTTTTCTTCAATGAATATCTCAAGATTCCCCAAATCCCATTCTCTATATCCTTTTATTTCATTCAATGGGTGTTTGTTTAGGACTAATTTTCTTTCAACCGGGAGATTCTCATCATTCAATTGTATTTTGTGAGGGTTTCTTACAAAAGTTCTTCTTTCACACATTGAATCTATTTTACTTGAATTAAATGCTTCTATAGTTTGTAGAGATACTGAAATATCTTTTTGAGTTAAACCAAGATCTAACCAAAAATCTTTCATCGCGTCAGGATTAAAACCTCTTCTCCGGAGTGCTCTAAGAGTCGGCAATCTAGGATCATCCCAACCTGAATAATTTGTATTCTCTATTTCTTTCCTCATACCGGAAGTAGAAAAACTTCCATATTCATAAATTTTAACTCTTCCCCAATACAGGGTTTCGGGGTATTTCCACCCAAAATGTTTGTACAGCAGTTTTTGCTTCCTGGTTGAGTCCATCAAATCCTTTCCTCTTATGATATGCGTGACTCCTTGTTCATGATCTTCAATTGCGCTTTGAAAATCTAATAATGGCCAAACTTTGTATTTGTCACCAACCATAGTATGAGGTGTATGTTGGATTCTTAATGCTGGCCAATCTCTAAGTGCAGGGTTTGGCAGATTCATGTCCGTTTTTACTCTTACAACCGCCATTCCTTCATCAAGTTCCCCCTTGATCATTTCATTCCAATCTGATAGATTTTTTTTGGAATCATTTTTCCTACAGGGGCATTCTTCTGATTCATCTCTTAATTTCTTAAATTTCTCAGCAGAACATTTACAGACATAACCAAACCCATTATCCAAAAGTTCCCTAGCATATTTCAAGTAAATTTCCATTCTTTCAGAAGCTCTTATTATGATATCAGGATCTCTTCCAGTTAGCCATTTGTAATCTTCTTCAATCCATTTGTAGGCTTCCTCTAGTGGTGGCTTAACTTTAGAATCTGTATCATCAAACCTTAGAACGACTTTTCCTTCATAAATTTTCGAATATTCCGAATTAATTGTCACTCCTCTAGCATGACCCAATGTTAGAGGTCCATTTGGGTTTGGAGCAAATCTTAGCACTACCTCTCCTTTTTTCGCATTGGGTAGTTCTTTCAACCCAGTTCTTTTTACTTGTTTTTGCCTATTTAGGGCTTCAGGATTGGTGCTTTCTAATAGTTCACGGACTTCTTCAATCCCCTTATCTTGAGCCATAAAATTAGCATCATCAACTTCAATGTCAACAAGTTGTTTAAGTTCTCTTGCTTTACTTCTTAGATCAGGTCTTTCTCCAAGAATCCTTCCTAATACCGATCCTGATTGTCCCGCTCCGTCATATTCCACAGCATTTTGTAGAGCATATTTTCTGACAATATTTATGATTTCAGAATCCCAATCTGCCGCATCAACCATATTATCAACCTCACCACTAGACTTTCGCATTTCACTATTTACCAATCACTAATTGATGATTGTACACTATTTCTCTCAATTTCGCTTCTTTTAGGTATAGGTTTCTTCTTCTCTTTTAACCACATATTTTCTACTGTGGCCCAAGACCATCTAAGATGTATATTCGGAGTATTGCCTTTAATTAATTCTCCAATAGCAACTCTAGTTTTTGGATCTGATGGATAGCCACTACCTATATCCAAGTTTAATACTTGACCAATTTTTTCAATTTCCTTATCCCTATGGAATTTAGCAAGAATACTTGCAGCGCCAACCAATATATTATCAAAATCCATTTTATGTTTTGATTGAATAGTCCATTGACTCCAATCTTTTCCTAATGAGGAACTAACTCGATCTCCAAATCTTTTTTCATTAATATCACATGCATCCAGGTATATTTCTCCGTAAAAATCCTGAACTTCTGTAGAAATTATTGCTTCTTTAAATAATTCAACTTCTAAATTATTCAGGTTGGTTAGCTCTCTCTCTTTATCAATCCTTGACGCACTGCATGTAATAATTCCCACTTTCCAATTTCTTTTTTCGATTTCTGAATATATCTTCTTTGCTAGTAAATCTCTCTTTTTTCTAGTCAAAGATTTAGAATCTTTTGCGCCAATATCCTTTAAAACTTCAATTTCTAAGGATGGAATGCATAAAGCACAAACAACAAGTGGACCTACAGCGGGCCCTCTACCTGCTTCATCAACTCCTATTTGATACATTTATTCCTCGTTAATCTTTTTACCTAATTTCGATAATCTAGACTCAAAGTCATCTTTATCTAAATTATAATTTTGTGGATGAATTTCTTTCTCAGCATTAATATCATCTGCTAATTCAACAATATCATCAAGTGCATCTTCGGTCATCGCTTTATCTAGAGATTTACTGGCTATCTTTACATCAAATCTAGAGGTTGATTTTTCGCTAATTTTTTCTTTTTTATTTGATCTGCTTAAGAAATCTGATTCGAATCCAACAGAGTCTATTGTTTCACTCTCAACGAAAATCTTTGGTTCGGATTTTTTAATGAATTTTGTCATCCATTCCCCGGCTGTTTCTTCATCCTCTTCTTGAGGTAGCCCCAATCTTTTTCGGTCTTGTTCGATTCTAAATTGTATTGCCTTAACCACTCCAATACATCCGAATATTATCACAATTAGGCTAATAATTACAGTCTGCCATACTCTAAAAAATTCTATAATTACAGATCCATCGTCGTTATTTGAATTAGATACTTCCTGCTTAAACAAGTCTTGTTCTTCAGTAACGCTATTTTCGAAAATTATTCTGGGATCTCTAATTGATCTAGCTTCGATAGTTAATGTGGGGCCTTCAACAAAAAACATTGTTTGAGAAATTTCATCATAAGAAATATTCATCCATGCCGTGAAATTAATTTTTTGACCTATTTCCACATCTAAAATTTCAAATGAACGCGGATTATTGGAATTTTGTTCTTCAGCCTCAGAAGGCAGTTCTAACTCAAAATCAGTAAAAATATTGCAATCTAGATTAACTACAATCCCATCATTGACATTACCATTATTTTCCATTATCCATTGCGCAGATATATTAACAGTTCTTTCTTCATAATCATATTCATGATTATATATTTCGCTTATCAAATTCCAGTTAAAATAGTCGCTAACTACTACTTCGAAACTAATTGTTTTAGGATTCCATCCATCTACCCACAATTCGACAAATATTTCTGTAGATTCTCCAGAAAGAATTCCTTCACCTACAGATACATTAAGATAAATTTGATTTTTAATCTCCCCTGAATTTAAATTAAAATTACTTTCACTAATTTCAAGATTTATCCAGTCGGGCGTTTCCTTAACTATGAGTTCGAAATCATAAGGTATATCGCCAGTATTCTCTACAATTAATTCTGTTCTACAACTATCTCCTGGTTTAGTTTCAAATTGACAGTCTATATTGTTGAGTTCTAAGTTACCGCCTGATCTTGGAACAATATTTACTCTTTGAATCGCATTAACTGGCTCATCAGGGATAGCAGTACTCCATATTTTTATCTCAAAGAATATCGTTCCACTTGTTAGATAAGGCGACTGAATTTGAAATCTAATTTTACCAGTTTCATTAGGCCACATTGCATCAAGCTCCATTTTATCTTGTATGAATACATTCCAATCATCTAATGCGAATGCTTGAGAATAATCGCCTAAAGCACTTCCATTCTCATTTACCGGCCTTACACTTACTGCGATGTCTCTTTGAGTATTCCCAAGATTTCTGGCGGTCATTTCAATCGTTGCAACGTCATAAGGAGAAATAGAAAAAGTTCCTCCGCCATTTACAATTTCTACTCCATGGAAGTAACCATACTTCATAGAAAAATTATACCAATCACTACTGCCGGAAAAATTAGAATTAACCTCCATTGAAAATTGATGTAATGAATTCGCCAATGGCATTCCGTTTTCCGTAATAGGGGCCGTAATGGAGAATTCGGTCCATTCAGTAGCGTCTGAAAGAATTTCGAAATCAAATCCTTCGGAAGTATCTGAAGAATAATCCCAATCAATTATCCAATTTTCAGGCCCGTTTATTTTGATATTTACTACATCATTAAATTCTGCTAGATTCGTAAAATTTACATTTAGATTAATCAGGTTACCCGGATCGATAGCAAAAACCGATCCTGAATCTGGGCCAAATTCTACTCCCGGTCCATTTTCAATTTCAAATGGATACAGATAGTCTGGAGTTTTATTGAAAACTGTATCCGCCGCGGCTTCCTGTAATTCTAATGCTCTTTCCGCTGATATTCCAACAGGAATATTTTCCCCTACAGGGGAATTACCAGTTATTACTGCAAATATTACACAACTTGTAAGATATGTACCATCTAGTGATGGATGTGAACCATCCGAGTAAAGGTTTGAAAAAGAATTTTCATTTTGTGAGGGGTCAATCCCAGTTTCATTGACTTTTTCATAGATATTCTTGAATGCAAGGCCGACAGGTGCCAAGAAAACTGGTTTTTCTGAATTAGTTGAATTTTCAAGATACATCTCATATCCTTGTTGAAGATGTAGTTGCATAGACAAATAATCTGGATTTCTTACAGGGTTATTTGTATCGCCATCTTTTCGACCCCAGGTCATTAGTAGAATTGTTTCCCCTCCTTCAGAATTTATTCTTTCATTTAAATCTTTAACAGCTTCTTTACTATCTTCCCAAAATTCAGAACTTGTTGGGAATGATGGAACTTGACTTTGATCTTGTAAAATTACATAATCATGCCCTTCAGAAAGCTTAACACTTAATTCACTATTTTGTTGATTTGCATCTTCTGAATGATCGGATAATTTCATCCCTCCACCAGTTACAGAATTTACGTTTGAATTTTCACCAGAAAAATCCAAAATACTTTCCAATTTCTGATTCAATTCATTAAAACTTGTATAAGAGTTTCCAACTAATAATATATCTAAACTAATATTTTCATTATGGCCCAGTTCATGATCCTTTGAGGTTGTATTCATTTGGTAATTTAGAGTATCATAATTATTGAAACTCCCCACTTGTATTAAGATCAAGGACGTAATAAACAATGCCGCGAAACCTCTCATCATAATGTATCCTAAGTGTTCCTACTCTTTGATTATCTCGCTGTTTTGTTCAGAAAATAGGGAAGTGTTGAAGTCCTTAGCGGTTGCTGCCAGTTCATGGCACCGATATGGCCATTCAGAAAGAAATCTTCTGGGAGGAAGAAATCTTCAGAAATTGAAGACAATATTGTAGTTGAATATGAAAGAGAAGTTAGGGGTGAGAAAAAGGAAGAAAATAATCGTTCTCATCTCACGAATAAAACCTTCATTGATGCTATGGCACTCCTATCAGATGAGAAAAAATGAGTTGAATTAAATTACAGGGTCAGGTATTGTCCTGCCTAAGGCATCTACATCAAATTCGCCAGCTTGTATTGGGACTTTGAGCCCAAATTCAAATGATACTTTTGGATCAATTTCTCCTATTTGCCCCACTTCTATGTTGTTAATAATTATTCTAGCACCTCTGCCTTTAATCCATGGCCCCTCTTCTTCGTTAATTCCTTCCCATTTTACTTCTGAGAGGTTAGCTCCTAAGTCTCTGAGTAATGCACTCGCAATTCCTTTTGCTGCAGAAAAACCTCCCCCCACTTCAGCACATGCCCATGATAGACGAGATTTATTTTCTGAATTCCTAACTACTTCTCCTAACTCGTGCACTCTTTGAGGTAACTCATGATGTCTGTTTGCTGCTAAAAGATTCAGTAATGATGGTAAAATATGTTGTCTTAACATTGTATGTTCCTTGGTTATAGGATTAGAAATTATCGTACTTTTATCTTTTTCATCCCATCTAACTCTATCAAACTGATCACGTTTATTTGAAAGAGTTAGGCTTTGAGTTTCCTGTAATCCCAATGCACGAAGACTGGAACTGATTCTTCTTTGAAGATTAGACGAAGGTAATGGAATAGCATCTAAATGTACTGTTGATAATTGCTCTGGAAGATTTTCATAACCATATCCTATTGCAATATCTTCGACAATATCTACAGGGTGCATAATATCATTTCTCCATCGCGGCATTGAAATGATATGCTCTTTTTCACCAACCATACAGTCGGCCCACCTTTCAATTTTATCAGGGCCATCGGTTACTGTTCTTGTGTCTATTAACTCTCCACCCATTTTTTTTATTGATTTTGCAATCTCAGTTTTGCTTAATTCTATTCCTAGAATATTTCTAATTAATCTATCTGGAACTCTATGCTTTTTTGCATCACCTCTTGGAACAATTAATGATTCTTCATTCCAGTTTTTTATCTGAATAGATTCGATTTCCCCTCCTCTTTCTGCAAGTGATAAACATATCAAAAGTAAACACGCTTCACAAGACCTCTCGTCCCATCCTGTCACATCAATGAAAAAATCTCTAGTATTCTCATTTACTGTAGTATGGGCGCCATTAATAATTGGAGGAAATGAAAGTACTCTGTTTTCAGAGTCAACAATTAATGGATAATTTTCTAAATCAGTCATTAGATGAGCATATTCTTTACCTTTAGGGTGTAATTGTAAAATATTTTCAATTGTCATTTCTTTTTCTTCGGCTAGTGGTGTGAATTTATATTCCTGATCTACTGAAATTACTCTGAATGGTGGGCTTAATTCTGATAAATCATGTACTCCTATAGAAGCAAATTTTCTTTTTCTGCCCAATGTCAAGTGTAATTTTTCTTGGTGATCCATCAAAGATTGAATAAAATCATCTTTTTCTTTCTGACTAGTCCCATTGTCTACTCCTCTAACAATGGCTCCCAATATTACTGGCCGAATCTTTTTGAGAGATTTATCGACTTCTAAATTAACTTCTCCTTGAATTACATCAAGTCTTGGAGATTCACTAACTGAGTTGAGAAAAGCTCTAGCAGCCCTAGAAATAGTTTCATGACTAAGCATGTCAGTTCTATCTGGAAAAATTTCTATTTCGAGTCCTTCACTATCATTTTCTTCAACCACACATCCTATTGATGGCATTCTTTTTTCCCAATCTTCTGAATCATATTTCTGATCTTTAATCTCGTGGAGATATTCCAAGATATCATGATTAAATTTTAATGTTGGCATAATTTCACCTAATTTCCAAGCCACATTGGAAGAGGGCGATCGTAACCGATTAATCTAAGTCCAGAAATTGCAGCAGTATCATAATCTATTGCTCTCAAATTTCTTCTAGTAATCTCTTCTAGATTTTGAACGCCTAAATCAGACATCCAACCATTAATTGTCGATTTAAGCCATACAAGATTTTCTTCCAATTTTTCATCACTACTAGGAGCAACAATCAATGAACAGCCTGAACCTTTAGCGATTATGAAATCCTCTGCGCTGGGGCTTTCATCCAATTTAATCAACAAATGTCTTCCTTGTTCTTTAATATTCATCGCTCTGGATGCCAACCCAATTCTTGGTAATGCAGCAGCAGCTCTATTTCCGCCAGGAGTGGCGGCATTGATTACAGCTCCATCTAAATCTAAGTCAATTATCATTCTAAGTAGATTTTCAACTCTATCTACTCTATCTCTTAACATGACAATGGACTTTTTCTTTATTTTACTCCTTAAAGAGACGATTAATGCTTCTACTTCGGCATCATTCATTTTAGGAAGAGACTCTAAATTAAGAACAATTCCTGAACATTTAGGAAGGACATCAGAGACATTAACAATGTTATCTTGGTCAACAATTAGTAAATCAATTTCTCTTGGAGATTCCCTAACTAAGCAAGGTTGATTAGATAGCATTTTACCTTCTAAAACATCAACCTTTTCTCTTTCAATAAGCCAAGGTATTGGGAATATAATGCCCTCGTCTTCATCCTGATTGATTGTTTTCAATAATGTTTCACAATCTAATTTTTCATATAGTGATTGATTATTTTTTCCAGATGGAACTAGTAATATATTTTCTAATCCTTCCATTACACTTATTTCGGGATGCTCAAAAATAGCGGTTACATCTTGTGATGGAATAATCACTAAAGCATCACTATTTACAGATAATCCAAGAGGTTCTAGATGTTCAGAAATTTCTGAAATTTCTTTTGTATTTATACCTCTAATCTCCGCTCCATTTCCTGCCGGAGGACAACTTCCTGCGACTATTACTTTGCCTCCGGTCATTCCAATCCCTGGTTCTCTTCCAACGGATCCTAAAACAATAATTGTCCCTCCAGACATTCCTGCTCCTACCTTTTCTCCGGCATGCCCACGAACTAAAATTGTTCCATCTTTCATAGACTCACCTGCGAAATTAGATACTGATCCTTGGACGTTAATCATTCCGCCATTCATATTTGAACCAATTCTATCGCCAGCATCTTTTTCGATAATTAATCTGCCATTTTCCTGAAACGCTCCCGCCATTGAAGAGCATGCGCCTTGAATTGTTAAATTCCCTCCTTTATTCATAGCTCCGCAACATTCTCCTAAGTTTCCTAATAATAATACCCTAGATTTCTTAGGGAGATGAGTAATAACTCCTATTTCTCCTTGTTTGGGTTTTTCATCACCATTTCTCCCCCATCCTATTCTTACCAGTAAATCTCGTTCTAATGCTTCTGCAAGCATTTTTTCCAGGTCACGATTCAATTTAATGCTCTTTTCCGTGACCTCGCGCATATACTATCAAGACTCTGAGGGTGTATTTAGTCTTGATTCTGACGGTTTGAAGGCTAATCAAAGTATTGGAAATTGGATAAACTCTGTTAGTAAAAAGGGTATATTGATAGAGTTTCTACTCAGGCATGTTATTGTCAAAGGGCGGTTAGTGAGATTATGGATATGATAAAGGTCGCAATAAATGGTTTTGGTACAATAGGTAAGAGAGTAGCAGATGCTATAGATGCACAAGATGATATGAAGGTCATTGGAGTGACAAAAACAGGACCTTCTTTTGGATGTGGTCTTGCTGAAAAACGAGGTTTTCCATTGTATTGTACCTTTGATGATGAAGAAAAAATAAAATCTTTTTCTAAGAAAGGATATAATTGTGAAGGCGGATTAACAGACCTACTGTCTATTGCTGATGTTGTTATCGATTGTGCACCAGGAAAAATGGGGGCAGCTAACCTAGAAAAATATAAATCAGCAGGAGTAAAATACATGTTTCAAGGTGGCGAAAAACATTCTTTAACTGGTCTTTCGTATACTTCTTGTGCCAACCATTCAGAAAATCTCAATGCTCAAGGTACGCGTGTGGTTTCATGTAACACCACGGGTCTTTCAAGAACGTTGGTCCCCTTGTATGATCATTGCGGCTCCCTCAGAGTTGAGTGCACAATGATTCGGAGAGCCGCTGATCCTGGAGATTCTAATAAGGGTCCGATTAATGCTATCAAACCGGTGTTAAAGGTACCTAGTCACCATGGCCCAGATGTGATGACTGTTAAGCCTGAAATTGATATAAATTCCCTTGCTGTCGCAGTCCCTACGACTTTAATGCATGTTCATTCGATAATTGCAGATTTACCAGATGGACATGGATTGAGTACAGATTCAATCATTAAAATGTGGAAAGAGTCTCCTCGTGTGATTGTGATGAGCGGTAAAGATGATCGTATTCCAACTACGGCAGAAGTAATGGAAATGGCCAGAGACATAGGTAGGAAATGGGGAGATTTACATGAGATTTTTGTTTGGGAAGATGGGGTCAAGTTAATTGAGAACAGATTATATTATTTCCAAGCAATTCATCAAGAGAGTGATGTTATTCCTGAAAATGTAGATTGTGTAAGAGCTTTAATGGGAACTGAGAAAGACTGGAAAGTCAGTGTTGCAAAAACTGATTTGGCGATATCTGAGTACTATGGCATCTAGAAAATTATGATTATTTTTCGATTCACCAAACGTTAACGGTCAAAAGGGCTTAATGTTTCCCAAGCGTGTTATGACTGCTGTGAAATCGATTTTCCCAATTCTTTTGATTCTAATTTTTTCATCTTGGTCTGGTGCTGTATCTGCTGTGAGTGAGGATGTAATTTCTACTGAAAATTCTGATTTTCAAGAGTCACCAATAATTAGTAAATGGAGCAAGTTATCAGTAGTTTCTGAATCAAATTATGAATTGAATCATTTCACTGGAATTATTCATTCTCCATTTGGTAACTTTGATCCATTGGTCGATCCAATGCCATTAGGTCCTGAGAGTTTGTATGACTCAGCGGCTCTTTCACGTACTGGTTTGGCAATTATTCAATCCAACAGTGTTGATATGACTGAACTAATTAATTTGGTCGATTCTTATGGTTTCCCTATTCTCGATATTCTCCCCGATTCTGCATTAATTATTAGACTTCCAGTTGAAGATGTTTTGACTTTCAAATCAGAATTAGAAAAATCTCCCTTAGTAAGGTGGATTGAAGGATTACCTATTGCATGGCGTGTGTCTACAAATTTACTTGATTTCTCTGGTAGAGGAGGATTATTGCTTGATTTAGACTTGACAATTACTTCGGACTTACAATTATCGCAATTATCTGAACTTGAATCAGATATGAATCGTATTTCAGATAGTTCAATATCAAGGAATATTTGCGATATTCATTTATGCCAAATTAAAGGAATAGATGCTTCTTGGTTACCTGTTCTAGCTATGGATGGAAGAATATTGAGCATTCAAGAATCTTCAACTATTTCAATCCATAATACTAATGCTAGTCAAATAATTGGAAGTAATATTGCATCGACTATATCCAATTTTAGCCTTAATGGAAGTGGTGAAATTCTAGCAATCTCAGATACTGGAATTGATGCAGATCATGGGGATTTTGATGGCAGAGTTAGAGCAATATATGACTTGTTTGGCCCTGATAATTCATATCAGGATAGAAACAGTGGCCATGGAACTCATGTTACTTCTACTATATTGGGTGATGGTTCAGGAGATTCAAATTCTACAGGAATAGTGCCTGCAGCAACATTTCATTTCTATCAATTGGAAGCAGATAGTTCTGGAATTTTAGCTCGATGGGGTTCTCTATACGAAATGTTTGCACATTCATATCAACAGAGTGCACGCATACAAACCAATAGTTGGGGCAATATCAATCTTGTAGGTGAATACAGTTCTGATTCACGTTCAGCAGATTCATATTTAGTGGATGAACCAAGTTTTCTGGCATTATTCTCGGCTGGGGATTTAGGAATGAACGGGTATCAAAGTATTACTCCTCCTGGCACTGCTAAGAATGTCCTCACAATAGGAACATCTACTACTGGCTCATTTGGTAGTCAACAGGCTGGTGAGATTCATCCATCCTCATCCAAAGGAACTACTTTAGATGGTAGAATAAAGCCTGATTTAGTTGCTCCAGGTGTTATGATATGTTCTGCTCAAGCAGAAGAAGCACAATTTGTTCAAGGTGATAGTTGCTCTTCCTCCGCTCATGATGGCACTGAAATCCCCCTATACATGACTCTCAATGGTTCGTCAATGTCAACAGCGGTAGCTGCTGGTGCAACAACAATGGCCAGACAATTCCTTCGTGTAAATGAAGGAATAGTTGAACCGAGATCAGACTTAATTAGATCAGTCTTAATTAATGGTGCAGATGATTTAGGGACTCCAGATATTCCAAATGCGTTTGAAGGTTGGGGGCAAATAAATATCTCAAACAGCTTATATCCTGAAGATTCAGGAAATTATTTATCGCAATTATACGACGATTCTAGAGAATTGAAGCCTGGGCATTCTTTTGTATACACTATTCAATCTAATGATAATACTAGATTTGATATAACACTGGTTTGGAATGATCCTGAAGGTTCTGCAGTAGCCAATCAATCATCTCCCAAGTTAATGAATGATTTAGACCTTAAAATTACATCTCCGAGCGGGATTGTATATTATGGGAATAATTTTGCTAATGGTTACAGTGTGGGTGGAGGAATAGCAGATTCTCTAAATAATGTTGAAAGATTTAGAATCGCATCTGCTGAAATTGGAACATGGTCTGTAGAGGTAGGACATGCAGGAGGAAATTTACAGGATTATGCCATAGTAATGTCTGGAGCAATAATTGAAACAGTGTTACCTGATCTAACAGTTTTCACTAACTCACTATCTACTTCAGTAGAAAGTCCTCTTCAAGGAGACACATTCTTAATTCAGGCTCAATGGAAAAATCAAGCCGCAGGACCTACTGGGAGTTATTCAGTACTAATAGAGGACATTACAGAAAATATTGTAATTTTTGAGCAATCAAAAACTTCACTTCCTGGAGGTTCATTAGCATCTCTGTCCTATCCTCATATTTTCTCTACAACCGGACTGCACACGATAATGCTGACATTAGATTCTAATTCTGAGGTATTAGAATTGAATGATGAGATATCCGGAATTGATAATAACAGAATACAAATAGATGTTTATGTTTCACAGGTTGGTGTACGTTTAACTCCACTATTACCTGATGGAAGTTATCCTTCCTCGCCATCTGAATTAGATGAATCTAAGGTTCGTTATTTAGACCCTAGCGAGTCCAGTGCAGTTACATTCGATTTAGAATTAAAAAATGAAGGAACATCTGAAATTACCGTAGAAATATCCGCTTCGCCTGTACAATTGTCTCAAGCAGGAGGTCTGCTTGTTGCTCCAATAGACGAGTGGTGGAAATTATTCAATGAATCAGGGCCCTGGACTTTGTCTCCATCAGGACAAGTAGGAGACAGTGTAATTATTTCTCTAGAATTCTCAGATGTAGATGCCGATGTTTCAAACGATATATATGCGCTACCCGGGAATTTTGTGTCTCAAGTTACTTTATGGGACAAGAATGCACCTACAGTATACCATTCGATGCAGCTTAAGACGGTCGTAGAGAGAGTTGAAGGTCTAGTGACCGTGGTTGCTGGAGCCGATGATCTAGGTGCAATCCCTGGACAATTTGCACAGTTCTCTCTTTCAATACTGAATACTGGAAATGGACCTACTCAGTACACTATTTCTTGTGAAACAGATAACCATTGGATTATCAGAGTTGGGGATAGTGGAACATCTGTCCTAAATCTTGAACCACTTTCAAGATTACAATTTCTTCCAGTCCCTATCAAAGTTAGAGTGCCCAATGAGGTACTTGGTAGTCCAGCCTCGGGTACTATTGAAGGAGTTAGTTGCACTACGCAGTCAGTCAATGATCCAAGTCTTTTTTCTATAGATTCAGCTTCAGTAGAGGTCTTTGAAAATCGTGATTTCACTACTGAAATATTTTCCGAAGATGGAGATTCTTTAGGGCCATTAGGACTTTCTATTGACCGTGCTGTGTTAAATGGAGATTTAGTGACAACAAATTTGGTAATCACAAATGAAGGAAATGTGCCATCAGAATATACAGTGAAGGTACAAAATAGTTGGCAAACTCAAATAATTATTGGTGATGATGATTTTGTCAATCAAGATGTTGTTGTTGATATTCTAGCAGGGCAAAATCTTAGTATTTTAATAAATACAATTGTACCTCTGTCATCTAATATGGGTGATTCAAATATTATTACAATTCGAACTACTATTTCTGAGGGGGAAACTCTGATTAATGGGACAAAATTAGTCTTGCAAGAATTTGCTTCATTAGATATCGAAAGCCCATCTGAGATTTTAGTGACTTTGGGTAAATCTTCAGTAACTCCATTCAAACTTCACAATATTGGAAATGTCCCACTTGAAATCTCTTTGACAATGGGTAGTTTACCAAATGATTGGTCAGGTGGATTCCTATCGGGAAATGTTTTCCAAATGGATATGAATCGTGAAGCATTTGTATCTGTTGGTTTGGAATTACCTGGTGCTTTACCAATCGGCAATCTTGAACAAACGGTGTCAGTAATTATAGAATCAGAAACACCAAGTGGAGAGGTATCCTTCCAGACTGTGGAATTTGACGTACAAGTCCTTCCATCTGTCTGGCTTTCGCTTTCATCTGAAATTACTTTGATCGAAGATATTTCCTCAGGGGCCAATGGATTATTTGAAATAAATATGACAAATCAGGGTAATGTATTCACCGATGCGGAGTTTTCAATCACCTTGGCTGATGGTTTTGAGATAGAGTTCCCAGATTGCTTATCCGATATCAATTGTGAATTATCTCCCGGAGAATCTCGAGTTTTCATGGTCTCTGTTAAACCTACTTCTAAGGCTGGTTTTGGTCTATCAAGTTTTGATATCACAGCAATCGCGGTAAACTTCTCTCCCGTTGATGCTGAAGTAACTAATGCAACTATGACCTTAGAAATGAGTCGGGAAAGAACAACTAATGCTGGAGGTATTTCTGGAATTTTAGATACATTAGGATTACCACAGTGGGTTCTTCCATTATTGTTCCTAGTTTCATTAGCAGGCGTAATATTCCTAGGGCTAAAAATGAGAGCAAATTCACGAAATCTCATGTCGCCCGAAGAAGAACTAATACCTGAGGGGTCAGCATTATTATCAGGAAGTTCAAATGAACGTCGAGAAGCAGCGTTAGATACATCTCTGGGTTCGGGAGATACATTGACAGGAGGAGTTAGCGAGGACGAAATTCAGGCTGCTATTGCTGCTTCAGGACCTGCTAAATTATTACCCACTCGTGAGGGAGTAGCTCCTTTGCCATTAGGGGGATTACCTGATGGATGGTCTATGGAACAATGGGAATCATATGGTCATCTATGGTGGGAACAAAACCAACCTTGAGAAGGGTTTGACTTATCACTGAGACTTTACTGGGTAATATGTGAAAGGCTCAATTGTGTTATTTGGTCCACCCGGTGCAGGCAAGGGTACTCAAGCAGCAAGAATAGTTGATTTAACTTCTAAACCTCAGATTTCTACTGGGGATATGTTGAGAGCTGCCCTGTTAGAAGGTAGTGAATTAGGTAAAGAAGCTAAATCTTACATGGAGGCAGGAGAATTAGTTCCTGATGACATCATCATAGGATTAATTTCTCAAAGGCTGAAAGTTGATGATGCAAAAAATGGAGTACTTTTTGACGGTTTTCCTCGTACAATTGCTCAGGCCGAGGAACTAGCTAAAATTGCGAAAGTAGATTCTGTGATATCGATAGAAGTACCAGATGATTCGATAGTTCAAAGAATTGTTGGAAGAAGAATGGATCCTGAAACTGGTGAAATTTATCATGTAGATTTCAAACCGGCCCCTGAATCTATAATTGATAGATTAGTTCAGAGAAAAGACGACAATGAATTTACTGTGCGTAATCGACTTAAAGCATATCATGAGCAAACATCACCTCTAGCTATTTGGTATGAAAATCAAGGTCTTTTAATCAAAGTAGATGGTGAACAATCGATAAAAGATGTTGGAGATGAAATAATTTCTAAGTTATCTGCTAGATGAGGTAATCATGTCAGGAAGGAGAAGATCTAAGGATTCTCTTAGAAGGAAAAAACGTTCCAAAAAGGCGATTTCTCAACTCTCTAATATTATTGCATCACCTGATAATTTTTCTTTGAGTATTAGAAATATTGCAGTTAGAGATTCTTTAAGAATCTCAAAGAGACACGGTCAGAGATGTGAACCTAATGCCAGACTAATGTTCTGTAAGTCCTGCAAATCCATTATGAGTTTTGGTTCAGAGTCAAGAATAAGAATTAGGAAGGGTTCAGTGATAATTAGTTGTAAACTTTGTAATAATAAGACTCGAAGACCAATCAGAAGGTGACGAAATGAATATACCAAATTCAGTAAAAAGAAAAGCACTAGAAAAAACCTTAGAAATCACAATTAGGGTCGGGAAGCAGGGGTTAAATGAATCTGTAATCTATGAACTAAAACAACAATTGCTAAAGCGTAAATTAGTTAAAATGAAAATTAATCAGGGTATTGCATCCAACAATGAGGAAAGAAAGTCATTGTTTGAGTCTGTTTCGAATGAATCAGAGTCCTATTTAGTCCATCAGAGAGGAAATATAGCTGTATTTTGGTCTGGCGAATGATGACATGAAATTACATTTTTACTAATTTCCATATCGAGAGATATTTAGAGGTAATGTATCACGCATGAACATGAGAACCATTCCCCGCCAGTCGTTTTACAATGGTGTATCTAAATTTTATTTATCTCTATTATTTGTATTATCATTCATTCCAGTTTCAGTTTCAGCAGCAGGAGGTTCATCAGGAGGTTCCTGGAAGGCTGCTGAGATGCCTAGTTGGGCTGTTTCTGTGGCCATCATTATATTGATAGCGGTTTATGCGTTAATTGTTTTTGAATGGGTACATAGAGCGCTAGCGGCAGCATTAGGAGGTATTGCCGCAGTTGCTGCTCTACATGTTGCCACATACTATTCTCCCGAGCAAAGTACTTTATTAGATGGTGAAGAATTATTTGGTCCTGATTTAATGACTATTATGACATGGATTGATTGGGAAACTATCGGCCTCCTGATAGGAATGATGGTCATGGTGGATATTCTTTCGAAAACGGGCTTATTTGAGTGGGCTGCAGTCCAAGCATATGCACGTAGCGGAGGTTCAATATGGAGATTGACATTTATCTTGTGTATGATTACTGCTGTATTCTCTGCCCTGCTAGATAATGTAACTACTATCTTGTTGATAGTTCCAGTAACTATACAAATTTGTAAGGTACTGGATTTAGAACCAGTTCCTTTGATAATTGCAGAGGTAATGTTCTCAAATATTGGTGGCGCTGCAACTCAGATCGGTGATCCTCCAAACATTATTATCGGTGCACAATTATCCAGTCAAAGTCTCAGTGGGACTGTTTTAGAAGCAGATAGTATAGGTTTTACTGATTTCATTATTCATGTAGCTCCAGCAGTATTGATTGCTATGGTGCCTGCATTCTGGTTATTGAGAATTATAGAAAAACCTGGTCTGTCCGGATATAGAAGAAGAAACGTTGATTTACTAAAAATTCAGTATGGAATTAAGGATGCCGAACTTCTAAAGAAATCAGGAGCTATTTTGATAGTAGTGATTTTACTCTTCTTCGCTCATTCCCAAATTTCCCATCCTTTATCGTCAGTTGCTGTAATTGCTTTAGTTGGGGCGGTTGTAATGCTTTTAGTTACATCACCACACCATGTTGAAGGACCATTAGAATCTGTTGAATGGACCACAATTATTTTCTTTGCTGGTTTATTTATTATGATACATGGACTTGAATTCATGGGATTGATAGAGATGATTGCAGATCTAATATCAGATACTGTCTCCAAAGCTTCTGAGAATAATAGGGAGATGGTGGCAATTTTGTTATTGTTATGGGTTTCAGCAATTGCTTCTGCCTTCATAGACAATATTCCTTATACTGCAACGATGGTCCCTGTAGTAATTGAGTTGGCGTCTGATGAAACATTAGGATTACACTTAGGTCCACTTGCATGGGCTTTAGCGCTTGGTGCTTGTCTTGGAGGAAATGGTACAATTATTGGTGCATCGGCTAACGTTGTTGCGGCAGGATTAGCTGAAGAATCTGGAAACGATATTTCATTCAATCGATTCTTCCGTACGGGTTTTCCGATTATGATATTGACATTATTACTTTCTACAGTATACTGTGTAGTAAGATATGCTATTGAGTGGTCCAGTCCAATGATTCCATTCACAATAATTTCTTTGTTAATAATTGGTAGTCTTAGCTTTACTCCAATGGTTTACAAGGATCTAGAGAACTTAGACAACCTCGATATGAAAAGTTTAGACTTAGAGTCCGAATAATTGAGATTAATGAGCTTAATTTTTAATATTCAAATTATTCTAAATCGATTTTTTAATGTCGAATAACAGTGTTATTTTTTCGGGAAAAAATATTTTATCAAATTTTAGAGATTCGCTATACTCAGACCCCTTAAAGAGGGGCTCCCTACCCTTTACTTCATATACCAAAGGTAGGTCGCGAGGCTGCTTATAGTGCGCTTTGGTACTGCTATGTATCAAGGTTAGTGGTTGAGACTGCTTCGCCCTGCGGGGAGACGGAGTGGTCTGAGATACCAGAATTGATATGCCTGGACACCAGAGGACTCACAATGAGTCCCTGTGTTAAGATAAATAGAAAGTGGGAATGTAGAAATCAAAAAGATGCTACAACCCGACTGGGGGATGGCTCGGCTCGAGAGCCGAAGAAGGTCGTGACAAGCTGCGATAAGTTGCGGGGAGAGGCATGAATCTCTTGGATCCGCAAATTGCTGAATGGGACCTCCTGGCACTCTGTGCCATTCCTAAATGGAAAGGGAACCTCCTGAACTGAAGCATCTCAGTAGGGAGAGGAAAAGAAATCAAACGAGATACCGCTAGTAGTGGCGAATGAAAACGGTATAGGACAAACCGAATCTTCATGAGAAATCATGAAGAGATGTGGGGTATGGATCATTTGTAGTCTAAGTCATGGAAGTAGAAGTCGCCTGGAACGGCGCACCATAGAGGGTGAAAGACCCGTATATGTACATGATATGGCCATGTGATGAATCCTGAGTATCGTGCGTTGGATATCGCGCGTGAATATGGGAGGCATAAACTTCCAATCCTAAATACTACTCGAGACCGATAGTTGACAAGTAGCGTGAGCGAAAGCTGAAAAGTATCCTTAGCGGGATGTGAAAAGAACCTGAAACCA
>DATY01000034.1:879-32758 GCA_002504905.1 Euryarchaeota archaeon UBA605 | reverse complement strand
GTCAAGGTCAAGGTCAAGGACAAGATGGTCAACAAGGCCAAGGCCAAGACCAAGGATCACAATCTGGACAGGATGGCCAACAAGGTCAAGACAGTCAAGATGGATCACAAGGTCAGCAGCAAGATAATGGACAAGGCCAGCAATCTGGTGGAGAACAATCTGGACAACAAGGTGACCAAACTGGCGACAGTCAGAATGGAAACAACCAGAATGGACAAAATCAACAGCAACAAGGTCAGACCCAAGACTCCAATCAAGGACAACAGGGTCAGCAATCCGATCAGCAGCAAAATCAACAGCTCGAGAACCAAGACCAGAACGGTGAAAACGACAACGATGGAGATGGCATCCCTGATGACTTAGACTTCGATGACGACAACGATGGTATTCCTGACAATCAGGATGCTAGCCCAGAGGATCACGATAACGATGGTATCGACGATGCAGATGATGATGACGATGACGGTGACGGAATAAACGACCAAGAGGAAGTTAATGACGGAAACCCAAATACAGACATCTATGATCATGACAACGACGGTGTTAGAGATAACGTAGACTTTGATATTGATAATGACGGCATTGACAATTGGAACGATATTGGACCGAACGGTGAGGATTACTCACGCGATCATGACAATGACGGTTTGAATGATGGTGTTGACACTGACGATGATAACGATGATATCCTTGACGTTGACGAAAATGATGGCGTAGTAGGCGTTTGGAGATACGATCATGATAACGATGGAATCCAAGATTACATCGATCTAGACGATGACAATGATGGTCTTTCCGACTGGTTTGAGCAGAATGACGGCTGGAGTAATACCGGCCAATTCGATCACGACAATGATGGCGTGCCCGATCATCTAGATGATGACGATGATGGAGACGGAATCTTAGATTCCGACGAAAACAGCGGAATCCTCTGATTGGAAAATTGGATGACTAGATTGTTTTGCTAGCCTGCAGCATATTATGTCAAGCAGCGACAGACTCCCCTAGGGCGCTCAAGTCCTAGGGAGAGTCGCAACCCTTTTCAGAAATCGAATAATGTTGGTTGACTTTCTGACTTTAGTCTATTACTATTAGCTAATCTATTAATAGCTCTGGATATTCTTTTTTCACTAAACCCTCTCGATTTAGCAAATTCTGTTAATTTTTCTTCGTTTGATTTAGATGACTTTGGTAACGGATGAGAATTTACGGGATGATTTGTGAACAATTCTCTAATTTCTTTTAGATTTTCAGGTAGATCAAATCCCTTCTCTAACGAAACATTTTCCATTGTCCCATGCTTTTTAATTAACTTAAGACCCGTTTTAGGACCAATTCCCTTAATCCCTTCATGAAAATCAGTTCCAATCATTATCCCTAAATCTACTAATTGTTGATAATTTATATCATGCATTTCTAGCATATCTTGTAATACAATTTTTTCAGCTTGTAATACTCTTCCGAATTTTCTTGTTCCATGAGAGGTTAGATTCCTAATCATCACAGGTGCTCCATATAGAAGAGTATCCCAATCTTGACTCGCCACGGCAAAGACTTCGCTATTTCTACATCTTACAGCAGCAGCTCCTTCCGCTTCCATTGGCGCTTCTATCCAAGTTACCCCTAAACAATCAAACAACTCTTTTGTCTCAGCCACCATTTCTCTAGTATATTCTGCAGTTTGTGGACCTAATTTCTTAGCCGCTGCCATGTCTCCAGATTCAATTGCCTCCTCCCATTTAGAAATGGCATTTATTTTCCTTTCCTTCCTACTGCCCAATGTTTCCATCTTTAGTTGGTGGGGTTTTCCATCGAAAACAAAAACAGGATCTATTCCTTCTTCAATCATAATTGTAGCTCTATCTAAGAATCCCATTAGATGTGCTACTGGCTTTCCATTGTATGATAATGGCTTCCCATCTTGCCCTGTTAGACTTGTAATGAATTGATATGCATTAAGAAAAACATCTACAGCAACTTTTTCACCTTTGAGTTCACTTAAATCGATAGGCTGAGAAGGTGCTAAGTCTCTCAAATTACAGCCCATGGTCTCTCCGCTCCTCGATTGATATGCTATGGTGTACGTCGAGGCATTTAGGGTTGAAGTCCTACACGCGTGAAACATAGGTGTTGTAATGTCCCGAACTCTTCTTCTTGGAAGTGGCTGGCATCCTCCTTTATTTCGTTCAGAAATTAAAGCATTATTTGGAGAAATAGAAGTATTACATCCAAGAGTAGTTTTACTTGAAGATTCAATAGATGAAACTTTTCTTAATAGAATCTCTAGAGCTGCTTTAGTCGACGACTTACTGTATTTCGGCGGATATTGTTATGGTTCAGACTTTTCCTCAATAGTTGATGAAATTTCCGATTGGTGTAAAGAACAATTATCTCCCGGAAGTTTTGCAGTACGGAGTAAGAAATTGGGCTCAGGTGTAGGTAATATTTCTCGAAGAGATTTAGAAAAAGAAGTAGGTGCAAAATTATTTTCAGAAATTAACCCAGTTAATCTTCACAATCCTGATTTTGAAATTGTAATTATCGTTGCGGGAGAAGTTGAAGGAGAAGTACACAGAGACTCATTTCAATTTGATCCTTGTATTATTTGGGGGATAAGAGAGAAAAATTGGGATAAATCAGATTATCTTGGCCGCCAACCAATGGAAAGACCGTTTTTTAAGCCAATTTCTCTCGAACCGAGATTAGCTAAATTATTGATATCACTTGCGCATAAAGAGGAAAATACTCCTCAAAATTTTATTGACCCATTCTGCGGTACTGGAGGTATAGCGATAGAGGCTTTAATTCAAGGAATGGATATTTTTGTCAGTGATTTAGATCCAACCATGGTTCACGGAGTAAAGAAGAATTTATCTTGGGCTATTGATGGCAGACAGAATTTAATCAGAGTTGAAAAATGTAGTGTGAAGGATATTGCTAATTTATGGGGTCCGAAAGAAAATAGTATATTTGTTTTTGATCCACCCTATGGGAGAAATGCTTGGAAATCAGACGACGGCTTGGAATTATTTTTTTCTGCGCTTGAACAGGCCCTAAAGATCGATGGAAATTCTGTGATATCTACTATGTTACCTGCTGGCTCAGAATCACTTGAGAATAATCCAGATACCGATTATATTGTAATGGGTCATCCATGGAGTGAAATTGAAAAACAGATTAACCAAAGAGGGTGGAGAGTAAATCTACGTTCTCCGGTCAAAGTTCACAAGAGTTTAGCACGCATGGTCATTGTTTGTCATCCGTTGCATTGAAATCAGATTACCCTTGCACGACTAATTACATGGGCTGTTAGTTTAGTGGATAAAATGGGGCGCTTCGGACGCCTTGCCCCGGGTTCGAATCCTGGACGGCCCACCATTTAATGACATCTATTTGACTATAGATTATATTTCTGCTTTTTTTCTTTTTTTAATTTCCTTGAATATTATTCTTGAAAAAATCATTGAAAAACCTAAGAATAGCCACCAAGGGATCTCAGTTTCTTTATCAACGAAATATGTTACAATTAGTATGCCAAAGCCATAAAATGCTCTGAATATTGAATAAGCGATGAATGATTTAACAATTTTATTATCAAGAAAAACCTGAATTTTTGAATCATTCATTAGTTTCTCTCCCATTTAGTAATGACATCATCACCCATCTTTATCTCTTCTTTCAAGACTAATCCTGCTTCTTCTAGATGACTTTTATTGAAGTAGTCTTCATTTTTTGCATCCAATTCTATTTGAGATACACAAAGATGGGCTGAGTCCACTAGCTTTTGTTCTAGGAAACGTTTCCAAGTATCCAATCCTCCTTCAACTAACAAGGTTTGAACTTCTAAATCTCCTAAGTAATCAAGTATTTTTTTTACATCAACTTCTCCATTTTCTGAGGGTAAAATAATCCTATTGACATGATCATAATCATTGATAGAATCATATTTTTTGGTATTAATTAGATATGTTTCAGCATCTGGAATTATCATTAGGTGACAATCTGGAGGAATTCTATTGTTTGGATCAATCACTACTCTCTTTGGAGTAATGTCACTCATGGACTTTTTTTCTCCTCTCACAGTTAATTTCGGATTATCCCTAATTACTGTATTTACTCCTACGATTATCGCCATGGAATCTCTTCTAATTTCATGAACTAATTTCAATGATTCCTTCGTAGAGAATCTAACGGCAGGTTTACCTGGATCTCCATCTATTCTTCCATTACTATCTGTGGCGGCCTTTAGTAGAACTTGTGGCCTTCTATGTTCACACCAATGCATAAATGCTGACATTTGGTTATTACATTCTTTTTCAAGTATACCAACTTCAACTTCCATCCCTTCCTTTGAAAGTGCTTCAACTCCTCCTCCTCTGACTGTAGGATTTGGATCTAATGTACCAATAACGACTTTCTTCACACCCGCCCACATCAAAGCCTCACTACAAGGAGGAGTCCTTCCGAAGTGGTTACAAGGCTCTAGCGTTACATATGCAATAGAACCTTGAGTTTCAACTCCCCTTGATTCAGCATCTGCGATGGCCATTTGTTCTGCATGGAGTCCTCCAAGATGATCGTGCCAACCTTCGGCAATTATTTCTCCATCTCTAACTAATACACAACCAACTAAAGGATTTGGACGAACTGAAAAACGTCCATTTTCGGCTAATTCAATTGCTCGACGCATGAAAAACTCGTCTTGCACCTGGCTCCCTCATAGCGCTGGAACTATTCATTATACAAGATTCCTCGCTTTGCGAGCATTCAAGTCTCAAATCCTCTCTCAGACAATCGTGACACGCATTGCATGTATCATCAATCCAAATGCTAGAGACGGTAAGGTAGGGAAAAATTTTCATAAGGTCGAAGAATCTCTAAAATCTTCTGGAATAGATTTTGAGATTTTTATGACCACAGGGAAAGGGCATGCCATTGAGATCTCTAGTAATTTAAGAGATAGTGATTACGATTTAGTGGTAGCAGTTGGAGGAGATGGAACTGTTCATGAGGTTGCAAATGGTATTCGTGGCTCTGATATGCGACTCGGAGTTATACCAATGGGTAATGGTGATGATTTTGCTAGATCAATTGGAATTCCTCTCAATAACATAGAAGGAGCAATATCAATATTGAAGGACGGAGTGGACTATTCCGTAGGAGGAATAAGAGTTGAGGGGCTCAAAGCTCCAGAATATCCAGGCATTCCCTCTCCGAAACACTATCCAGTAACTGGTACCCCTTCTAGTGAGGAGAATCTTGTACGTTGGAGTTTTCTAGAGTGTGATGGAGGAGTAACTTCCTCGATTAACAGGATGAAGGATGAAGGCCAATTTTCCTGGATAAGTGGTCAGAAGAAATATACATTCCTAGCAATCAAGGCCATATTAGGCTGGAAGAGTCAATTGGCATGGATCAAGGTTGATGATGGCCCCGGACGGAAAGTAGACCTTACCGGACTTTTTGCTATGATGCAAGCAGAAACATTCGGAGGAGGCTATCAGGTAGCTCCAGGAATGCATCCTTTTGGAGACAGTTCAAAGATCGTGCTGGGTTTCGGGCTTTCGAAAAGTCAGATGCTCAGAGTAATGGGGCCTTTGGAGAAGGGTAAGCATGTGGGTAAGTGGGGTAAGATAACCATGGAATCTTGTAGAAGTTTTGAGATCAATGCTTTGGATGGAGATGGTAACCCAACAAAAGAGCATGGACATGATCCTCCTCTGTTCATCAGTTTAGATGGCGAGATTTCAATGACTACTCCAGTAAAATTTGATTTTCATACCAATGTCCTGAATGTTAGAGGAGGAACAGATCCTCCTAACTTCGTTAAGAATGGATAATTTATGGCGCCGAGAGAGGGATTTGAACCCCCGCGTCCAATGGACAGTGGATTTCAAATCCACCGCAATACCGGGCTATGCGATCTCGGCCGTGTTCATCGAATCACCCATCAGAGATGAACTTTACAATCATCAACTGTAAAATCCAGGTCTACACCATTCTGGTAATCCAGTAGTTGATTCTGGGTGGGTTAATCCGATGAATAGTATCATTACAATTATGAAAAATGCAGGAAATAGGGCTGTCAGAGTAAGAATTTTTGAGTCCTCATCTCCCCATAAATGCATGAAAATTGCAGCAATCATGATAAATTTTGGAAGTCCTATTCCTACTAGTATGAAAAGTGTTAATTCTTTTTCAGTGTAGCTAAGTCCTGTTGCTTCAGGTGATAAATCTAAACCTACTGCTGCTACTTCAATCAAAGTAAGAAGCATTAATCCAAAGAAGTTCATCCAGTACAAATCTTTACCCATTATTGTTTTATGTTCTCCCATTTTTTCACCTCAATATAGATAGAAGAATGGGAATACAATTACCCAAACTAAGTCAACAAAGTGCCAGTAAAGACCGAAGTATTCGATAGATACTGCATTCTTTGGAGTGTAACCACCGGTCCAAGCTTTGTAAGTCATATAGGTTAATCCTACGATTCCTCCAAAGACGTGAACTCCATGTGTTCCTGTTGTCACATAGAAAGTAGATGAACCTACAGTAATATCTGCAAGCATAGTAGCACCTGTTGCTTCATCAACCCAATCATGATGATGATAATGATCTGCATGGATAGTATATCCTTCTGCTACAAGCGATTTAATGTCATGTTCATGAATGCCTAGGAAACTAATTTCTGGCACATAGAAACCAATAAACCATTCAATCATCTTGAGAGTTAAGAAAATCACAGCCAATAGCCATGTGCTAGCTAGGTATCTAGTTACAAGTTTCTTCCTTCTAACTTCATCAATTTCTCCTACTGGTTTACTAGCATATCTCAGAGCCTGCACTATTGTGAAGGAAGATACAATTAGAGCGAAAGTATTGATTGCTCCAGGAGCAATATGCCACCAAGATGATGCAATAAGATGACTTGCAGGCTCAAAGCAAACTAAAGCCTCACCAGTTTCAAGAGTATATCCTTGCTCTACCCAATCTCCTCTTTCAAAGACGGTCTGACAGTTCTCAAGACCAGTCCTGTATCTAATATAAGTACTGAAAAGTGATGTAAAAACCATCATCTCTGACATCAGGAATACCCACATTCCAACTTTACGAATTTGAATATTCTTGAACGGCACTCCAGTCGCCATAGGCTCGTAAGTTCCATCAAAAGACATATCTTGCCTCCACCATATAATTAATCCAAATAGAACTACAAGTAATCCAAACATCACAATCGGAATATAACTTGCATCAACCACATCATTGTTGAAAGCATTAGCAAGCATAAAGAGGAATATTCCAAATCCAACACTCATGATTAACGGTGACCATGAATTGTGTGGTGCGCCATGGTCCCAGTGATGTGGACCCCATGCGCTTGGATGATGGTCATCATGTTCTCCGCTCAATTTTCCACCTCCTCTTTATCTGCAACCATGAGTCTACTAAACCATTCCGCGAGTTTACTTGGTTCATGTGCTATATGTTCATTCGCATCTTCAAGAGTTGGTAAGCCATGCCATTCTCCATGCTCAAATTTACCAAATGAAGGTGTGGGTGGAGGAGATTCTGTCATCCACTCAAATGACCATCCTCCCCACGGATCTGCGGGAGCATCTTTACCTCTAACAAGTGATATTACCACATTGATAATCAGTAAAAAGTTGCTGAAAAAGAATAGTACTGCAGAGACTGTGATGAACATATTCCAACCTGCAGCTTCTGGAGGTAGTGCGCCAATGACAGCTTCAGTAATCACCTCACCATCTACTCCTCTAACTTCATCCACTGAAATGAAGTATGTGTGGTGTCTACGTGCCATACCCCAAACACCTAGTCTGTGCATAGGCCAGAATACTCCATTATAAGTTATGAAAGCAGTCAAGAAATGCAAAACTCCTAGCCTCTCATCTAACATCTTACCACTCATCTTCGGGAACCAGTAATAGACTCCACAGAATAGTCCGAATACAGTACCGCCAACTAATACATAGTGGAAGTGAGCAACTACGAAATAAGACTCATGGAAGTGTAGATCCATTGCCATTGATGGGAAGAACATACCGGAAATACCTCCTAATGTGAATGTGACTAAGAATCCTAATGCCCAAAGAGTATGCGTTCTGTAAACTAACGAACCACCGTTCATCGTCATTAACCAATTAAATATCTTGATTCCGGTAGGTACGGCCACAAGCATTGTAGTTAGCATAGTGACGAATCTTAGAGTTGGATCCATACCTGAAGTGAACATGTGATGTCCATAAACGATAAATGACACAATTCCAATCCCTGCCATTGCATAGACCATTGAACGATATCCAAACACTGAACGTCTAGCACTTGTTGCTATCACTTCAGAAATAATTCCAAAAGCGGGCACAATCACAACATAAACTTCAGGATGCCCGAAATACCAGAATAAGTGACTCCAAAGTAAAGGATCTCCTCCTGAACCAGCATCATAGAAAGCAGTTCCAATTACTCTATCTAAATAGACCTGTATTAGTCCAACACCGAATGCTGGAATCGATAAGAACAGCATTAGATTCGCAATCAAAATTGACCAAGTAAACAGGGGCATTTGCATCCAACCCATTCCCTCTGCTCGCATTACTGCAATAGTAGTCAGGAAATTGATACCTGTAAGTGTTGATGATGCAACTAGCAAAATCTGACCTGCTACCCACATTGTAGTTCCTGAATGAGCGGTTTCACTAACGATATATGGTGCATAACCTGTCCATCCTGTATCAGCTCCTGTACCTGAGAAAACTCCTGTAAAGATCAGAATCGCTCCAACAGGTTGTAACCAGAAACTCATAGCATTTAATCTTGGGAATGCAAGGTCAGGAGCCCCAATTTGTAGTGGGACCATCCAGTTAGCAGCCCCGTTAATCAGAGGCATTGCTGCTAAGAATATCATTGTAGTGCCGTGTAGTGTGAAGAATTGATTATACTGATCTTGTGTTAAGAAGTCGTTCCCTGGCTCCATCAATTGGATTCTGATTAATATTGCCATAACCCCTCCTATTCCAAGGAAAAAGAAACCTGCTAAGAAATACAATGTACCAACTCTCTTATGATCAGTTGTTGTCAACCATCCAGCCACCCAAGGTGCGAAGTTTTCCCAATCAAACGAATCAGGATTATTTTGATAGAATATGAATGTTAGAACCATCAATAATAGTACGAAGCTTACCACAATTAATGTGGTTAATACCGTGTATGGATTAGCTTGTTGTAGTATTTCTGTAGGAGATGCAACTTGGATACTTATTCGATTCCATTCATCTCCACTTGTACCACCTTCCGGACTTCCCGCATTACCATTTACCGAATTGACATGTAGAATAAACTCCACATTCCTATCATTTGCAGGTGCTGTCCAATCAACAGTCCACATTGTTTGATCATTGCCTGCATCTGTATGGGAAACTTCATTTGGATTCCATGATTGAACTGATACATCATTTACAGAAATCTCTCCATCACTTACCCATAGATTAAATCCTCCTTGATTGATATTAGATGGATCAGCAGGTCCCCCTGTAAAACCAAGAGTTAGAGTATATACCTCTGAGTAATTGTAGGTATCAGGTAAACCATCTAATATTGGTAATACCGAATCACTAACGACGGCACCATGGCAATTACATCCTGAATCTTTTACACCCGCAACTCCTGTTGGTAAAGATGTAGCAGAAGGAACTGCCACCATACCCAAAAGAAGTACTACAAAAATTACTAAAGTTCTAGAAGCTATTTTTTCCTTATTCATTTCTATACCCCCTTCAATCAACTATGTACCGAAACTACCGCAGCCATTACTGAGTGAGCATCTCCACAATATTCTGTGCATAGAATTAGTGATTCTCCAGTATTAGTCATTGGTAACCACATAGTAGTTTTTTGATTTTGTAGTACGTCTTCTTTCGTACTCAATTCTAAGAACCAAGGTGCATGAGTAACGTCTTCAGATTCCATTACTAGTAAGTAGGTTTCACCGGCTTTCAAATTAATTACTGGTTGCATCCCATAACCTTCAACCATTTGACTAGAGACTGCGCACAAGTCGGCACTTAGATTGTAATCTCTCTGACTGAATTCGCTATTCACAGAAGGATTACACTCGAATGACCAAAACCATTGTTGTCCAGTCAATTCAATTACATGATAGCATTCAGAATTCACAAATCCTGTATCTGCATAAAATACATTATTCGAAGATTCGCCCTCTAAACATTCGTCACCTCTGGCTTCGCTTCCAGGTGCAGCCCAAACATGATCTAGTGGAGCCCATGAGATATAAGTTAGATAAATAATCAGTAGAAACGGCAATACAGTCCATGCAACTTCTAATTTTATGTTATCATTATGTCTCGGAAATACACCGACTTTCAAGTCATCTACATTGTCTGCTTTTTCACCATCAGTAGACCTGTATGAAAATGAATGATGATACAGCCAACCGAACGTAATACCTCCAACCAATAAAGACCAAAGAATATACTCGTCCCAAAGTACGTTAAACAGAGGTGATGTCACAGCCATGGTTATCTCGTTTCAATGGGAATGAAACCCACTCATAAGTGTCGCGGATAACACACCTTACTTACTTGCCAGAAACTATCTTAAGAATAACTTCTAAACTAACTCCAACTAGCGCTTGATGAAATGCTATATTACTCGCTTCAAAACTCTTTTTTCCTTCTCTTTTTTGTATGTGGTTAATGGTGTTAATATGATCCGTAAAAAAAATCTTAACACTAAAGAAGAAAGACTTTTTCTCGCTGCGAAAGCAATCAAAGAATCAATAATTCGTAATCTACCAATAGAGGATGGAGGATATAATTGCCCTATTTTAGTTGAGGGGATTAATGATGTGAAATGTCTTAGAGTACTGGGATTTTTGGGAATTATTGAGACAGTGAATAAAGGATGGGATAGACCAAGAATGGTAGCATATTTACACGAGACTTATGGTGCAAAATTAGCTATTGATGGACTACCAAGAATTATTTTGTTAATGGATTGGGATAGAACAGGAGAAGTTCTTCAAAAATCATTCACAAATCGCTTAAATTCTATGGATGTAAAGGTAGACGATAGTCTGCGTAATTCATTATCAAGACAATTCAAATATGAATGTAAAACTGTGGAGTCAATAATTAGTTTTTCAGACACTTTATTAGAGATTATTCCTCAGATTTAGAGTCTTATTCTGGTAGCGATGCGGTTTTCTCCTTTACAGTATTCAATACCAAATGAGTAATCGATCTTTCCACACCATCAATAGATAGAACATTTTTAGATAAATCATCTAGATCTTTTCTATTCTTAGCTCTAGCAATCACCATTGAATCGAAATCTCCAGTTACATCATAAACACCATGAACTCTAGAGTCTTTTGCAATTCTTTCTTGAATCTCAATCAATCTACCTTTCTGTATTCTTAGCCCAATTACTACATTCAATTCCCAACCAATATTATCAGGATTTAGTATAACTGAATAGCCTTTGATTACACCATTCTTCTCCATTCTCTTTACTCTATTTGATACAGTCCCAAGAGAAACATCTACTAACTCAGAGATTTTCCTCAACGAAGTCCTAGCATCATCTTCTAAAACCTTAATTATTTTTTTATCAATATCATCTATCAAGTAATCACTTCATGATGTCTATCGAAGACAGACTATTGAACATTTGCTTGATTCTAATGTATTTTTTTATTCAATTGTATAATTATACACTATTCTTCTTCGGATTCAAGTATGATTGGCAGCTTTCTTTTTGCTCTTAAAACTCTCCTTTCTTGCTCAGAAATCATCAAAGAAACTCTCCCTCCAATCCATACTGGTAGACAACTTTCTTCATTCTCCTCTACTAGAATGTGGCCCCCTCTGATCTTGTTTAATTCAAGGTTTATTTCATAAGCAGGCGGCTCTAAGCCAGTCAATAAATTATCTATAACTTCGCTACTCACAATTGATTTTCCATGTTTTATTTTTTGTATTAATTTTGGTGCTGCTTTACCTGCAATTCTTTCTAATTTTTCATCTTGTAATTTTGCACTAATTAGTCCTAAGTGTATGGCTCTAAGTGGCCTCCACCTTTTTCCAGGAATAAATGTTCGACCACTTCTTTTACTCCTATCAGATTCCCATATTTCTCTTGCTTCAGGAGTAGACCAGAGTATACTTTTTCCTCTTATCCAAAGATTTTTCTCATCCCAACCCAGAGTATCCAGTATCATATCTTCGATTTTACTACTTATTGGTTGAGGAAAGTTAATTTCATCAGGTTTAACTTTCTCTGGCTCTATGATTTTATCAAAATCCACAATTTTCTCAACATATTCTTCTTCTTTCTTCAGAACAGCCACGAAGAATCCTCCCGCTTTTACATCATCATTCCAAATTCTTAAACATTTTTTCAATTCCTCTTTGATATCAATATCAGTAGGAGGTAACATTGATTTAACAATTTTAGAACTTTCAATAATATTTCCTGAATCATCCAATTGGGGCCAATCTGTCATTCCGCATCTACCAGGTAAATCAACTAATTTTTCAGACATAGGGACTAATGAAATTTCTTTAGATAATCTCAAAACTTCTGAAATTACTGCCTCATTTTCTACAGGATCTAGAGAGCATGTTGAATATACGATCTTTCCACCTGGTTTAGTTAGATTAATTGCTTTAAGTAATAATTCTAGTTGTAATTTATGTAATGATTTTCCACCCGATGGTAACCACTTTTTCCAAACATCAGGATTTTTTCTAGTTGTTGCAGAACCAGTACATGGGGCATCTACAAGTATTTTATCAAATCCAGTTTCTGGAACTTTGGGAATAAATCTACCATCGTGATGTGTAATAATTGGAGTAATCGACCCATGCCTCTTAACATTGGCAACAAGAGTATTAATTCTACTACTAGCAATTTCATTTGCCATTACTATCCCACTTCCTTCCAAATGTTCTGCAATTTGAGTTGTCTTCGAACCTGGACTCGCGCACATATCTAGTACCAATTCTCCCGGTTTTGCATCCAATACGATGGCAGGAATCATTGAAACCGCTTCTTGTCTAGTCAATCTTCCAGTTTCATGAAGTGCGGATAAAATTATTTTCACATCTCCTTCGGCTTTCCCTCTAGGAAAAGGTAGATTCCAAGCACTTCCAACTCCTGTAAACCATTCAATCTTAGTTCCTCCAATCTCTTCCAGCCAATTTTCTACCCATACAATATCTTCTCTAAGGGGATTAACTCTTACAGTTTCATTTAATCTTTCAATAGAGTATTCTAGCCATTTCTCAGAATTTTCTCTCCAATTACCAACAGCCTTCAAGAGAACACTATCCGAAGCAATGGTTTCCCATGAGCGCTCGTCTAAGCCCATACTCCGACGGTTAACTAATCACCAATGAATCAAACGGATTAGAGTTGTTGCTAATTTCTGCTTCCGTAAACTAATTTCTACTTGAAAAATAGACTGTAATACTTCTAGATATCAATAATAGTTATACCTTCAAACGAACCCTCGGTAATTGCGGTAGTTCCGCATTTGGGATGCACATGACTAGACTAAGACGACGTATAGCAAAAGAAACAGGAGAGCCGATTAGAACTGATAAGGGAGGAGCATCAAGAAAATTAGAGGAATTATTACAGAGAGCTAGGATGAATGGAGCTAAACAAGGTCCTCTAGTTCCAGTCGAAGCTCTGATTAATGTTGAAAGGGACGAATGGATTTGGCAAGTAGTAGACAAAAGAGTTCTTGATGCATTGAGTCATAGATTAATTTTCCAATCAGATAATGGTTCACGCCGTGAAATATTAATGACTATGGGATTAGAAACTGCAATGGATGCAGCATCATGTATTGTTGAACTAGATGGCGGTTGTGTCCTAATTGAGACTTTAGACCCTTGAAAAGATATTATTTTGAAAGATTTTTCTTAATTTTGTAGAATTCATTGATTCGCGGCGTTGAAATACTAAATGTAGGTCCGATTGACAATGGCTAAGGAGAAGAAGGGTAGTGGAATCCAGCAAGCGGCTGGTCTGATTCGTTACTTCGATGAAGAATCTGAGGACGCAATTCAGATTTCTAGAGGTATGATTTACTTTGCTTGTATCTTCTTCTCAGTAACGATTTATCTCGCAAATCATGGTGTTTTGCATTGGTTAGCCGATACTTTCGGATTTTAATTATTCAGATTCAGTTAGATCTACGAAATCGACTTCATTATTGAGTAGTTCACTTGCATTTATCACTTCATTATTTTCTTTTTGATTTGTTAGAGACTTTGAGATAATATAATCTAATTCTGATGATCTTACCTCGGTATTTGGTTTTGCTTCAATAAGTGCGCTAATGGCTCTACCGAGCGCTCTTTCCACTGCTGGTGCATTTCGATCTAAAAGAGCAGCTCTAGCGTCCTGTAAAGCCCTATTTGCATTTTCAATCAGACTTTTTATTTCTGGATCTGTACCTATTAATAATTTAATTTCATTATCAACAACGTTAATTTCTTCTTCCATTTCATTCCGGGCAAATCTTGATAATTCTCTCCAGCATTCCCCATGTTCATTTAGAGAAGCATTAGTAATTTTTTCAAATTTTTTAACTCTAGTTGCTTCCCATGGATTCCTTCCTAATGATGCCATAATATCATGCACGCATCTAGCTCTAAGAGACAAAGGTCCGATTAATTCAATTTCATTATAGAAGCATTTTGCTAAAAGTCCAAAACCCCAATATGATGCACTTCTGATATTAATTTTCAGTTCTCCAGAGGAAGAATTTAGCTCCCATTTCTGCTCATCATATTCAGGTCTTTTAGAAAACCTTGGAGGGTCATGAGGGCCTAATGATCGCAAAGAGACATTAGCAATGTCTCCAAGAAAAACATTACTTGTTTTTCCCTTCCAACCAATATTTCTAAGATAATTATCTTCATCAATTCTCATTTCTGGATCTCCAGAAATAACTTGAGCAAATAATAAACTACGATTTGGATCACAGCCAAGAGGTTTTTTGTTAGTACCCGCCTCTTCCACGAGTATCCGTAGTATCATTCAAACATCAACCTACTGATTTCCCAGATGTCATGATAACAACTGCTAAGTCCCTTCAATGAAAATCATAATCATGCCAAGGAGGAAGTATGGTCGTCTGGTGAAAACTGTGGAACGGCCGCCAAATGACAATTGTTCCCGTTGTCGTTCGGGAAAATATTGCCCAATCCCAGGTCACATCGGAAACAATGCAGTTGCAAATCGTGATTGGCAAGGTCCAGAAAATGTTGATAAAAGAGAAAATAAAAAGAATCCAGCAAAAAAATAGTTATTTTATAGAAGGAAAATTTTCTGTAATTTCTTCAGTAATTTCGAAATCATCAGATTCTAGTTCTGTTATACTTGGAGATGATTGTGCTCTGTGATAAATTTCTCTCAATGTTTGATCACCTATTTCCAGGTAAACTCTTGTGGTTGAAATATTTGCATGTCCAAGAAGTCTCTGAATTGTCACTAAATCAGCTCCTCTTTCCAAAAGTCCAGTTGCAAAAGAATGCCTGAGTACATGAGGGCTCAATCTAGTTCTAGGTATGTCAGAAGAATCTGCAATACGGTCCAATAATTTTTGAACTGAACGCGGATTTAATCTTCGACTTCGACTAGAAAAAAACAATGACCTTCTATCCTCTTCTCTATTACAATTCTTTAATCTAGAATTTCGTATTGGCCTCCAAGCATCTAATGCATCTAATGTTGCATTAGTGAAAAGAACAGTTCTATCTTTCTCTCCTTTACCACCAATGACCAATGCAGATAAGTCTTCTAAATCTACATCATCTAAGTCTAAATTACATATTTCAGAACATCTAAGTCCTGTATCAAGCATCATTGTAATAATTGGAAATGCAATTGGATCCTCTGATCTTATAGCGGCTAATCTGACTTTTTGTAAGTCACTTTTTCCTAATGTCCTTGGAAGAGATCTGGATCTAGCTGGTCTTTGAATCCATTCAGGAATAGAGTATCCCATCCATTTCAATAAATGTGTTATTGCTGCAATTCTTGCATTAATTGTTGCAGGCCTTAGATCGCCTATTGTATTCAACCACGAATCAATTCTACCATTTTCAGGATTGATTTTATTGAAAAGTTCTGAAACTTTAATTTCTTTTACTTCATTCCAAGATAATTTATTCTCATTGGGTAGTTTTGTTGTTGTGAATGTTTTTGCTGCAACGACATAGGATCTTATTGTATGTTCACTCTTTTTTTCTGTCTTTAATTGCTGAGTCCAGCATTCATACCAGGGCAAGAATGCTAACCTGTGAAGTCTTTGAGGTAGTTTTTTAGTGTGTATCAATATTTCTGTACTGTTAAGATTTAACTCATTATCTGAGTCTAAAACAACCTCTGAGGTTACATTTTCTTCATTCTGTTTAGTCAATTCCCTCGCCTCATCGTCGCGAACGACGCGCATCCCATGTCCCTAAGGACAAAGCCAAGACTCCATTATTGGACTTGAATGCTTCTCTTCTTTTCATTTTTAGATTACATTTATTATTGGTTATGAGAACAAGCCAACTTAGTAATCCACTCCATATTTCTCATCCACATTATTAGATTGGTAGTTAGTATCTAAAGAGAATCTATTTCCTTGAATTTTTTGTAAAAGTTTGTTTAATCTTTCTGAAACTGCTCCAGCCACATTAACCTGTGAAGCTTTTTCAATTCCTTCTAGTCCTGGACTAGAATTTACTTCTAAAACAAGTGCACCTCTTTCTGATTCTAATAAATCAACACCAGCAATTTCTAATCCTAAAATTCTAGCTGCTTTTATCGCTATTTTTTCAAAATCCGGGTCTATTTCTACTTTTTCTACACTGCCTCCGAGATGGAAGTTGGAACGGAATTCATCTCCATTTGCTCTTCTCCTCATACATGCGACAACCTTTCCGCCTACTACTAGTGCTCGGATATCTTTCCCATGAGATTCTTCGATGTACTCTTGTACCAAAGGCCTCATTTCTCTCTCTAACATTTGATAAACTAATTGACGAGCATGTTGCTCAGTTCTTGCTAGAAAGACTCCTGCTCCATGTGTTCCTTCAGTTGATTTCACTACACAGGGTGTTCCACCAACTCTACTAATTGCTCTATTTGTGTCTTCCCACGATACAACCTGTGCAGTAATGGGAACAGGAATATTTCCAGTAGACATCATCTGACAAGCTATTAATTTGTCTCTACTCCTAGTTATTCCATCGCTAGAATTCATCACAATAACTCCCATTCTTTCAAATTGTCTGACTATAGGAACTCCTCTTCTTGTAATTGAATAACCAATTCTTGGAATAACCGCTTCACATTCTACAGGCCATCCTCGATAGAAAATTTTTCCTCCTCTATCATCAACTATCATAGTTAGAGCAAGAGGGTCCAAGATTCTAACATCCCAACCAGCATTTTCTGCTTCTTCAGTAAGACGTCTTGTAGAGTATAATTTTGGCCCACGGGATAGTATAACTAATCGAGGCCTCATAATTCGCCGCGAACGCCCACCCTTCTTGACTTCTTTGGCTCCGGAAATGGTATTTTTGTACTCTAGTAGCGATTCTTTAACACAGAAGAAGGAAGGTATTGAAAGACTTGGCTCATCGACAAGTCCTGTTATTATGGCCGACGAGGAGTCTTACACGTTCGACTCATTATCAAAAATGATGGTTTTTGACTTGAGAGAAATATGTAAAAAAGAGGAATTACCATCCTCTGGCAATAAAGCGGAATTAATTGTAAGGATTCTTGGCCATTTCTCCTCCGATAATGATAGTGAAGACCTATTTATCGAAGAAGATTCCTCAGAAAGTTTTCCTCAAAAATCGAAAATTGAAGGAAAAGAGGAGGCGGTTCGCTCATCAAAAGATATGGACGATGCTATAGATAGACTGCTTTCTCGTGTTCAAACTAAGGATAATCCTGAAATTGAGGATAATTCTGTAGAAAAAGACATTACAGACGAATCGAAAATAGTTGAAGAAATAATGGAGGCAGAAATTGTTGAGGCAGAAATCATTGAAAAACCTGTACTTACTCATGAAGAACCATCTTTAATTTTAGATGAAGATGATCCCTGGTCATTAGAACATAATCAAGAAAAAATTATTGTTGAAGATACTTCTGAAGAAAAGATAGATCAACCATCAATGACGATAGTATTACCTTCAATAGATATTTTCAAGAAATATTGGCAACAAATTTCTGCAGTATTTATGGTAGTTTTACTGGTAGGTGCGGGTGTAGTTTACTTCCTTTCGGCCGATTCGTCATTCCAAGCAAGACCATTAAATTATGGTGATTCAATGACATTTACTTTGAGTGAAGGAGAGATTATTTTGGATGGTGACGATATGGTCGCATTACTTAGAGATAATCTACCTGATACGGCAATTACAGATGCCTGTAATAGGCTTACTGTAGGATTGGCGGGAACAGGCTCAATCTCTATAGTAGAGGGAGATTTGTCTCAAATTACTCATCCAGTTGACAGACAGTCGTCCGAATTATTAGGTACGATTAATGCCAAAGATGCCTATGGCCGTTCACATTTGACAGTACAACAACAAATAACACATAATCTCGAAGTAGATCTGGAAGGTAAAACATGGAGAGATACTGATATCTGTGGAAATTTGGGTTGGTCATTATCAGGTAACGATTTGCTAATGACAACCAATCTTTATGATGAATTAACTGAAACGAGTCTATTGCGCTCTGAGTCAATTATTTCATTTACTGATGTTGAGGGTGCAACAACAAATGCAAATGTTGTTACTTTTGGAGCTGATGGCTTTGGAAATTTAGATGGAATAGCTCCAATTCTAACATTTCCTCTAGCCCCTATTGAATTACATGACTTTTTTGGTGATATAAAGTTGAAATCAGGAATGACTTCTGAATCGGTTTCTAACTGGAATAATGATTGGGAATGGAGCGTCGGCTCAGAACAAAATACTGCAGATCACGGACTGGTCTATCCTGTAAAAATTTCTCATTCTGAAGTTGAAAGGTGTCTAGGAAGAATGAATATTGACATTCTTGTAAAAAACGGTGTGCCTTGGGCAGTTGAACAAGTAGTTGATATCTTAATTGATAAGGATCAGAGTTCTTCTGATTGTAGTTTTATTGAAAGTGCTGCTACTGATGCGGCTCTTCCGGAAGGAACGCTAACGGTGAAAATGACGATGAGTAGAATAAGCTCAGATTCAGGTACAGAATCTATTTCTTGGGGTTCAACATACGCAGGTAGACCAGGGCCTGGAGAAGACAAACTCAGTACTAATGCAAAGAAAGATTGGTCAACTGCAATGTGGGATGAATCAGAAATCAGGTCGTTTACATTAGAAGACGCTATTAGCTGCTTGCGTGCAAATCATTCTAATCGAGACATTACAGTAGCAATAGATAGCGATGGATATATCTGGCAATCTGTTTACTCATTAAATGAAGTGGAAGAATGGAATCTCTCATGGGTTCGTTCTGATGAAACATCTGGTTGGGCAATAGTCAGACAATCAGATAATGGTTGTTCATTCGAAGATGAAGATCGTGATGATGGTGAAGTAATCTGGAATCAAGATGCAATTCCTTCAACTCATACATTGAAGAATCTTGAATCTCGTGTACTTGATTCTAACAGATATCAAGACTTATCTGTATCTTTGGGTGAAAATCAGTGGTTAGAAGGAAGTAGTTTTGGATACAGACTTTCAGTATCGGAAGATAGTGATTTTCTCTCTTTTCTACCTGGTGATTTTACTGAAGGAGAAGTGACAGTGGCTGGAAGTAGGGAATGGACACAATCTAATCGCAAGCATAACATAAATTTTGCAATGGATGCTCAAACAGGAAGGATGCTTGCCTGGGCTGAGATAATTGGCCAACCTTAGATCATCTAAAATTAGTAATCTTGTAATTATTTCAGGCGGCACATTCAACTTCCTTCTAAGCGCCGAAGGCGCTTGTATGTCTGCTGATGATGATAGTAATCTTCCGGAGGTTGAGAAGATTCCACTAGTAATCGACGCTGAATTTACAGAAGAAGATGAAGTTCAAACTACAGAAAGTAGTTTGAATGAATCTTCTCATCAAAGAACAACTAGACCATTGGATTTACCCTTTCCAACTCCGACACCTGATGGTTGTGCAAGAGTGATTACTGTAATTAATCAGAAGGGAGGAGTCGGAAAAACAACTACTGTGATTAATATCGCATCTCAACTGGCATTGAGAGGTCACCGTATTTTAGTTGTAGATGCTGACTCTCAAGGTAATTGTGCGACAGGATTAGGAGTAGATAAGAGTAAAGTTCAGTACACAACTAGAGATCTAATTCTTTCCCCCGAAACTGCTATTTCTGCTCGAAACGCTACCGCTGTAGATGGTCTACATATGATTGTTGGAGATAGAAGTCTAGTAGGATTGGAACAGGAAATGTTGAGGCAATTAGGCAGGGAAAGAAGGTTATTAGAAGCCTTAGAACCATTACTTCCACATTATGATATTGTAATAATTGATACTCCTCCCTCATTGGGATTGGTAACAATAAATGCTCTTGTTGCTAGCAATGGAGTATTAATTCCAGTACAAACAGAATATTTTGCTCTTGAAGGTCTTGCAATGTTAGCCGGTACTATTAGAGAGGTCAGACATTTACTAAATCCAATTTTAGGTGTTGATGGAGTTCTACTTACAATGCATGCTAGTACTCTTCTTAATCAACAAGTGGCTTCAGAAATTTTTGAACATCTTCCAGAGTTTGTAATTCGGCCAGCTATACGTCGTAATATCAAACTAGCAGAAGCACCGAGTCATGGTGTACCAATACACTTACATGATCCAAATAGTAATGGCGGTAAAGATTACCAAGATGTTTCTAGTGAACTGGAAAAAAGATGGGGACTAAGATAATGTCATCTAAAGGCCTTGGAAGAGGGCTAGAATCAGTAGCAGAACTATCTAAAGAAGGTCCAGATCTTACATCCTTTGTATCTGTATCAAAGTTACCAACTGATTCTCCAAAAGTAGCAGTTCTTTGGATGATATTTGGAAGTATATCATTTGGAACTATGAATGCATTGGTAAAATGGACATCACTGAATGCAGACGTATGGATGATAATTTTCGTTCGTTCACTTGTAATTGCTGTAGTAGTAGCAATTTTTACTCGATTTCAAGGTATAAGTCTGAAAGTAAAAGATCGAAAAAAGATGTTTTTACGATGTCTGACTGGACTTATTGCAATGTTACTATATTTCACAGCATTATCACTAATTCCAATTGGTCAGGCAGTGACATTACAGTATACTGCTCCCTTATTTGTTGCACTATTTTCAGGTCGATTAATTAGCGAGAAAGTATCTTCTTCAGTAATCATTCTCTTACTTACTGCTTTCATAGGAATAGTTTTGATAGTTTCTCCAGATTTAGACAGCATTGACTCCAATGCATTGCTTGCTTTAGGGTCAGGATTATTTGCTGGTTTAGCGTATATTTTTGTTCGTGATTTAAGAAAAACAGAATCTCCCTCTTCTGTAGTATTTTGGTTTGCAGCTTTTTCTGTCTTAGGATCAATGGTCCAAGCGATTCCTGACTTATCTTCTCTATCTATGGAAATGATCGCGGCTTTAATTGGTATTGGTATTGGTGCTGGTGGTGGACAGGTGGGAATTACAATGGCGTATCACAAGGCAAATGCAGCTTGGGTCAGTGCTTTTTCTTATCTTACTGTGATAATAGCAACAATTTATGGTATCATTTTATTCGATGAAATACTAACTCTGAAAATCATTATGGGTGGGTTAATGATTATAGGATCAGGTATTGCATTGGTATTCTTTACTCCTTCTAGCACAGAAAATCAAATATCTTAATCAAACCATTCGGAGATTTGGTCAAGATTTTTTCTTGTAAGATTGGGTACTTTGGCATTATCTGCAGGATACCCTACTGGCATCAGTAACATTGCATGCTCGTGTTCAGGTCTATCTAGAATATCTCTTAGAAATTTCATTGGTGATGGCGTATGTGTAAGAGTAGTTAGTCCCATGTTCTGTATAGCAGCAATAAATAAACCGATTGCAATTCCACAAGATTCTTGAGAATAATAAGTTGGTGAAGTTTCTCCGTTCGGGCGAACTCTTTTTGATTGTCTAAATACAACGACTACCCAAGGCGCATCAGTAATATGTTCCTTGATATAATCAGTACCCAAAGGTCGTAACAATTCTGCCCATGCTTCTGGCATTCTTTCAGAGTATGTCTTCTTTTCTTCTTCCTCAGCTGCTTTACGAATTTTCTTTTTCAAATCTTCATTTGATATCGCAACAAAAGTCCAAGGCTGTAGATGGGCACCGGATGGTGCTGTACCTGCAGTTTTAATGGCTATTTCAATTAATTCACGAGGAACCTCTTTCTTTGAAAAATGTCTAGTAGTACGCCTTTTTTTCATTATTTCAAAGAATTTAGATGCATTTTCTGACATCTTATCAAGGGTCATCTGAGAGAATTCTAAATCAATGAAATCAGATTTTTTATCATTCATATTTTCCCTCTGATCGTTGTACAATAAGCGCTGCAATAATTATTGACGATAGTGCTACAGAAAGAATAAATCCAGGTAAACTTTCATCATCTTCAGTCATACATGAAGTATCATTCCCTCCCCACTCTTCTCCATCATACCAACAATCTGACCATATTTTCCAACCAAATCCTGTTTCTGGAACTCTGGTGACTGAATCATTATTATCTACTTGATCAATTCTCCAATTCAAATAGGTTGCTTCTTGATCTACAATTACCGCTGCTGTCCATGTTTCATTGTCCAATGTATTCATTTGGATCGTTTTCGGAGGATAGCAAACACCAGAATTAATGCATACCTGAGTTATCCAGTTAATATGACTTAGATTAGTAATTTCATTCTTCAGAGTTAATGAAATAGTAAACTCCTGATTTGCATAAACAATACTGTTGTATTCCATAGATTCGATATCCGTTCCATCTAAATTTGCTTCCTCATTAATTCCACCATCAGAGGCAATAACATTTGACGCTAAGAGAGCCGCTAAAACCAATGCCAGCAGTTTGTGCATAACTGTTCGTAGAGATTATTACAAATGAATCCTATTGATTCATGTTTCTAGTTCCCAAAGTTCATCACCAACCCAATGAATTGTCTTAATCGCCTTTCCCTTGGTCATTTCTATCATTTCATTACCACTAACTAGAGCCATACCAATTGCTAGAGGCTTCCCATGTTGTTGATCTCTAATCCACATTAAATCACCAGGCTCTATATCTGGATCTGCCAGATGTATACCCGCCCCCATACAATCGGCTCCATTCATTAGAAAAGGAATAGCCCCATGATCAACGGCTGCCCAACTTTTTTCTATATTCCAAGCCAATACTCCTCTGATTGTTGGATACCATAATTTTCCTGCATCAGTTTGAATTTGAAATGCTAGAGGTATTTTATCAACTAAAATCAAATCTCTTTCTTGAAAATGCCCTTTTTCTAGAAATAAATTAGGAAAATTTAGCTCGATACCAATTGTTTCAGAAAGTTCTTTCATTTCTTTACGAATTTGTTTCCACCTTACAGGCGTCCTCCGCCTAATCCTCTTCTCGCTCACAATTACTTCTAAGAGGATAATGTCTATGAATATACTTTATTTTAGTTACACAAATCATGTTTTTTACTATTTATTCTGATAGAATTCACTAATTTTCTGTTTGCTGGTTAATCCAATCTATTGAAATAAGGGCGGCAAGTCGGCGGCTTGCATGGCAAAGTGGCATGGTATATCTCGACGCAAGGCAACTGGCGGACGCTTGAAGCGACCAAACCGTTATCGTGGCAAGCGTAGGACAGAGATTTCCAGCGAAACTCAGTATGCTTTCGTAGGTGATGTTGATGCATCTAAAAAGTATAGAAAGAATGCAGGATCTCAAACTGTTAGAGTTACATCAGCACATACTGTAAATGTTCACTCTAAAGATGGTAAAACTACTCGTTCAACAATCTCAAACGTTCTAGAAAATAATGCTAATCTTAACTTCGTTAGAAGAAATATAGTAACAAAAGGTGCAATTATTCAAACAGAGCTTGGCAAAGTTAGAGTCACCAGTAGACCAGGTATGGACGGAGTAGTTTCTGGCGTTCTTATCGAAGAATGATTCAGTCGAAGCCCTCAAGTTTGCCGAATAACGCGGAGAGAGCGGTAGCATGACAGCGGACAAGTCGAAGATGACTCTCTGGACTAGATATTTTGATTCTAAACTATCTCGCTCTGAGGGTCGTAGAGTTCCAAAAGAAGCTTCAATTCCTAGTCCTAGTCTTGACTCAATTGTTTGGGCCGCAAGAGATGTGGGTCTTTCGAAGATGAAGCGTGATATTGAAGCTAGTCATCCTTCTCGTCCACATCTGAAAGAGGGTAGACTTATTCTTTCTACTAAAGAAGCTACTTCGGTTACTAATTCCAGTTCTAAAGAAGGAGTTATGCAGAGTATCGGACTTCGCCTACGTAGTCAGTATATTGAAGCAAAGAATGATGAGAGTCCTAAGAATAAACCACAAAAGAAAGGTGATAAACAGGTTCGCTCACAAAGAAAATCATTCAAGGGTAAGAATACTGGACAAAGGAAGAAACGTTTTGGACGTAAATAATCAAACTTCTGGAGTCCACCCGAATTTATCTTCCACTCTTCCATTCATTATATCAGTAAGTGCCGTGTATAATTCCTGAGTAATCATGCCAATTCCTCCATCACTGTAATTGGCGATTTCCCCGCCATGTTCTATTGAACCAATAGGAGAAATTACTGCCGCAGTACCTGCACAAAAAGCCTCATCTGCAGTCATTGCAAAGTTAACATCAACTTTTGTTTCTTGAACTTCATAACCAAGTGATCTTGCCAATTCTATCGTTGACATTCTAGTAATTCCTGGTAAGATAGTACCTGTAAGTTCGGGTGTGTAGATTATCTTGTCTTTAACGCAAAAGAAGTTTGCAGCCCCAACTTCTTCGATATATCTATGATTTACTGCATCGAGATAGATAATTTCTGCATATCCTTCTGATTTTGCGTTTTTCGATGGCATCATACCTGGTGCATAATTTCCAATTGCTTTGACACCACCAGATCCGCCTGGAGCTGCTCTATGATATTCATCTGAAACTTTCAAAGAAATCGGATTCATACCGCCCTTGAAGTATGGCCCTACTGGAACTGCATAGATTAAGAAAGTGTATTCTGGAGCAGGAGCTACTCCTAGAATTGGACCACTTCCAAAAATCAAAGGTCTAATGTATAGTTCTCCTCTTCCGGTGGGTGGTAACCAACGGATATTTTCGTCTACTACCTTCCTTACAGCTTCCAAAAACATTTCTTCTGATACAGGTGGCATTCCCAATCTTCTACAACCATCTGCTGATCTCCTTGCATTGTGTTCCGGACGGAATAGTAATACTCGGCCATCTTCAGACCTTCTTGCTTTCATTCCTTCAAACAAACCTTGCCCATAGTTGATAACGCCCGCTGCGGGTGAAATTCTCAATTCTTGATAATCTTGCATGATACCATCTTCCCATTCACCACCTTGCTGACATTTTGAAATGAACATTCTATCAGTTTCTGTAAAACTGAATGTTAGACTGTCCCAATCGATACTTGGTTTCGACTCATCTAACATTGTAACGGCCTCAGTTGAATACCTAGGGAGAGGGGACGGCTTTCAACGGTTGTGTTTAATCAAACTCAAAAATAGTATACATGAACTTTACAAAGGTTGGTATGCGAACACTTAATCTCAGGCTTGGGTGTTACATTGGAATGGAGTGAAGAAGCCTGTATTATCTCGGGAGATAATCGTGCTTTACCCGGAAATGTAGGTAAAACTGCGATTGAATTGTGGTGCAGATCAAAATCAGGTCATTCAGTATTATTATTGGTTCATGGATTAAACCCATATCTAGAAATTTCAGATCCTAAAACTAATTCTGATTCTATATCTCCTGTCTTATCTTTAGAATCTGTCTCAGAAGATTGGAGAGTAATTGGGTCTCCTCTTCCAATTGGTAATAAGTTGTATGAAGGAAAGGAAAAGCCTCATTGGAGAGTTTTTGTTAAAGATACAACAATTGTAAGGAAATTGAGAAGTGAATTGTCCGCTCAGGGATGGAATGTAACAAGCTCAGATATTTTATTAGTACATAGATTGCTAATGGATTGTGATTTAGGGCCTCATATCTCATTTTCTGGAGAAGTTCTATGGGCAAATGAGCGTGCACCAAAAGAAATTTCTAGAATTGAAGATGCGGATTTAGCATCTGAGAGAATCAAAGAATTAGGAGGAGCTGGATTGTATCCTGTTGATCTAATAATGTCTTGTAATGTGTCAGATTTGAATCGTGTAGAACCATTCCCCACCCCTTTTGTAACCTTTTCTTATGATTTAGAAACAAGTGTAAAACATAATACAATTCTTTGTGCTGCAGCAGTAATTGATAGAAGTGGTGAGAGAACAATACATGAATTTACAGGTTCTGAAAGAGAAATTATGGAAGGCCTAACAAGATTGGTTAGGGATGAAGATCCTGATTTTATTACAGGTTATAATATTGATAATTTTGACCTTCCTAGAACACAGGAAAGGTCTGAAGAAAATAGCAATTCATTTTCAGAACAATCATCAATGTTTGGTTGGGGAAGAGTACCCTTGACTAACAAAGAAATAGGTACGAAAAAACCAGGACGTAGATTATTCCCCCAAAGGCAACAAAATAGAGTTTGGAGAATTTCTGGTAGGATTCCTCTTGATGCTTGGTGGCAAGCAAGACAAACTTTGAGCCCCCAAAGGGAATCACTTAGGTATGTCTCTAATCTTTTATGGCCTGAACAGGATGATAAGCAGAAACTAGATGTTGATGCAAGTCAAATGGATATAGAATGGGCAAATCGCCCTGAAGAAGTTATGGAGTATTGTGTTAGAGACACAATTTTACCACTGGATATTCTTGAGAGGCTGAAATCAATACCAAGAAAAGAAGCTCTTGCGTCTGTATCTTCCACGACAGTTGAAACTGCATCCGCAGGCACAACAAGTCAATGGATAGATTCCTTAGTTGTAAGACTAGCCGATAGAAATCGTGTTGCAATTCCTATGACTAACCGGACTACGGGTAGAAGAGAGCAGATAGCAGGAGGTTATGTCCATGAAGTAGAACCTGGAGTAAAGAACTGGGTAGCTGTTCTTGATTTCAAATCTATGTACCCCTCTATTATGATATCAAATAATATTTGTTCAACAACCTTAATTCGAGACTCAACTACAGACTCCTCACATTTTTGTTCTCCAATAACTAATACCAGATATTTGTCAAAAGATGAGAGAATAGGGCTAGTTCCTTTACTTTTACAAGATTTAATGAATAGTCGTGATAAATACAAGAAAGCATATTCCCAAGCTCTTGAGAATGGAGATGAAGATGAAGCATTTCTCAACGATCAACTACAATATGCGGTAAAAATTCTTATGAATTCTTTTTACGGAGTTTTTGCTTCTAGTTTTTATCGATTTACGCACGAAAAGTTGGGTGCTAGCATAACAGAATGGGCTAGATATAATATTACAGAGATAATCAATAATTTAGAGAATGATGGTTATGACGTAGTATATTCAGATACGGATTCAATATTTGTGTGCACTATGAGTGAGGATAATACTCCGGCTAAGAAACCAGATTCAGGTAGCGAACTTTTGGCGTGGCAGTCCGCTAAAGAAGAAACTATCAAACTTGGTGAGGAATTGGCAAACCAATTTACTAAAGAAGGAGCAGAATTAGAGTTTGAAACGGCACTCTCAGCTTTTTTTTCTCACGGTGCTAAGAAAAGATATGTTGGCCGAGTAATTTGGCCACGTGAAGAATTATTGATACGGGGATACGAAGTAAGGAGGACGGATTCTTTCAGTATACTTAGTTCAACGATGACTGAAATGTTCGAATTAATCCTCGAAGGTGATGAAGAAGGAGCGATCGATCTAGCTAAATCAGTGATTAGTGAAGTCCAGCAAGGGAAGATTCCTGCTTCAGATTTAATTGTCAGTCGTTCATGTAAAGGAACTTGGGACAAAAAATATGGTAAATGGGTTTTCGATAAAATTTATGCAAATCCTGATAGTTTACCATATGTAAGAGCAGCAAAAGAAAGAATAAGTAGAGGTTTACAATTTACTCCAGGAATGAAAGTAGGTTATATAATTACTAATTCAAGCACAAGTCCGATGGAAGTCAAGGCTTGGTTAGTAGATGAAATAGGGGGAGAACCCCCCAAACCTGATCCTCAATATTACGTCAATCGTCTGGCAAAATCACTTGGTAGAATTACCTCTGCATTGAATTTTGATGAATCTAAATTGAAAGATTATGCTAAGAATCCTTCGACGCAGAAGTCATTATTTGACTTCTAACAATAATTACATGAAGCCGTAGGATTGATGACATATCGATACTACGGGTGTCATGATGGCACGCCTACGAGGACTTGCATTTTTACTCGTTTTATTGATGATTAGTACACCTTTAGCTGGTTGTTTAGACCAATTTAGTGGAAATAATGCTCCAACTTCTACATTCTCTATGAATCCCAATTCTAATGTTAGATCTGGTGATGAGATAACATTCAATGCTGCTGGTTCTTCTGATCCCGATGGTGATTCACTAACATTTACGTGGAATTTTGGTGATGGTAATACTGGTTCTGGACTAACAACAACACATTCTTACGTTCAAGATGGCGAATACACAGTGAGATTAACTGTTAGCGACGGCTCATTAGAAACTACGACTAAAAAGACATTGAACGTCATTGATCCTTCTGCTAGAGAGCCACAGGCTAAGATAAGTGATGATAAGGATGATGATTGTGAGGGCGAATCAGCTCCTGCTGGAAGTTTTGTTCTAGTATGGGTCTGTGAAGAGGATAAAGAAATCAGTGATAGGGAAGTTGAGTTTACTACAAAAATCAACTTAGACGCTTCTGATTCATGGGCAGGATGTGACCCTGATGATTCTGATTGTTATGCGGAAGAGTATATTGTTGAATGGAACTGGGATTTAGATACCAGTTACGATTCTGATAATGATGGTAACTCTGAGAACGATGTTGACGCTACTGGGGAAACAATAGAATGGGAAACACTCCCATCTACTGGTGACCCAATTACGGCAGGTGCTTGGGAAATTAGTTTGACTGTAGTTGACAATAATGGATTATCATCTACTGATGAGACCAAAGTGTATGTCAGTTATCGTGGTGTTTGGTCAGATTTTGAAATCGATCGACGTTTAGGTAATGACCCAATAATAATGACTTGGGAATATCCTCTAACTTATGATTCAGAAACAAATGACAAGATTCGTTATCTAAGAATTAAACTAATTTATCCTCAAGAAGATGATGGCGCTGGTGGAATAACTGTAGATTCTGAAAATATACTTGATATCTATGTTTACAATTCAACAGATGATGAGGTGGCTAACACCTCAGCAATAGGCCCTGATAATAGAGATGCAGGCGATTGTGATTCTGATGATCACTGTGTTTGGATGGTAATTAGTGGCTCTACTGTAAGGGGTAAATTGCCTGGACAATGGACTGCAGACATACAAAATGAGAAAACTCATAACACAGAGATAAAACATTTCATTATTGAACTCGAATATCGATGAACTGCGCCGCTGTTAATACTGTATTTTGAACAGAACAATATATTTATTGTGATGCATGGTTTCAAATATACCTCTACGGTCGGCGGGCTACTTAGAGGTGTATCATATGGGTTCACAATGGGAAGATAAAAGCAAACCGCACTTGAATATTGTATTCGTTGGTCACGTTGACCACGGAAAATCGACAACAGTTGGAAGACTACTATTAGACAGTGGTCATATCGAACAACACGTTATCGATAAAAATGAGAAACTTGCATCTGAGCAAGGTAAGGCTGGATTCGGTCTTGCTTATGTTATGGATGGATTGAAGGAAGAGCGTGAGCGTGGAATTACAATCGACGTAGCTCACAAAGAGTTTTACACTCCAAATTATTACTTTACTGTAATTGATGCACCAGGTCACCGTGATTTCGTAAAGAACATGATCACCGGAACAAGTCAAGCAGATGCAGCAGTTCTATGTGTTGCAGCTAACGACGGAGTTAATGCACAAACAAAAGAACACGCTTTCTTAGCTCGTGTGTTAGGTGTTAAGCAACTAATTGTTAATATTAACAAGATGGATATTAGTGGTGTTGATTACTCAGAAGACAAATATAACGCAGTAAAAACTGAAGTTTCCAATCTATTGAAGATGGCTGGATTCAACCCAGCTGATGTTCCAATGATTGCAGGTTCATCTTTCTACGGCGAGAACATCTACAACAAGAGTGAGAACATGGGATGGTACAAAGGACCTACTCTTTTCGAAGCAATTGATAAGATTCAGATGCCTCCAAAACCAACAGATCGTCCACTAAGACTTCCAATTCAGGATGTTTACAAAATCAGTGGAATCGGAACTGTTCCAGTAGGAAAGATCGAAACCGGTGTTTTGACTTCAGGTAAGACTGTGGTTTTCAATCCAAGTCAAAAATCTGCTGAAGTTAAATCAATTGAGATGCATCACACAGTTCACGCTAAAGCAGAACCTGGTGATAACGTAGGATTCAACGTTCGTGGACTAGCTGCAACAGACATCCGCCGTGGAGACGTTGCAGGATATCCAGAGAGTGCTCCAAGCTTCGTACGTCACGACGAAACATTCGTTGGACAGATTCAGTTAATGGATATTCCAAAGGCTATCGGTGCAGGATACACACCAGTATTCCACTGCCACACAAGCCAAGTAGCAGTTCGATTCGTTGAACTTCTAGAAAACTCGAAGACAAAGGAAGCAAACCCTCCGTTCCTAAAGACTGGAGATGCTGCTCTAATCCGCTTCGGACCTACCAAGCCAATGGCAATCGAGCAAATGGACTCTTTCCCTGAACTTGCAAGATTCGCTATTCGTGACATGGGTAAGACCGTGGCTGCTGGCGTTTGTATGAAGATCGAAAAGAAAGCTTAGATTTGTTGTAGAAAGATTGGTGAGTGAATTAAATGCCAGTCGTTACAACTATCAAGTTAACCGGTGATAATCACAAAGATGTAGACATGGTTTGTGCTACAATAAAAGCAATTTCAGATAAATCTGGTGTTGCACTTCGTGGACCTATACCTCTTCCTACCAAGAAATTGGTAGTACCTGTCAGAAAATCTCCGGATGGAGAGGGTGCAGAGACTTGGGATCACTGGGAAATGCGTTTTCACAAGCGTCTTCTTGAACTTGTAACTAACAGTTCAAAGGATGAGAAGGCATTGAAAGCAATTATGATGATTGAATATCCTGATTCAGTAACTATTGAGCTTTCACTACGAAATCTTGGATAAGACTGTATATTATCTCATAATGCTGCTTCATCTTTAGCTAGGCTACCCATTGGATCCCATGCTGGTAATACTACTGGAGTAGAGTTAAGACCTTCTTTCATCTTCTCAGTTAGATAATCTGTAGGTGCAGCAATTTCAAACATATGTTCATCATACCATGAATCATTCATTGTGTAGAATCCTTCTTCTCCACTCTTTTTAGCACCCCATGAGTTCTCAACTCTCCATCTTCTCGGCGCTCCATCAATAACATCAACTCCTGTGAATAACATTGCATGTGTCATCATTGTTTGGCTATA
>DATY01000034.1:0-486 GCA_002504905.1 Euryarchaeota archaeon UBA605 | reverse complement strand
CCTCTTTCTCTATGCATTTGTTTACCTACATCACATCCCATCCATACAGGTAAACCATCTTCCAATAATTTCTGAGTTACATTCTTCATTTCTTGACTTGGTACGTTTAGGTAGACTACTGGCGGCCCTCCAGCAACATTCTGCAGATAATCTACAGTGTAAGTTTGATAGTATTCGTTCCTTGGATCATTAACAATACAAACATAATCTTCCCAATCCATGTCTACATATTCTTCAGCAAATTGTTGAGGTGTCATAGTGCCTTTTCTATGGAACTCACCATCTTTATCTTCCCATTGCCAATCGAATTCTTCTGGTGGAGTTCCCAAATGGATACAAAGAATTTTCCAGATATCTTCCACTCTCTTATCCTTTTGAGCTCTAGCATCTTTCACGGATCCTCCATTATCCAATATTTCTCGTATTTCACTCGCCCCACTTCTTAGAATATCTTTCAGTATGGCATTCATCCAACGTGTACTAGAT
>DATY01000017.1 GCA_002504905.1 Euryarchaeota archaeon UBA605 | reverse complement strand
TCAAAGGGGCCTTTTGAAGAAGAATACCTTGAGTTTTCCCGGCTTTTTGCCTTTAGTTGAGACTAATTCCCAACCCTGGCTGCCTAAATCATTCAACATTTTAGTAATCTGTGTCCATGATGCGTCTGAATCTTCTACAATTCTATACTCCCATTGTGTCATGAATCTGGATTGGCTCAATAGGTTATGAAATTATTCCCGACACAAGGGTGTCCTTCCGATTAGGATTGGATAGATGACTCTCCCACTGTTTGTATTATCCCTTCTTCTAGTTCCATATTAATGCCACAAGCAGGGCAAGAAACCCTCCCTGAATAACTAAAAGGGACGTTTAACTTTTGATTACAGGATGAGCAATCAATTTGTTGTTTCATACTTTCTTCGACCTCAGTTACATAGCCACCTTCTGGAATCCAAAATGACCAATTAAACAAAGCATCTTCTAACCGTCCTCTATCTTCAAATTTTCTAAAAAAAGGAATCGACAAAAATATCATGGTTATAGCGATGGGAAATAAGGTAAAGAATAAACCAATCAATCCTATTCCTCCAAGACCAGATCCTTCATCTTGGAAAAGGTACATCGGTACCATTCCAATGATGCTCAGAATGACTCCCCCCAATAACAAAATTATTCCAACCCTTTTCCTCGTTTTAACTGGGAGCTTTCTAGCAAAATCCTCCACCCACCACCATCGTAAGTTAAACCCAAGCCCCCATACCATAGGAATGATTCATTCAATAATTACTTTGAATATTTCCCCGTCTTCAATTGAATAAGGCTTCTTCTGTTAAGACGGGTAGGCAGGGGTAGCGAATACGCCGTAATACAGTATATCGCTGTTTTTTGAATTATTTGGCGAGTTGATTAACATGTTTTTCCCAGAACTCCTCCTCCAGATATCGAGGTTCTGTAGCCTTGTATCCTAATAGCCTAGCCAATGGAGCGAACACAGTTGTCATAATTGATAAAATAAATGGAGGTGGAGAAGTAAATACAGTATCGTCGGAATACTCTCGCCCTATTAGCATAGCATGTAAAAATTTAGGCTGTCCTTTCGAAGTAAGCTTTCCCTCATGGGCCATTCCGAATAAAGTGGATACGACCTCTGCAATCCGAGCTAATGGCCATGCTTCACCAATAACTACTCCATAATCATCCCCAACACAACGCCAACCATGACGAACTCCTTTTTCCACAGTCAGTTTATCACCAGGCCCCGCTCTTTGTTCTTTACCATCCACTAAAAAGATAAATTCGCCAGATATTATCTCAAATTTTTCAACATAATTCGGATGATAATGTTCTGGTGGACCCAAATTTCCGGGAGAGAAAATCACAAGTGCTCTTCCAAACTCACCATTATTTTCTTTACCATCTACTAGAGTAATAATCCATTCACCAGTTATCGGTTGAGAGACTATCGGGCCTACTGTCTGCGATAACAGTTCTGCGACATGCCCATCGCTTTCATATTCAAATCCAGTTCCAGGGATAGGTTTACCATTATCGTCCAATTTCTCGCCAGCAGTTAGTATTGCCATATACTACCCGTCATTAGTGAATACTTAGACTTGTAGAATTCTCATTGTCCAATAGTTGATATATGAATCCATTATCGTGATACCATGTATTATAGGATTACTAAAGCAACAGTACAATCAGGTAAGTTTGAGGAAGCAATGTCAACAATGGAGTCATTGAGAGAAAGTATCGGCAAAATTAACGGCCTTGTAAGCAGCAATCTCATACGAATAAGTGAAACCGAAATGATAGGAGTTGCTGCCTATGAGAGTAAGGAGCACTTGGAAGCATCACAAAAAGAATTCAGTGAGCTTATGGTGAACATGATGCCATATATGGCAGGAAAGCCTGAAGTATCTTTTGGTGAAGGAATATTCTCCTTCAACTCTTGAGTAACTAGGAGAATCTTTGTATTCATCAAACGGTACGAGTGTCATGGACGGGGTTTTTGAAGCGTTTTGTTTACTCGATCTAGTGTGTTTTGGTTTTTTTTTACTTTTGAACCCATTATTTGGACAACAACAAAAGAAGAATATAACAAATATTAATTCTACTATTAGGTTGATTGTCATTGTATTTTTCATCCTCATTTTCTTCATTATTGGATTCTTGTCAGCCTGAAATTATTTGAGATAATATTAATCACTAATTTATCAAAGGAATTTCAATAAGATTCCAGCAAATATATTATACCTTCATACATTAGGATATATTGGAGATTAGAATGAGTGGACAGTTAGCAAAAATTGGATTAATGGCAAGTATGGCATCAGTATTGGGGTCATTGTACCTTTACTTCGTTGGTGAAGATGAAATGTTAGGGATATTTGTGGGTTTATGGGCTCCAACCTTGATACTTGCAAGTAAAGAAATAGAAGCTTGGATGGAAAATTAAGTTCTTTCTCAACAAACTATTGCGCTCAAGCAAAAATCTATTTTTTTACACGTAAAACTCTAAGTTTGTAGACACTTATGCGTATCATAGACGGTGGGAATTTTTATGGTAGAAGCAATAATAATCCTTATTTCTTTATCATTTGTAAGTTCCATGATAATGTTCGTGTATCTAACATTATTTTCTAAAAATCCTGATGATTTTAAATCAAGTGATGATATTATTAAAGCAATTAAGGAATTAATTAATGATCCACCTGTTATACCATATATTGGATTCAGAGGCTTTTTCAAAGGACTAATTCTTCCACTATTTCCCGTATTTATATTCATTTTATTAGGATCTTTGTTTGCACTACCATCTATTATAGAACAAATCGGTACCAACGATTGGGTTGAAACTAAAGCTACAGTGGATTTTGCAGATGAACGTCAAGAAACTTATTGTGATGCGGAGGGTAATTGTTCGACAGACTACTGGACACATGTGGAATATATCTATGAATATGAAAATGTATCATATTCTGGTAGTAGATATACATTCATTTCAAGGATGGAATCAGGTTTGAGTGGAGATTTTCCTACGGGGAAAGAAATAGATATTTTTGTTGATAGTAAAAATCCCCATGAATCATTAATGATTAAAGGATGGGATGGGGTTTGGGTTGAAGCAGTTTGGATTCTTGAGGTTATTGGGTTTGGCCTATCAATAATATTAGCGTGTCTAATTTTGTGGAAGATTGGTTTTCATCTACAATCATCTGAAAATAAAAATATAGCATTGGGGGTTCATAGGAAGATTAAGGACGAAGAAGGATTATTGGATTCTGAAAATAATAATAGTGATCAGGAATTAGTATCCAAAAATAACTGGATTGGGCCAGATGGGACTGAGAGTGGTCCAGATGTCCCTGAAGATTGGTATTTGACGTATAATGGACCAGCACCAATCGTAGAGGAGATTTTCGATGAAAACTATGCCGTAGATAGGGGAAATGGTACTGTTCCTATTCATTTCTATATCAAAAAATGGGGCGTTCCAGAGGGTTTTGGAAAAACAGACCATGAGAAACTTTGGTCTTTTGAATGATGTGGAGTCCGCCGGTTAATGGAAATACCATTGTGAATAATCTCTAAAGTGTGCCATATAACGTATCCTTTGCCATGGACATGGATGATGAAAAACTGTCAACTTCATTTAATGAATCGAAATACTCATTAGAGTACTTTTTTGGAGTATTTTGTCTCTTATTACTTCTTCCGACAATAATATTAGCTTACGGAGAATTTAGAGATATTATTGATTATTTTGAATATGGAGGAGATTTCAATGATATTATTAGTTGGATATTGTATACTACAACGATTTTTTCTATATTGCTTTTCTCAGGTTTAAAATTCACTAGCAATATTAAATCAAAGAAAATAAGAGTTGGTTCTGGAATTTTTATTATCCTGCTGTCTACAATAAATCTTTTTTCTAGATTTTCTGACTTTGAAGAAGAAAGAAGAAATATAGGATTCGATGAATCTTGGTTAGAATTTTTCTATTGGTCTAGTACTCATGAAACATTAGAGTTGGTATTTCTTGGTATCATAATTGGATTCTTTATACTCAAAAGTTAGCCCCCATTTTCTATGTTAATTAGGTACATCTAAAGTAGGACTCCCCATTCCTGTAATCATGGAAAAATGGAGAGCCATGATAAAGGGGATATCTATTTCTCTGATGCTTTACATTCCCCTTTCGATTATTTCATATTTCAATGAGGTACAAAATGCCTGCTTCGATCCTTTCACGAATAGTTGCCCGCAGCCCCCAGGTTACTATCATCTACCTAAATTTGCAGCCCTTTTTCTTACATTTCATCTGCTCCGACACGCTTGGAGGGAGAGGGAGGACCAAGGAAATCATGAGAGAGATTTATCAAAAGGTTTAGCTTTAGGAACAATAATTGGATTTTTCATGTTCTTCATATTCATGATGGGGGGCTTCTGGGGTTGGGAGCATATATTGTTCTGAGAACGAAAAGGTTGGCAAAGACATGGATAGAGGTTTCATCAAAGCACAAATTGGTTTTTCGGAATCGAATATAAGTCACTTCAGATTTTGTATGATTCTGATTTCCATGGCATTCGGAGGGGGCGCTCTGGCAGAGATTGGATTATTTTTCGGTCCTGATGGATGTGATAATGATAATATCTTCGAGGTCTTAGGTGTGACATCATTTTGGATTAGTTTCTTAGCGATTTTTGCTAATGGAGTTATATTATTAATATCGTTCTTCGATACAGAATTTAGCTCAAAAAGAGTATTTCTATGGAGTATTCTGCACATTGTCTTCTTATTTATAGCTCTAGGAATTTTCCAAGAGAGTCTTCTCCAAGATATGTTTTGTGGCTCAGATGGTCCACATTATGACATTGGTGCCGGATTTTAGTAATCATAGTTCATAGATAATGTCATACGCTATCTAGGGTTAGGATTCATTAATGAACGAGAGAATCAATATTTCATCGGGTGCACCTTGGGAACCAATTGCCGGATACTCCCGTGCTGTTAGAGTCGGGCAATTCATTGAAGTCGCCGGAACTACTGCCGTGGACGCGCATGGAAATTTCTTCGGCGAAGGTGATGTTGGAGCTCAAACCCAGTATGTCCTTGAAAAAATTCAGCATGCTATAGAACAGGCAGGAGGTACTATGTCGGATGTTGTCCGTACTCGGATTTTTGTTACTGACAGAGAGTACATGATGGAGGTTGCAAAGGTGCATGGTAAATTCTTTGGTGAAATAATGCCAGTTTCAACAGGAGTAGAGATTGGCGCCTTAATTGATGATAGGTTACTGGTGGAAATCGAGGCAAGCGCGATAATTAGCTCGAGCTCCGAGTAGCATTACGAAGTAACGAAAATGAATAGGAACCATACAGAAAAATCTTCTTTTCGAGACTGTTATCCCCAACTGGCTTCACCAGAAAAGGCAATTGCGATACCAAAAAATGGTAAACAAATTATTGCTCCAAATATAATTCCATAGAACATACCAATGGCTGCCTTCTTATGACCTATTGAGTCGGAATCAAGTGCGAATAATAGGTAGAAAACATATGAAAAAGGGATTAAAAATGTAATTCCAATAGCATTAAGATTCAACTGAATGATATTAATTATGGCAGGAAGAAATAGCAAGTTCCCCATCAGAAACCCTAATGCTAAGTGTTTCCCCTTCAAGTCCATTGAAACCAGGAAAGAATATATGATGTAGATTGGATAAAAGAGTAAAAGCGCTGCTGCTGGTGGTATAATTACCGAGATGGCAAGGATAAAAATTGGTGCTAGGAAAATATTACGAATACGATTGAAATGTTCGTCTATTAAAAAAAATTCTTCTCCAACCATTACTAAGTTATTCCTTCTAGATGATAAGTAATCAAAATTGTCAGGAATAGGATTGGATAACTTAGTTGCTTTAGAATCATCCGTAGATTCATCCAAACCGGTAATCCACCATTGGTTGTCCATAAATCTGCATAGAGTATACAGAGATGAATGTTTTGTTAATCGGAGTGAGTTACCCTAGATTCTTAAACATCCATATTATCACATATACATGCGATCCATATCACTATTGCTATTCTTGATCATATTTTCATCTATTTTATCCGGCTGTATTTCTATTGATGACTTCATACAATAGATTTAATCGTAGTAATAATAAGGTCCTAATATACGACTTTAGATAATAATTTAAACCGGTAGAATAGAATAATCCAGTGTAATTAGTTCAACTAAATATTCGACTTCTTCACCATCATCAGTATGCGCGCATCCAATTCCACCACCTTGATCTACTATAACACTGATATCGAGAGAATATGTTCCGGATCCAGTATTACCAACATCCAATCCTTCATGTATATCGGATTTAGATAATCCTGAAACATTCCCTATCATTGAGGTATTATACCATTCCACGTTAACTTGATGTGACGATATATCACCTCCAGAATTTTGTCCACTTGCTGTTGAATTATGTTCATTGTGAATCAAAGCTCCTGTTATTGTATCAGGATCTGGATTCGATGCCCCTGGAGCGGCACAACCTAGTCCAGAACTAGTCTCATCTTCCGAGTAAGTTAGTGTGACTGTTGCACCTACAATATTTAGATCGTCAGCATCGTCTATTGAATCCGTATGCATTTCAATTGTGATAGTTTCTCCATCATTGATATATTCAACTCCATCTACGAATAATTCACTACCAAAATTTGCTTCTACCATCCAATCTCCTAAGGCTCCTCCACCAGATTCCATGGAATCAGGTCCTTTGAGGACATATGTTCCTTCAACAATTGATACCGGAGCCAGAATAATGAGGGCACCAATTCCCAAAGTTTTGAAATCAGGTAGATCAAATCTTCCCAATGGTGATAAATCTGGACTACGTATTTGATTCATCAAAAAGTGTGTAATGAATGCTGCACCCATACCTGGAACCGAAGGGAAAATATCATCTCCAAATCCACTTATTGACCATAATATAACTGTTATCAAAGCCGTTGTCATCATAGCCATAGTATGATTTGTGTCTGGACTATATCCGGCCCATCGAATAATCAGTATTGGTACAAATATTGATCCAAGTCCGTAAACTGCTAGTACAACTAAGGCAAAAACAGAATCCCCTCCAGGGACATATAATCCAAAAATCGAAATCATAGTAGCAAATGCTGCAATGACTAGAGTAACTATTTTGGTTTTCTTGTGATCTTGGCTAATTTGCGGCATAATATCGTCTGTGAATGCAGCAGTACAGGCGAGAACCTGACTATCTGCTGTTGACATTGTTGCTGCAAAAATAGATGCTAGTATTAGTCCAACCCAAAATGGACCTAATGTTTCCATAGCTAACATTGGTAATCCTAACTCTGGATCGAAGTCAGCTCCACTGAAAACAACTCGACTTGCTAAACCGATAATTACCATTAGTAATAGGAAAGGTGTTTGCCAAGCAAAGAACCAAATCATAGCAGTTTTTCTATCTTCATCTGTCCCTAAAGTCATTACTCTGGTAACTACTTGAGGTTGCCCAGCAACACTTAACCCACCTAGAAAGAAAGCGAATATCCATAGGCTCACTCCGAAGTTTAGGTCGGCAGGAACAATGCTTGTTAGATTTGCATTTTGGGATGCTAATCCATCGTGTAATCCGGATAAACCTCCCACTTCTTGCATGGCCACATAACAAAGTAAACTTGAACCAATTATCATTACACTGGATTGTGCTGCATCTGTCCATATTGATGCGCGAATTCCTCCTGCATAGCAGTAAGCAACCACTAGAACAAAGCCGATTAGAATACCTATTACTTCAGACCATCCTAGCATTACATAGAGAGCTTTTCCTCCGCTGGTTAGTTGTGCTGCAGCGTATACAGAGAGGAATAATACAGAAAACAATGCTGCAAGTTTTGCTTCTGGAGAACCTGTAACGTCAGAAACAAGTGAAGATAGAGATCGTACACCTCTCTCATTAGCTGATTGTTGAATGAATTTATATAACCAAATCCAAGCAACAATTTGTCCTATCATGGATCCTAAACCAATCCAGATAATTGAATATCCCATAGTGAATGTAAATCCGATAAAACCGATGAACATATATCCTGAATTCCAAGTACTGACTGCAGATAAAGCTGCTAACGCTGGATGCATGCCTCGTCCCGCTACAAGATAATCATCGGTTGTATCTTCCTTGACCCACATACTAGCTAATCCTATGCCTGCAAATGCACACATGAATAATGTGAATGAGGCTACTAGAAGTAAATCCATGGCCTTGGGCGTAGGTATGTTGACTATCAACAATGGGGTATGTGTCTCCCTCCTGGTTAGATTAGAAAAATTAGAATAAAAATATCTTTAACAGAAATTAATATTCAGGGGATATGGAATATAATATTACAGATTGGGATAGTATCAGTTTTCAATTCTCTAAGATGTTTGAAAATCTTGGAGATATTAATCTAACAGAAGAATATATTTCTTATTCTTCGTATAAACCCTATGTGGCAACGGGAATAATGTTAACGAAGAAAGGACAATTAATTGCAAGTATGCCATTACATAATGTGGATTCTTACTTCGAACAAGTGATCTTTGATAGTACTCTTAAGTCAATTCGTTTAATCGGGGAAAAATTTGATTACACATATACTATACCGTCTGTGATATTACAACTCAGACGAATATAATAATTACAATTTCATTCGTAAGCCCATTCGCCATTCCGCATTACAGGTATCCTAGTACCATCTTGTGTAATTCCATCAATATCAAGTTCTCCAGAACCGATCATCCAATCAACATGAATATTTGACGAATTCCCGCCTGCAGCCGCTACAGAATCAGGATTATTGCCAATATCTCCTTTGAAACATTTCGAATAACACTGACCTAATGCAATATGGCATGATGCATTCTCATCGTAAAGTGTATTGTAGAATAGAAGGCCAGAAGAACTGATTGGAGATGAATGAGGTACCAAAGCTACTTCGCCTAATTTCCTTGCCCCTTCGTCTGTATCTATAAGTTTCAAGAAAACTTCTTCTCCAATATCTGCCTTAGCTTCGACAATTTTTCCTTCTTCAAATCTAACTTCTATTCCATCTATCAGGGTACCTCTGTATACTAATGGCTTGGAGGCTCTAACTGTGCCATTAACACGATCAGCATGAGGAGTAGTAAATACTTCTTCAGTAGGTATATTTGGTGTGCAAGTGATCCCATTCCTTGAAGTGCTAGCTCCTCCCTTCCATGCATGTCCATCAGCGAGTCCAAGAACTAAATCAGTTCCAGGTGCCGTATAGTGTAGTGAATGGAAATTTTGTTCATTCATCCAATTTTGTCTGGTCGTTAAAGTCTGCTGATGCTCCTTCCAAGCGGATATAGGGTCTTCATTATCAACTCTTGAAATTGAGAATATTGCTTCTGCAAGAGAAGCAACTGCCTCATTGTCATCTTTTTCAGGAAATACTTGTTTGGCCCAAGCAAGTCCTGGATAGGAAACAATATTCCAGTTTGTAACAAAATTCGTAATTGGTTCCATTGCCGGTTTAGATGCCATAGACATTGATTTTCCAGCTCTAGCAACTCTAACAGGATCTTGCTCGGATAATAGAAGTGGATTTGCAGCAGAAATTGCCAGTCTTGCGGTGTTATTGTTGTAGGCTTCTCCCATAGCCTTGAAAATCCATTCTGGAGCACTATCAAGGCTCTCATCTGTTGCATGTTGATATCGTGTTAATTGGAGCTCATCATCACTTAGGATTGTTGAGACTATACCAGCTCCATTCCTGTAAGCCTCGGCAGAAATTCTACGAATTAGAGGTAGAGCTTCAACTGGTCCTGTTATTATTAGGTCTTGACCTTCTTGTAGATTCAAACCAACCCGAATAGCAACTTCTGCTAACCTGTCCAACATTTTCACATCAAAGGGCAAGTCTTTGTCTGGCAGAATGTTCATGAGATTGCGAATTGTTTGTTCTGTATTAACCTTTCAACTCGTTAGTTTTCTACGAAAACCATTTATGTTTGCCAAAATGATTTCGAGGGACATCTTCTCCTGTCTCAATGAAATACTCATAACCACGTAACACTGAGTCAAGATAATTGACTAATCTTCTTCTTACCCAAATAATATGTGGAATATAAGCTATAAAATTAGGCAATTTAGATAATATATATGGGTAAATAGTTATCTTCAATTTAGATTTATTTTTATTTATTTCTTCAATTTCCCAAACAACATAAGATTGTGGACCATCATCTTCGCCAATTATTAGTGTGTATCCTCTACCTTCTTCCCATGTTTGAAATCTACGAATATAATTCCGTCCATTCAAATATATCAAGCGATCTATGTGAGCATTTTCATCCCATTGAATAATTTTATTTAATTCGCAAAATGGATGTGAATGATTGAGATTGTTCGGCCTACTTACTACATTCCAAAGTTTTTCACCTGAAATATCAAAATCAAGTGAATGAGAGACGAATAGTCGATTAGAAAATTTTTCTTCCATATTTCCCCTCTTTTTTTATCCGATATTATTTTGCTAATGTGCCATTTTGATAGTCTAAGAATGCTTGATGAATCTCCTCTTTTGTATTCATAACGAAAGGACCGTACCTTTCTATAGGTTCATTCAATTCTGGTCCAGCCAATATTAGAAATTCAGATTCTGATGTAGAGTGAATCTTTATTTCATCTCCTTCAGATAGTAGTGCTAATTCACCATCTACAATATTTTGCTTTGCCCCAAGTCCAAACGCCATTGGATGTTTTTTCACACTAATTTTATTCTCAATTATTATACTTCCACCAAAAACGTATATCATTCCATTTAGGGCAGAGTCAATTTTTTGTATTAATCGAGATCCTTTTTCCATTTTGACATGAATTAGCGTGATCGGTATCTTAGTATCAATACTTGATGAAACTCCCATACATTCGCCTGCAATTATCCTGGCACTAACACCATTCTCTTCAACTGTCGGAGATTCTGATGCAGGAACCTCTTGATAGCGGGGCGCCATCATCTTGTGTTCTGCCGGAAGATTCACCCATATCTGAAACCCATGTGTCCTCCCTCCAGTTTTGAGAAAATCTTCATGCGGCTCCTCACAATGAATAATTCCGCGACCTGCTGTCATCCATTGTACATCTCCTGGATTTAGCTCACCACTATTTCCTGCACTGTCTTCATGTCTCATCCTTCCATCCAGAAGATATGTTACAGTCTCAAATCCTCGATGTGGATGCCATGGAGCTCCTACTGCTTCGCCTGGACCGTAGTCAACAGGACCCATCTCATCTATCAGTAGGAAAGGACTCAGTACTCTTCCCATCCTAAATGGTCTACGTACCTTGAACCCCCCTCCTTCGCGTACAATGTGGGTTGGAACAATTTCAACTACACTGCGCATAACATGTCTAAACAATGCCCATATTTAATCACTGTAGTTTTCTATTTGATACAATAACTTAGAACCTTAATCCGATTAAATTAAAAATCGATTTTATTTGGTAGATATATGTCAATCATAGCAGCATACAATGAAGCCTGGGATAACGGAGATGTCGACGCACTAGAAAATATAATTCATGATGATTGTATTTTCAATCCACATGTTGGTGGTATTACCATGAGCAAGTCAGATATAATGGGATTTGCAGGTGGTGAAAATAGACCTACTTCTGAACATAATAGAATTCTTTTTGAAAATGATGAAGTTGGAGTTGCACATTCAATTGTCCACTTCGCAAATGACTCAGATTCAGAAGCAGTATTATCTTTTATGAGATTCAAGGATGGTCAAATAATTTCTATGGAAACTGGGGCTACTCCGCTTTCTGAAGATTACAAATTAATTGGAAATTGATGTTTTTCGTCAAATCTAACTTTATCCGGGATAAATCATATAACTAATTTTCAATATTGGGTTTCATGGATTCTGCTGATGAATGGTGGAAGGTAGAAATTTCTGATGATGTAAAACATCGTAGCGAAGAAAAAATAATTACTGGTTCATCGGAATCACTGCAGAAAAATAATGATTCAGAAACTAATAATGGAACTAGAAAGCAAGTAATTTTATTCACTAGTTTAACTTTTTTAATTGGTCTTTTATTCAATTGGACTCATTGGGCTGATATCTCTGGATTTGATTATATATTTGATTTCGACTATAATTTATCATGGTTTCTAGAATATAATTATGACCCTCCTGATTGGCTTTCAGATCAATCATATTATCAATATAGTTTGTTGGAGCAGTTCGATTGGCTTTTATTTATATCATCGCCACTATTATTGAGCATTAACGTACTAATAATGATGTATTATTATCTAATAAAAAATCATGATATAGGGAGAATTACTTCATATATTCATTTTTCAATATTTTTTACTATTTTCACAGTTTCTTACATTAATTTTGATTACGTTCCCTTTTTTGATTACGGTTTAGGCTTCAATATTATAGCATTAACTGGGTTAGGATTAAATCCGTACACTTCAAGAATTATTTTTCAGTATATTCATGAAAGATACTACAGTAATCAATATCTAGAAAAATACTACTAATTTCATTCTTTATCTTTTATTTCTAATTCTGGAGTTCTTAATCTAACTTCTTCGTCTCTCTTTTCTTTATACACTGCTGAAAAATATGCAATCATTGGAAGAATTAGCAAAAGTGTGAAACAACCGACCAATGTTGCAAAACTATAGATGGATTCTTGAATAGGATCTAGTTTAAATTCTTCTACTAATATCAATTCATGAGTAGTTATTGTACTGTTTATCAAAACTCCTTCTGAGCTAATAATTTCTCCATTGGAATCCTTGAGAGATATTTTCCATGAAATTGTTTTAGTATTTTCATCTAAAATTTCTTGTACAGATTTATTTGCTTCTGCTAAGTTATCTGCTTGTATCGAACCAAGTCCGCCGATGGGAAGTTCTGTTGACACTAATCCAATCATTATATTTTGTTCATCCAAGGATATTTCATGAAAAGAACCCCTTATACATGTTTCAATTAAATCAACATAGTCCGGAGCAAACTCCTTGCAATTAAAATCCCTTTCATCTTGTCCAAGTGAAGGTGTATGGTACCATTCTGTCCCTGAAGCATCAATTACTAGTGTAGTTCCCTGTGGCGCACCTTCAACAGTAGTATTTATCCAAGTAATTGCATTATCAGATACAAAATACCATTCCGATGAGTTTTCCTCTAATTGTATTAATTCATTTTTTTGTTCTGAATTGGTAGTTTCATACATATAATACTCTGAGTCAACAGTGTTGGAATGTACTGCATAACCGAGTATGATAATCAACACTAATCCCAATCCAATTAATGTACGCAACATGTTAGGGTTACGTGACATTGACTTCTCCATAATCTACTGCGATAGGAGGTGGGTTTTGAATACTTGTTGTGAAATCTTACTCATTCATCTTCGAATGTCTAGGTCTTGTCTTGTCATCACGGTTAAATACAGACTCTAGGACGGGCGGCCCGCACAAAGGTGATAGTATGACGACGTATTACGATGTACCGGCTGATTTACTAATCGGAAGCCTTTCAACAGAGCTTCAATCTTTTGAGCAAATTACAGCACCTGATTGGGCAGAATATGCAAAAACAGGCACTCATCGCGAAAGACCCCCTACGCAAGATGATTGGTGGTTTATTCGTTCAGCCGCCGTATTGAGGAAAGTAGGGATGAAAGGACCTATTGGTACTAATCACATGGCGCAATTATTTGGTGGACCAAAAGATCGCGGAGTAAAACCAACTCGTGCAGCTGCAGGCTCTCGAAATGTCGCAAGAACAATTCTTCAACAATTGACAGAGGCAGGATTAATCACTAGTAAGTGGAATCCTGCTAATACTGTCAACTTCGGAAAGATCCTTACTCCAGAGGGGCATGCATTGTTAGATAAAGTCGCACATTCAGTTCGTGGTGCTGCTGAAGAGAAATACCCTGGTCTTTCAAAATATTAAGGTGATTATATGGCACGTGTAAAACCCCTAGCAAAGAAATTAAGACTCAATAAAGTGACTAAACAAAATCGACGTGTTCCTGTTTGGGTCATGCTCCGAACCAATAGAAATGTCACTAGCCACCCCAAGAGGCATATGTGGCGTCGTTCTAAATTACAAAGGTGAGTAAATGGCAGAAGTTAGAGAGATGACAATTCCCCTGAGAGCTGCATGGTCAGTTCCAAGAACACGAAGAGCAAATCGTGCAATGGCTCAAATCAAGAAACATGTGTCTCAACATATGAAGAAAACAGATGATGAAGAAATTTGGATTGATGAATCTGTCAACCATGTAATATGGGCTAGAGGTATGCAAAATCCACCTAGAAAGATTCGTGTACAAGTTACTCGAGAAGAAGGATTTCCACTAGAAGTTAAATTATTGGAGGACTAAAAATGGGAAATATTAGACCGTCATTCATCAAGATTAGAGCTTTAAGATTAGTTGAACTATATCCAGATGTTTTCAATAGTGACTTTGAAAATAATAAACACTTTGTTTCAGAATATACAGATGTATCGAATAAACGCATGAGGAATTGGATTGCGGGATATATTACTAGGTATCAACAGCGTAGAGTTGATTAGAGAAGTATTAATCTATTATCTTCAGTAAGGTTGTAGATATGGGCGAGATGCTTGATGTCCCTCCTCCTGATTATTCACATAGAATATCTATTGTCTTAGTTCGACCACAATTTGATGGCAATATTGGTGCTGTAGCCCGCTCAATGAAAAATTTTGGATTCTCAGATTTGAGAATTGTTGGAAGAGAACCTGAGTGGTCAGAGGAAGTTAGAAATAGAGCTAAACATGCTCAATCCGTATTAGATGATGCTAAATTTTTCTCTGATATTGAATCTGCTGTTTACGATTCCAGTCTCGTTGTTGGCACCTCAGGTAAAAGAGAAAAAGGAAGTAAGATTTCATTTCGTCATTTTTTAGAACCGGAAGATCTACCAGAGATGTTAGAAGATTTAGAAGGTAATATTTCTATTGTTTTCGGGCCTGAGGGAAAAGGACTCCTAAATAGTGAGTTAAGGATCTGTGATTTACTAATGACAATACCTACTTGGCCTGGTTATCCAATAATGAATCTCAGCCATGCAGTTACAATAATTTGTTATGCATGGTATAGGAAAAATAGTTCTAAAACCCGAATATCTAATAATTCTAATCTTCTTTCTCCTGAACTTAAAAACGTTCTTAGAACGGAAATAATAAAGTTATCAGAGATTATTCCTACAATAGAATTTAGGAGGTCGGGAATTGAAGAAACTCTCCATAGAGTAATAATGAGAGGTTTGCCTAAGGATGATGAAATTCATCGTTTACTAGGTGTAATTCATACAACAAATATCGCTTTCGAGTATTTCGTTAATAATCCTGAGATTTGGGAAGAAATAATCTCAAATAATAACTAATCTTTCCTCCAAGAAGCCCAAGATTTAGGAGTTTCCCTAACGTTCATTGCGACTAATCTAATTTTTTGTCCATATTTGGATACAATATGCGGCTCTACTTGTTCAAAGGCCCATTTAGCAAGGTTTTCTGCCGTAGGAATGAATGGGACTATTAATGTCCTATGTTCATTACCAAGTATGTCTAATGCTTGTATAGCTAAGGAATCATTTTCATACACAATAAATGAATGATCAACCACATCATGAATATATTTTTCTAATATTTTTGATATATCTGAGAAATCCATAAGCATCCCTTCATCTGATACACCACTTGTTTGAACAACATCACCCTCAATTACTGCTTCCCATCTATATCTATGGCCATGCATGTGTTTACATTTACTCTTATGATTAGGTACTCTGTGTCCGGTGTCAGTCTCTACAAATCTTTTAATCGTCGTAGTCATTATTATTCCTCCTTAAAATCCATTGAAGCAGAATTAATACAGTATCTCATACCACCTTTATTGACTGGGCCATCATTAAAAATATGGCCTAAATGAGCATCACATTTTGAACATTTAACTTCAACTCTGTGCATCCCATAACTTCTATCTTCGACTTGTTCAATACTTGCATTATCATCTTCGGTAAAGAATGATGGCCAGCCACACCCTGAATCATATTTCATTTCTGAAGTAAATAATTTATGTCCACAACAAATACAAAAGTATTCACCGTTTCTTTTTTCATCCCAATACTCACCAGTGAATGGTGGTTCTGTAGCACTATTCCTAGTAACTTCATATTGAATATCATTCAAACGCCTCCTATATTCCTCATCTTTGTATTGTTTCTCCACAAATATTGCGTTCTGTAATACATTTTCCCATGAATCTACATACTCAATTGGGTCTCTCCTACCCAATGCTTTGAAAGCAAGTATTCTTTCAATATCAGAACCACTCTTTCCAGAACTTCTACCACTTGAATCCGGATTGTATGAGGTTATAGTATTAGAGAAAATAATATCAAAATCTACACCGATATTATCACAAGATTTCATTGCATCATCAAGAATAGTTATTTTATCGCCATCAATATAAGGTAGGTAAAAGTCAACTCTATTTGATTCCCAATTCCCAACTCTAAAAGATGATTCTAAACTCTGATAGAACTCTGGCCTACAATCTGGATAAATTGCATGATCTCCACTGTGTACACCTAGAGCTATTTTGACATCAACATCCTCTCTTGCAACTATCGAAAGCGCATAACCATAGATTATTGAAGAAAATATTGCATTTCTATTCGGAACTACTGTACTCTTCATTTGATTTTCTTCATAGTAACCCTCAGGTATAGGCAAATCATCATCAGTCAATGAAGAATGGAAAATTGACATTGCAGATGATAAATCTACTATTTTATGTGTAATATCATAACCTTTTTGTTTTAAGTAATTGATATTCTGACTTGCTTTCTCTATCTCGATAATATGTTTTTGTCCATAATTAAATGATATACAATCAATTTTGTATCCTTCATCAATCAAACGAATTAGTACACTTGTTGAATCCATTCCTCCACTGAAGGACATTACAGCTCTCATTATTCTACCCCCATCCATTTATGTGTTTGTAGTGAGAGTCTCCACTCGGGATTCGATCGAACCATTTCAAAAGTTCCATGAAAATTCATTCCATTCCATTCAGTACTTTGACCTTCATCATAGAGAGGCTGTAAAAAAAGATGATTGAAACCTCTTTTTAATTCGTTATACATAGCTAAATCTTGTCCTAAATAAACTACTTTTAGTTCATCACCAGTCCTTTGTCTAATTTTTATATTCTCATATTCCTGATCTTTTGGACTAACACAAATCCAATCTATGGTATCAGAGGGTATTACAATTGTTCCATTAGTTTCAATGCTTAAGTAATAACCAAGTGGCTTCAAAAATCCAGACAAGGTAACTAAATCTTGGAGGGCTGGTTCTCCGCCAGTGAAAATTATTCTATCGCAATCAAACTTGGAAAGTTCATTTACTATTTGCGAAATACTCATATCAGTCCAAATATCGAAATCAGTATCGCACCACGGGCATCTTAGATTACAACCTCCAAACCTAATAAAAATCGAAGGAATACCCGCATGGTACCCTTCTCCTTGAACACTGTGAAATATCTCTACAATAGGAAATAATTGCTCAGTATCAATGTTTTGATTAAGAATAACCATTCCATTCCCTCATATCTTTCTAGGACTATTGATTAGTTGGAGTAACTCCATTCTTGCTTCTGATTTATCAAAAAATACTCCTCTCATAGAACTTGTTGCCATTACAGAATTTTGTTTCTTTACGCCTCGGCATTGCATACATCCATGTTTTGCTTCTATGATTACACCACATCCAAGAGGCTTCAATACCCTCTCTAAATCATCAGCAATTGAGTTTGTTATCCGCTCCTGATTTTGCAGCCGCATAGAATGTAATTCAACTAATCTCGCCAATTTACTGATTCCGACTATCTTTTCTACAGGAATATATGCCACATGTGCAGAACCTGTGAAAGGAAGCATATGATGCTCACATGTTGAGTGAAATTCTATATCCTTTAGTAAAACAATCCCATCATAACCTTCTGCATTGAATGTAGCATCTAGTAAAGCATCGGCATCTTGTGAATAACCATTGTATAGCTCTTCAAATGAATCTATTACTCTTTTTGGTGTGTCAATCAAACCCTCTCTTAATTCTCCACCATTTTTTTCTATGTATCTGACCAAGGTTTCTACAGCATTCTTTGCATCATCTTCATTTGGTATTTTACTCATATATTCATCTCCTTCCATGAAATTCATCAATAGAATCTAATTGATCTAACATCTTTCTACATGCTGTTCTAATTGCATCTGCCAGTGAAATAAATTTTTTTTCATCGCCAACATGGGTTTTCAAATCACCCAATAACTCTGATGGGATATCAAGGCTAACTTTAGGCATAGACTTTCTAGTAAGAAATCATATATAAATATTCGTCGAGTATTACTATACGAATATTATTTTCTGTAATTCTCTAAAATACTATCTAATCTAGGATATTTTTCATCTAAAATTAATGCCCTGGAATGTAATGTGTATAATAATGATTCAATTTCTGTATCGGAAATATTTTGTTTAATTAAACTTGATATTACTGTCAAGCCTCCTTGAATTGAACCTGAATCTAAGTATGCATCATTCGAAATTTGTTGTGCATCTCTCATCAATTCTAAGCTTTTTGATAAAAAATCAATTTCTATATTTAGTATATCACTAGTTAAATTAATTCCGTTCTTTTTCTTCTCAATTATTCCTGAAATACAACCTAACACCCTATTCCCCCATTTTTATTTCAACAAGTTCAACCAATACTCCCCCTGTAGATTCAGGATGGACAAATGCAATTTTATGGCCACCTGCACCCAAAGTAGGCTCGGAATTAATCATTCTAATTCCATTGTCAATTAAATCCGATACCATTTTTTCAATATTGTTCACTGAAACTGCTAATTGTTGAATGCCAACTCCTCTTTTATTTATGAATCTAGCAATAGGAGATTTTTCAGAAAGGGCTTCAATTAATTCTACTTTTGAATGAGTCTTATTGCCATCATCGTCCTTACCATAGAACATACGAATTTTTACATCCTGCTCTACATTAACATGATCTTCTCCTGCCTCTAATCCAATTTGAAGCCAAAAATCTGATGCTTGTTCAATATCTTCTGTTGCAATTCCAATATGATCTATTCTACTCATTTTAAACACCACTAGGCGAAACCCAAGTCCCAAAAACTTCCCTCATTACCCCATTAACCTCGCCAACAGTAGCACCGATTTTCAGTGCCTCAATTAATGGAGGCATTATATTTTCAGTTCCTTCGCATGTATTTTGTAACTTTCGTAAAGTCTCCTTTACAGCCACTTCATCTCTTCTTAGTTTGAATTTTTCTAACTTTGTAACTTGCTTTTTCTCATTAGTAGAATCTATTTTCATACCTAAATTTAATTCTTCTTCATCTTCAATATTGCTATTTACACCTACAACTAACAATTTTTTTTCTTCAATATCATTAATTTCTTTCCAGGCACTATCATGAATCATTTTCTGTTGAAAACCTAATTTCAAACAATCTAATACCCCGCCTTTAGATTCAATTTCATCAATTAATTTACGGGCGTTTTCTTTAATCGATGCTGTCATTTCTTCCACGTGATATGATCCTGCCATTGGATCAACTACATCTGCTACACCTGTCTCACTAGCAATTATTTGCTGAGTTCTTAATGCTATTTTTACAGATTCATCTGTGGGTAAACCTATTGCTTCATCATAACTATTGGTGTGAAGCGATTGGGTACCACCAAGAACCGCGGAAAGAGCTTGATATGACACTCTTACGGTATTATTCATAGGTTGTTGTGCAGTTAAAGTAACTCCTGCTGTTTGCGTATGGAATCTTAATTGTGATGATTTAGGATTTTTAGGTTCGAATCTTTCATTGATTAACTCATACCAAAGTTTTCTCGCCGCCCTGAATTTTGATATTTCTTCAAAAAAATCATTATGGCAACCGAAAAAGAATGACATCCTTGGTGCGAAATCATCAATCTCTAAACCTGACTTAACAGCCTCTTCAGCATAAAATATACCATTTGCTAATGTCAATGCAACTTCTTCTACTGCAGTTGAACCAGCCTCTCTAATATGGTATCCACTAACAGATATAGTGTTCCATTTCGGCACATTTTCATTGCACCATTCAAATAAATCAGTAGTAAGTCTAATCGATTCTTTTGGTGGATAAATGTATAATCCGCGAGCGATATATTCTTTCAAAATATCATTCTGAACCGTTCCTCTTAAGGAATCTCTAGATACTCCTTGATTATCTGCTGTTGCAACATATAGAGCCAAAAGTGTTGTTGCTGGAGCATTAATGGTCATTGATGTTGAAACTTTTCCTAGATCAATGTCATTGAATAGTTCCTCCATATCCTCTAATGAGTCAATTGGCACCCCTACCTTGCCCACTTCTCCTAGGGAGTCTTCATCATCAGAATCTAATCCTAATTGAGTAGGTAAATCAAAAGCTACAGATAGCCCAGTTTGTCCTGAATTTAATAATAATCTAAATCTCTCATTAGTCTCTTTAGCAGTTGAAAATCCTGCATATTGCCTCATTGTCCATAATCTATCTTTGTACATTCCTTTGTGAATGCCTCTTGTATATGGTGGTAATCCTGGTAATTCATGACCTTTAGTAGGATGTTCTGTTTGGGACAAAGATTCCATTGTTGGGACATCCTTTCTAGGTAATCCACTACGTGTTGTTGACCTACTAGAGCGCTTATCCACATTCATCGGATAACACATAAGCAAATGAATTATGTGATTATGGAATGGTAAATTATTGATTATATAATTACTTATTACTACTGCAACCAGGGTCGTCACAGCAGTTTCCTGAATCCATAATTTCAACAACTTCAACTTCGAATGTCAATGCTTTTCCAGCCATTGGGTGATTAAAATCACAAGTTACTGTACCAGATTCGTCATTGATACTTGTTATCTCAAACGGCATTGGCATTCCTTGAACTTCAGCTTGAAACTTCATCCCTATTACTATCCCATCTGGAAAATCAGGTTTAGGCATCTCAATTATCCTTGTTTCATCCCTGTGCCCATAAGCTCTCTCAGGTTCTAATGTGAATGTTCTTTTCTCTGATAATTTCGCACCTAAAATTTCTGCTTCAAAGCCAGGAATCATTTGTCCGTGACCTACTGTGAAAGATAATGGTTCCCTGTCCAATGAACTATCAAATACTTCCTTCGTTTCCGGGAAATATCCATGGTAATGCACTTTAACAATTTTATCATTTTCTACTAACATTTTTTTCACCTTCTAATTGTATAATCATCTATGACTTTCTCAAGTCTAGATTTTTGTTCTTCGTTTATTGCTCCCTCAGACATTTTCTCAAGTAAGAAATCCTTTGCGTCAGAAGTAGTTTTTCTTTCACCTTTAGCCCAGATAGTGCCTAAAAGATTTGATCTATGTTCCTCTGGAACATTTATGTCATCTAGTAACTTCCTCATTTCATATTTATATTCCATATGTCTACTTCTATTCAACCGTTTTGCTCTTGCAGCTGGTTGATAGCTTGTCTTAGTATTTTTACGCTTTTTAGTTATTGCAGGCTTAACAGGCTGCTTTTCGATAATTGTTTCACTGACAACAGGCTGCATAGCTCTCTGCCTACTTTGTTCTATTAATGCGGCGGCTCTATCACTCTGAACATTCAATTCCTTGGATTTTTTATCTTCTTTCTTTTCTAATTGCTTTAAACCACGTGTTTTCTTGGGTTTATTACCAAAGATTTGATCTGAAATAATCTCTTTAGAGGAATCTTTCTTAATTTTTATATCATCTATTAACTCTTCTTTTTTGTCTAATTTAATATCAGGAGATTTTGGCTTGATGATCTTTTCTTTTGGCTTTTCAATAGCCTTTTTTTCAACTTTAGTACCAGCGACTTTAGGTGGAGTAATAGCTATTGGAGGTGAGATTGGTTGGTTTCGTGGAGGAGGTGTAACAACAGTTTTTTTCTGTTCTTTTTTGGCACCTGGACTGAAGATATCTTTCGGCGCTCTTTTAGCGGGCCCTCTACGTCTTCCACCTCTCAATCTGCTCAATCCTGTATTGGGGCCACAAAGCGCCTTAGATAAGCCTTCTCAGTCAAAGAATTACTTCCATACTACTTCTGCATGATCAGTTCTCATTGAAGGATCAATGGCACTATCGATTAATTTAGTTTGAATATTGTGTTTCAACATCTTCCTTCCTAATTCTGCAATCATAGTTCCATTGTCTACACAATATTGTTTTTCAGGCCAATATGCTGCAGCTCCTCTATCATTGCACATCAATTCAGACATCTCCCGAATTCTTTCATTACAGGCTACTCCTCCCCCTAATAATAATTCATTTTTTCCTGTATGTGCTAATGCTCTTTCAGCTACTTCTATACAAGTTGAGAATGAATGTTCCTGTAGAGACCAACAGACTTCTTCTAAGGAATGACCATCTGAAACCTTCTGAATAGCTGCAGTTAAAATCCCTGAAAATGATAAATCCATTCCTTGTACACCATATGGCAGAATTATATCATCTAATTTAGCAGAAGGATTATTTTTCAACCACTCTAAAGATAGTTTTTCAATTTTTGGACCTCCAGGAAACGCTATACCTTGTGTCCTAGCGAATTTATCTAACATATTTCCTATTCCTATGTCTAAGGTTTCACCTATCACCCTGTATCTATTGCCATTTCTAGCTATAACTTGTGTATTACCTCCACTTACGTATAGCAGAACAGGATCAATACAACCAGTCTGAAGCCTCCCAATCTCTATATGGGCGACGCAATGATTTACTCCGATTAATGGTTTTGAAATCTTATCGGCTAATGATCTTGCTACTGAGGCTCCGACTCTAAGGCATGGGCCAAGTCCTGGACCTTGGCTGAATGCAATAGCATCGATCTGATTAACAGGAATTTTATTTTTAGTGATAAATTCTTTGAATAAATCACCTGACAATAATGAATGATGATCAGCTGCTTCTCTAGGATGAATTCCTCCCTCTTCAGGTCTGAATAATGCCGAAGATGATGAGATTGTATCTCCGTTACTATAAACACCTCCAAATGAGAATGTATGAGCTGTACTTTCTATGCCGAGAATCACGCCCATTAGGACTTGCGAAGAAGGGAGCCCTTTCAAGTGTCACTCCTGTCCGCCATCATGGACCTCCTATTGTACAACATCGGAGAACTTGCAACTTTGTCTCATGGTAATGTCTCTAAGCCACTATCAGGGGCTAAGATGTCAGATCGTGAAAATTTAATTTCAGATCCTGGTTTATCTATATTAATTTCTGAAGGAAAAATTGTAAAAATCAGTCCTGAAGAAGAATTAATTGAAGAGTTTGCACCTGATATTAGTGAAGGTAAGTCAAGACAAATTGAATTGGTTGATGCTAATGGAAATGCTGTTATCCCCGGCCTTGTAGATTGTCATACACACCTTCTCTGGTCAGGAGATAGATCGGATGAAATCAGATTGCGACAGAATGGTTTATCCTACCAAGATATATCTAATTTAGGAGGAGGTATTGCAAAAACTGTTAATTCTACTAGGAAGGCATCCAGATTAGAGCTTGAAAAAATAGGTAGGCATAATTTGTCACAATCCTCTTATTTTGGAACTACAACAATAGAAGCAAAAAGTGGATATGGACTTTCAGTAGATAGTGAAATAAAAATTCTTAATGCTACAATTTCATTAGACGGCGATAATCATAATGTCCTCCCTACATGGCTGGGAGCACATGATTTTCCAAAAGACAAGACCGCTAAAGAATACATGGATGAATTAATTCATGAACAATTACCTTTAGTTGCAGAGAATAATTTAGCAAAATGGATCGATGTATTCTGTGAACCTGGTTGGTTTAATTTAGAGCAAACTGAATTATTAGTTAAAAACGCTAAGAGTTACGGGCTCAAAAGCCGTCTTCATGTTGATGAGTTTGTAGATTCAGGAGGTTTGTCTTTAGCAGCTGAATTAAAGAGTTCAAGTGCAGACCACGTAGGTTTCAGTAATTCTGATTCTAGAGATAAAGCAAACAAGTCAGGTACAATGCAAGTGTTTCTACCCGGAACTCCTTATGTTTTAGGAAAACCTCTTGGAGAAGGAATTCAAGATTGTATAGAAAATAATTGGATTTTCTCTTTAGCAACAGACTTCAATCCTAATTGCCAAACACTTTCATTACCTTTTGTTGGAAGTTTAGTTACTCACAGATTAGGTATTGACCCTCTGACGGCATTAGTAGCTTGCACAAGAAATCCCGCTTCAACACTAAACGATGAATTGGATGGATCTGTAGGTTCCCTGCATGTTGGAGGTCCAGCAGACTTTAACATCCTTAACAGCGAATATGTTGATTATTGGTGTCAAACACCTGGAGTCTCTCCAATATCTAAAACATTTTTTTCCGGCACTCTTGTATAATCATAATAATAGTTTCATATTCGTAATTATATATTTGCTGTTACGTAAATTGTTAAAATATAATTCAACAAATATCTTTTTCAAATATTGTAAGTATTAGATTAATACATATTTTAATCATAAATAATCGTAATACTTGTGGCCGATAATGATAGTTATCAGAAATTAAATTATTGACAATATAGTAAATAGCCTTTCAGTACAACGATTTGGATAAAAAAGTTGTTTTTTAGTGAATATGGTGGGTTAGTAAGGTTTAGTTGTGAGTCTAATCTCGATTAATTGTGAAATCAGTGGAAGCTTACTGTTTGAAATGCAAAAATATTGTATTGGTTCATTCTCCAAAAAATATTATTATGAAAAATGGTAGGACCAGAGTCTCAGGTTCATGCTCTGAAGAAAACTGTAATGGTCGCCTTTCAAAGATCATTGGATAATTCTAATATTCGAAGAGAATCATTCATCAGTGGTGTGCTTACCCGTTGTATCGGGGCTCGTGGTCTAGGGGTTATGACGCCACCTTGACATGGTGGAGATCGCAGGTTCAATTCCTGCCGAGCCCACCAATAGATACATACAAGTATTAATGATTATTCAAAGAATAGGAAATTCTTAATTTTCCTGCACCCTTAGACTTGACATTTGTAATATTCATTTCGTAGAGATTTGACGTATTATCTACATGGGTTCCACCACAAGGGCAAAGATCAACATCCATAATTTCAACAACTCTTAATTCGGTAACAGTGTTTGGAATCCTATCCATAAATTTTGTATGTCTCATTTGTTCATGATTTAAAATTCTCTCTCTATCCCATTTGTGTATTTTAACATCTTTATTTGATTTAATTATGTCATTAACCGCTTGTTGAAGATCTTCAGAATTAAATTTGTCTCTATCGGGAAATAATAAGTCAATCCTAGTATATTCTTCACTGATTTGATTACCAACAGTCTCTGCTAGAAACATATCATTCGCGATTGCAGAAACTATATGCTGAACAGTATGCATTGTAGTATTTTTATTCCTTCTCTCATGATTAATTGTGCATATCACCTCATCACCTATCTCAAACCCTTGCGTTGATACTACTGGATGAATTATTGATTCACCAGGCATTGTTTCCAATAATTCTGTCTGTAAATCATTTTTTCTGATTGTTCCGGTATCTCCTTGCTGACCGCCTCCTCTTGGGTAGCAATATGATTCATTCAAAATTATATTATTATCAATAATATCGGATATTATAGTATTGAATGGAGGGGGATTTATTCCAGGATGTTGGGTCATATGCAGTTTTTCTTGCAATTTTTCACACCCCAAAAATATTAATAAATTCATTAGATAATATCTTCTCAGCAATAATTTCAGTGTCATTAGTAGTACTTCTGTCATTCTCAATCTTCGAAACGTATGATCTAAGCCAATCATGAATCTTAGATACTGAGTCGGAGGCTTTCTCTGATATGTTATCTAAAGCCTGACATGAGCAAATTAATTCACTAGAAATTACCGAGGATAACAATTTACTTGCCTTGAAAGTCCTGTATGCCGCAGTAGCTCCCATAGAAACATGGTCTTCTTTACCCATACTAACAGGGACATTAGTTGTTGAAATAGGATTTGATAATAATGATAATTCGGCTATTACTGCTGCTGCCACATATTGAACTATCATTAATCCACTTTCTAATCCTTCATCGTTAGCTAAGAATGCTTTCTGACCACTCCATTGAGGATCTAAGACCTGATTAATTCTTCTTTCTGAAATACTTGCTATTTCATGTATACATATAGCCATATTATCGCTAATAATTGCTAGAACTTGCCCGTGGAAGTTACCCCCACTAATGACTTCGGGTTTACCATCATTAGAGAAAACAAGAGGGTTGTCAGTTGCAGAATTAATTTCTATATTTACAACTCTTCTAGCTTCACGTAATACATCAATCATTGGACCATGAACCTGAGGTGCACATCTGAAAGAATACGAGTCCTGTACCCTATCACAGTCAATATGTGATTTATTAATGTCAGAATTTTTCAGGAATTCTCTGATCCTACCAGCAGAAATTGATTGGCCATGTTGAGGCCTGACGTCATGAATTCTCTGATCAAATGGTGCATATGACCCTTTAATAGCCTCAATAGAAGTAGACAAAGCTGCATCTGCAGCAAAAATTAACTTCTCAAGATTAATAATACTTTGACATAAATAAGAACACATTTGACTAGTACCATTGATTAGAGAAAGACCTTCTTTAGCCTGTAACTTAATCGGTTTTATTCCAAAATTATTCAATGCGTCTTTAGAATTATAAATGACCCATTTTCCATCACTATTTTGTACTTGAGACTCGCTTTCACCCATCATTGCTAAAGTCATATGTGACAGAGGAGCTAGATCTCCAGAAGCACCTAATGAACCTATTCTCGGTATTATTGGTGCTATTCTATTATTTATCATATCAACTAATAATTGAATTAATTCTAATCTGGCTCCTGAATGGCCTTTTGCAAGCGAATTAGCCCTAACCAACATCATCATTAAAACAGAATTAGGGTCCATTCGATTTCCAACACCACAAGCATGTGAGCGGATTAGATTTGTTTGTAAATCTTCTAATTTATCAGTTGAAATTGTAACATTAGAAAGAGCACCAAAACCAGTATTTATTCCATACACAACTTCTCCACTGGATACAATTTCTTCAACTAGTTTTCTCGACTTATTTATAGATGATTTAGAAAAATCCGAAAGTCTAACTTTGGTCTCAAAATTAGATACAGAAACTACTTGTTCAATTGTTAATGAACTTCCATCTAACACGATCTCTCCAACACTCATGTAAACACCTCAGGATATTCTTTCAAGTAAACTCTTCGATACCTTACTAGGTACAGTTACAGTCAGATTTGGATTATTATCCATAGCTCTTTTAATAGCGAAAATTGCTTCAGAGTTTTGTGCCCAAGCACGTCTGGCAATCCCATTATTCACGTCCCATGAAAGCATTGATTCTATATTTAATTCAGATTCATTACTGCCATTAATAACCATACCAAATCCTCCATTCATTACTTCCCCCCAACCTACTCCACCACCATTATGTAGGCTGACCCAGGTAGCACCTCTGAAGGAATCTCCAACAAAATTTTGTACTGACATGTCTGCAGTAAACATAGAACCATCTCTAATATTTGCAGTTTCCCGATATGGACTGTCTGTTCCGCTAACATCATGATGATCTCTGCCTAAAATGATAGGGGCTGAGATTCTACCATCTGAAATAGCCTTGTTAAATTCTTGGGCGATTTTTACCCTTCCTCTTTCATCTGCATACAATATTCGTGCTTTACTTCCAACAACTAAATCATTATCGTCAGCACTATCTATCCATCTAATATTATCGTAATACTGTCCTTTGATTTCAGAAGGGGCATTTTCAGCCAAAGAATTCAGTACTTGAGATGCAATTTTATCTGTTTCTGCTAAATCATCACTATTTCCCGATGAACATACCCATCTGAATGGACCAAAACCATAATCAAAACATATTGGACCCATAATATCTTCCACATATGAGGGGTATCTAAAACCAGATTCAGTATTATCTGAGTAAATATCAGCACCCGCTCTCCCCGCTTCAAGCAAGAAAGCGTTTCCATAGTCCCAGAAGTACATTCCTTTGTTGGATAATTCATTGATTACATTAACATGTTTTATTAAACTATTTTTAACTTTGATTTTAAAATCTTCAGGATTATTGGAAATCATTTCCTTCATCTCCTCATAAGTCATTCCATGAGGAGTGTACCCTCCTAACCAAGGATTATGCAAACTTGTTTGATCACTTCCAAGATCAGGGATAATGTTCTCATCATTTAGCCTCTCCCATACATCAATGATATTTCCAATATATCCTAAAGAGACAGCTTCTTTATTCTCAATACAAACTCTTAACCTAATAATTAATTCATCTAAATCTTCAAATAATTCTGTTAACCAACCTTGCTGGTATCTTTTCAATGCAGCATGAGAATTGGAATCTGCAATAACGGAAACTGCACCTGAAATCACTGCGGCCTTTGCCTGCGCACCAGACATTCCACCCAATCCAGATGTGACGTATAGTAATCCTCCTAGCCCATTCTTCGTATCAAAATTAAGATACTTTCGTGCTGCATTTAGTATAGTTAATGTCGTACCATGAACAATTCCTTGTGGTCCAATATACATATACGAACCTGCAGTCATTTGTCCATATTGCGTAACCCCTAAAGCATTCATAACTTCATAATCATTTTGAGTTGAATAATTTGGTATCATTAAACCATTTGTGATAACTACACGTGGGCTATTTTTGTTTGAAGGAAATAATCCAAGAGGATGTCCAGAGTACATTACTAATGTCTGATTCTCATTCATTACTGATAGATAATGCATAGTAATTCTGTATTGAATCCAATTCTGAAAAACAGTTCCATTTCCACCATATGTGACTAATTCATGAGGATATTGGGCCACATTAGGGTCAAGATTATTTTGAATCATTAGCATTATACATGCAGCACTAATATCGTTAGCAGGATATTCAGATATTGGACGTGCATACATCTCATAATCAGGCCTAAAACGATGCATGTAAATATGGCCAAATTCATTCAATTCATTACTGAATTCTACTGCTAACTCTTCATGCCATTCCACAGGAAAATATCTTAATGAGTTAGAAATAGCCAATTTTTTTTCTTTTTCATTCAATACATGAGGCCTCTTAGGGGCATGGTCTACAGACAAATCTAATTCTTTTTTCGGGGGGAGTTCTGAAGGTACTCCTGTCTTAAATTCATCAAAAAAATCAATCAAGTTTGCATCCTCCTAGAAACAATATCTCTTATCTGCATAATAATTTCTTTCGAATTAGTTAATGTTATTGTAGTATTGTTTTGAATCTTATCTAGTTCTATATGATTCATTGAATCAACATTAATTTTGACATTTAATGATGCGATATATACAGCAGTATATGCTAGTTCAGAAGATGCAGCAAGATCAGTAATTGCATTGAGGTTACCAAATTTAGCTAAATCAGGCAATAAGGATAATAATTTCAATCCTTCATTAGCGATATCCAAAGGCGCTTGAGCGGCTCCAATAGTAGATTCTAAAATAGCTAATTTCCGTAATTCAATTTCTGAATCAGTACTCTTAGGTAATCTATATGAATCCATTACTCTATCAAATGCTAATGAATCAGCCTCTGCTAGGAATATAGATTTGGTCAATGATTCATCGATTGAATTAATAATTATACTGGAAATTTCATGACCTTCATGCCACTTATTTTTCCCTATTGTTAATCTCGAAACCATAGCAGCTAAAGAGTGAGCATGGGCTAAAGTAAGGGCGGCGACAGTACCTCCTCCAGGAGTGGGTGAATCGGAACTGATTTTCTCTAATACTGAAATATAACCGTCATTCATCATGTGCACCTCGATTTTCTATTGCCCATTCAATAATACTAAGATTAGGGTTAAATTTTCTTAAGTAGTCTAATCCAAGGCCGTCAATTGCATATTGGACTAAGTCTTCATCAGAAGTATTTTCAGGATCAGGACAAAACCATTTACCTGAGTCTAACATTGCACTTAATGGAACTAAACCTACTAATTCGGAGCCACAAGTTTCAACACCATGATCATTTACAATAGATTTAACAGCTTCGAATGCCATATGCATTGATGTTTCTGATACGTTTTGAAGATTCATCGAGACCTGAGAAATAGATGATGATGGCAATGGCACACCCATACCTTGAACATGATCTAAAAGGCCATTGATTCTCATTTTTTTCCCATCTTTTTTGATTAATCTTCCAGAAGTCCTAATCATTGAACCAGCAATTTTTGATGCTTTTGCATCAGTTTCATTTACATTCACATTGTAGGCAACTAAGATATTTCTTGCACCAATAGCTACGGCCCCAAACCGTGATTCATTTTCTCCCCATTTTCCGGACCAACGATCAGGTAAACGAGTGTTTTCATCATTCCACTCGCCACCATTAAATCTATTCTCTAAACCTTCATATTCCATTTTTCTAAGTTTGGATAAAGAGTACCTTTCTTTTGACGAAGCCGCATCACCATAGAAAAAATGTGGTACTTTATTACCAATTAATTCTGATAAATTATTTGCAGATTTTATGCAATACTCCATAGAATTTTCTGATAGAGGAACGAATGGACAAACATCAACAGCACCCATACGCGGATGATTTCCACTATGATTTCTCATATCAATCAATTCTAGTGACTTGAGAATTATTTCATATGCACCTTTTGTTACCGAATCAGGATGTCCGGCAATAGTAATTACTGTTCTATTATAATCGCTATCTGGTTCACACCCCAATATATTAACTCCATCAATTTTTCTTGCAGAATCAACAATTGCATTGATAATATCTAAATTTCTTCCTTCACTAATATTTGGCACGCATTCAATTAGTGTATCATTCATTAAAACACCTAACCGTATAAACGATCGGGACCATTATTTTTAATCCCTTTTCTTTTACTATCAATGGATGAAATTGCCTCTTTAAAATGAGACATTTTACACTTTGAAGTACCTTCAGAAATGGCTTTCATACCGACATCAATTGTAATTGCCTTTATCTCAGCACCACTGTATCCTTCAGTTAAAATGGATAATTTAGAGAAATCTACTCCCTTATCTAATGGCATCTTTCTGGCATGAACATTGAAAATTGCCTCTCTTCCTTCAATATTAGGTAACGGAATTTCAACAATTCTATCGAACCTCCCCGGCCTGAGTAAAGCTTTATCTAATAATTCAGGACGGTTTGTTGCAGCTATTACCTTTACATTTTCAAGAGCATCAAAACCATCTAATTCCGCTAGAAGTTGCATTAGTGTACGCTGGACTTCTCTATCCCCTGAAGTTGAAGAATCAAGTCTCTTAGAACCAATTGCATCAATCTCATCGATAAAAATAATACATGGAGATTTCTTTCTTGCAAGAGAAAATAATTCTCTAACCATTCTACCACCTTCTCCAATATATTTCTGAGCAAGCTCTGAACCGACTAAACCCAAAAATGTAGCATTAGTATGGCTAGCAACCGCTTTTGCAAGCATAGTTTTTCCAGTACCGGGCGGACCAGTTAGTAAGACTCCTTTAGGTGGTTGAATACCAAACTTTTCGAAAGATTCAGGCTTCTCTAGAGAGAGTTCTATTGCATCTCTAATTTCTTTAATCTGATCGTCTAGTCCACCTAAATCAGAATATTTTATATTCGGTTTCTCTATTATTTCTGCACCTGAGACTAGTGGATCAAATGCATCATCTAGTATGTCAATCACAGCTAATGTATCTTGATTCATAGAAACACGAACTCCGGGAAGAATTTTTGAATTATCAATTCTAGGATTTTTGGATACTAAGAATATTGTCCCATTGGAACTTCTTACTACTACTTTCTCGCCAATTACATCTTGTATATTGCCAATAATATAAGGCGGGGTTCGTAAACTTCTAATTTCTTCATCTAATCTATTAACTCTTTTTTTAAGTTGACTTAGTTCGTTTTCAAGAAACATTTTTTCTGTCATCAATTGTTTAGCATCTTCGGACAATAATGCGTACTGTTCTTTCAACTCATTGAGTGCCTTTTTCGAAATTGAATCGATACCAATATCGGTTGCTGATTTATCTTTAGATGGTGAACCGGCGCGACTCGTCATAAGGCCACCTAATGCATTATACATTTGACGCTTATTACCCGAAGCAGTCTTGTATAATACTATCCTCGCAGTTTCATGGCCTCGTGCGAGTTGTGTGGAAATGAGAAAGTTTCTACTAAAAAAGCACGTACTGCAGGCATACAAGTAGATGCATGTAGTAGATGTATTGAATCTATGAA
>DATY01000028.1 GCA_002504905.1 Euryarchaeota archaeon UBA605 | reverse complement strand
GGAGTTGGTGATAATTCAGACTCATTCCCCTTTGATACAAAACGCTATCAGGTTGAGAACTCTGATAATGTAACTTTATTGTCTGTATTTGTGATAATTTTGATAACATTTGTTATTTTCAGAAGTAAATTATGAATCATTTTCCTATTTGTTAGATAATAAGGTTCATCTCTGAGTCGCATTCGAGTCATTCCAAGGACCCGTAGCTCAGTTGGTTAGAGCGCTCGGCTCATAACCGAGTGGCCATCGGTTCAAATCCGGTCGGGTCCACCATAATAGCCCTGAATTTTAATTTTTAGCACATATCCATTTTCTCAGATAACTGTTATTTCATTATTTTTTCATGCTCTAATAGTGAGAACCCTAAAATACAGTTTCACACGGGATTGGGGTTATGACATCTGCCCGCTCAGTAAGACCTGTCCTAATATTACTGGCAGTTTACTTTCTAAGTATGTGGGCTGGTGCAGCAGCAGTACATGCTCAGGGAGTAACACCCGATGTGTCTTTGACCTGTGAAAATCCTCAACCCATTGAGACATATCCTGGGTCTACTAGGACTTCAATTGTAAATTGTGATTTAGAGAATCCATCTGCTCACCAAATTAAGGTTGACATTGTTATACAGTCAGGTGCTCTAGTTTCAGCAGGTCCGGCTTCTTTAACAGTTGGTTCAGGTCTCCAAACAAGTTTCCAAGTGATTTTGAGAGGAGACTTACAAATGGCTGAAGGACAGCATCAGATTTCCATTACTGCTACAGTATCACAAGCAAATGGAGTTGCTTACCCAGGAACTCCTACAACATACAAGGTTCTAGCAGTAGTTAAACAATTCAGCAGACTAAGAGTTGCTTCTGAACTTGCATTCATACAGTTAAGGCCTAAAGTTGATTATATGGTTTCATATGATGTATACAATGACGGAAACGCATTAGATCGAATGAATATAGAAATTGCAAACTATGACGAACTTAGTGATGAAGGATTTACTCTCAGCTTACCTCTAGTAAATGTCGAGATAGAATCTAAATCACCTCCAGAAAAAGTTAGAGTCCAAATCAGAACTCCAAAAAATCAAGGATGGACCGATAAATATTACAATTTACAGTTCAAAGCAACTTCTGACTATTCCGTTCGGACTGAAGGAATCCCTAATTCTCAAATCCAATCAGTAACTCTTTACATCCGTGGAGTGTACCTTCCTGGCTTTGAATTAATTGGAACCACAATGATTACAGCCCTAGCAGCGGCAGCAATTGCAGGAAGATTCAGAGTTTACGATAATGATGATGAAGATGATGATGGAGAACTAAGAGTTCTTGATTCTCGTTTGTTCTAATTACCCGTTTTAACACTGTAAATTGACTGTATCTGTCAACGGGTTGATAACCAATAATTTATCGTAGATGACTGAAGGTGAGTGCCAGATGAGTGACAGTGGACTTTTACAAAAGGCGGCGGCCCAGAAATCTGAAGGTGAAATAAGTGATACATTAGTTGATGCAGCTATAATATCTGAAAGTAATACTTCATCATTAAAAGAAATTGCAATTACTCTATCCTACGGTGCAATTGCTCCATTCTTTATTGTAATGTGGTTTGGGATATATCTAGATTTTATCTCACTAAATATTCTCTCACCAATAATTATGATTGCCTCTTTGGCTTTTGTTTGGTGGAAATTAAAAATGGGTATACCTGCATTTGCCGGGGGCAATGGGATAGATATGAAAAAATCCTTTGCAATTTTTGGAACTTACATCATTTTACTCGGTCTCCCATTGTTATTGTCTACATTTTTGGTAGGAGATATTTCAGTTGGAGATGTAGATTTTGATGAATCAGGTGAAGAGCTTGAAATCAAAATTAGACAAAATGGAGGTAGTGGAAGCCACGACGCACTTGTAACAATCTATCATGGATCGTCTTCAACTTGGTCTAATGATTATACATTCAATATCGATAAGAGTGACGGCTTAGGGGATTATGGAATATTTACAATACAGACCTCAGATTTTTATTCAGGGAATGCATTACCTAGTTCAGATTCAGTATATACTATGACGATTAATATTGATAATGGTGATACTATTGTTGAAGATATCGCTTTAGACTCTTTAGTTCTATCAAGAGATATTACTTCATTATTTTCTGTAGCTACGCCCTCCATGTCCACTAATTCTGATGATTGTGGTTCGATGGATAGATGTGTCTCCGGAATTTCATTATCTGCATATGTGGGAATTAGTTCTTCAAGTTCTATTCCAGGTGCTCTACCATATGCTGACTACTCTTTCACCGCTACTCTATCTCTTGATGGTGAATCAGATGCAATTGAATATCCTGAAGTTACTGTAAATGGTGGTTTTTCAGATGGATTTGGACCATATGGTGAAGCAACTTGGGATGGTATGGGTGGCCAATATGGCAGTGGTTACATGAGTAACGTTGGCTTATTTGGTTCTGAGATTGCATTAATGGGATCTGAGAGTAATATCGAAGTGGGTGAAGGAAACATAGTAATCCCTAAGTCTGATTGGTCAGAGAGTGATTATGGCTGCTACCATTTAGATATTAGTTTGAGTTATGGATATGCGAATAATGCCGGCGATTTATCGCACACGTCATATTACTTATTTGATGAATCGGAAAGCAGTGAAGAATCTTGGACTAAAGTAAATAATTGTTGATTTGGTCATTCTTCAACATTAAATCTTTGATATACTTCATTTGTAGTTTGAGTGACTCGAATAAATGTAGTACATTTTGGTAAGTCTTTGATTCTTCGTGCCCCTACATATGAGCATGCTGAACGTACCCCACCTAGAATTGCCTGAATCGTTATTGATAAAGGGCCTCTGTAAGGGACTCTCACTTCTTTTCCTTCTGGTGCTCTATGTTTAGCTACTTCTCCATAATGAGTTTCCATAGCTTTCGAAGATGACATGCCGTAGAATGATTTATACATTTTTCCATTTTTACCTTTTACTAATTCTCCACCTGACTCATCATGACCTGCGAACATGCCTCCTAGCATTACGAAATCAGCTCCTGCAGCGAACGCTTTAGCTACATGACCTGGTGATGAACAACCACCGTCTGCCATTACATGACCTCCAAGTCCATGCGCTGCATCAGCACATTCGGATATGGCACTGAGTTGGGGATAGCCAACACCAGCTACCTTTCGAGTGGTACATACGGAACCCGGACCTATTCCAACTTTGACGACATCTGCCCCTGCAAGAATTAGTGCTTCAGTCATTTCTCTAGTAGCAACGTTACCTGCAATAATTATTTTATCAGAAAAGTGCTCTCTTGTAGTTCTTACGAAATCAAGGAATACTTCTCTGTAACCGTTCGCTACATCAATACAAATAAATTTGATATTTTCATTGGTTGCCATTTTTCTTTTTAGTAATGTTAGACTTTCTTCAGTAGAACCGCATGTAGCAGCAACGAAGTTCGGATCAACGCCATCATCCCACGCAGCAGCATATTCTCTAGTTGCATAGAATTTTTGTAGGCATGTAATCATTTTATGTTGCTGCAGAATCTTAGATATTGAAAATAATCCGGTGGTATCCATATTCGCAGCAACAATTGGTACTCCTGACCAAGTTGTGGCAGAATGTCTAAATTTAAATTCTCTCTCCAATGTGACATCTGATCTAGAAACCAGCGTACTGCGCTTAGGTCTTATTAGTACATCTTCAAAGGTTAGCTTAACATCTTGCTCTACACGCATTCAAACCTTACTACGCCAACGAAGGACTGCTTAAGACTATTATTATCGATAAAGTATTTTTTTTTGGTGCTCGTGCCGGGATTTGAACCCGGGTCGAAGCCTCGAGAGGGCTTCATGATGGACCACTACACTACACGAGCCTTGTAACCCTTCGAGTTTACTTTCATTTAAGAAAAGAGTGGCTTGAGCGGTATAATACAACAGAATCACTTTCACTTTTAGTTAGCCCTCTCTTGTCTTCATTCATATGCTAAAGTTGAAACCAAGATTCATGAACATCAGTATGGGTAAGCAACAATCAGTAATCTACAGGAAGAGGCCAGAGCCTTGTAAAATAGTAACTTTTTCAAGTCTAAATAAGACTAATTCAGGAGATAAAAAGTTAGTTCATGATACATTAGTTAATTTTGACGGTAATATTTCATCGGATTCATGGCAGCCAATCTCATCGAAATCGAAGAATATAGAAGTCAGTAATAAGGGATGGAACGGACTAATAACAAGATATAACTTATCAAAATTAGAAATTTTAGAGGTGGCTTAAGTGTCAAAAACAAGTCGTTTGAGGAATGAAGTTGAGACATACCTAAATGAAAATGATTCTGCCAACACTGTTGAGATTTTCGATCATCTAAATAGTCGATTTAAGTGGGGAGCTACTATGAATCAGGTTGGTAATATACTGGCTAAAGACAATAGATTCGAAAAAATAGGGCATATTAGAGGTCAATTTAGAGGTAGCACATATACTGTATGTATTTGGTCACTAAGTGCCCAAATAGCGACAGTATGAGTTGATAGCAGGGAAGAAGTCAAGTCAGATGACTTACTAACACAATCATGAGTGAGTCATCCAACGTTAGTTCATGGTTCACATTATTCAGGTTTGGAAATTCTTTAACAGGTTTTATTGGCGTAATTTTTGGTTCATTGTTAGCCTTGGGCGAAATCCCAGAAGGGATTTTTGCATCTATTACTCTATTACATGGATTTTCAGTTTGGGCATTTATGTGCTCTTGGAATGCATTAAATGACATATTAGATATTGAAATAGACAAATTGAATCAACCCAATAGACCTCTTCCTAGCGGTAAAATTTCTCTTCAAAGTGCTAAAGTAGTAACCTCAGTGCTAATGTGTTTTTCTTTATTCAGCCTAGTTTATGCAGGATTTATATCATCTACTATTCAGGATGGATTTGAGAATTGGGCCCCCTCAATATTGATATGGATAATTGCAATTTTCCTACTTAGTAATTATGAGTCCTCAAGTAACTACAGTTTGAAGCTTAAAGATAGGGGGTTGCCAGGAAATATAGCAATTAGTTTGTCAGTAGGTATGGTGATATTATTCGGAGCTGCAGGAGTCTTCGATCTAACTCAACCTCGTGTAATCTCAATATTCTTTATCGCATTTTCATATAATTTGTCTAGAGAAATTGTAAAAGATATCGAAGATATGGATGGTGACAAGGGCCGGAATACACTTGCAATGAGAATTGGAGTCGAAAAAGCAAGATTATTTGCGTGGCTTATTTTATTACTGACGTTAATTACTTTATTAGCACCATTTTCGCTCGATATATTCCCGCGAAATCATCTTCCATTGATTCTTCCAGGATTAATTTCTCTACTCTTAGTAAAAAGAAAACTAGCTTACTCTGAAGATAGAAATGCACAATTAATGATTAAAAAATCACTACAACTAACACTTCTAGGATTTATAATAAGCTCATTAATATAGATCTCTGTAAGTTTCCCAAGCTATTGGATTGCACATGTATGTCAAAAGCGACATTTGAGCCCACATCCTATTCTCAGCTTGATCGAAAACAATACTATTTTTGGAGTCAATTACTGAATCTGTTACTTCTTCACCCCTGTGAGCAGGTAAACAGTGCATGAACATGTAACTGTCATTTGCGTGAGAGACTAGTTCATCATTAACTTGGAAACCTCTAAATGACTCAAATTTATCTTTTAAGTGCTCCTCTCCCATTGAAACAAAAATATCAGTGTAGATTACCCCGGCATCACTAACAGCCTCAACTGGATCATTAGTTGCGATTACTTTCGCTCCAGTGGTTTTACCAATTTCTATTGCTCTGTTAACAACCTCTTGATCTGGCTCCATCCCTAAAGGTGTAGCATACTTCACATCATGACCAAGAATCACACCAGCCAATAATAAATCATGTAGAACATTGTTTCCATCACCAACCCATGAAATATGCCCATTCAAATCATCTTTATTCTCTGTTATGGTCATTAAATCAGCAGCAGCTTGACATGGGTGGTGCATATCAGATAATGCATTGATAACCGGTACTGATGCACTTTCTGCAAGTAATTTCGCGTCGGAATGTTTGAAACATCTGTAAGTAATACCATCTAGGTATCTAGAAAGCACTGCAGCAGTATCTGAAACGGATTCACTTTTTCCTAACTGAATATCATTTGATAATAAAGTTAGAGGCTGTCCCCCTAACTTATTCACTCCAACTTCAAATGAAACTCTTGTTCTCGTAGAAGGTTTTTCATAAATTGATCCAATAGTCATACCTTCTAGGGGCTTGAATCCATCGGACATTTCATTATCATTTTTCAGATTAATTGCCCAATTAATTATCTCTGGTAAATCTTCTTTAAAATCATCAATAGCCATTAAATCTCTGATCTCATAATTCATGTTCAATATCCCCCTGGAAACCGTCTCTTGAGTCTGCCATCCCTCCAAAGAGAGATTGTGCGAAGGTTAGGACATCTGCTAATCCATCTTCTTCTTCACTTGATAAAGGTACTAGCCCTGGTTGTATCGAAGCATGTTGCATCATTCTTAGTTGTCCAATAGCAAATTCTGCTCTTTGACCTGTATGTGCCTGGTCAAGACTGTGTGCTGCCGATTCTTCGTATAGAGCAGCCTCTAAAACATCTAGATTTTCCCCCCATTCAATTATTTTTTCTAATATTTCTGGCTCTAATAAATCAGATTTAGAAAGGAAATTTGCTGTTGGCAACCCTAATCTAAAGTGAACTATAGATGATAATAGCATTTGAGAAACAAATCCACTAGGGGTTTGAGATAACATGGGATCGAATAGGAATATCAAACAGGCTCTACCTTGTCCAATTACCTGCACTAGATGGCTAGATGCTTCTCTGAATGCGAATAGCTCAACTTGTCCGGGAGTGTCGACGACTAATATATCGCCGGAAATGCCTTCTATTTGGTCAAAAACGTCTTCTGCCTGTGCAGCCACTAAGTCAGCAGCAAGAATTTGTGCTCCATTTGGTCCTAAGTCATATTCTGACATTACATCAGAAAGGGAAATCAAATCGCGAACGTCAAATTCAGGATCATAATGTACTCTCTCAGCACCAGGATCTAAGTTGATAGTTAGAGCATCGACTTCGAGAAATCTTGCCCAACGTTGAAAAGCAGTCACCAAAGAACTCTTTCCAGCACCCGCGGTACCTACAACAAAGATTACTGGGGGGGCTGTCGCGTCTTGAACACTCATGTTTAACCCTAGGACAATTAATTATTCAACCATTCGTTTAGTAAATGTTTGAATATCTTTGACGAGCAATGATTAAACCAATCTAACGGACGTCTAAGTTCAACTCGCGCGGTGTATTTGGCATGTCCGATGATTTACCTACCCCTCCTCAACCTCCAAAAGGTTCCGATTTACCCCCGCCTCCTGAATTAAAAGAAAAAAAAATTACATCCAATGAGTCAGTAGATTCTTTTGAAGATATTCAAAACTCAATAGATAATATTCTTTCAGAAATACCTATTCCTCCTCCTCCTGGTTTAGAAATTCAGCCTCCTCCTCCTCCACCTGGTTTAGAAATTCAGCCTCCTCCTCCTCCACCTGGTTTAGAAATTCAACCTCCGCCTCCACCTCCGCCAGGTTTAGAAATTCA
>DATY01000027.1:34321-39199 GCA_002504905.1 Euryarchaeota archaeon UBA605 | reverse complement strand
TGTCGACGATGATGACGACGGTGACGGATGGAGTGATTCTGACGAAGCAACTTGTGGTTCTGACAGTCTTGATAGCGCATCTATGCCTGATGATTATGACATGGACATGGATTGTGATCTCACTGACTTGGATGATGACAACGACGGTTTCAACGACGATGTAGATGCATTCCCAATGAACAGCAGTGAAGCTATCGATACAGATGGTGACGGTATTGGAAACAATGCTGATTCTGATGACGATGGAGATTCTGTAACTGACGGTCTCGATGCGTTCCCACTAGATTCTGCTGAATCTAATGACAACGATGGTGACGGTACTGGAGACAATGCTGATACCGACGATGATAATGACGGATGCCTAGATGCTGACGATGCTTTCCCAATGGATGCTTCAGAATGTGTTGATACAGACGGAGACATGCTTGGAGACAACGTGGACCCAGATGATGACGGTGACGGAGTAGCTGACGTAAGCGATCCATTCCCATTAGATTCTTCTGAGAGTTCAGATAACGATGGAGACGGTATCGGTGACAACACAGATACAGATGATGATGGTGACGGAGTCGACGATGTTGACGATATGTTCCCATTGGATCCATTGGAATCCGAAGATTTGGATATGGATGGTCAAGGTGATAATTCAGATGCCGACGATGACGGTGATGGAGTCAATGACGGAATCGATGCATTCCCTGCTGATAATACAGAATGGGTAGACACAGACGGTGACGGAACTGGTGACAACGCTGACACTGATGATGACGGCGATGGAGTTGATGACGTAGATGATGCATTCCCAATGAACCCATCAGAATCTAACGACTTAGATGGTGATGGTCTCGGTGACAATGCTGACAGCGATGATGATGGAGACGGAGACTCCGATGAAACAGATCAATTCCCAACAGATCCATCTGAGTGGGATGATACTGACGGAGATGGAGTCGGTGACAACGAAGATACTGATGACGATGGTGATGAAGTAAGCGATGACGAGGAAGATTCCTGTGGATCTGACAGCATGGATGCTTCATCTGTTCCATCAGACTTCGATGGTGACGGAATCTGTGACGTTCTTGACTTAGATGACAATGACGGACCACTAGCTAACGATGATGGTGGTGATGAGCCAGGATTCGGTAAATCCGTACCTGGATTCCCAGCACTATTCGCTGCTATCGCTCTAGTCGGTGCTGCTCTAATCGGTAGCCGAAGAGACGACTAAATCTGATTTAGTCGGACGTAGAACCTGAGTCGGGAGCTTTTGCTCCCGGCTTGGGTCCATTTTTCAATTATGCTTTTTGAGCAATACCTCGGGTAATGCTGATAAGGTGCAGTCTAACCACTTAGATTGATATACATGCCAGGCACAAACAGAGTTGAAATTAGAACACTAAAAGTCGGACGCTATGTTGCCTTAGAAGAAAGTGCATATAAAATTCTGAGCATGTCTAAATCAAAACCGGGTAAACACGGTTCAGCCAAAGCAAGAATCGAGTTAGAAGATATCTTCACTGGCCAGAAAAGAAGTCATGTAGGGACTGTGACAGATAATATCTATGTTCCAGTAATAGAGAAAGGTTCTGCCATAATCACTCATATTCAAGGCGCAGAGGTTCATGCAATGGATAGTAAAACCTACTCTACGTTAATCCTGCCTTTAGATCCTGAAATGAATTTGGAATCTGGTGGTGAAATACAGTGGATGGAAGCTATGGGAAGATACCGAATTACAAGGGATCACTAGTATTAGTTAATCTTCTTTAACTGCCTAATCCAGTAGGTTAAGTTAAGCATATGTGGCCTTTGCAAGATACAGAGGTCATCTTGTGAATACGGCTCAAGTTTCCACACCTAGAAGTGCATGGTTACTACTTCTTGTAGCATTATTTGCTGTTTCAAGTGCTGGAGCGGTTTTACAATCAATGACTGAAATACCGCCAATTCTTAGGGCATCATGGAGAATGCAGGGAACAGCTCTAATTCTATTACCTGGATTTATCTTCCAATTATATTATCTAGATAGGAGTATTTTCAATATGAAAGATGTTACAATAATTTTCATATCTAGTATTTTTCTTGCTGCTCATTTTGGTTCTTGGGTATGGTCTCTAGACCATACAAGTTTAGTCCATAGCCTTCTTTTCGTAACTAGTCACCCTCTTGTTGTAGTTCTTTTAATGCCAATTCTAGGTTCTAAGATAAGAAGAGGGCATGTTCTTGGGGCCTCCATAGGTTTCTTTGGTGCAGCCTTAACTCTGAAAGATATTGATTCTGGTGGGGAAGTAACTTTGATAGGAAATTTATTTGCTTTCATAGGAGCAGTAACAGTTGTAGGATATCTTTTCTCTGGAAGATATTTAAGGTCTGAAAGAAATATGCCCTTATTCATTTATGCATTCCCTGTTACTTTTCTTTCTGCAATTTGGTTAACTCCAACATCCCTAGTCATTGAAGGAACCAGTATCTCTCAAGTAATACCAGAATTATCTGTATTTGGTTGGATTGATATTAGTTGGATTTTATGGGTTGGATATTTATCGTTAGGTCCTGGCTTACTAGGGCATACTGGAATTAATGCAGTATTGAGGTGGTTTTCACCACTAATTGTTTCTATTGCATTATTATTTGAACCGGTTATTGGAGGGTTTATCGGTTACATATGGAATGGTGAGATTTCATTGGGTATATGGACAGTTATTGGTGGTATGATGATGTTAATTGGCGCTATATTAGTGAAGGTTGAAGAGGCGAATGAACAAACATCTGATGAATCGCCTTCATGAACTAATAGTTCCTCGCAGTGATATGAGTAAACCAGTATTGTTTATCACAAATGATGATGGCATTGATGCTCCAGGCATTCAAGCATTAATCAGAGAATTAAATATCCAAGGTTTCCCTCTTTTTGTTTTAGCTCCCTCAACGGAACAATCGGCTACAGGTATGCGCATTTCAGTACGTAAAAAATTGAAAATATCCAATCGTCAAGATATTGCAGAAAAATTACAATCAGATGTAAATGTTCCTTTGAAGATGTACTCTTTAGATGGCTCTCCTTGTGATTGTGTAATAGCAGCACTCGACGGTGGGATTAAGATGCTAGAGCCCGAATTAATGCCTACAATTTGTATCTCAGGAGTTAATCAAGGACCCAATGTTTCTGTAGATATAATGCATTCTGGAACTGTTTCTGCTGCTAGAGAAAGTGCACTATATGGCCTACCTTCAATTGCTGTAAGTTTAGCTACTTACGAGCATAGTAATTTTGAATATTCAGTTAATGGTGCTATAAAAATATTGAAATCTTGTCTTAACTTCCTACCTCGAGTTCCATCAGATTTCCTCAGGAAAAATGGTTCTAGATTACCAATTAGTTTAGAATCTGATCCTGAATCAATTAGGAAGAATTTTACTCTTGGAAATATATTTCTTAATCTTAATGCTCCAACTAAATGGAATGGTAAATTTAGCACTGTATCGCTAGGCTCACGTTGGTATCGTAACGCAATTAAAAGTCATAATTTAGATGATGGCTCTATGGCATTTGAAGTAGGTGCTGCTGAAATCATTGAGGAAGAAATCCCCGATTCCGATTGTTTTTCAGTGAGTTCAGGAGAATATGCTATCTCTCCAATTTCATCCTGGCCTGTAAATCATCCACTTGGAGTAACAAGAGAAGTTTTAGTTGCTGCAACAAATTCTGATGAGAATGGCTTGCCATTCTGGTTAAGTTAGATTTTATCTAATTCATATTGAGTTATGGCTATGCAAGAGTGTCCTTGTAACCATTTTTCTCCTAATGATATTTTTTGAAATGGTTTGAAAATATTTATTTCCTCTTCACTGAAAGGTAAATGATCTGATAGTATGATGCCTATTTTCTCGACAGTTTTTGTTTCAGAAATATTTCTACCATTAGCATCTAAGATATTGATTTCAATTTCTTCCTTTCTCCATGAATCAATAGTATCTGAAATATCCCCTCCGGAAAATGAAATTCCTTGAGTAATTTCTTGAAATTGACCAATTGGAGGTATTGGTAATTTCATTATAGATTTTATCTGTCCTGCAATTGATCTTTCATCTGGTCTTACTCCTGATAATGTTGCTCCATCAAATAATATTCTTCTATTCGGCCCCAATCCACCTTGTAAATGCAGTATGATTTTCGAATCCTTTCTTATTCCATGAGAAATAAATAATGTGGAATTAATTGCTCTAACTAGGACATCCATTCTTCCTGAGCCAGGCAAATCATTCAGATTTAATATACCAGAACTGGGTGTATTATGGCCAATAATAGCAAAAAATCTTTGCAAATTATCACCCAAGATCAAAATCTACATCGTCGACATTCATCATTGATTGCATTTGCCTACGCATTTTCCTGTCTCCTTTCATGCCTTTCATCATCTTTCTGGATTTATTCCATTGGCCAAGTAAGTCTTTGACATCTTTCTCAGTACATCCTGAACCCTTAGCTATTCTTTTTATCCTACTATGTTTCAGTAGCAAAGGTTCATCTTTTTCTAGTTGAGTCATTGAATCCATTATTACTCTATATTTTTCTAGATTCTTTTGCATTTGTTTTTTCTGTCCTCTGCCAAGAGCCCCCATACCTCCAAACATAGTATCTGGGAGATGAGACATTAGTTTGTCCACGGTTCCTATCTTACTCATCATTTCCATTTGAGTATACATATCAGTTAGTGTAAATCTACCTGACATCAATCTTTGAGCCAATCTCATTGCTTCTTCTTGATCTAAATCTCCAGGTGCTAAATCAATTAATCCCTTAATATCACCCATACCTAATAGTCTGGAAATAAACCTATCAGATTCGAATTTTTCCAAATCTTTTACCTGCTC
>DATY01000027.1:0-33895 GCA_002504905.1 Euryarchaeota archaeon UBA605 | reverse complement strand
GTTACTCCAACTAAGTCATGGAATGTTTGAGCAACTTTTCCTGCTGCTTGACCTACTTGAGCATCAATAACTAGGAATCTCTCTGTAGCATTGGCTATTTCTGCTATATTTATCAACTCTTGACGTAATTCATTATCCAAACTATCTCTACCTGCAGTATCAATAATTACAACATCTGAGTTTCCAACTTTCTTTAATCCGTTCTTGACAATTTTAGAAGCATCTTTTTCATCGGGTTCCCCATATACTTCAACATTAGTGCCTTCTAATAATTGACATAATTGCTGATATGCTCCAGGTCTATGGACATCAGCTTCAATGACTCCGACTTTGACTCCATGCCTTCTTCTCCACCAATCTGCCATTTTCGCAGTTGTAGTTGTTTTACCTTGACCATATAATCCAACCATCAATATAGTTTCATTGTGTGGTTTAATTTCTCTTGGAGGCCCTAAAATCCTTACTAATTCTGAATAAATTAGATTCATAGCATGTGTTTCTAATTTTAGCCCAGGTGGTTTTTCATCTTCTAACAGTCTTCTTTCAATCCGTTCAGTAATTTCTTTACTCTGTCTTACATTGAAATCTGCTTCTAATAAAGCTCTTCTAAGTGAGCGGCTAAGTTCCTTTACAGATTCTTCATCAACCTTACTTTTACCCTTCAATAATCCAATCGAACCAAGAATTCGATTCTTGAACCCTTCCAGTGCCACAACCTCGGGTAATGTTAGTGTGGTTTGAAGGTTATTGGAGACGGTGAACTGAAAGGTAGAACCCTATCGCCAATCGTGGCAGTCACCCAGATACCTCTCCTCCAGATGCAAATTGCCTTCGCAATCGGCTTACTAGGTGTGTATATCGGCTGGAGAGGAATCATAGCTAAAATGACTGGTTTCTATGATATGGCTGGGGCTTTCAAGTATCTTCTATTTGGAATTGTTTCAGGTATGATATTTGCTGTTGCATCAGATGAGATGATACTACAATTTGCTGTAATTGAGTCCAGAATAAACATAATTTATGCATTTATTGTATCTCTGATAATTGGAGCATCTGAATCTGCTCTAGTAATGTTTCTATTAGGAAGACCAAAGGTAGTTAGTTTACGCGCATCTACTCCTTACGGTTGGACTCTAGGATTAGGGATGGGTGCTATGTTTACTTCTGTTCTAATTGTTAGACTATTTGACCCTGTTTTACCAGGTTCTGATTATTCTGGCTTTGATGTGATTGCTGTTGCTATCGCACTTTCTTTAGCAGTAATTGTATGCCTAGGAAATGCATTAATTTCTACATATCAGGGAGTTGGAGTTCTAACATCAACCCGATTCAAAACTTTCTATGTTAGTACTTTCTCAAGAGGTATACTTATTCTAGGTTGTACTTTCATTTTATGGTATCCGATACTAATAATATTTTTCTCTACCTTAATTTTTTATTATTGGCCTACTGCACAAACAAAATGGCTACCTTTAGGAATGACTCCTGCGGCATCTCAAGCATTTCGAAGAACTTTACGCCAAGATGAGAAAATTCGTCTTGCTGCTACTAATAGAGTACGTGGAGAGAGAGTAGAAAATAACCAAAATACTTCAGATATTGATGATGAGTAATAACTTCATTGAAAATTAGTAAAATATAACCTAATCAATATATTTAGAATAGTACAATAAGTATGATTATATCTGTTCTATTGAGGCAGGTTAAACAATGAGAGTAATTATAGCAGGTGCTGGCGAGGTCGGCAGAGGTGTCGCTGAGGCTCTTAGGGAAGAAAAAAGAAGCGTTGCTTTAATCGATCCTGACCCAAGTGCAATCAATGAATCTCAATCATTAGATTGTCTATTAGTAACAGGTTCAGTACTTTCCAGGGATTCCCTTCTGAGAGCAGGTATAAACGATGCAGAGATTATAGTAATGGCGACAAATAATGATGAAATTAATCTTCTCTCTTGTGCATTTGCCAAAAGAGTCTACAGTGAACAAGTAGGTGACCGCAATGCTTCCGGACTTACTGCAATTGCTGTAATAAGTAATCCTGACTTAATGAATTTAAATAAAGGCGCAGGGCCACTTGAGAAATGGACACGTGCGGATCACATAGTATGTGCCTCTGATGAGATTGTTGAACAATTAGCAGCGGGTTTACTCGCTCCTTCAATAGATGAAATACTCGCTTTTGGAGATAATTCTTGGATATCGTCTGTCAAGGTTACCTCGAAATCTGCATTGATAGGTGTTCAGACAAGTGAGGCAGGGAATATTTTTGTTGATCTCCCCTCAATTTATGCGATTTCTTCCGGAGATGGTGGTGGTAAATTAACAAACGGTAATGAAATAATTTCTGAAGGAGATACATTGGTATTCGTTTCTCGTTCTACGTTACAGTTTGGGCAAATTACAAAGGCGATAGGATGTATCGATCCGGAACTTCCAGAAAAACCTCAAGTGGCTATTTTTGGAGCTACACAATTTGGAAATAAGCTATCCGAACATTATCTTGATAATGGTTCTGAAGTAGTTGTAATAGAGCCGAATTTAGATTTCGCTAATGAATTAGTTGGTTCTCAAATTGGAATCAATAAAAGATTGGATGTGATTCATGGAGATCCTCAAGATGAAGATTTACTTAGAGAGTTAGGAATTGATCAACAAGACATAACTGTAGCAGCATTAGATGATGACAATCTCAACATTGCCATTTCCATGCGTGCTAAGGATAAAGGTGTTTCAAGAACAGGACTTCTGCTAAATGATAGGGCTTTGGTCGAAGCAGTTCAGAGAATTGGATTAACTCGTCCTATAAGCAGACGTTTAGTTACTGTAACTTCTGTTCTCAAATCTATTCATATGAATGTCCCAGGAGCATATCAATCAATTCCTACAATTCCTGAATTAATTTCCATGTCTGCTACTTTGAGTTCAGAGAATAATTTAGTTGGTAGAAGTATTTCCGATGCAGAAAATAAGATTGGATGCAGGATAGTGATGATTGAAAGACTGAATGATGAAGGAATTATTGAAGTACAAATCCCAAGCCAGGTAGAAAATCTTGAGATGTCCGATAAAATTTATATTTTCTTAGAAAAATCAGATATAAAACGAGTTGAGAGGTCTTTGGAGAACTAATAATGCGTTGGGATGTAATTGGTTTAGTACTAGGTTGGACGATCAGAGTAGTTTGCGTCCCTCTTTCTTTAGTTGGTTTATTCAGTTTCTATACAGAAGGTCAAGAATACGCAATTAAAACATACCTAATTCCAATAATAATTGCAGCATTTGTTGGTCAATGGTTTATATCAAGATCAAAGAAAAATACAAGTCATCAAAGAGTTAGAGATAGGGAAGCATTTGCTTCAGTAGCTTTGGGTTGGATTCCTGTAATTCTACTTGGGTCAATGCCATTTTGGCTTGGCGGAACTTTCTATGGCCCATATCATTTTGGTGATGTTAGTTTCGTAGAAATTCTTCGTGGTCTTCTTTATTCATGGTTTGAATCAATGTCAGGTTTCACTACTACTGGAGCTACAGTGATAGATTCATCCGTCAGTCCCGTTTGTATTAGTGCCTTAGAAAATATGGCTAGTGAAGATTTAGACTGTATTGCAGAGCAAAAAAGAAGTATTATTTTGTGGCGTTCCCTAACACAATGGCTTGGAGGAATTGGAGTAATAATGCTAGGATTAATGATATTTTCTAGTATTCTTGGAGGCGGAATGAACCTTGCTCGAGCCGAGTTAACGGGTCCATCCTTATCTCGATTAAGTCCAAATCTACAATCAACTGCTAGAAGACTATGGTTAATTTACAGTGTCCTTACTGCTTGTGCTTTAGGATTACTTCACTTTGTTGGAGAAATGTCGATTTTTGATTCTGTAAATTATTCAATGACAACTCTAGCCTCTGGTGGTTTCGGCACAACCGATTCAGGAGTAAGTGCATTTGATTCTGCATTGATTGAATCAATAATTATGGTATTCATGCTACTTACTTGTATCAATTACAGCCTCTATCATCTGATAATTGCTGGTAGAACAAAGGAGGCCTTGAAAGACGAAGAATTGAGAGTATACCTTCTAATTGTCTTTATTGCATGGGTTGCGATGGCGGTGAATCTTCTCCGTACAGATAATAATGGGTATAGTTTGTTAGAAACGTTAAGGCATACTGCATTCCAAGCAATTTCCATTTCCAGTACTGGCTATTCATCGACTGACTTTTCTAAATGGCCTGTATTCAGTCAATTCGTGTTACTCTTATTGATGATAGTTGGTGCTTCAGCTGGTTCCACTGGAGGTGGTCTTAAGGTACTAAGAATTCGTGTTGCCTTCGAATTAGCAAAGAGAGAAGTTTTGCGTATTATTCAGCCAAAGAAAGTTATTGCAATGAGAGTAAATGAAGAAGTAATTGATGAAGAACAAGTATTCATCGTTTTAGGAATGATTAGCGCATGGTTAGTTCTTGCAATGTCATCAATGCTATTTATCTCATTCTTAGAGCCAAGTTGGAGTCTGAATGATGTCCTTTCAGTGGTAATCTCCTCTCTAGGCAATACAGGTCCTGCTCTGGGATCATATGGTCCTACTGCTACTTGGTCTAGTATGGGTGAAGTGACTTTATTTTGGACATCAATTCTAATGTGGTTCGGTCGTCTAGAGTTATTAACGGTACTAGTATTATTACATCCAAAAACTTGGTCTGATGCTAATTAATTAGAATGAATCTAGTGTGAATTGAGTCCCAGATGGTTCTTTCTTTTCCACTTCCACTTTCTCTTCAGAATCCAATTTAATGTCTTGATCTAAATCATAATTATTTTCTTTTATATCTTCATTAAATGCTTCAATAATCTTTATTGCAATAGGTTTAGACTTAGAAATTCCGTATAGCGATAAGTGGTCTTCAAGAGTTAAATCGAGTTTCTTAGATAAGGATAAATCCATTGGATCTCCTCCTATTTCTGAATCATGAACGGCGAGAAGTTTAGGCCATAATTCTTCTCTTATTGATGCCTTACTGGTATCTAATTGCTTGCTTAAGTTGTCTATTATAGAACTTCTAATTCCTGTACCTCCCCTTCTTAGGAAATTTGGGTATGTAATGAATGGATCTCTTGCGGAGTCTATAGGTTTCATTGCAACTGCCGCCTGAGCAGAGAGCACAGAACCCCAGTACCAAGATCTGTATGCTCTATTCTTAAATTTTGTAGCAAGCGCCCTATCGGCACTGACCATTGCTGAACTCAATTCTTCTAGTGTTCTATTATCGAAGACACTTTGATTATTCCATGTAAACCATGAAATCATCTGATCAGGATCTTTATCTGAATTTAGTAATATTTTCCCTGCATCTTTTCCTGATTTACTTTTATAAACAGCTTGCAATGCTTTGAAGACATCAATTTGAGAGTCTCTAATTGCTACAGAAGACAGGTCTCTAACTGCAGCTAAATCGATATGTTCTCCAGAAATTACTGAGACAGCTTGAAGATCTCTAATTAATGCTCTTAAATCACCAGGATTCCCATCAATTAAGGCTTCAAGTGCTTCAGGATCTATTGAATATCCTTCTGAGTCCAAAACTCTTCGAGAAATCTTTCTCATGTGCATTTTTTCAACTCTTTTGAAGATTATCTGTTCACTAAGTTTCAGAACACGATTTTGATTTTGCTTCCAATTTCTACCACTCCCCCAAAGCCTCATCGGTTCATTACATGTCATGATAATTGGTTGCTTAGATTTTCTTAGTAAGTTGATTAATTCCGCCTTACCACCAGAATCTCCCTTTAATTTCTCTTCATCACCAGTTATTCTTTTCTCAATCGATTCATCATTAAGTTTAGCAAAACTTCCACTGAGGTGATCTACTTCATCCAATAATATTAGAGTTCTTCCATTTTCAGTCTTATTTTCAGAAAATTGGTCCAATGATATATGTTGCGAACCCCTTGTTGCTGCTTTTCTAATTGCAGCAGCATTTCTTTCTTCAGAAGCATTTAGTTCTATTACAGTCCATCCTTTTTCATTTCCTATCGCTTTAGCTAATGTTGTTTTTCCAACTCCTGGTGGGCCTGAAAGCAGAATTCCTTTTTTCTCAGGTGGTTTAGTAGAATCCCATTGCTCTAACCAAGTTCTTATCCTTCTTAATTGAGTCTCATTACCTTCCATTTCTCCTATCGAAGTTGGTCTATACCTCTCGGTCCAATCTTCAACCAAGTGTTCAGTCACGAGTCTTGCTTAAGTTGGCGCCTATTGAAGATTATTCAAAATAAAGTTGAAACTAAATTAGTATTAATTAGATCTAATAGTTGACCAATGTCTATTCTAATTTGTTTTTGGTCGTCTCTTCTTCTTACCGTTACAGTTTCATCCTCAAGTGTTTGATGATCTACAGTTATTGCCCAAGGGACTCCAATTTCATCTGCTCTTGCATATCTTCTTCCAATAGATTTACTTGAATCAATCAGACATTTCACTCCTTGCATTTGATTAATTTGAGTATTTAATTTTCTTGCTGCCATACCCATTCCATCTTTTTCAAATAATGGCAAAACAATTAAGTCAGCCGGAGAAATAGATTCTTTCAATTTTAGTAGATTATATTTTTCTCCCTCTTTTTCTATTTCTTCAAATGCATGATCTAAGATATGCCATATAATTCGATCGATACCGAATGCAGGTTCTATTACATGAGGTGTGAACCATTCTCCTGCAACTGAATTATTTATCGTCTTCCTGTCTACCATTTCTGAAGTAATTTCTACGTTAGAACCATCATCAAGTTGTAACGTAAATGGTAGATTTTCAGGTATATTTTCTAGACTTTCAAGGGCTGATATAACAGATCCTGCCTTATCTCTGAATTGAGGTCCTAAGACCGAGGTCCTTGGAGATAGAATTTCTTTATTCTCAACCTTTACTTCATCAAATTCTCTCCATGCTCTAAGTGAATTAGAGTTAGAATATTTTTCATGTGATTGTAAGTCATGACAGGTTCTATTAGCTATACCTACACATTCTATCCAACCATGTTCTCCTAAAATCTCACAATCCCAACAATCTTCTGCATAATGAGCCATTTCATTCCCTTCATGCTGTCTAAACCTAATTTTCGAAGCATCAATTCCTACTCCAATTAAGAAGTCCCAGGTTTTTGATAAGAAATAACCAACAGTAGTATCTTTAATCACATTATTTTTAATCGCATCTTGGAAAGTAATTTTTATCTCTTTGCGTTGATTACCATTTGGGTCAGGTATCATTGAAATCTTTTCTTTACTTGCTGACAAGTCAACTTCTGGTGGGTTTTCGGGATCTATGAAGTATTCCAATTCTGCCATATTAAATTCCCTTAATCTTATCATTCCTTGTCGCGGGCTGATCTCATTCCTATACCCCTTCCCTGTTTGAATAGCACCGAATGGTAATTTTTGTCTAAAATGTCTATACAACGAAGGATACAACATGAACATGCCTTGAGCAGTTTCAGGCCTCATGTATGCTTGCCTACTAGATTTCATCGCTCCTATCTTTGTACCAAACATCAGGTTCATTGGTTTTGACGGAGCCCATTGAGACTGACTACAATTTGGGCATTTTATTTTATTTGAATTTAGAATCTCATCAATCTCCTTCGAGTTTAATATATCAGGATTAGGATGATGCCCTTCAACTAATTGATCTGCCCTAAATGCACTTGAGCATTTTTCGCACTGCGACATTAAGTCATTAAACTCGCCAACATGACCACTTGCAATTAACACATTTTCGGGCGTTATAGTAGGCGAGTCAATCTCTACAATATCTCCATTAATCGTCCAATGCTCTATCCAATTTTGAATTACTCTCCTTCTAATCGATGCACCGACTGGACCGTAATCGATCAATCCTGAGACTCCACCATATATTTCAAAAGCAGGAAGGATAATTCCTCTTCTCTTCAGCATTGCTGAGAGCCTCTCAATACGCTTCTCATCGGTCATATTATGAACCTTTGAATGAGTGTTTACCTTTCAAGCCATCCTTAGTATATTGATATAAAAATTGATTCTTCTATGTTTTCAGTCTATTTCAGAAATTTAATTTTCGTATCAATAATCCATTGATTTAATCCAACATTATAAGTACTCAGTCGATACGCTTCGGGTCGCGGTGTAAATTAAATGCCAGATATTGAATATGTACAAGACATAATGGAGTCTGAGGAACTCCTAGAGAAATTATGTCCACCTGTTCGTAACTGGTTTAAAGATAAATTTCCTGATTTCACACATCCGCAAAAAGTTGCAATCCCTAAGATAATGGACGGAGAGCACCTTTTACTATGTTCTCCAACTGGTTCAGGTAAGACTTTGACTGCTTTTCTGACAGTTATTGACGATTTAGTCCGTCGATCCTTGGATGGTAGTTTGGAAAGTTCTGTACAGTGCATGTATATATCTCCAATTAAGGCATTAGCAAACGATATTCAGAAGAATTTAATTGGCCCATTAACAGAGATAAAAGATAGTTATCTTCCATCCAGAGCTAAGGATATTACAGTTGGTCTTAGGACAGGTGATACACCACAAAAAGAAAGAGAGAAGATGTTGAAAAAACCTCCACATATCTTAATTACAACTCCTGAATCATTAGGCCTCGCACTTGCAAGTAAGAGATTCAGACCAATTCTTAATGATATGAAATGGATGATAATTGACGAAATGCATTCATTAGTTCCAACCAAAAGAGGAACTCATCTTTCATTGAGTTTAGCATTGATGGATTCAGTAATTGATTCAGATGTGCAGCGAATTGGAATTAGCGCAACAATGGAACCTTTGGATGCGGTTGCAGAATATTTAGTTGCATCAGATAGTCGAAATAGCGATGTAGATCCGCAGAAAGTTTCGATTGCAAAAATCTCAGGTTCAAGAGATCTTGATTTAGATATCATTCTGCCAACTCCAAGATTCGCCTCAACTCCCATTAAGGAAATATTAGATCATAATGTTGACCGAATCAAAGAACTTGTAGAGGCGCATACAACTACATTGGTGTTTGTAAATACCAGAAACATGACTGAAACAGTTGTTCAAAAATTAAAAATTGCAGGCCTATTGGGAGTAGAAGGTCATCATGGTTCAATGGACAAGGCAATACGATTGGATGTAGAACAGCGCCTTAAGAATGGATTTCTAAGATGCGTGGTTTCTTCTAGTAGCTTAGAAATGGGAATAGATATTGGTTCTGTTGATTTGGTAATCCAAGTCGGCTCGCCGGGAAGTATTGCAACAGCACTTCAAAGAATCGGTAGAGCGGGACACCAAGTTGGTGGACTTCCACGTGCGAGGTTTTTACCAATTTCACCTCATGATTTATTGGAGTTAGTTGCTTTACAAACTGGAATTTTACGCGGATCAATGGATATCTTAAAATTCCCTGAAAATTGTTTGGATGTTTTAGCCCAATTTTTAATTGGACTTTCAATCATTAAAGAGTGGGATATTGACGATGCATATGAGTTAGCATCTGCTTCATGGCCATATAGAAATCTACCATATGATGATTATATAGAAGTTCTAGATCTTCTAGAAGATGAGAGAAGAATTTGGATAGACTGGGAAGACAATAAGTTCGGTAAGCGTGGTTTTGCTCAAATGATATATTACACAAATATAGGTACAATTGCTCCAAATAATAATTATTTAGTTTTTACATCTGATGGCACAATGGTTGGTCAATTATCTTCAAGTTTCGTTTCTAGTCTTAGAAATGGTGATGTATTCTTATTAGGAGGTTCTACTTACAGAGTCAGCAGTATTAGAGGGACTAGAGTTAATGTTAGTCCTGCAACAGGATATAGGCCAACAATACCTTCATGGACGGGTGAAGCTAACAGTAGGACTCATGAGCTAAGTCAAGAAGTTTTAGAATTACTTGAAGAGGTCGCCACATATGCCAGATTAGAAAAAGATCCAATGACGATATTCACAGATATTTTAGGGCTAAATAGACCAGTTGCACATGCAGTTTCTGGATTCTTCCAAGAACATGTAGCTACGACTTTCCAAGTCCCAAGTAATGACTTGATTTTAGTTGAACAAGTAGAGGCTCCATTACCTACATACATTGTTACTACATGCCGTGGTAGAGCATTTAATCTCGCATTAGGCCATCTATTTGCAGGTATAGCAACTAATGACAATATAATAGTTCACGAGCTTTCATTTGATGAAAATGGATTTATGATTAAGTTGAGTCATGAGGTTGAAATTTCTTTAATCCCAGAAATTTTTAAACAAGGAAATAGTAAAGATGTTCTTCAAAAACATATGATGGAATCACAATTATTCGCAAAAAGATTTAGAGAAATTTCAAGTCGAAGCATGCTCAATCCAAGAAGAATTGGTGCAGAAGAAGTAAGCCCAAAGCAATTCCAACAGAGGGCTGAACAGATTATGCAAAAACATAGGCAGATGGATGATTCTGTATTAATTCGTGAAACTATGAATGAGATTCTTCATGCCGATTTAGACATGGCACAACTCGAGATTTTTATCAATAGAATGGATAGTGAAGATGTCAGAATTGTACATCGAAGAGTGAAGATGCCATCGCCCTTAGGGATGACATTATTCATGTCTTCTTTTGAAGATCTTTTATCCCTTAGAACGAGAGCTTATCTGATTAAAGATGTCGATCCTGAAATCCTGAGGCGCTTATTAGGCGCACGGTCATTGGCCACAGATCTAGATAAATCCAGGATTTCTGAGTACTATATGTCAAAAATATCCGAACCAGTAAACGCAAATGGATTGTTAAGATTAATGGATATGGGAGGCGGTCTAAATCGTGAATTATCTAACCCTCTTTATGAGCACAAACTAAAGAATATTGACATAGAAGTAGTTAAAGAATGGGTTAGAGAGTTAGCAGAAAGGGGATTAATTACTAGAGTCCAAGGAACTGGTCACGAACAAATAGACGACAAATGGTTTTCAATGAGGATGGCAGATGTACATGGGACATTAGGTTGTCTTGCAGTGGCTGGTGGCTCTGAGACAAATGATATCAGAGAATTATACACAGGAGGGTTGACTTACGAAGTGGGTATGAATTATGATGGTGATTTTGAGCCTAAAGAATTGAAGAAAAAGAGTTTATCTGACCCTCAAGATTGTTTGAGGATGAAACTACTAGATATGCTTGGTTCAGAGGGTCCTCAAGTATCTGATAGTCTTAGTTCTAGACTCCCCTTCCCCAAAGCGCAGGTAGAAGCGGTTTTACAAGAATTAGAAATGAAAAATCTAGTTTCTATAGGATTTTTCACACAAACAGATGAGGGAGAATATATCCTAAGGGTTGACGAATATCGAATTACTGGAGGAAGTGTAGAAGTCGTCGATTATCGTACTCTTCAAAATCATCTTCTTGCTAAATCATTCAAGGAATATTCAGAACCTTCCGAGGCTATAAGGAGCCTGACACTAGTACAAAGGAGAGATGAATTATTACACCGTGTGAAAAATTATCGCTTTAGAGATTGGAAGGATATCAAGCATGATTCAGATATTTACAATGGAAGACTCCTACACAATAGGGTAGGATATACTTCCAAAGATCAAATTCCAATGTTTTTAGGTTTGAGAGGTGAACCTTGGATAGGTGCATTAGAGCAGGAATTATTGGATAAAATTACTCCCGGAGGTCTATCACGTGCAGAGTTGTTTGATGGATATCCGAAAGGTAAAGAAAATGCTCATATTCAGAGAAGTCTGAAAAGTGCATTAAATAATTTAGAAAGACAATTATTGGTGGCTAAGCAATATTTGGTACTACCTAATAGAAAACGTTCGTTAGCAGTGTTCCATAAAATTCATGATGTAGTTGAACCATTAGATTTTGCAACCTCTGTTAAGCAATTAATAGAAGCCATAGGTCCTGTTAGATTACACACTTTGAGATTCTATGTAAGTAGACCTGTAGAAGAATTAGCAGAAGTTTTGAGAGACTTGGATGATTCTAAACAGATTAGGAGAATAGTTGCTCTCCAGCCTGATCCAACTGACTATTATGCCTCCCAAGAAGATGCTGAATTACTACTACAACCAATAGTTGAAGATAGGAGAATGAGAATATTATCTCAATCTGATCCATTTTGTAGTAGATTTATTCAAGAAGTTAGACTAATACTCAAACAAGGATGGTATCACCCAGTTTTCAAGGGAGTAGATCCTATCGGTAGAATTTTGATGTTTGTAGTAAATGATTATTTAGAGATTAAAGACATTAATATACCTCATTCTTACCTAGATGAATTCAAAGAAACATTCGATGAATTATTAGAGAATTATCGTGATAGATTAGTTGATGTGTCTGTATTACATGCATTTAATTCGATACCTGTACATGATTGTGATGAGAATATTCAGAATATTCTTTCTGAATTAGGTTTCATTTCAATGGGTGATGGAGAGAGGTATATCCGTGGTGGAGTTGTAGAACCCAGGTCTAGGCAAGAAGTCAATCGAATGCTATTTTACCACCATAGAATGCATCAGAATTCTAGGCATGAGAATGAAACTTTGGCTCTTGAAACTATGGATGAATTAAGAGATGATTTCGCATTGAGGGGTCGATGTGAAATGTTTAGAGTTAATCTGAAGGCTATGGCTGCTGCACATCAATTATCCCAAGGTACAAATTTACGAGGTCATTTAGTATGGGGTAGGAAGAAGCACTTTGAAAGGCTCTTAACTATACGTAATTTACAATCTAATGAAGAAGACGAAGATATTCTACAATTCTTTAGAGAACATCATGATCCGGTAATTTTCATGGAGAGGCATGCAATGAAAAGAGCGGAATTCAGAAAATTAATTTCACCATTGGTAAGAAGTGGCCATTTAATACAGGATTATAGAGGAGGTTTCAAGACAGTGGAGCCGATTTCTAATAGTGATTTGTGGGAAATTAAATCAAATTATCTCAGGGATTTAGTGAGTGAGTACCCTGTAATTTCTTTGAAACAGGTAGAAAGGTTAGCTGGTTCTGCCTTTTCTGCCGAAGAGATAAGCGATGTAATGCATGATTTCGAATCTGATGGAACTTTAATCAAGGGTTTCTTAGTTGATGACTTGCAAGATATTTGCTGGGGAAGACAGGATATTTTGGAAGGTCTAGATGGTATCAGAAAAACTAGAGATTTAGTTGTCCCACCGTCAGATCAATTGATACATTATTTTGGAAGTATCCTTAGAGAAAGATTTGGTTTCGGTTCTGCTTACATGGTTTTCCATAAAGAAGAACCGATTGCGGCCTTCAAAGCAAATACTAAAGATGGCGTAATTGAGGTTACAGACTTTGTCGGTGATTCAGAACTAGAGAAGGAGGCATTACGTGTGATGAAAGAGTTTGCATGGGAACATGACATGCCTTTGACCGGTAAATTATACGAACAGTTGCGTTCAAGATGACTTGTTTGTACCTGATAATTTCCCAGCTGCATCAAATATTGGATTGAGAATCTTCATTATATGTTTATGTAATTCTGGTAATAAGTCAAATAGAGCAATAGCCATAAGAAACATAGCAAATAATGAGATTGCTTTCGCAGCGTAACTATGGGTGAAATCAAACATCTCAATTCCCATTAATGACCAATTCGGGTAACTTTCTGTTAACCAAACAATTCCTGCATTTCTAAACATATTCAATACATATATCGTAGGTAATGCAATCAAAAGCCCTCTCGCCCTTCTTTTCCAAGGCACAGAACTCAATGCTCCAATGGCCCCTACAAATATTATCATTGATTGCAGTCCGGAACAGGACATTATAAATTGGACAATTACCATTCCTTCGGAATCAAAGAATTGAACGTAGAATCCCTCTTCTGCTAGTGATTCAGTAAGTATCCACTTATTCCCCTCCCATTCTGAAACAGGAATATCAGGGACGCCCTCACGAGCAACCATCATTTCTCCAATATGATAATTCCCAAGGCCACAAAATTCCAACATTAATTCTGTACTTTCCGCGGTCAACTGTATCAATGCCATATTCAGGTATGGTACACTAAAAATGACGAAATATGGTACAACTGCCCAAGTGAAACAACCTCTCAGCCATTGTAAAGAATCAGGAGTTTTTTCATTTTTTATTTCCCAGATGGCTAGAGCAACACTTCCAGGTAATGCACTAGCAGTCATTAGTACTAATACTGGGTCAGAAATTTCAATATAATATTCTGATTGTAGATAAAAATATAATCCAGTAAAAATCCACCCTATTGCCGCGTAATAGCGCGATTTAGAGTCTTTATTTCTATGAAAACCTAATCCTAGAAATAATGCGCCAATCATTATTATTCCTAATTCTAGAGCCATTGTATTTATGCCAAATTCCTCTCCAAATTTAGAGACGAGCAGTCCGATTGGCTCTTCCATTGCTATCCCTACTACGCTCAACTCGTAAATAGGATGCCCTCACCCGTACACTCGGGGTTTTACTGTGGGATTCGATTTTTCAGACTTCGCGAACTCTTATATTGATGATTTGAAACGAACTCTTGATAATATTCCTATGAGTTCTCTAGAGGCATTCTGGAACCTTGTGGAATTAACAAAACAGGAAGGGGGGAGTGTCCATTTCATAGGTAACGGAGGGAGCGCAGCTACTCCCTCTCATAGTGCAGGAGATTGGTCAAAAGAACTCAAATTAAGAACAATTGCACATAGTGATAATATTTCCTCATTTACTGCTTGGTCAAATGATACCGAATATTCGAATGTATTCGTAGGTCAGTTATCTACATTCATCAGAGAAGGAGATTTAGTAGTAGCATACACTGGATCGGGTAATTCACCCAATGTAATAAATGGAGTAATTTATGCCAAAGAAAACGGCTGTAGGACTGCTGCAGTTACTGGAAACTATAACGGGTATTCAGGTGGGAAAATTGTGGAATTAGTTGACGTTGCTCTCGTTGCTCCTACTCAATCAATGGAGAGGATTGAAGATATTCAGTTGATAGTCAACCATATCGTGAAAGAAGCAATTAAGTCCCATCATGGTTTGTGAATTTATGCTAATTCCTAGAAGAGATGGTGCAGAAATTGACTCACCACTTGATTTATTGCCATTACCAAATGGACCTTGGAATGGAAAAATTGCTTATCTAGATAGGGATGGTGTGCTAAATGTTGGTTCAGAGAATTATATTAATTCACCAGATGAGTTAGTTATTCTCCCGGATACTGCGAAATCTGTAGCGGCCTTAAGAGAATCAGGCTTCAGAGTTTGTGTTGTAACTAATCAGTCACCTATTGGAAGAGGTTTATGGTCACATGATAATCTCCATGAAATTCATAATAAACTAAGGGAATCATTGCTATCAGAAAATACCAATGCACATTTAGATTTAATTTTGTACAGTCCATATGCTCCTTGGGAAGGTGCTTGGGCTCGTAAACCAAATCCTGGAATGCTTGAAGCGGCTAGACAAATTATTTCTGCATCCGAAAAGAATGTTGAAATAAAATTAAAATTTGATAATGATTGGGATGAAAAATCAGATGAATCAAACTCAATAATGGTTGGTGACAGAGAAGTAGATATGATGGCAGCATTTAATTTCGGTGTTAAAGGAATTAGGTGTGATCCTGAAGTTGGAATTTCTGATGTTATTTCTGAAATTTTAGGTGACTAGAAATGATAAATCCTAGTAAAACTAGAATTTGGATTGGTTTAGACGATACCGACACTCCCGATTCCGGTTGCACAACTGCAACATTTGATGATTTGATAAATTCAATATCTCATTTGCCAAATTTTCAGGTTTTAGAAAGACGTTTAGTAAGGCTGTGGCCATTTGCAGAAAGAAGAACTCGCGGGAATGGCGCTTTATCTTGTATTATCGAATGTTCTTCCGAAGCAATAGCTGATTTTGAAAAAATATTATCTTCATTTTTTACAAATCTGGAAGATAGCTTGAAATTACACGGAAAAATTGACTCTCGGACATCTCCTGCCTTAATGTATTCCTTTGTAGAAATAAATGAGGACCTTTACTGGGAAGCAGTACGTCAAAAAGTAGAAATTTCGGATAGGATCAAGAAGATTTCAGGAATTAACAAAATGACATTGAATTCTGAATGGGGGCTAATAGGGGCGTCTTCTGCTATGGCTTGGAAACCTCACGCTGACTCCACTTGGGAACTTGTAGCATGGAGGTATCCGAAAAATGTTGGTAGAAAGAGGAGGATTTCATCTTCAATTGTTAAGGAAATGGAATTAAATCATCCTGAGACATTTGTTAATCGAGATCCCACTAAAGAAAAGGGGCTAATCGCCCCAAGAACTCCCTGCCCTGTTCTTTATGGCATTAGAGGATCAAGTTCTCAAGCAGTTCTTTCCGCACATGAATGGCTTCAATCAAATCCAGAAGTTGAGAAATGTCAAAGATTTGCGATTCATAGGACAAATCAGCTCAGTGACGATCATATTACTGGTTTTTCAACATCTACAGTTCTTACAAATCCCATTGAGACAAAAGGAGCCCATTCGAGTTTAGAAGTTATATTTATGGGGTCCAGCAAAACTTTAGTTGCATTCAAAGAGGGCGGTGAAGTTAATCGTTTATTGAGAAAATTAATTCCTGGTGATAAAATTAGTTGGATGGGCTTAGAATCTCCTGATGGAAGCATTCATTTGGAAAGATTAAGAGTCGATTCTCCTGTTCCTAGAGTAACAGGAAGGCCTGTATGTTGTAATAATAAAACTATGAGAAGTGCAGGAAACAATCAGCCATTAAGGTGTGATTTTTGCCCCAAAATCATCGAAAAGCATTGGCAATTTAAAGAAATTGATTTAACAGATCTTGAACTTATTGGCGGATGGGTAGAGCCCCCACCATCACAGCGCAGACACCTTTCTCGTCCACTCTCATTGGGAGAGCCAATATTGTCGCATTCAGATTAGGTGAAGGAATGGCTACAGATTTTCTTGCTATCATTTTCATTATTGAAATTATTCTAATAGTAACGATAATTCCTTTTTATCTCATAAGAAGAAGTAAAGTAACTAAAGATGTGGAGCCTGTAAATCAGAAACAGTATTCTGGTATTGCAAGAGAACCAGATAAACTATCTGAACCAAATGAAGATGCTATTAGAGAATTAGAGAAACTAATCGACAAACTTAGTTAACCATCTTGTATCCATTTTTTGTTGACTCTGCTACCAGTTCCTTATCCCCGTCCACAATCAATATTTTTTGATATTGATTATCAATTCTTGAGGTCCAAATTGTTCTAAATGATTCTTCGATTATCCTTCCTCCTCTAGCCATAAATCCTTGAAATCCTCTTTTTTGTCCGGATGCATCTTGATATGAATCAGAGATAATTGCCATTTTATTTTCAAAACTATTGGCCAGACCTGTAATCACTTTGATATCTCTAGATTTAGCTCTACCATGACTATCACACCATCCTTCAATGATTAACAAATCCTCCTTTTTCAGATTGGAAATAATCGAATTGATTTCATCTATTTTCTCAGATAGTTTATCTCCAAATTCTATTACAATCATTCTATTCAATTTTTTATAATCTAAATCTCCAAAAACATCGGATATTTTTCTTTGATCAGGAATTGTTCTTGTCATCCATATCACTTTGTTATTTTTTTCTAAAACCTCTAATATAATACTCAGAGTCAATAAACTAGAATCAGAATTAGGCCCCGAAGAGATATGGACTGGACCCATGCTCATATCTAACATAACACTCTCTAGTATTGAGGGTGCTTGAGTATTACTCAATTTTTAGTACTAAACTAATTAAATTCTTTCTCTGGCTATTTTCACGGCTTGATCAACAATCTCACCACTGAATCCTAGATGACTTTCGGGTTTGAATAATTCAGATAACTCCTGTCTAGTGAAAATTTTTGATATTGCATCTGATCTAGCACAAATATCTTCTAAATCTTCTCCGGAATTTATTGCATTCATTGAAGCGGTTCTCAGAACTTCGTGAGCCTCATCTCTTGGCATGCCATTATCTACTAAAGCAATCATCAATTTTTCTGCCATAACAAGTCCTTTTTGTTGTTTAATATTATATCTCATCCTATCTGAATCAACACCTAACTTTGATAATACTCTATCGCACTTAACGATAATATCGTCAAGTAATATCATTGAGTGAGATAATGTAAATCTTTCAGCCGATGAATTTGCTAAGTCTCTTTCGTGCCACAGCAATGCATTTTCATATGATGGGATAATCATTGATCTAACTATTCTTGCCAATCCACAAGCATTTTCAGCTGTTATTGGATTTTTCTTATGAGCCATAGTAGATGAGCCAACCTGTTTTTCAGCATCAAAATATTCTCCTACTTCTGCAATTTCACTTCTTTGAAGATTCCTAACTTCTTGTAAGGCCTTCTCGATACTTGTGGATACATTTGCCATCCATGAGACCCATTCAATGTAGCGATCTCTTCCAACAACTTGAGTAGTTGCAATTGGAGTTTCAAGCCCTAGATTTTTCATGATTAGACTTTGTAGTTCGAAGGCATTTTCTCCTTGGGCCGCCCCTGTACCTACGGCTCCTAGGAATTTCCCTGTAGTTACTCTCGGAGTCAATTCATCTAATCTGTCTAAATGTCTTCTAAATTCATCTACCCAAACTGCTACCTTTAGGCCAAATGTGATTGGAACTGCAGCCTGTCCATGTGTTCTTCCGAGCATTACTGTATCTCTTTCTCTCTCGGCCAAATCACACATTGTGGAAAGTAATTTCTTCATTGTTTGTTGCTGTAGATTAATACTATCTCGAATTTGTAATGCTACAGCAGAATCAACAATATCATTGCTTGTTGCTCCTAAATGTATGCACCAACCCGAATCTCCTGCCGCTTCTGCCATGGCTTTTGTTAATGCCATTATATCATGTCTAGTTTCTCTCTCAATTTCATCAACTCTGTCTGCGGTGACAATTTCTGGTTTCGCAATTTCTGCGACTTTATCATAATCTTCAGGACTAACTCTTCCAAGCTGGCAGTGAGCCCAAATTAGGGCCCTTTCTACATCTAGTTGCCTTTCATGCCGGCCTTCTCTTGACCAGATTGATTTAGCCTCATCTCTTCCATATCTGTAGTCTAATGGTGATACCGTCACGTTGTTCCCCATTATTGCGAGACGCCTTCCATGTTTGATTATAACCCTAAGGTGATAGTTCAATTTTAGTCAGATTCCAGACGCCTCTTACTCCGTTCCAATTTTTTTCCCCTTCGCAAATAATAGCTTTTTTGAAATGGGGGGCATCGAGAGTAATTGTTTCAAATTCACCTCCCTCTCCATCCAAATTAAATCTAAATTTTTTTGAAAGAAAACTTAATTCATCAAGACTTTCTTTAGTAATTTTCTTACCAAGCCAATTTTCATCTAATCCATCAGAAGACACAGAAACTATTCTTACATCGAAACCATGTTCGATTAGAGATCTCATATGTTCTGAGGGGCTATGATGCCATAAAGGACAGAAGGAAATTAAATTCAATCTTTCACACATTCTTTCGATTCTAGTTTTTTGATAATCTGACCTTAATGCACCTACTACAATTGCATCTAAATCTCCCTCATATTTTCTAATTTCATCCTCAAGATCATGAATTTCATCATTTTCTATACCTGATGAATTAACTTTAATCCATTTCACTCCTATTGATTTAGCTTGAAATTCTGCAATTTCGGTATTTTGCAATTGAAACATCATGGAATCATCACCAGTTATTTTCACTGTAATCATTGCTTCTAAAGACCACCCTTGCATTAATGTCCACCATGAAGCATAGGTGGAATCTTTTCCCCCGGATGCTAGGACTGCAACTTTCATACACCTCCGAAAACGTCTTTGTCCATGAATGCCACTATTATTCAGCCTTCTAACTGTCAAGATTCATAAGACACCTTCGTTGGTTGAGGCCTGATTAACATGCAGCCAAGCGGACGCGGATATGACCATGGAGTATCTACATTCTCTCCAGATGGTCGACTTTACCAGGTAGAATATGCTCGAGAATCGGTAAAAAGAGGAACTACAACTGTAGGATTGAAATTTAAGGACGGAATCATTTTAATTGTCGATAAGAGAATTTCTAGTAAATTAATACTAACAGACTCAATAGAAAAGATGTATCAGATTGATGACCATATTGGAATGACTACTTCCGGACTAGTTGCTGATGCTAGACAATTGGTTGACAAAGCTAGAGTCCAATGCCAGGTCAATAAAATGACTTATGGAGACTCTATTGCAATTACTACATTGGTTAAGAAAATGTGTGACTTCATGCAATCATTCACCCAATATGGTGGAGCCAGGCCATTTGGAACAGCTCTTTTAATTGCTGGAGTAGATGAAGAAGGAATTCACTTGTTCGAGACCGATCCATCAGGTGCATATCAATCATACCAAGCAGGAGCAATTGGTCGTGGAAGATCAACAGTAATTGATCATTTTGAGAATCATTGGAAATTGAATATGACTAAGAATGCAGCAATAAAACTTGGTTTAGAGGCTCTAAAAGAATCTCTTGAAGATGATCTTAATAGAGAAACTGTTGAGATTGCTGTTGTCGATTCTACAGGATATGAAAAGTTAGATAGAGAATCAACATTGAAGCAATTAGATAGGTTGTAAGCATTTTCTAACCTACAATTCTAAGTCCCTCACCCTTTCTCACAGTACATGGTTAGTCTTGATGATGCAGTTCTCGCCCGTCTTGAGAAGGGCGGTTCAAGATATGAAATCCTTGTTGATCCAGATTTGGTAGATTCTTGGAAGAAAGACCATTCATCAGTACCAATTGATGACTTATTGGCTACAGATCAGATTTGGAATGATGCTAGAGCGGGAGATAGGCCCACAAATGAAGCCTTGATGGGTGTGTTTGGAACAACCGAAATTATTGCATGCGTAGAAAAAATATTGAATGAAGGAACAATACAACTAACTACAATTCAGAGAAAGAAAATTATTGCAGATAAGAGAATTAAGATTATTCATCAAATTGCAACTACTGCTACTGACCCGAGAACAAAGTTACCACACCCGAGGACTAGGATAGAATTAGCTCTAGATGAAATAAGATTCTCAATAGATCCATTTTTACCAGTTGATCGGCAAGTACAAGATGCAATTAAACTTCTAAAACCTGTCATTCCTTTGTCATTCATTAGTATACGTCTTGCATTCAAGGTTCCAGGTTCAGACTACGGCGGAGTACATCGAATTTTAAGAGAATCAATCAAGAAAGAAGAATGGCTTAGTGATGGGTCTTGGGTATGTGTTGTAGAAGTACCCGGGGGTATGAAAAATGAACTTATTAGCCAAGTCGCTCAAAGGTCTTCGGAAGTTTCTGTCAAGGAACTAGACTGAGTATACCCCGTAGGGGTTCACATCAAGGTTATGAAGGGAGGGTTGGTCGCGCGGCTCGATAACATGACTGAAAAGAAGAACGCGGCCGGGCCGCAGGACAATCAACGAGATACCCGACTCGTTGCTCCAGGTGAAGATCTTGGAGATTCAGAGGGTCATGAATTAGGCCATGGCGTAATAGCTATTGATGGTCGAATTCGTGCTACGAAAAACGGACGAATGAATGTGAATGGAAACACTATTTCCATCGAACCAAGGAGAACTGCATATGTTCCAAGACCTGGAGACTTAGTAATTGGATACATTGAAGGTTGCACTAACAATATCTGGTTTGTAGATATAGGGGCCCCATTCAATGCTATTTTACCAATGAGTCTTGGTCCATCTAAGACAGACTTCGGAGGAACCAGGAGTGTAATAGACATTGGTGAAGCAATATTATGTAGGGTCCAAGAAGTAGAAGAAACTCATTCAAGCGTAGTTACCATGAAAGGAATGGGATTACGAAAAATCCGCTCAGGTGCTGTTGAGAACATCGACCCTCATCTTTTGGGAAGATTGATCGGAAAACAAGGAAAAGCACTCAGACAACTCAAGGAGGATTCAGAATGCAGAGTAATAGTTGGAGACAATGGTAGACTCTGGATTGATGGAGATTTCAATGGGACATTAGAAGTCCGAAATCGACTCCGTTCACTTACTGCTGAAGCAAAAGCAGCAAAAATTGGGGGTGTAGCATAATGGGATATGGAGACGTACAAATGATTGATGCCAATGGCATCCGTAATGATGGAAGAAAAGCTGGAGATGTTAGACCAATTTCAATCGAGCTAGGAGTAGTTCCTGTAGCTGATGGTTCATGCCGAATGAAATGGGGCTCAAATGATGTAATCGCAGCAATATACGGGCCTATGGAAGCACACCCTAGGAAAATACAAAGACAGGATAGAGCTGTTTTAGATGTCAGATATAATATGGCTCCTTTTTCTACATCCGATAGAATTAGGCCTGGTTTCAATAGAAGGAGCAGAGAAATCAGTAAAGTCACCGCTGAGGCTCTAGAAAGCGTTGTAATGTTAGAATTATATCCTAGATCTAAGATTAGAGTCGAGATTGAAATAATCTGTGCCGAGGCGGGTACTAGGTGCGTAGGCCTAACTGCAGCATCAGTAGCTCTTGCTCATGCAGGAATTCCTATGACGGATCTAGTTGTTTCAGTCGCATCAGGGAAAATAAATGATGTAGTTGTTTGCGATTTGAACAAGGCAGAAGATAATTACGGAGAGGCAGATTTACCTATGGGGATACTTCCTAATTCTGGAGAATTAGTCTTTCTTCAAATGGACGGCGATTTATCTCCCGAAGAATTCAAACAAGCTTGGGATTACAATATGGATGCTGCAATGGTGATTCACGATTATTGTGTCGAAGCACTGAAAACAGGGAGGTATCCACAATGAGTATTCCATTAGTTCCTCAGTTATTGAGAAGCCATCTCAGAGAACTAGCAGAAAATGATCAGAGATTGGATAATCGTTCTCAGTTTGAAGGTAGAGATGTAGAAATAGAAGTAGGAATACTTGGAAATGCAGAGGGCTCGGCACGTGTTAGAATGGGAGATACAATTGTTCTAGCAGGCGTTAAGTTCCAAACAATGACTCCTTACCCTGACAGACCAAATGAAGGTGGTCTAATGTGCATGGCAGAAGTAAGGCCTGTTTCTGGAAGACAGCACGAAGCTGGACCTCCAAGTGCAGAATCAATTGAATTAAGTCGAGTTGTAGATCGTGGAATAAGAGAATCTGGATGTATTGATACCTCTGATTTATGCATAATTCCTGGTGAAAAAGCTTGGCAGGTCATTCTTGATCTTTTTGCGGTTTCGGATGATGGAAACTTATTCGATGCATTTGCCTTAGCAGGAATAACTGCGTTACGAAATGCAATAATTCCTCAGGAAAAATTCGAATTAGGTGAAGATAGGCCATTAGTAGTTTCTAAAACGCCTATTATGTGTTCTTACCAGAGAGTTGGTGGAAGATTCATCTTCGATGCAAATGGTAGGGAAGAACTGGGTGGTGACGAAAGAATCCACATTACATTGGGTGATGATAATCACGTCCATTCATTACAGAAGGGTCTTAAGGGAGCCTTCACGGCCGCTGAATTTACTGAACTTATGGAAGAGGCTCGAAAAAAGGGTGAGGAACTCAGAAATATGGTTCATGCGTTAGAAGGAGGCAATTAAAATGGCAAAAAGAACACAGAAATCTGGAGCAACAGCGAAATTCGGGGCTCGATATGGTGTTAGCGTACGTCGTAGAGCAGGTTCAGCAATTGCTAAGAAGTCAAAATTTTACACCTGTCCTAAATGTCAATATACTAAAGTTCGTAGACAAGTAGCTGGAATTTGGGAATGTAAAAAATGTGGCTATAAATTCTCTGGCGGTGTTTGGGAACCATTCACTAGAGCTTCCGATTCTAACAGTAGAGTAATTAGAAGAGGAATGGAAGGTGCAACTGCAACTGATATGACAGTCATTGCTCAACAAGCAGCTCTAGATTATGAGCGTAAACTTGCCGAGGAATCATCTAATGAAGAAGAATAATTCTTCACAATTCGAATTAATATTCACTCATTCCGATGCGCAAGCGCTTGCAGCAAGCTTAGTTACAGAATGTAACTTCATTTGCAGTGATAATTCTATTACAGTTTTAGAGACAGCTGAAAGTGTTGTTGACTTGAGAGCCAGATGGAATAGTCTGATGCGTGGGTTGATAGCATCTGAGCATGCCCTTAGTGCCGCAGGAGAGGATTAAATGGACAATTCAAGCCCCCAAGATATTCAAGCCCTAGTACAAGAATTACAATTGGCGCGCAACCAAATACAAACGGTTTCAACTCAAATAAATGAAATTAGTTTGACACTACAATCCCTTTCTAAACAGGCTAAAGATAGGCCTGTTTTTAGAGCAGTAGGAAATTTATTACTGGAAGTAGAAGATAGGGAAGAATTAGTTAAAGAATTATCATCATCTAAAGAAACATTTGAGTCACATTTAGAAAGAATGGTTGAGAGAGAAAATGAATTAAGATCTCAATATGAATCTGTGGTCAGTTCGATTGAATGAAAAGGTGCTTTTATGAGCGAATCTTTAGACAAGGCAACGCCTCTAGAACTTGACATGCTTATCCTCCAGAAGAAAATATCTCAGGGTGACTTGGAGGATATTGGTGTTTTTTCTGAAGATATTTTGAACCGTTCTAGGACAAATAATGAGAGAGATCATTTAATCGAAGCCAGAGTGAGGATGGAACGCGCTTTACTAGGATTAATTGACATTAATTCAGTTGGAAATGAATTAAGATGGTGTGTAGATCGCTTGAACGCACTATGCCCTGGTTCTCCATTACATGGACTAGCCTTACTCAATCTAGCTAATTGGCATCGAAATGTTGGTGAATCAATAATGTCTTTGGTTGTTCATGCAGATATCAGTAAACAGTATGGTCACCCTGAAGATATAATTGGACTTTCTCGATTAGAGGCAGCAAGAATATATGTGACATTGAATGATTTTGATCCTGCAATGAGGCATTTGTGGTCAGCAAGAAAACATTTTACAAATACAAATATGACATCAGAGAGTCTAGTTTGTTCTCTTGAATGGTTAGACTTGGCTCTAGAGGAAGTTTCTGAGTCTGCACCAAATATGGAATCTAGAATAAAAAACGCAGCCCCTAGAGAATCTGCGGGAGCAACTTGGGTTCCATCTAACCCAAATGATGTTTTGGAGATTGTTGAAGAGTTAATCCCCATATTAACAGTAAATTTATCTGGAGAAAATCGTAACGACATAGGGCTTATAATAGACTCATCAAATATTCTGGGAGTAGATGAATGGAAGAATATATTGTTGCAGAGGAAAAGCGAAATTCAAGACTTGAAAGTCTTAGAAGCGCTCCAATCATAATTAATTAATTTCTTAATTTCTTTACTGCCCCAGTACAAATCATCAGGTATTTCTACACACCATCCAACTTCGATAATACTTTCATCATCAGAATCCCAGCCGTAGGGTTCGGGTTCTTCATCAATTTCTACTAAAACTACAACTCCGCCTTTGATTATAGAATCATCTTCAGAAATAGCAACTCCTAATAATCCCGTTTCTTCAAATAATTCTCTAAGAGCAGTAACATCATTTCCCTCATTTTCTAGTTGTGTTCCACCAGGTAATTCCCATCCTCTTTCAACATGTTTAACCATTAACCAGCAAGGAACATCGATATTATTTTTCGGTATCGCCCAAATAACTACCCAGGGTTCTTCAGTTTTCATTATTCATTTCCTCCATGATTTCTTTGACTAATATTTCGCCATCCTCATCCCCTTCAGCAGCTAATTGCCTAGCCAAAAAGAAAGCTCCTGATAGATTCCCTTGCTCTCTAAATTGTGTAATTTTCTGATAGTCGTCTGTCTCCATATTCTCTTCTATATGTTCCTCATCAAGATTAATTTTGAAGTTCTTTGGAGTAGACATATTTTGCATTTTCTTAAGAAAATCAACCCTATTCTTAACCACTGGCTCTGTCCAAGGAATATTTGCCTTACCATCCATTTTCGCCTCCATTCTTTCTTTATATCTATCTCTAACCTTAATGGTGGGGAAATATGTCTGTGCCTGATCATAACAGAACCAAGCTTCATCAAACTCTCCTCTTCTTTCATGTAGCTTGCCTAATTCATTCCAAGTTTCATGATTGGAAGGTCTTTGTGCTAGGATTATTCTTGATAAATACATGAATAATTCTTCATTTCCAAAATCTCTAAGTCTTTCAATTCTCCTAGAAAATAGAATATTCGCCCTTACATCCCTTAAATCTAGTTTTTCAACCCTTTTCTTGAATTTTTCTGTTTGTTCATCGTTCCCTAATACATCCTTCGCCCATTTATCGGGGTCTAACGGATCGATTCTTAGTCCAGCATTCAGTAAATCCATTCCATTTTTTGTTAGGTCAATATTTTTTAATTGACCAAGTAATTCAGGATCTCTACCTAAAATAGTAAATAATTCTTTTAATACAGCCCGTATTCCTTGAATATCTTCTTTGATTATCTTTATTTTTGTTAGAATAATCCAATTTTCAGGATTTGTAAAGTCGTATAGAACTGCTTGTTTTGCACTTTGCTCTGCCCAATTCAGGTTTTCAAGATTTTCTGATATCTTTAGAAATTTCTCTGCTTGACTCCTATGTCTGTTACCCAAACTTCTTCTTGGGTGCTGTAATTTTTGGTTGATGTCAATATCTGTCATCTTTTGACCTCAAAGCACGGATTCATAAGGAGATTTATCAATACCTGGTGGCAAACTTGCATCCATACCAATTTTACTTGTTAGGCCATCTTCTGACCTACTCGGATCAAGACTCGAACCTTTTTGACCAGAAAGGATTACTGTGTCTTTGTCTGGTTGCCACCGAGTCATTAATGCCCATTCAACTCTTACGGGGTCTGATGTATCAATATCTTGATCAACAATTATTACTTGTTTCATTGATGGATGTCCCTCCAATGCTGCATGTATCGCCTTCACTCCATCTCCTTCATTTTGAGGTATAATTTGTACTACAGAAGATAGCCATCCACATCCTCCATCTGTCAGGTATACATCACTGCATGGAACTACTTCTGAAACTGCGTTCTTTATCGTTGGAGCCCTTGGCATCCCCATCAATGTTCTATGCTCAACTTCTCCGGGAATTAGCGCATGAAATACGGGGTTATTTCTATGGTGAATTGAATTATAACTAATCACATTTTCTTGTCTAACATCATCTACTGTGCCAGTAATGTCCACATATGGTCCTTCATCGTCTCTTTCCAAAGTTATTTTGGCTTCCATGGCATATTCTGCATTTGCAGGTACCTGGATACCATTAGACAATTCTACTAATTTTAGAGGACTTCCATGTAATTTTTTATGCAACGCAGCTGCAACAGTTAACTCATCTAAATTTTCTGTAAATGACATCGCTGCTGCTAAGAGCACAACCGCGTCTGCTCCATTGATGACAGCAATATCTACATTATTTCCTTCTTTATTTGCTAAATCAGTCATAGTTCTAAGATGTCTCGGAACAAATCTTGAAACTGTATGATTGTCATCTCTCAAAAATTGCCTATGAAATGACATATTTCTAATTCCGTTGTATTGTGCAATTATGACAGATGCAGACTGGTATCTACCTCTATCTTCGGGATAATGCCAAGGAATTGGTATTTTTGTTAAATTTACTTTTTCCATGGTATTTTCCATTACTGGAGCTTGACTTGAATCAATAATTTCTGGTTCACAGGGGTTATTCATGGCCCATGCTAGAATATCAATTAATTCGCCCGGACTGACATTAAACGTCTCACAAATTCTTTTTCTAGTTAATACATTTAATGCAGCAGAATGATTAGGCGCCTCTGAAAGGTTGTTGAAAACTAATGGTATATGGTTTAAATCCCTAGATTTATTTAAAATTCCATGTATTACACTAGTTTTTGTATCAATTTTTTCAACATCAACTAGCAAATCTCGGAACGCCATGTTAACCACCCGATGACATTTCGATTTCAATGTTAGCGAAAGAAAATGGGTTTTATGGTCGAACTTCTACCCACTGCTTCCCCGTCATGCTCTTATACCACAGGTAGGTCGGCGGCCCGTCTTAGAGGTGTTATTGCTTGGGTAGAGGACTTTTCTCCGGATCGAAGATGAAAAGTGACCGTCGTAAATATCGCTGGAAAGAAAAGAGATTTCGTGACCGTGAGATCAAGCGTCGTCAAGGTGGAGTTCTGAAACACGATCCTTTGAAAGGTTCATCTCAAGCAAAGGGAATAGTTGTAGAGAAGGTAGGATTCGAAGCTAAGCAACCTAACTCAGGAATCCGTAAGGCAGTGAAGATTTCTCTTATTAGAACTGGTAACAAACTTACAGCCTTTGCACCTGGTGATGGTGCAATTTCATTTATTGATGAACACGATGAGGTATTAGTGGAAGGTATTGGAGGTCCAAGAGGTCAATCAATGGGTGACCTTCCTGGTGTTCGTTACAAAGTAATCAAAGTTAATGGCGTTTCTCTTGATGAGATGGTCCGTGGCCGTAAAGAGAAACCAGTACGATGAGGTGTTTCAATGACTGAGGAAAATCAATCTACACAAGAAGCTCCTATAGCAGGTATTGGTACCATGGTTTTTGGCAAGTGGGACGCAACAGATGTTACATGTTCTGATCCTGGTTTGGCTCCATACATTAATTTGACAACAATAGGTACCCCGCACAGTGGTGGAAGGCATGCTAATTCCTGGTTTGGCAAAGCAAAGTTATCAGTTGTCGAAAGATTCATCAATAATCTAATGCGATCTGGTCAGTTTTCTGGAAAGAAACAGCACTGTGCAAAAGCACTCGAAAGCGCATTAGATATTATTTCTGAGAGAAAAGAAGAAAATCCATTGCAAGTCTTCATTGACGCGATCATCGAATCTGCTCCTTGTGAAGAAACTACAAGAATTAAGATGGGGGCAGTTAGCGCCCCTAAAGCTGTAGATTCTTCACCTAGCAGACGTCTAGATATTGCTTTGAGAAATCTAGGCATTGGTTGTGCTTCAGCAACAGCAAAAAGTAAGAAAACTTTGACAGAAGGAATCGTCTCTGAATTAACCAAAGCTGCTAGCGGAGACGTCGGCTCCTACGCTGTAGGTAAGCGCGATGAAGTAGAGAGAATAGCATCTTCTGCAAGATGATTCTCGTTCAACACTTAGAGTCTAAGTAATAACCTGTATCACGTAGTGATACAATCGGCTTTATGAACCGAAGTTAGGTCGGGCGACTATCATAAGGTGATTGTATGGGTCGTAAAGAAGACAACATAAAGCGAGCAACTGAAGTTATGCACGTTAGAGAAAAAATCAGAAATCTTGCTATTGCGGCTCATATTGACCATGGGAAAACAACTCTTTCCGATAATCTAATTGCGGGAGCAGGAATGATGTCTGAAGATTTAGCAGGAAAATCACGTGTTTTGGATTTCGACCAACAAGAGAGTGCTAGAGGGATAACAATCAACGCAGCAAGTGCGTCAATGGTTCACGAAATAGATGGTGATGATTATCTAATCAACCTGATTGATACTCCTGGCCACGTCGATTTCGGTGGGGACGTTACTAGAGCTATGCGTGCAGTCGATGGTTGCATTATATTAGCATGTGCAGTTGAAGGAACAATGCCACAAACAGAAACAGTGGTTAGACAGGCATTGAAAGAAAAAGTACGTCCAGTTCTTTTTATCAACAAAGTTGATCGATTGATCAATGAGTTACAGATTGATGGTCCAGAAATGATGAAAAGGTTCGAGAAAATTATTACTAAAGTAAACAAATTAATTGCTACCTTTGCACCTGCTGAGTTATCTAAAGAATGGCAAGTTTCCGTACAAAAAGGTACTGTAGCATTTGGTTCTGCATACTATAACTGGGGTATGTCAATACCTTACATGACAAAGTCAGGTCTTAATTTCAAAGATATTTTTGAACACTGTCACAATGACGAACAAAAAGAACTAGCCAAAAAAGCCCCTGTTCATCAGGTTTTACTAGACATGGCTGTAGAGCAGTTACCATCTCCATTAGTATCTCAAAAATACCGTATTCCAAATATTTGGCAAGGAGATCTTGACTCAGAAGTTGGTAAATCAATGCTTGAAACAAATCCAGAGGGACCTCTTCAATTAATGATTACTAAGATTTGGATGGATCCGCATGCTGGAGAAGTAGCGGTAGGTCGTGTATACTCTGGTTCAATCAAGCATGGTGAAAGCGTATGGGCAATAGGAGCTGCAAAAGCTGAGAGAGTTCAACAGGTTAGTATGATGGTTGGAGGTGACAGAATACAAGTTCCAGAAGTATCAGCAGGTAATATTGCTGCATTAACTGGTGTAAAAAGTGCAGCAGCAGGAGTAACAATTTCTAGAGATTCTGAAGCAACTCCTTTCGAAGCTATTAGGCACTATTCAGAGCCAGTTGTTACCGTTGCTGTAGAACCTAAATCAATGAAGGACTTACCTAAATTTATCGATGCTTTGAGAGGACTGGCTAAAGCAGATGCATCATTACAAGTTACTACCAATCAAGAAACAGGGGAGGCTCTACTGGCTGGAATGGGTGAACTCCATCTTGAGATTACAATTTTCCGCATGCAAGAAGAACAGAACATCAAAGTTAAGGTTAGTGAGCCTATTGTTGTGTACAGAGAGTCAATTGAAAGTAATAACAATGGTAGGCCATTTGAGGGTAAATCCCCTAACAGACATAATAGATTCTATATTGAATGCGAACCGCTCCCACAAGATGTCATTAACGCACTTAGAGAGGGTCACTTTGGAGATGGTCCAGTTAGAACAAAAGATGCAAAGGACGTAGGGAATAAGTTTGCAGAGTTTGGAATGGATAAAGATTTAATGAGAAAAATCTATGCTATTAATGGAACTAATGTTTTTGTTAACGACACTAAAGGTATTCAGAACCTTCATGAAACTAGAGAATTAATGATTGAAGGATTCAATGATGTTTGTAAGAAAGGACCCACTGCTGAAGAACCTCTAATGGGTGTTTTAGTAAGATTAGTTGATGCTAAACTTCACGAAGATGCAATACACCGTGGCCCTGCTCAAACAATTCCTGCAGTTCGTAATGCAGTAAAGGGTGCTGTACTTAGAGCTAAAGCAGTAATTTTTGAGCCAATGCAAAATATTCGAATCGATGCTCCTAATGATGTAATTGGTGGAGTAACTAGAGAACTAACCACTCGAAGAGGTATTATCGAAGATATGCCTGTAGATGGTGGAACTGCCAGTGTAATTGGTAAGATGCCGGTTGCAGAATCTTTCGGATTCTCAAATGATATCAGGGCAGCTAGTCAAGGAAGAGCTGTTTGGAATACTGAAAATGCTGGTTTCGTTCAGTTACCTGCTGCTTTATTCCACAAGGTAACTGGAGAGATCAGACAGCGTAAGGGCCTGAAAGAAGAAATTCCTGGTGAAGCAAATTATCAAGATTGATATTGTTAATCTGTAATTTCTGATTTTTCAGATAATCCCTTTTTATTGTAGATAATTCCAATTAATGATGGCGTAAGTACCATACTTGCAATCAGAGAAAGTCCAATCATTATAGCACAAAATAATCCAAATGTAGAAAAGAACCCCATACTTGATTGTGTGATTACTAAGAAACCACCGATATCGGATAAGGCTGAACCAAACAGTGCTAGACCTGAAGCACCACCCACTATTCCGATAGATGTAATTGTATCATGACCATTTTCTTGTTCTTCTCTGAATCTTTCCACAACATGTATTACGTAATCAATGCCAACTCCCAAAGACATTGCTGCAATTGCTACTGTTACCATATTTAGGCCATAACCTGCAACTTCGATTAATCCATACAACCAAATAATAACAATAAAAATTGGGGTTGTAGTTATTACTGCGATACCAAAACCTGATATTCCCCAGAGAATACTCAGTAATAGTGCTAAACCAGCAAAAATTAAACCAGCTTTAGCACTGACTAAAAATGTCATTATTCCTCCGACAAACGCCATTGCAAGGATTGTTTTTGCAGAATAAATGATTTTCTTAGTTCGAATCATTTCAATTCTATCTGAGAGACTTTCTTCATCTCTAAATCCCCACCAAAGAGTAAATGTACAGAAAACTAATCCTAAAAATAATGTGGACTGCATTTCATTCTGCATTGAATCTGCAGCTACAAATCTGGTTACGGGATCTCCGGTAGGAATTGCCCATGTGATTGGAAACTCATCTGAAGTGAATGCAGAATCTAAATTTCCCCTCTTAACAATGTTAGAAGAAGAAAGATTTTGGAAAGGTTGCATATCGTCTATTAATTGATCTAAGGCTGGACCAATTTTAGCAAATTGTTCTGCATTTGAAAGACCGAATCTCATTGTCATACGGGTATATTTTGGTGTTTCGCCAGAATTATCAAGCCATGGCTTCTCAAAATCAATGACCGTACTTGCTTGAATATACTCAGAGGTAATTGATGGTGGCAAAGCAGGATAACCTCCACTGGCAGGTACGCCTCTTGTCAAGATAAAACCATACAAGAAAACTAGGCAATCTCTATCTTCTAGAATTGGAATTTTTCTTATTCCTACTCCAGGATACAATAGGCTCATCGTCTCACATTCAAGCCCACCATCGTCTTTTGTTGAATCCCATCCAGCTTCTTCAAATGGGGTAATATTCTCATACATGGCTGCTTGAGCAAATATTAAAATTTCATCAAGTGCAATTAGTTCAACTTCTCCAGAAGGTGTTCTAGAAATTTGATCAGGATCTAATTCTCTATCGTGAGAATTCATATTTTCTCTAGTTTCGCTTATCGCTTGTATTACCTTTGGATTTGCTATATCACCCTCTACCAAAATGTAACCAGGTTCTCCATCCATAAATCTTTGATTAACAAGGAAAACACCTTGAGCGAAATCGGAATCTTCATCTAAGAAATCATCAATCTGAAAATCACCTTCAAGAGAATACATTAGAGGAGTAGCTAACATAGTAATTAGTAATGCAATAATTGATACAGAAATACCTTTTTTTGCGGAAAAAGATGTTAAATTCACTAACCATTCCTTTGGAATAATATGTATTTGATCCTCAGTATCATTGACCAGTTTACCTCTTTTATCTAGCCACAAATCAGCATCTAATCTCACGAGAGGTACCCAAAGTCCAGTTAACAAGAAAGCAGAGGCTACACCTAAACCTGCCTCAATTCCAAATGACCTTAAAGCGGCGATATTCGAAGTCAGATTAGCCAAGAAAGCAACTATTGTTGTAGTGGAAGTCAATAGAATTGCTCTACCTACACGAGATATTGATTCGTCAGCAGATTCATGACTCGATTTTCCATTCTTTCTTTCTTCCTTGTATCTGTGCAATGCATGAAGGCTATCATCAATACCCAAAGCCAATATCAAAATTGGTAGTAAGTTAGAAAATTGCGACCTGAAAATAATTTCTATACCATATTTATTTCCAAAAATTATACTCCAACCAATTAATCCTTGCATCCATAGCAAAGAAAGAATTAACCCAACACAGACGATTAAAACATCTGAAATCCTACGTAAACTAAGCCACAACAATATAACGACTACAATAGCCATCAAAATAATCAGATATGCACTGGAGAGTAATTCTCTATTTACTTCTACATTTGGCCCTTCACCCAATAATATACTTGCAACTAAATCATCTTGGGCTCTCAAATCTTCTTCTATGGCAAGATAGAGCCATTCAACAGAGCATAATGGTTGGTTATTTTCTTCCTTTGCTTTGCACTCTTCTATGGTATATCTGATTGGATCTGTTGAAAGC
>DATY01000007.1 GCA_002504905.1 Euryarchaeota archaeon UBA605 | reverse complement strand
AAAATTCAACTTATAATTAATACACCAAGAAATACTGGAGGAGCAGTTCTTGATGGTAATATGATGAGGAGACTAGCTGTTGAATTAAATATCCCATTTGTCACTACAATGGCTGGCGCAAGAATGGAAGTACTTGCAATAGCTGAAGCAATGGATGGAATTCCTGAACCCAGATTATTGAATATCGGTTCTCTATAGATTTTTATAAAATCCGCAGAAATATGCAGGGCATAGCGATTTCCTTAATTACCTAGAATTATCGAGTTAAAATATGCTAAGTTTGAAAGAAATACCCGGGGTTGGTGATTCTCTAACTGAGAAATTGATATTTGAAATAGGTTCTTTGGCAGATGTAGAACGTGTGATAAAGGATGGAGACGTTAGTACACTTTCAGGAATTGAAGGAATATCGCCACAAAGAGCTGTCAAATTAATCAATTTAGCCAACAATAATTCTAATGAAATAACTAATACTGAAGATGGAAGAAGATTACATAAAGATTTGATAACTAGTATTTGTGATTTCGTAGTAACTAAAGCCGCTAAAGAGAGACTTTCAATTTTGACTCCTTTAACACGTGATAGCATAGTTGAGATTGAATCAAGAAGAAATTGGTCAAAAAATGCGATTAGATTCATAAATGATAGTAAAACATCTTTTGAGTTATGGAAGAAAAATATTTCAGGTTTAAGTTATACAAAAGAACCAACATCCAGAATAGATAGGGTAATTGTTGTCCCAAACACAATTGAATTAAAAAATTTAAAACATATTGAAAAGAAATGTAGAATTTTAGTCCGTTCAGATGATGAAACTTGGAAAGATTACTTAGGGCTAAATAGAGTTACATGGATTGGAGGAGGAGGGCCTGAAGAATTACCTTCGGGATGGATTATTGGAGAAACTAATAGTTCACTATATGATTTGGTTCCCGAAGTACCTTTGGAATGGTTAAAAATCAATTCAAAAAATTTATCTATTATAGCAGAATTACATGATCAAATTTGGCCGATAAACCCTATTGGTCAAGAAATATCAAATCAATTAGAAGGATTTGAAGAATTATCATTGCTATTACAATCTTTGGAAAATGAATCAACAAATCTTGAAAATCTTGAAAAACTTCGGGATAATTTATGGAATCAAGTAAAATCAATTGAGGAATCAGTAAATGATGCAATTGTTTCGGGAACATCTCAATCTAAGTTATCTTTCGATGGTGATGAAGTTCTTTCCTATTATTCCGATATTTCCGGTCTTGAGAGAAGGTTGAAAAGCTCCGTTGCAGATACAATAGATTTCGCATTACAAGAAGGTAAAAGGAAATTAATATCGTATTTTGAAAATGTAGACATAAACATACCAAATGATATTTTTTCCAGTGAATATCCATGTATCGTAAATAGAGAATCTTTAGAATTTATTGATATTGAACTAGAGAAAGCAATTAAATCAGAGAGAAACAAAGGAGAGATTACTATTGCGAAATCAACTGTTAATATAATGAAAAAATCTCGAAAATCTATTTCAAAATGTATTGAAATTGACATGTGGTTAGGAGTAGGGAACTGGGCAATTTCTAATCGATGTACAATACCTGAATTGTGTATTGATCATCCAGGAGTATGGATGAAAGATGGCCGCCATCTTCTATTGGATTGTGAACCTGATCCAGTAACTTATGGGATAGGAGAAGTATCTCCTGATGATCAGAAAGAGAGGGTTGCATTACTTTCCGGTGCTAACTCTGGTGGTAAAACAACCCTCTTAGAAACTCTCGCGTCACTAATTCTATTGTCTCATTCCGGGCTTCCAGTCCCTGCATCTAATGCAAGAATCGGCCTTCTTGATGAACTGCACATTCTAGCAAAAGTAACGGGGACTCAATCAGCAGGAGCTTTAGAAAGAACATTAAAAAAATTAGCAGATGTTTTGGTATCAAGTCAGAGAAAAATTATCTTAGCAGATGAATTAGAAGCAATTACAGAGCCTGGTGCAGCATCACTAATACTCGGAGGTTTACTCAAATCCTCAAAGAATAATAAAGACACTAATATCTTGCTAGTTACTCATATTGGGAATTCGATTTCAGAGGTTATGGGTGGAGATGTCAGGATTGATGGAATTGAGGCACAAGGGCTAGATGAAAATATGGATTTGATTGTAGATAGAAATCCCAAAAGAAATCATCTTGCTAGATCTACTCCCGAATTAATTGTTAGAAGACTTGCCTCTCGTACAAAGGGGCCTACTTCAGAAGTTTTTTCCAATCTATTGGAAGGATTTTGAAAATATATTTAGCGTTGATTCTTTTCCGATTTCATTCATTATCGAGGCGATTCTAGGGCCATAATCTGTACCCAAAATTAGTAAATAGAGTGCAATATAAGCATCTCTTCTGTTAATACCAATATTTGTCGATGAATCTCTAATACTTTGATTAATTTCTGTTTCATTCCAATCTATTCTTTCCAATCTATCGTATAACATTTCCAGAAATTTTCTTTGTTTTTCGCTAATCTTCTTATTATTTTCATCACTAATTGAATCTTGAATCTTTATTCTAGAATCTTCTGGGAAATGCTGACTATCTATCCAGTTTCTCATTCTTGAAAGTCGATTAATTAGTACATGATTGGGTTTACCGTCAAGATGCTGACTTCTTTTTAATGACGTCCATATATCTTCATTATCAGATTTTATTTGTGCAAGCATTGCCAAGTGTCTAAATGAGACTCCTGCAGTAGATAAAGAAGCATCATGACCTCTCTCAACCTGACTCAATCTTAATGCTCCAAGTGCTGTATCTCGGGCAACCTTTTTCTTTTTACTGAGTTCTTTATCTTCTGGAGGATTAGAAACTAATCTTTCATATTCATCTGCTGTTTCAAAAAGTGATGGCCCAGTATCAAAATCAATATGCTTTTTAATTTTGGTTCTAGCAATTATGTACCTCAATATTTCAGGTGGAACTAAGTTTAATGCTTCTATGGGTCCGATTGTATTGCCACTAGAACTTGACATCGGTCCAGAACCTTTGAGTTGAATCCATTCATAGACCATTTTCTCTGGAGGTTCACTTCCAAGAATTCTACAAATAGGAATTCCAGTATCAAAACTCCCTCCGGCAGCTCCATGATCTTTTCCTGCAGGCTCGCAAGTAATACCATGAACTCCCCATTTTGCGGCCCAATCAACTCTCCAAGGCATTTTTCCTTGTGCCTTTCTAATGTCAGATTTTCCATTTTTGCCATGACGATCAGTCCAGAAAACATATGGTTTTTCATATCCAGTGACCGTAACACCATCCATACTTCCATCACTCCCAATGGGGTTGTATGGATACCATCCTTCTGGTAATTCTCTACCTGAAATTTTCTCTATGATCTTACATATTTCGTCTCTATTTGTTATGGCGATATCAATTTTTTCTGCAAATTCTCCATTTTCATAGGTTTCATGATTCATTACTACTTTCGGAATTACTCCAATCTGTTTTAATGCGTCTAAAAATGGATTTAAGAAGTGAATTGCATAGTTTTCTCCATCGTAATTAGGAGTTCCATCTGGATTGGGTGCTGGAATATTTGCTAAAGGAAAACCAATATATTTTTCATATTCTTGCGAAAGAAAATCATAAACTCTCCTTAGAGGATCCATTGAGTCAACTATAAAGATATACTGTGATTTTTTATCCGCATCGAGACATGCTCTATGGATCATTTCTGCTGTTAGGATTTCTCTCAGATGACCAATATGGAATTCACCTGAAGGAGTAATCCCTGAAGCAATGACTTGCGAATCATGTTTTTCAGATAGCCGCAAAGCGGTATGATCTGCCCAATGCATATTTCAGCCTCAAACAGTAACTACTCTAACAAGTCCTCTGAGAGGCACTCCTTCAAGTGCATTAGCTTCTGATTTATTTGCTAGAACTAGACAGAGTTTGACTTCTGCACCTGCATTTCTAAGATTCTTTATTGTCTTTTTCAAAGTTGTTCCTGAAGATACAACATCATCTACTACTACTACTTGTTTTCCAGATACAGAAGCAAAAATCTCAGAAATATGAGATCCTTCATCTTCACTAATTGAACGACTCACTGCTAAATCCAAATCTAATTGTCCAGCAATTGCTTGTGCGAATGGTATACCATTGATACTAATACCAACAATAGTGTCTATTTCATCTCCTACCTCTTCCTCAATGATATCTGCAAAAATATATGATATAGCTTCGATTCTACTTGCTTTTACTGCTACTGATCTCCATCCTACTTGTACATCTGTAGGCCTATCTTCTGATGTAGTATTATTGGAGTACTCTTCTGTGGACAACCATTGGATTGTTGTTTGAGATAGTGAAAGCTCATCTGCTATCTGTTGTGTGTTTAAACCGTTGCTACGGTGTTGTTTTACTTTGGCTCGAAGCTCGTCTACGCTTAGCGGCATTAAATACTCCTAGAATCCCGTCCTGTATCAAGCCATCGGATGAAAACTATCTATTTTATTGGTATTATCCGCTAAAACCTTCCCGTCGAACCAAAACCTCCGTCTCCTCTTTCTGTTTCACCTAGCTTCTCAATATCCACTTCTGTAAATTTAGATTTAGGAATTGGAGTTATCAATAATTGTGCGATCCTTTCATTTTTTTGTATGAGATAAGAATCACCTTCTCCGATCCATGTCATTAATACAAAAAGTTCACCTCTATAATCTGCATCAATAGTCCCTATACTGTGTGGTAGAATCAATCCTTTTTTTCCTAGAGATGAACGCGCTCTAACTTGACCTTCATATCCTTCTGGAATGGCCACATGTAATCCAGTCCTTACCATTGTGGCAATTCTACGATTGACTATTGTATCCTGTAGTGAATATAAGTCCCATCCGGCAGCATGAACACTTCCTTTCGTTGGTAGTATCGCGTCATCATGTGTCCTTGCAACTTTAACCTCAATCTCATCATCCATGATATCTCCTGGATAAGACAGCATTTTACGGTTATCACTACAGTTTCCCAGTCGGTGGGGTGAAAAGGGGTAGTCTTCTCGGGTAGACGATGGTCGACTTCGAATATGACTCATTACTGGATAGAGCACGAGCACGTATCCCGAAAAATATCAGTGAAAGATCTAGGTGGACTATGCCAGAACCAGAGATTTTGATTGAAGGAAACCAAACTATTCTGAGAAATTTTGCTGCAATTGTCGATGCTATGGATAGGGATGCAAATCATGTTTATCAGTTTTTGATTAATGAACTTGGTACATCGGGTACTAGAGAGCAAGTTAGAGTTTTGTTCAAGGGAAGGGTTCCTCCTAAGAGGATTAAAGAAAAAATAGTATCATATGTGAAGTCTTACATTTTATGTGGACAATGCAGAGCTCCAGATACTCGTTTCGTTAAAGAAGAAAGAACTACTTTATTGAAATGTCAAGCATGTGGGGCTACTAGACCTGTAAAACTTTAGAGATTTTGTTTGGAAACAGTCTTAACCACAGCATTGTATGTATATTTATTTTGGAGAAAAATCTAATAGAATTTTTCCCTTATTTTTCCTATTATGCATATGTTTTTGTGCCTGAGAAACCTCTTCGAATCTCCAAACTGAATCAATGATTGGTTCAATTTCTCCTTTTTCCAGCAATATTCCTAATTCGAAAAGATGATTCTTGAATATTTCTTCATCATCCATTCTACCCATATGCACTCCAAAAATTGCCTTGTTAGAGTTCATCATCTTCATTGGATTGAAACTTGGTGTATTAATTAACATCTTTAACGCTGCTAATATAGATTTTTTTTCTTTAGGTACTGCCGAAGAAGCGCCAAAACAATGTAATTTCCCACCATTTCTTAATGATTTGTAAGATCTCATTAGATGTTTTCCCGCTACTGGATCAATTGCCTGATGTACCCCTTTTCCATTTGTGAGATTTTTACAAACTTCCACAAAATCTTCCTTATCTCTGTCTACAAAATGCATTCCAAGAGATTCTACGAATTCCTTTTTTGATTTAGAAGCAGTCCCAATAATTAGACTTGCACCAAAAGATTTGCAAATTTGTGCAGCAGCAGTTCCAACACCTCCTGCTGCATGATGAATTAATACAGAATCTCCCGGCTTTATTCTCCCTAAGTGAACTAACATATGATAGGCAGTACCGTATGTAACTGGTATTGCTGCTGCTTGATCAAAACTAACACTACTTGGAATCGGAATTATTCTATTCGAGTCTACAATTACTTCTTCTGAATATCCACCAAATCCAGTCATTGCAATTACTCTTTCTCCGATCTTTAGATTGTCAACATTTTCTCCTATTTCTGTTATTATTCCTGAAACCTCATATCCAGGTGTAAACGGAAAGTCAGGATTACTCCCGTATAGACCCTGTCTCATCATTAAATCTGCAAAATTTATTCCTGCCCTGTACACTCTTACCTTTACCTGTTCTTTATCTGGTATTCCTAATTCTCCATCAATTATCTCAATTGAATCAGGTCCGCCGACTCTAGTATAAACAATTTTTTTCATAAAATCACACTTTCTTTTTGTACATAAGGTAATCATTAGCAATCTCTTCTTTGACTATAGACTCTGAAATTTCTAAAATAGCCTTTTGCTCATTTGGAATAGTATACCATATTCCATCTGGATAAATTACACAAGAGATACCATTCTCACAACAACCTAAACATCCTGACTTGTTCACTCTAATATCTTTAATCCCGTGTTCTTTAACCGCTTTTTTTAATTGCGTCATAACTTCTAAGGATTTTTTTGATGCACAGCACCCTTTAGGATTATTTCCGTCTCTTTCATTAACACAAACGAAAACATGTTTTCTGATACTATTCATGACATCACTCAAATTTTGTCAAATTTAGCTGCGAGAATAAAGTCTGATTCTACTAATCCATCGATTTTATGTGTGAATATCTTAACCAAAACTCTGCCCCAACTCAGTTCGAAGTCAGCATGGTGATTTTGTTCTTCACATATTTCACCTGCTATATTGGTAAAATCTAATGCACTTTTGAAATCTTTAAATTTCCATTCTCTGAGTAAATGATGATTATCAATAACATTCCATTCACTACTGATTCTAGTGATAAATTGACCAATTTCATTCTCGTTTAGAGGGGGCACACCTCCTTGACAAGGTATGCAAATTTTTTCTGATAAGTCTATATTTTCTTCCATTTAATCCCACACATGATTATCATCTCTACCGTCTACTTGCCTTTCTGCTTCTTCGTGCAAATTAGAACGACGTCTAATTTCTTCTTTTTCGAATGTAAGTAATTCTTTATCTTCAATGTATGGTTTTCTTAGATGTGTAATCAACCTAAGTTGAACAATAATATCTCTTGCTATAGATCTAAAATCACCATTCTCATCCCATACTTCAATGACATTTCTAGATGTACCGACTAGCATTCCCCTGATGTAAGGGTCAGAATTGTCAGGTAGTGCTCTAGAATCAAGTAAAATTTCTACCAAATCATCCTTCCTTAATCCTGATTTTCTTCCAACTAATGGGCCCAAAAATATGTCTTTGAGTTCTGATAATTTAGGTTCTCCATATTCTTGATGAATCCTTGTAGCCCATTCTGGCAAATCGCCATTATCTGCCTCGCTCTTCTCAGCGCTCATACCGCTCCGTCTACTATATCATAGAAAAGTCAACGGGTTCCAAGATTATAATTTTAAAATATAAAATGACTGCTTATTTCAAGTGGGATGGTATAGGCGCAAGGTCAGGGTGAGACTATGGCAATACCGCAATGGAGAAGCATTCCAACAGTACTCTATCCACAAGAAATTCTCGATAAAGCATTCCGTAAGGCTTCTAAGCAGTCTGATTTAGTTGAAGATCCAGATAAATATCATAGAGTCAGAAAGCAAATGGTTAGGATGATTCAATCTGCTTCTGATACTATTGATTCAACTTTAAGAAATTGGGTAGATAAATGGCCAAGCCTCAATGCTCTATCTGAATTTGATAGGGCTTTGATAGACGCAGCAGTAGGGAATGATGATTATCGAAAAAGTCTTGGTGCCATTCAGTGGGCCGCAGAAAGAGTTAGGAAAATTTCCGGTGAATCTGAGTCAAAAATTCTTCGTTTAAGAAATATAGAAAGTTTTCATGAAGCAAGGAGACACGCATATGGTAGAATTTCTTCCATAGTACACCAAATTTCTCCTCAAATCTTATGGCTTGGAGAAGCAAGAGAAATTCTTAGAAAACTTCCTTCAGTAGATTCTGACGAACCAGTAATTGTTGTAGCTGGCTCTCCAAATGTTGGTAAATCCGCTTTAATTGGTGCTTTATCTTCTGGCGAACCAGAAGTTGCAGCATATCCCTTTACAACAAAACAATTACATCTTGGACATTTCTTACATAGAAGACGATCTTACCAAATGGTAGATACTCCTGGACTACTAGATAGGCCAATGGAGGAAAGGAACCTGATAGAAATGCAAGCCATTGCTGCATTGGAAAATATAGGGGATATTCTAGTTGTGCTAATCGATGCTAGTGAATCTGGAGGTTCTCAATTAGATGAGCAATATAATCTTCTAGATGAGATAAGATCACTGGTTACTGAAAGACCAATTCTTGTAGTTTATTCTAAATCTGATCTTCTTAAAGAAATACCTGAGGATGCTCAGCACCTCATTTCCACAATTAATGGTGAAGGAATAGAAGAATTGCGAGATATTATTATTCAGATTATTGGTGCTGATAGGATAAATAATCCATTAATTTTACCTGAAAATTGGCATATTGAAGAAAATTCTTTGGAGCCTTTGGGGACTAAATATGAGATTGAAAAAAGAAGAGAAATGGATAACTAGTTTATGTGCCAAGTGTGTCCACATGTTTTACAATAAAGATCGTATCCTCCGTAAGATTTCTGCAATCCACTGATGTCTATGTAAGTTCCGCAGTTTGGGCATTTCTCCCTCATGATTACCCGTACTCAACAAAGTTATTCAATTACTCGATGCTTAATTCACTAACTTTCTTTAAACTTTTGAAATAATTTTCTTATTGGGAAAGCCATTTCACCTGCTCCAAGGAATAATGTTAATGAAATCACCCCTAGCATTAATTCAACAAGCAAATTAAGACTTATTTCGACATTCGTTGTCAGAACTTGTTGTTCGCCTATATCTGCTCCTCTGCCTCCAGAAATAATTCTGTAATCATCAGTCTCAATATTCCAGTTTATTATCCCATCATCTTCGTCAGAACCTCCAACAATGATAAAATTTTCAACATCTTTTACTGTACAATCAGTCAATAAGGTTTCATCATTTGGAGGACAGACTACCGCAGCTTCGCTATCTACAACTGCGAACCATGATTCCTCACTTTTTTCCCATGTAATTTCTAAATCTATATCCAAGATTCCAAAAATAAATGGTGGAGAAATATCATCTCCTGTCATTGCTATGAGGCAGAGTTCAGGATCTTCGGATTCACAGGGTACCATATCGATTACACTTCTTTCTTCAGGAAGTGAGAAACCAGTCAGACTCCCCAAAAGAAGAATTACGCATAACACTCCTACAAAACCGGGAAGTATTGAGAGTATTCTGACCATCATAATTATCACTCGGTAAATCTCTCAGTTTAAGTTAACGCTCCTATGATTTGTATTAATATTGGTACAATGAAAATCCCAACTCCTAAGTAAAGTAGAATAGTTAGTCTTTTTCTAGATTTTTCTTTCCTTTCTTGATTAATTCGACAATTTTCATTATCACAAATTAATGACTCGTTGTTTAGTGAAATTGGGATGGAACACTCTACACAATGTTTGTGAGCCTCAAATAAAACCCCTTTCTTAGCTTTTGTCCTTTTTTTTGCGATGATTGATTTTTGTTTTGCTTGTTCAGCAGTAGTCTTAGCCATTTTAGCAATTTTTTCTGCCCGACTCATTTTCTCAACTCCGAGGAAATTTTTGTCCCCTCAAAATCTAAACCCAGAATTGTTTGTTTGATAAGATTAATACGCCTCCCATCAATAATATTTAGTTCTAAATTTTCTTTTGATGCCTCGAGAACCGCAATAGGATCAACAACACTTGACCCCCCTGCTTCCTTATGTTCTGCCGGACCTACAATCTGTTGAAGTTCATTGTGAGTAAGATTGTCAAATGATCTAGCATTTGGATTTTTTCTTGGATCTTCATCGAATACTTTCGCTACATTTGTGGCGATAATACATTTTTTCGCATTTACAGAAGCTGCTAATCTAACCGCTACAGCATCGGTAGTATGCCCTGGTTCAGTACCTCCCATTACTACAACAGGTCTTTCTTCAAGCAATTGTATTGCCTCATTTACACTTGTTGGAATAATTCCAGAAACAGAAATCCCTCCTTCTGTAAAAGCTTCTCTAATTATTGTTGCATTTAATCTAGTTGCTGCAATTCCTATCTTATCCAAGTGGTAGTCATCAGTAATCAAAGGTTTTGCTAATGTAATTCCTTCTCTTGCAGGAGCTCCTCCTCCAATAACTAATGCTAACCTATCTCCTGCCGCGACACGTTCTCTAATAATCCCGATTAAATCATTCAACCATAGGTGTTTTTCTTCCACTTCTGGACGCAATAAACTACCGCCAATAGCTATCACAATGATGGTCATCAGGTATACGGAGACACTACTTCTCTATCAATGTCTAGGCTAGGTTGAGGATGAAGGGTTGAAATGCCGGCCTCTTTGCCCATATACGAGGGTAGACTATGTCCGAGGACTTAGAGATGCAAAAACGCAAACTCCGTGCGCGTAAGACTCTAGAAGAAGTTTCTAAGATGAGAGGTATGGGTACTGAGTTAGTTACAGTAATTATACCACCTGAGAAGATGTTATCTGATGTCCGGCATCATCTAATTCAAGAAGGTGGGCAAGCAGCTAATATTAAGTCTAAGTCTACAAGAAAACATGTCACTGACGCCATAGAATCGGCTGTTTCAACACTAGGAAGATACAAGACTCCCGGAGAAAGAGGAATTGCTCTTTTTGTAGGTCATGTAATCATTGGAAATAATAAAAGTAGACTGATTTCAGTAGTTGTCGATGATCCTCCAGATGCCTTCCCCTCATTCAGATATCGTTGTGATTCTTCTTTCGAAACTTCTCAACTTGAAGATATGTTAATTGATAAAACAGCTTATGGGCTATTTGTCATTGATAGGTCAGAATCAGCTTATGGCTTAGCATCTGGAAAAAGACATCATTGTCAAGAGCATATTACTTCTCAAGTTCCATCCAAACATGGAAGAGGTGGACAATCTGCACAAAGGTTCGAGAGACTAATTGAAGAAGCCGCACATAATTTTTTCAAGAAATCCGCCGAGAGGGCTTGTGCTTACTGGTTACCTATGATTGATGATTTGAAAGGAATAATAATCGGAGGTCCAGGAGCCACTAAAGATTTTGTAGTGAAGAATAATTATTTCCATCACGAGATTAAGAAATTGATTAGAGAACCACATTTCGATGTAGGTTATTCGAATGATTCAGGATTGAGAGAATTAATCCAGAGAGCAGGTGGCTTAATGGATCAGATTGAGTTAGATGTTGAAAGACGATTAGTAGATGACTTTCTGAGGGAAGTGATGCAGAATCATCCTAAAGCCACATATGGTGAGATGATGGTTAGATCGGCTTTAGATCAAGGTGCAGTTGCGACATTATTACTTTCAGAAGGTTTACGAAAACGTAGAGTTGGGTGGATTTGTAAATCTTGCTCAAATGAATGGAGCCAAACACAGAATAATCTGACAGAAATACCAAAATGTCCAAAATGCGGTTCTGATAATTTAGTTGAAGATCCAGATAAGACAATGGATTTAATTGATGAATTGACAGAACTTGCATCCCATACCTCTGCTAAAGTGATTTTAGTGTCATTGGATACTGAGGAAGGATCTACTTTGAGTACTTCTTTTGGTGGTATTGCGGCAATGTTAAGATATGCATGGTCCTAGGTGATTTAATGAGGGAACTTTGTAACGAAATAGTCCAAAAACTTTCAATTGTGATGGAAGATTTGGAACTAGAGGAAAATAAGTGGCAAAATTTATTGGGAAATTCAACCGATAAAAAACATGGAGATATTACTCTACCTTGTCATACATTTTCAAAAATTTTTAGAAAGTCTCCAAATGATATAGCCATTCAAATCGCGGAAAATGTTAATTCTGAATTATCGGATATTGCTGAAATAAATGTGATTAATGGTTTCCTTAATTTCAAGGCAAAAAATTCTTGGTTATCTAAGCAAATTTCTACTATGAATTCTGATTCTAGATTGGGAGTAGAATTAGAAAATGCCAAAACTATTGTTATTGATTATTCATCTCCTAATATTGCTAAAAGAATGCATGTTGGACACCTACGATCAACTGTAATTGGTGATGCATTGTCAAGAATTTTATTATTCAAGGGTCACAATGTGATAGGGGAAAATCATATCGGAGACTGGGGTACTCCTTTTGGCATGTTAATTGAACACTTCATTGAATGTGAAAGTAAAAATATAGGTGAAATAGACCTATCTACTTTCTATAAGGATGCAAGGTATAAATTTGAAAATATTGATGATTTCGCCATTCGTTCCAGGGAAAGAGTTGTTAAACTTCAATCTAAAGACCCAGAGACAATCAAACTTTGGCAGAGTTTAGTTGATTATTCATTAATCCATTTTAACTCAGTTTACAGGATGCTAAATGTTCTTCTTGATGATAAAAATTTAGCTGGAGAATCAATATATGAAAATTTACTTCCCGAAGTAGTAGAACGTCTCAAATCAAAAAATTTAATTGTTGAAAGTGACGGTGCATTAGTTGTATTTCCTGAGGGTTGGATTAATCGTGAAAATGAACCTCTTCCTCTAATTATTCAGAAAGGAGATGGTGGTTTTAATTACGCCACTACTGATCTTGCTTGTATCATAAATCGTGTTGAAAAGATTGAGTGCGATGAAATGCTGTATGTAGTCGGAGCGGAGCAATCTCAACATTTTTCAATGGTTTTCCAGGTTGCTATTGATGCGGGTTTCATGGATGAGAAAATCAAAGCAGTTCATGTACCGTTTGGATTAGTAATGGGTTCTGATGGCAAGAAATTGGCTAGTAGAGAAGGAAGAGCGATTACTCTGAAGGAATTATTGGAAGAGTCAGTAGATAGAGCCGAAAAAATAATTCTTGAAAAGAATCCTTCCATGTCTGATTTAGAACGTCGTGATGTTTCTAAAATGATAGGAATTGGTGCAATTAAGTACGCTGATTTATCTATTGATAGGAATAAGAATTATACTTTTGATTGGGATAAAATGCTGTCTTTTGATGGTAATACAGCGCCTTATCTACAGTACGCTCATGCGAGAATCTGTAGTATTTTTCGCAAATCCTCTATTCCTCGAGAATCTACTCTTAGTTCAGAAATTATTGTAAAAAATGATTTTGAAATGTCATTGTGTAAATCTATTATTGGTTTTTCTGAATCAATAGATGATTCAATTAGTAATTACAGTCCTCATCGATTAGCAGTTTATTTACATCATCTAGCACAAGATTTTGCTTCATTTTATGAGAATTGTCCTGTTTTAGTTTCAGATAATGAAGAAACAATGAATAGTAGATTGGCTATTTGCAATTTAACCGCAAGGATACTAAGCACTGGACTGGGACTTTTAGGTATCGAAGCTCCTGAAAAAATGTAATTACAGAATTTCTTTAACTAACTCAATATTTCCTTTAATTGATTTAACTCTTATACTATCAATAATTAGGCTCCAAAATGGTACATAGTCAACTTCAATTTTTATCCATTCCATTGATTCGATAAGTTTCTTTGATTCTAAATTATCTAAATTTATTTTTTTAATATCATACTCATCAATTCTATAATCATGATTTTCTAAATATCTTTCAACTTCTCTACAATCTTCACAAGATTCTTTTGTAATTAAGAGCAGGAAATTTGAATCCATAATGTTCTTTTTCCAGTCTGTAATTGATGTTATTTCAGTCATAATAATTAACTCCAAGAGACGGTTATCTTTGAATGGCCCCATCCTTCCGCAAGTGTATGGTATCAGTAGGCGACCCTGCACCGGACTTTACTTTGATGGCGAATGACAGAAATATGGTTACTTTGAGTGACTCAATTGGAAATAAGGTAGTTTTAGCATTTTATCCTTCGGCCTTCACTGGTGTTTGTACTACTGAAATGTGCACTCTTACGGACTTCATGAGTGATTTTGATAGTTTAGAGGCTGAAGTTTTCGGAATCAGTGTTGACTCAATATTCTCTAATAATGAGTTTTCCAAAATCAACTCAATAGGTTTCCCATTACTTTCTGATATTAATAGGGTGGTTACAAATTCGTATGGTGTTGGAATTGACTTTGTAATGCCTGGATTCATTGCCGCTCAGAGATCTGTTTTTATCATTAATGAAGATGGAAAAATTGGATATTGCTGGATTGCAGAAAACCCTGGTATAGAACCGAATTATCAAGAAATTGTTGATTTCTGCAAGAATTGAAGACTTTAATGATCTACTTCTTCGCCTGACCATCTTTTACTTAAATTATGATTAATATCTAGTTGATCCAAAATTCTAGCAACTACGAAATCTATTAGTTCATCAATGGTATTTGGTTTATGATAAAATCCTGGACTAGCAGGAAGAATAATTACTCCCCATGTTGACATCTTAGCCATCGCTTCTAGATGTGCCGTAGCAAAAGGAGCTTCTCTAGGGACTAGAATCAATTTCCTTCTTTCCTTTAGGGCGACAAGTGCACTCCTAGTCGCTAGATTGTCTGATATCCCTGCGGCGATTTTTCCAATTGTAGTTCCACTAGTCGGACAAACAATATATGCATCATATTTTGCAGAACCAGAAGCCGGTTTAGCTGCTAGATTATGATTATCATGCAAAGTAACTCTTTCAATTTTCGATAAATCTTCGGGAACCATGTCACATTCGAGATGTAAGTTGATGGCACCGGTCTTTGTGACTATCAAATCAACATCCCAAGAAGCATCTGAAAGTGCTTCAACTAGGCGCACTGCGTACTGTGCACCTGATGCGCCAGTCAAGGCTACAACTGCGGATGGCATGGAAGGCCGTGTTAACTAGACATCTTGAACTATTGCTTAATTTTCACAGACATTTTCCAGTACGTTTGCCAAATATTCATACTCATCTAAGTGATTATAAATTTGTGCAGAAATACGTATATATCTCCCCTCTGGATCAGGCCAATACCATACTGGAACTTGTATATTGTATGTTTCTAAAAGTTCTAAATGTATTGGATCTGATTCATGAACTGAAAGATTGGAAAAATCCTCAAAGTTCAGTTTTAGTGTCGCTATACTAGATAGCATTTTTTCAGGACAAGGAGGGTTAATGTTCAACTTTTCACAAAGCTTTTTTCTTGCTTCTATAATTAATTTATTATTATGTTTCATTATTTCATCCCAAGTCATTCCAACCATCTTACTTATTTCACTAATCACAAATGGAATTACGCACCATGCGGAAATATCTCTGGTCCCCGTCCAATCGAATTCATGACGGAATCTAGAAATATCATTTATTGGCATAGTCATCCCATGACTGATTGTTAGAGGATGTATTAATTCTTGCAAATCTTTTCTAACATGTAGGAATGCTGATCCTTTAGGGGCGCACAGCCATTTATGGCAGTTGCTAGTAGTAAATGATGCTCCTATTTCGTCTAAATTAAGAGGTATCATTCCTATTCCGTGAGCAGCATCAAGAAGTACCATTACTCCTTTATTTTCCAATAAGTTTACTATTTTTTCAAAAGGCATTTTAATTCCGGTTGGGCTTGTGACTGTATCAATTAATGCTATTTTTGTCTTTTCTGTTACACAATCCATTATCCTTTGAATAATTATGTCATCATTATAGACGGGAAATGGTATATCGCAAGTAATTACTTTAGCACCGCTTCTTTTAGCGACATAATCCACTGTATTCCTACAAGCTTGATATGCGTGATTGGGGACTAATATCTCGTCATCGATATTAAAATCTAAAGATTTCAAGATAGTGTTCACACCTGAGGTTGCATTTTCAATCAATGCTAAATCATCATGGTCACATTTAACAAAATTTGCTATAGCCATTCTTGATTTCAATAGGGCTTTAGGGGCAATTTCTTCAAAAAATCTTACTGGGTCCTTCTCAATAATCTTCATCCATCGATTTTGTTCGTCTAAGACTATTTTCGGAGTTGCGCCATAAGATCCATGATTCAAGAAAATAGTTTCTTCATCGAGACCCCAAAATTTATTCATAGAACTTTTTTCTGGTTTTTTCATATGAAATCCTCAAGATTACAGTCTTCTTCTATTGGTATACGGTTCAAAATCTCTTTAATATTAGAAATCAAAGTATTTTCTAATAATTCTCTTGTAATTTGTTGATTATTTATTTCTTTGTATCCTAATTTTTCTAATGATGTTGTAGTTCCTACATCTAATCCACAGCATGGGAGGTTTTCAATTCTATTTCCTGGAGTGGCGTAGTTTAATGCTAATCCGTGTCTACTAACCCAGTGAAGAAATGCAAGTCCAATGGAACAAACTTTCTTACCATCAACCCATACACCCATCATTGCAGGATTTCTATACCCATTTATTCCAAGATCTTTCAGAGTTTTGATTATCAAATCTTCTATTCTATTGATGATTTTCCTAACACTTTGTTCGTTTTTTTCCCATTTGACTATTGGGTAAGCGACGAGTTGTCCTGGGCCATGCCAAGTAATCCCGCCTCCTCTGTCAACAACGGTTTGCTCGTAGTCTTCACTAACCTCAATTCCATCTCTACTCGCTTGTGGGCCAATTGTGACTATCTCAGGGTGCTCTACAAGAATGATTGAATCAATAATTTGATCATCTATTCTTTTTTGTTGCATTATGCGCATGATATCCGAAACTTTTGTATGTTCAATAATTCCAGCCCTTAGGACTTGGATTTTTTTCACCTAATCACCTCAGGATATATGTATTGCATGACCTAGAGTTTTCAACACACTCTCATGAAATGCCTCAGTCATAGTTGGATGAGCATGAACAGTATCTGCAATATCTTCTAATTGTGCGCCCATTTCGAGAGCAAGAATAAATTCACCATGTAATTCTGCTACATGACTTCCTACAGCCTGTATCCCCAAAATCACATGATCCTCTTTTCTTGCAGTAACTCTAATGAAACCAGCAGTTTTTTCTGCTTCAATTGTTAATGATCTCCCATTAGCTGCTAGAGGGAATTTACCTGTGATAACTTCTTCTCCTCTTTCTTTCGCTTCATCCGGAGTAATCCCAACTGAAACTATTTCTGGTTCCGTGAAAACAATTGCTGGAATTGCAACTTTATCAAATTCTCTTTTTTTGCCTGAGATTATCTCTGCTACCATTTCACCTTGAGCACTTGCCTTGTGTGCTAACATTGGTTCTCCAGCGACATCGCCAATTGCATAAACTCCAGGTGCAGAGGTTCTACATTGTCTATCAATTCTGATAAATCTACCAGAAGTATCCATTCTGATCCCCATATTTTCTAATCCCCAGCCTTTTGAATTAGGACTCCTTCCAACAGTAACTAGAATTTTATCTACTGTAATTTTTTGTTCCTCAGAATCTTTTTCAAATATCAATTCCACTTTTCTCGAGGCCCCTTTCCCTTTAATCTTAGAACCTCTGGCAAGAGCATTAGTATGAACAACAACTTTATTCTTCTTCAACCAAATCTCAAGTGGTCTTCTGATTTCTTTATCTATAATGCCTAGGATACTGTCCATTCCTTCAACGACTATGACTTCTGTACCTAATTTTGTCAGTGCACAACCTAATTCTAGTCCTATGTATCCTCCTCCGACTATTGCAACTTTTTTGGGTAATTTTTGCAAACTCAATGCCCCAGTAGAAGATAGAACAAATTCTTCATCACACGGCATAAAAGGCAGATCAATATGTGATGAACCTGTAGCAATAATTACATTTTCTGCTTCGATATTTATTTCACCATCATCTGTCTTCACCGTACACTGTTTAGCAGAAGAAAATGTAGCCCAACCATTAATTAATTCTGCACCTGCATTTTTTACTAATGCTTCTACACCTTTGGTCAATCTCTGTACAATTCCATTTTTCCACTCGACAATCCCCTTCATTTCGACTTCAGGTTTCCCAGATACTGAAATTCCCATATGTCCCTCATCAGAAGAATGTTTACCCAATTGTTCATATCTTTCAGCGGCATGAATGATTGCTTTACTAGGAATACATCCAACATTTAGACAAACTCCTCCAGCCTTTTCTGCTTCTACAATAATTGTATCAAGACCCAATTGAGCCGACCTTATTGCAGCAACGTAACCTCCTGGGCCGGCTCCAACAACTAAAACTTGACATTTACGATTTCCACTCATTTTTCCACCTACATAAAAATTAAAGCTGGGTGTTCTAGAAATTTCTTCAATGATTGAATTAAGGCGGCTCCATTAGCCCCATCAACAATTCTATGATCGAAAGAACTTGATACATTCATTATTCTTCTAATTTCAATTTTTCCATCTTGAACCACAGGCATTTCTCTCGCTTTGTGAACACCTAAAATACTAACTTCTGGATGATTTATTATCGGCGTAGCCCCCAATCCTCCATCTCTGCCAAGACTAGTAATTGTAAATGTCGATCCAGTTAAGTCGTCCAGGCTGGCAGTTCCGTCTCTCGCTGAACCGGAAACTCTTTGCATCTCAGAAGCAGATTGCCAAATATCCATTGCTTCAACATGTTTTACTACAGGAACAAACAACCCTCTGTCGGTTTGAGTAGCAATCCCAAGATGAACTGCTGAATGTTGAGTGACTACGTTATTTTCTTCATCATAGTGTGCATTACATTCTTGATGTTGAGGCATAATTTTAGCCAAAGCCATCATGATGAATGGCAGATAAGTCAACTTAGGTTGACTAGCATCTTTAGTAGAATTTAAAAATTTTCTAAGTTTTTCCAATTCTGTAACATCAATTTCTTCAAAGTACGAAAAGTGAGGTATAGAAAATTTCGATTTAACCATTTGTTCAGCAATTTTTCTTCTTAAACCAACGACTTTAATCTCATTTGTCTCAGTTCTTTTACTTGAATATGATTTTGGAGGGGCTCCGGTAACTGCACCGCCTGCTGCGATGAATGCATCTAAGTCTGCATGTCTAATTCTACCCGCTGGCCCGGATCCTGATACTAATGTAAGGTCTAGGTCTGCCTCCCTAGCTCTTCTTCTGACAGCAGGACTTGCTAAAACCCTAGTTCCCAAATTATTTTTCACTGATTTAATTGGTTCCTGAATTGGAATATTTACAGTAGTTGTTTTTCTTTCCTCTGAAACTTCAATTTTCTCTTTAATAGATTCTTCTACTGGTTGTTTTATTTCGGGTTCAGGGATGGTTTTGGTGTCCTCAGGTTCTTCTGGCGGAGAGACAGGATTATCTCCTCCTGTGAAAGTTATCAAAGCAGTTCCGACAGCAATCATATCACCTACTTCGCCACTTAGTTCCTTCACAACTCCACTAGTTGGTGAAGGGATCGTGACGGTCGCCTTATCAGTCATTACATCGACAATCGGTGCATCTTCGGCTACAGAATCACCAATTTTAACGTGCCATGACACAATTTCTCCTTCTACTACTCCTTCTCCTATATCTGGTAATTTGAAAACATAATCTTCCATATTCATTCCTCCTGAGTTTTTTGTATTGCTTCAGCTATTCTAGAGGGGCTTGGCATATAATCCCATTCTGTTGTATGTGGGAATGGCGTATCCCACCCCGTAACTCTTTCTATTGGACTTTCTAAATGATAAAAACATCTTTCTTGAATTGAAGCAACCATTTCTGCTCCAAATCCGCTAGTTTTTGGAGCTTCGTGGACAACAACGCATCTACCTGTTTTCTCAATTGACTTTACTATAGCATCTTTATCCCAAGGGACTAATGTTTGTAAATCCAATAAGTCACAACTGATTCCTGATTCTTTTATTGCTTGTTCGGCCACATGTACCATCGCTCCCCAAGCAATTACTGTACAATCATCTCCTTCAATCGCTAATCTCGCCTCTCCTAATGGTATTTTGAAATATGATTCAGGAACCTCTGCTTCTGGATGGTCTTTCCATGTAGGTACATTGTGAGGGTCGCCATAAAATGGACCTCTGTAGCATCTTTTAGGTTCGAAGAAAATAACTGGATCATTATCTTCGATAGCACTGATAAGTAGCCCCTTTGAATTGAATGGCGTTGAGCAATATACTACTTTTAAGCCGGGTGTGTGTGTAAATTGAGATTCAGGAGATTGCGAATGATGATGTCCTCCCCTAATACCTCCTCCCGCTGGAGTTCTGATAGTTACAGGACACCAAAACTCTCCTCCTGAACGATGTCTAACCTTGGCCATTTCATTAACAATTTGATCATATGCAGGAAATATGTAATCTGCAAATTGTATTTCTACTACTGGTCTAAGTCCATTAATACCCATACCAAATGCTGTGGCAGCAATACCGCCTTCAGATAAAGGTGAATCGAAAACACGATGCTTTCCATGTTTCTCTTGTAGTCCATCTGAAGTTCTGAAAACACCTCCGAAGTAACCAACATCTTCTCCAAATATTACAATATCTGAATCTCTTTCTAACATATTGTCAAGAGCACTATTCACGGATTGAACCATATTCATATTGGGCATTATTCATCCCTCCATCTTTTCATTTCATCCCATTGCTCTAGTAAATGCCATGGTGGTTCTTCATAAACTTCGGTAAAAATAGCATCCGATGAGGGATAAGGGCCATTTGCTAAATCTCCAAATTTTACCGCTTCTTTGTAAGCTTCCATTACTTCTGCATCTATTCTATGCTCTAATTCTTCATGTAACTTTTCTGACCAGTCATTTTTCCCGATTAGGTGTAACTTTAATCTTTCAATTGGGTCTCCACCTGGCCAAAACGAATTCGAATCTTTTGGCCTATATCTAGACGGATCATCACTACTGCTATGCGCTCCAGCCCTGTATGTTAGTACTTCTATATGTGTGGGTCCCAAATCTTTCCCTGCTCTCTCTCTAGCCCATTTGGTTACTGAATATAGTGCAAGAAAATCATTTCCATCAACTCTTACACTAGGAATTCCATAAGGGATACCTCTTATTGCAAAGTTTTGATTCTTACTTGCAAAATTGGAATGAGTCGAAATAGCCCATTGATTATTTACAACATTCAGAATCACTGGTGCTTTGAAGATACTAGCAAAATTTAGTGCATAATGGTAATCTCCTTCAGCACTTGCACCATCTCCAATCCAAGTTATTGTCACTTCATCAAGTTGTTTATATTTCGAAGCTAATGCTACCCCTACAGCTTGACTGAATTGCGTTCCTACTGGGCTTGAGACTGAAATATATCTCCCCTCTCGAAATGTATAATGAACAGGCATTTGTCTACCTTTTACATTATCTTCTTCATTCCCAATACAGTGACAAATCATGCTGACCATATCTCTCCCTCTTACAAACTGTGCACCAGGTTGTCTGTATGTAGGAAATAACCAATCTTCATTTTTTAGAGCCATAGTCTGAGCTATTGCAACTGCTTCTTCTCCAAATGAACGCATGTAAAAAGATAATTTTCCTGTACGTTGCATTTTCATCATTCTCTCATCAAATATTCTCATTCTGAGCATATGTTCTAAGCCTAGAATCAATTCATCTGAATTGAGTTTAGGATCCCATTCGCCTTTCGCTTCATGATTATCATTTAGTACTCTTACTAATCCATTAGCATGTTTTTCTGCGTCCTCTACTGAACAATCTATTCTTAGAAGTTCTAAATCTTCTGGTTTGTAACTCCATTCATCAAATTTTGGTTCATCTCCAGGGCGATGAGGTGCGTCAGGGACATGGATTGAGTTCGTCTCCTTCTTCACCATGTGTCTAACACCTTCTTCTTACTCATATTTGTTGGCTTTCACGAATCACAGATTCCTCATAGGATTTAGATAACTAACTGCTGACCCTGTTGATTCTCTAGTTACTACAGGTTCCGCCCCTTCTGCTTCTTCAAATAGCAATCCTGCTCTGTAAGATGACCTTACTAAAGGCCCACTTGCGACGGCCTTAAATCCTAAATCTCTAGCTGTTTTATCCCATTCTGCAAACTGTTTTGGCTCAGGGAATCTATCTATTGGAAGATGCTTGTTACTTGGTTGAAGATATTGTCCTAATGTAATCATGTCAACGCCTACATTTCTAAGTAATTTCATTGCTTCAATAATTTCTTCATCATTTTCTCCTAATCCAACCATAATACTTGACTTAATTTTCAAGTCTGGCCTCAATTTTTTAGCATGAGATAGAATCTTAATTGATTGTTGAAAAGAAGCACGCGGATCCCTTACTACACTATCTAGTCGAGGGACACATTCAACATTATGTGCAAATACCTTTATCGGCAAGTTAACCAGAAGACTTTCTAGAGCGTCTAAGTTCCCCTCTAAATCTGAACATAACAATTCTAAGCCAACCTCTGGAGTCCTTCGATTAATTTCTAACAAGCATTTCCGGTAATGTTCTGCACCTCCATCAGGTAAATCATCTCTATTTACAACAGTAATTACTGCATGAGAGATTTTCATTTTTTCTACAGCTTCTGCTAACTCTTGTGGTTCCAAAGGATTTAATTCTGGAGGTTTCTTGATTGTACCAACAGCACAAAATCTACAACCTCTTGTGCAAACTTCTCCTGCAATCATGAAAGTTGCAGTACCTCTTGCCCAACAATCATGAACATTTGGACATCTTGCCTCTTCACAAACCGTATGTAGTCCGTGTTCATGTACATTGGCCTTAGTATTGTTAAAATTTGTTTGTGAAGATCCAGTTGGAAGACTTGTCTTGAACCATTCTGGTAAACGTTTTCTCTTCGCTTTCCTTCTATCAAGTGAACTTTTTCCATTATGTGTTAAAACTTCGTTAATTGAATGATTCCCATCATCAATCGTCGGAAGCCGCGTCGACATTGATACTTACGAGCGGGGTTATGACGAAAACTATTCTGATACTAAATTGTAAACTTATTTTGATACAAGAAGTCATATTAGACTTCGCTTTCGGTATGCTATGGGACATGGGGTAGTGATAGTTACAGGAGGTTCCAAAAGGATAGGTAGAGAGATTTGCCTTCGTCTTTCAAGAAATGGCTTCAAAGTCGTTATTCACTACAGAAATTCATCTGAGGAAGCGGAAGAAACCGCTAAAATGATTAACTCAGGTGGTGGTAGTGCGGTGATTTGTCAAGCCGATTTATCAGAGGTTTCAAGTGCGAAAAAATTGGTATCGAAGGCAGTTGAAGAGTTTGGATATATCAACGCTATTGTGAATAACGCCTCAGTTTTTATTCATGATGACATTTCTACAATTACATCTGAACTTTGGGATGAGCATATGCAAATTAATGCGAAAGTGCCTCTAATGTTAATCAAAGAAATGTATGACACATTAGATGAAAATAGTAAAGGAAATGTAGTCAATATTTTAGATCAGAAATTGTATAACCCAAACCCAGATCATTTATCATATACTGCATCAAAATATACTATGCTTGGATTGACTGATACTTTGGCAAGAAGTTTGGCACCTAAAGTAAGAGTGAATGCAGTCTCCCCCGGTCATACATTAGCCAGCGATTCACAAACTAGTGAAGGATTTCAAAGAGCACAATCTAGTTCGCCTTTAGGTTATGGTCCGGGTCCAGAGGATATTGCTAATGCGGTGTGTTATTTGATGAATGCTAAATCGGTCACAGGCCAAATTATCTACGTTGATTCTGGAGAAAGATTTCTCTCAAGATCAAGAGATGTAGTTTTTGAAACCGAGTGATAATATGACCTCTCATAAAGACGCTATTACAAATTTATTATCCTCTTATAATGGTGTTACAACATTATTCTTGGAAGACATAGTTAGGGACGTAGATATTGGAGTTCATAATTTCGAGATTGGTAATCCTCAGAAAATTAGATTCGACATATATGTCATGATGTCAGAAGTCCAAAAACCCGCTAATGATAAATTGAATGAAGTTCTGAATTATGAGTATCTGATTACTTCTTTAGAAAATGTCCTATCATTAGGTCGTTTTTCACTTCTTGAAACACTAGCAAATCGATTATTGGAAGAAGTATCAGCTCCAACATGTGTTAAGGCAGCATCTGTTGTCATAACTAAGTTAGAAATCTTGGATGGAGATGGTAAATTAGGTTGTTCGATGACAAAAATCAAGTGATTTTTTCTAGATATCAATATTAATGGTGCAGGGGGTGGGATTCGAACCCACGAAGGCCTTGCCACCGGAGCTTAAGTCCGGCCCCTTTGACCACTCGGGTACCCCTGCGGCCTCCGGGCGTACGAACTTAGTCTTGAATCGCGCGGCTCTAATATGTCCCGAAAATAGATGCATATGCGGAACTTATGATGAGAACTCTTTAACACCCTGTGAACAGCCGGGAAGCGTGAAAGTGACTAGGAACGCTCGGAGAGGTCTCAAAACCGCTCGTATTGCTCTTTTTCTAACATTCCTAATGTTAACTCCTCTGTATTCCTCGCAAGTGTCTAATTTGGAGTTAGATGAAAGTCCGATTTCAAGTAACACTGAGGAAACAATTGAACTCTATACACTTTACCTAGCATCAGCCGATTCTACTACAGACGGCGATGGATTAATAACTACACAAATTCCTGATTCTGGTGGTCAAGAAACAGCTAGTGCCTTGGATGAAACAATAGAATTTATCAGTCAGGAATTGTTATCTTCAATAGAGATTTTTGGGCGTCCAAACCAAGGTTCGGGTTCAGGAAGTTACTATTTGCCACTTGATTTGTTTCTGAAAGCAGTTGGACCTAGCGGTTCGTCAGTTGATTGGACAATTAACGTTAGAGCTGGTGGTTCATCAATTGGACAAGCAGAGTGGAGTGCAGATGCATGCAATACTGGAATTGGTAATAGTTGTAATTTTGATCATGAGGAATTTGAAGTCGATCTCGGCTCCACTAGTTCATTCATGGTTTTAGAAGATGAAACTATTGAGATTACAATTTCTGCTGAAATGTCAGGTTGTGATAGTAGTGGTGGACCATTTGGATCAACATGTACTGCTGAAGTTGCATGGAACGAGATTGACGGTGAATCTAACCGTCATTCAGAGATCGAAGTTGAAACAAATGCAATGTCTAACAGTGTAGTATATCTACAAAGGGATGGAGATGAACTTTCTGAGGGCCCTGTCTTAGAATGGTATCCTAACGACATAATTGACCAAAGACTAATGCAATTTACTTTTGATGTAAAAAGTGCTTTTGGTAGGTATGATATAGATAGTGTCAGATTATTACTTAGGGATTCTTTAGGGAATTATAGAATCGATAAGGAAATTAGTAATGATGACCCTGATATCGATGACACCAATGAGGGAATATTTGGTCACTATTCATGGACTTATCCTGGAGGGGTTCCTGCTGGCGAATATACAGTTGAATTAGAGGTTACAGACATTCAAGGTAATCTAGTATTAATAGAGCATCAACCAGTTGAAATGCATCAATTCGGCGTTTCAATTAATCATGGCATGGATAGACAAACTGAATATATCGCACCTGGTGAAATAACTCCTATTCCTCTTCAGTTAGTGCATAGAGGAGATTCTACCAAATCAATGTCAGTTGAACTGGAAGTTATGACTAATCTTGGTAGTTCATGGCTGATAGAATTCGACTCAGACTCTAGTATCTATTCATTAGACGCTGGTGGTGATATCTTGAATCCTATACTTACTCTTCAAGCACCTAATGATTTGACTGGCACACCTAGTAGCATAGATATTCGTGCAGTAGCAGAAGCCGAAGTAGATGGTGTGCAAACCGTGGTCCATCAAGATACTCTTAATGTGATATTAGAGAAGATTGACGTATTCCAGCCCCCAGCAGTTTCTGTTTGGGATGAAGATCATGAATTGCCCATAGCGAATTCTACTCGTCCTGATGACATAGATAGTTCAATACCAAGATATGTCGAATATGGTGAGTTTACACCTTTCTTACTCGAAATATTCAATACAGGTTTTGATGCAGATATGTTCCGTATAGATGTACTAAAAAGGTCAAAATCAATTATCCAAGTTTATGATAACAACACGGGCGAGAGAATATTAGAAGATGTGGGTGATGGGACATTCCATTCCTCTTTCTTAGAAAGACATGCTACTCAAGTATTATTGTTGAACATTAAGCCATCCAACGATAGAGCAGATGATGATTTAGGAACAATAGAAATTGAAGTGACTAGTTCTGGTAATTCTTCACTTAGAAGTACAATAATATTCACCATCCAAAGGACATTTGGTATTAGGGCAGAAGTCTCTCAGGATTGTGATGGTTCACCATTGGGTCAGATTGAAGTTTCACTTTGCTCGCCTGGTTCAGGGAATGCAGTTGTTGACCTAAGAGCTAGAATTACCAGTAGCGCAAACTCTGGAGATACTGCACTTTGGTGGAGAATCCAGAACCCTGCGACCTTACAAGAAAATTTAGACATTAGTTCAATTTATGGTCAGTGGCAGTTTAGAATTGAAGACGAAAATAGCGAAGCAGTCCCACGTGTCTCATTGAGTCCTGGAGGATTTATTGAGGTTTTCATCACTGTAACATTAACTACTCAGGTCGAACAAGGTAATCATACAATTTTCCTCAGGATTATTGAAGATACAGAAGAATCTGATCCACGGTATTTCGATCTGCCAATGACATTTGAAATTGCTTCTGATATGCCGAATTTAGAAATCGTTCAAGTTACTCAAGATAGAAAGTTACTACCAGGTGAAGACTATTCTATTCAGATGAAAGTCAAAAATGAAGGTAATACTGAAATGACTATTTTGTTGGATGCGGATGTGAGTGAGCAAGGATGGGCAGTTGAGATTGAAGGGCCTTCTGGCTCAACATTTATCCAACTGGGTGCGTATGAAGAACTGAGTTTTAATCTAAAGGTATTTGTCCCCTCTGATGCAAATAATGGAGATAAAGTGCCCGTCCTAGTTACTGCAATGCCATTGGCTTATGTTATTGATGGCACTTTAGATACTAGTCAGAGTTGGTCCGATGATTATACTGCTAAAAAGACCGTAATAATGACTGTGGATTTGGGTAATGTAATTGATATCGTTATTAATGAAATTAGTCACCCTAGGCCATTAACTGTGATTGTTTTATTAGTTGGATTTTTACTGATTATAGCTGGTGTTCAAAGTAGTATGAATCGTCGCAAATGGGCAAGCCATATGGCGCTAATTGAATCGATGAATAGAGAGGATGATGAGGAAGATGATGATGAAGATATGGATGTTATATCTGAAGACCCAACTCTTGAAATTGAACAGTCTCCAGACCCTAATCGTTACGACGATGATGATATAGAACTTGTGTGATTCTAATTATCCGTCCGAACGACGCTCCATTCTTCTTAAGACCTCTATTAAGCGCCATTAACATTAGAGGTGACTAGTTTGCAGAGTCTTTCGTTAATTTCAGCAGATAAAGAACTGCTTAGTAAGCGTCGTTCTGCTTCTTTATTCACCTTAATTATGTTGTTTGCATCATATTCAGCAATTGAGTTTGGAAGTTGGGAAGCATTAGCTTCATCTGACGATGATGGAGATGGTTTAACTTATGGTCTCGAATTCATAATTAATACCCAGCCACAGGATTGGGATAGTGATAATGATGGGCTCCCTGATGGTTGGGAGTGGCAATATGGGTTAGATCCACTTTCCCCTACTGGAATCAATGGTTCCGTTGGAGATCCAGACGGCGATGCTTATACTAATTTGAATGAATATCTTTACGGAATACCTGCAAATTGGGACGACCCTCTAACTGCTAATGTATTAGATAATGGAGTTTGGTGGAATGGAACTGTTCCAGTAAGGGAATGGGATGAAGAAAGTGCTATGCAGTTTATCCAAGGTACAGGTTCTGACGGTGCAGATGAAGATCCAGTTGGCAATATTTGTTTCAATACTTTTGATGATGACAAAGACGGATTAGTTGATAATTTTGACCCTGACGGTGACGGAGATGCTGACTGTTCAAGTGATGATGATGATGGTGATGGATTAATTGATGAAGATCCAGATGGTTGGGATACCGATGGTGATGGAATGCCAGATGGCTGGGAGGTTGCAAATAACCTAGATCCAACTTCTGCATCTAATCTTGATGGCACCTATGGAGATCCAGACGGAGACGGACTGATTAATCTGTATGAATATGTTAACCCTACATGGGGGACTAGAAATGGAACTACTACGCCTCCTACTCAGTATTTTAGGCCTGGTCCGAATAATATGACTGCCACGGAATCTCCTTGTAATCCAGTCCTTGGATTGGGTCCCGGTGGATGTGCAATATTTACTGCAGAGGTTGATTCTATTACTCAAACTGATCCAAATAACAATGATACCGATGGAGATGGATTGAATGATTCATATGAAGCTCTGATTCTTTTGACTGATCCTACAGCAGTTGATACCGATGGAGACGGTATTAGTGATGGTGTAGAAGTAAATGCAGCATATGGAGATCCGCCTCAAGCATCAGACCCTAGAAATAACAATACTGATGGTGATCAATTTGATGATGGTGAAGAAGATATAAATGGAAACGGGATTGTTGATTTAAATGAGACAGACCCTACTAGAATTGAGGATGTGGGGGATTTCGATAATGATGGAATTGATAATTGGGAAGAAAATTTAACTTGTACTAGATGGGATCTAGCAGATACTGATGGAGGCGGGGTAAATGATGGTGATGAACTTGCTATTGGTCATCAAACAGATCCCTGTGTTAGTGAGATTGTTATCGAGAAATCAATTATTAGTTGGGACGCTCCTTCTCTATCATTAGAACTTAATTCAACTACTGACTTAGACCCAGAACCTTCTGATTGGAGACAAGATACATTTCCAATGGCCTATTATGAATTGACTAATGGATCTACAGTTGGTTTTAGATATGGTTCAATTGATGGCAATGAGCTGAAAGAAGTGGATGTAGCATTACCAGCAACTGCGATTTCTGTATTATTTACTAATCATTCTTGGTGTTGGGATGCATCTTCTGCACTTAGTGAGCCACATTGTGATGACGATTATTATGATACTGATGGCGATGGTTTAGCCGACTGGGAAGAACTTCTTGCAACTTGGGGTCAACCTACTAATCCAAATCTTGTAGATACTGATGGAGACGGAGTAGATGATTTGTCTGAGATTCTCAATCAAACCGATCCTAGTGAGCCTTGTAGTAATCTGCTAGATACAGATGAGGATGGTCTGAATAATTATTTTGAGAATACTACTGGTTGTGATTTAATATTCGGTTTTGGCGGTAATGGGACTGTCGATACATACTTCACTCTGTGGAATGATGCAGATACAGATGATGGTGGTGTTACAGATGGACAGGAATACTTGGACGGGACAAATCCTCAGAATAATTCTGAAGACGATTTAAATCCTCTAGATACTGATGGGGACGGTATTCCAGATACCATTGAACAAGCAATTGGTCTTGATTGGTTGAACCCTGATACTGATGGAGGGGGGATTCCCGATGGTGATGAGTGTGGTCCTGATTTTTGGTCATTAGATTGTAATGGTTCAATTAGCAATCCTTGGGACCCTACTGATGACATTGATCCAAATATGTTGATGTTTACTGTAACAAATTCAACAGATGTAGATTTGAATATTACTCAATATTGGCGCTGGCATACTTATGACTATTATACAGGCGTCTCGTTTGGGGTGAATACAACTCTAGTTGGTGGTACCCCAATTAACTCTGAGGTTGGTTCTATTCAAGGCGTTGCGCATGACTCATTTTGGGTTGGTAATGGTAGCAATGACTGGATAATCACCTATTCTCCTGGCGCTGAAATAGGTCCTGGAGGTGAGTTAATCGTTCCTTACAATACTATTAATTGGACATCATGGAGCGATTCAGCAGCCGTATTAAATTTCTCTAATTATACTAGAGACATAGGAGTCTCGGTTACTTCTGTAGATCAAGTCTATGTTAGTAGCCCTGATGTTTTCTTTGGCCCTGAAGTTAGAGAAAATACCACTATATTCTTTGGAAGTGATTATGGTAAAGATTTACCACAAAGTTATTTGAACAGGCAAAGTGAAGTGCCATTATCTATCACGCAAGCTGTCCTCAGTGAATCAGGCGCCTTTTCAGCATGGGATAAAGTAGAGGCAATACAAGATTTCCTAATTAACGGAAACAACACTACTACATTCCTCAGGAATAATGATCCTGTGGTGCCGAATTTCTTTTCAGAAACTGAGAGTGATCTGACTTATTATATTCTGAATAATACTCAAGAAGGTTCCTGTGAACAATTTGCCACTGTTTTCACTGTAATGCTTCGACACGCTGGATTTGCATCTCGTAAAGTAACTGGTTTTTCAGGCGGTGATTGGAATGGAAAATCATATGAGGTATATGGTAGCCACTTTACAACTTGGGTAGAAGTTCAAATGCAGACTAATCAGAATCAAGGAAATGTCACTTTAGGATGGGTACCGTTTGAAGCCTGTCCTCCACAAAATCTACTAGAAGTTGTAGATGAAGAATGGGGTCCGAATACCTTTGATAGAGATTTATCAGGTTCGGATATATGGTTAAATGGTACATTAAGATTTGTTGACAACTCAACTTTAGCAGAGAATGTATCCTTAAATCTATACTTAGTAACTGATAATGAGACCAGTAATGTTCCTGGTTCTGCGGCTAATCCCGAACATCTTGTTGCTTCAGGTTCAACTGACTTGAATGGAACATTCGCTTTATCTGGAAAACCTCTGCTTCCTACTATCCCTGGATATGGTGCATTAGTTTTACAAATCTTCGAGAAAGCTTATGTTGGGTCACAAGGAATTTCATTTACATGGAGAATAAATATTACTGATGATGCTAATACATCATTTAGTTCACCCCCTCCTGTCAATCAACCAATGCTGGGTGTTGGTGTAAATTCAAGTGTTACAGGCTATCTTAAACTTGAAAATCCGCCAAATTCTGATATATCATTAATTGATAATCTGCAAGTTATCCTAAATTACACCACCTCAATTGATGGGCCTGTTAGTCAAATCTCTAATGTAGGGACCGGAGGGTATTATGAATTTAATATCGTTATTTCAGAATCTGAACCACTCGGGTTAATCAATGCATCAATTTCATTCCTAGGTTGGCATCAAAATGATTTGAATAATGCAACTAACCCAAGTTACCATATTCGACCTCATACTGATAATTTTATGTTTAATGTTACTCCTGCTCCAAATCTGACAGTTACATTAGAGGGTATAGATCTTAATAATACATTTTTAGATATTGATTCATCGATTTTCCTTAATGGAACAGTTTTGAGCTTTGGTGATACTCCAGAAGCACTTAATGGAACTTTGTACTTACAGATGAGACGTGCATCTGTGAGTGGACCTTATGAGACTTTGAAGACTTGGTACCTAAACGACTCTGATTGGACCTCTTCCCCTGGGCAGTTCAATGTAAGTTGGTTATTCTCTGCTGACAATGTTTCAATTCCTTCCGGTCCAGTAGAAGTTAAGATTCAGTTCGATGCAGAGGGTCTATTTGCGAATGATCAGGTTAATTATCTGACAGAACATGGAATTAGGAGTAACATCACTTTCTCATATGAATTGGTACCACAATCAAGAGGTAATCAGGCATCAGTTGAAATTATTCTTACTGACCACACTAACACATCTCTTAGTAGTTTCTTAGGGACCTATATATTAGATTTCAACGGCACCTCAGTTTGGAATATTACTGACCCCGAAACTCCTAGAATTACTCCTGTTTGGATTCCTGAAGCGACTGCTCCAGCAGGCGACTATTCTTGGATTTTGAACTTCTCAGGTAGTACTTGGCTTAATCCAGCTAGTATTGTTGAGATAGTTAGAATTCAGGGGCAATCAAATGCAATAGTAAATTTGGGTACTGAATGGACACCTAGGGGAATATCAAATTGGGTATCCGGTTTTGCACAAGATAGGAACTTAGGAACTCCAGTAATAGGTAATAACTCCTCAATTGTAGTGCAATTGCTAGTACCTTCGGATTTACCTCCTCTTCCTGATGGTTCACCAGCACCTGACACTGTAATTAGACTTGGAGGTGGTTTCATTAATCCGTTGAATGGCGAATATAATATCTCTTTCTTTATGCCAGATGAGGTATCGTCTGGAGTATATGAATTGAGAGTATTCTTAGATTATACAATTAATCCGCCCGACGGTGGTGAATATTACAAAGTTTCAGATGCGGACTCCGTAAATGCTGGAATTCAGACAGAGATGATTGTTGAATCGACCCCCTCCTCTTTAATTGTCGTCGCTGGAGAATCGATGTTAATCAATGCTACAATCACAGACATAGCTGATGGGTCGCCATTAAATGATATATTTGCAAATGTAATTTTCGATTCAGGCGGATCACTTCAGCAAACTCTTGAATCCGGATTTACATTAACTGATGGAATAGTTTCATTTAGCCCAATTATTCCTGCAGATACTCCTCCTGGATTCTATAACGTCTCCATTGTGGCTCCAGATGATATTCTTGATAACTTGACAGATGCAGGAGCAGGAAGGTGGTTAGGTAACCAAAGCTCTTCTAATTTAACAGTTCAAGTTTCTAGTTCAATAACGTTGGATCCTTTCCCATCTGAAGTTACCGCTGGTTCGACATTCTCGATTTCCGGACAAGTATTGGATGCAGTGGATTCTAACCGAACAGTAGACGGACCAATGGCTGTTGAGGTATTTTTCTTGAATGACTTAAGTGAGACTTTGGTGACTAACCATGTAACATCTAACAATGGTAGTTTTAACATCACAGTACCTACTGATCCGTTAGGAGATGGAGTTAGCAGTGGTATTAAGACAGTAATTGTTAGTGTAGTCGAAGGTAGTACTCCATTCTATCTCACAGGAACTGGAAATGACACAATATTAGTTAGAGGATTAACCACATTTATTGATAAAAATCCTATTATAAATACTGTTGTTGAACGTGGATCAAACGTCACATTAACAGCTCGTATTGTTGAATCAAGCAATGGCAACCTACCTTTACAGGGATTAAATGTGTCTGCTGAATTCCATGATACATGGCTACCTAATGTCAATTCTAGTTCTCAAGGAATAGTCAATTTCACTTTCTTTATTCCTGACTCACATCCTTTAGGTCAAATTGACACTATCTTCTACTTCAATGGCTCTAACACTCTTCATGGCACCATTACTTTGATTTCTACAATTACTGTACGTTCATCTACCTTGATTACTGTCGATAATATTACTGACAATCCTGCTGCTGGAGAATTATTCAATGTGAGCGGAACTCTCACATCAAGTAATGGGAGTGCCATAATTGATAGACAAGGAAACACTTTGGCCCCTAGTTTGATTTTTGAGATAAATGGAGATGATGATACATTCACCGTAATGAGCAGTAATGTTGAGTTAGATGGCTCCTGGTCTGCGACTATTCGTCTAGACTTAACATTCCCTAGAGGTACTCATAATATCACTGCTACATTTACGCCCAATGTGAATTATTATCAATCTAGTACTGGAACTGGAATCTTCGACAGCAGAGGATACTCTCTTCTAACAATTGTTAGTCCACTTGATCTAGATCCTGATAGTCGAATAGTTAGGGGTGAAGAAATGAATCTTTCTCTATCCCTAATCGATAACTCTGCTTTACCTGTTGAATCTGCTCTGATTTCAGTAATAATTGATGGTTTTATAATTTCAAACGTAACTACTGACTCTCTTGGTTTAGCTAACACCTCTATAATTGTAGACTCGAATAGAGTTGCTGGTCCTATGGAGATAATTGTGATATTTTCAGGAATTGAAGGTTCCACAGGTCTCGTAGGTGACGAATCAGTAACTAGAGTAGTGGTTTTAGCACCAACTGTGGTTGAGATTACAGATATCACCGGTTCTTCGATAGCAGGGGAATCAGTAACATTCCATGGAACTTTATTAGATGAGCATGGACAATTATTAATTGAGGAAGGAATTAACTCAGGTGGGGTAATTCATTTATCTATTGATGGAGTTGATGTTGGAGCCATATATACTACTCTGAGTAACTCTTCTACTGGTAATTGGACAATAACTTACGATCTTCCATTGAATACTGATTTTGGAGCACATGAAGTAAAGGTAGATTTCTTTGGAGGATTTACTTGGGTAGATCCAATGGGTCAGGGGGACTCACTGAATCCAGAGTATTATCTACCCTCCTTTTCTAGTTCTTTCTTCAATGTAACTCAAACCTCTCAAGTTGTTCTTACAACACCCCCTGGAGAAATAGATCGCAATCAATTACTTGTCATTGAAGGTATGTTAACTGATGGCGCGGGCAGAGCACTTCCAAATAGAGCTCTTTCAGTTTATATGAATGATATCCTATTAACTGGATTAAATGTAGATGGTAATGGAAATTTCAGTCTTTTCATACCTGTGCCTTCTGATATGCCATTAGGGCCTAGAATAGTTAAGATCATTTTCGAGGGTGAAGAATTTATCCTATCATCTAATTCCTCATCTGTGTTTATCGTCTATTCTTCAACTGAAGTATTTATTTCACAACCTAGTGCGGTGGCAGTTGGAGATAATTTGATTTTACAAGGTAATGTTAGGGATAATCTTCCTAATGGATATCTATCGAATCATTCCCTAGAAATATTCATCGATGGAGTATTAATTGGTATTACTTCTAGCGATGAGCAGGGAGATTGGTCGTTGAATTGGGTTGTCTCTGAGTTCTTGGATGTTGGAGTACATACAATTACTGTCAAAGCTCCACAGCAAGGATACTATCGTGAGGGCGTAACTGAATCAAATTTAACTATAGCTTATCATTCAGGAATTACCTTACAAGTTGAATCAAGTATTGTTACTCGAGGAGGGCAGTGGAATTTCACAGGAAGACTATATGATGCTGACTCCGATGGTCTTCCTGGACTAGATGGAAGGGAGGTTATCATGTATTTAGATGGCGAGGAAATCGGAAGGACAAATACACTCGGTAATGGATTTTATGAGTTCGAACATCCGTTAGGATATTCTATTGCCAGAGGTCAGCATGATGTCTTAGTTGTATTCTCAGGAGAAACCTATTATCTTCCAGTAAGCTATAACATGTCTGTTTATGTTAGATCAGATATCGAAATTGAAATATTATGGATTTCTGAGACAATCATAAGGAGCGATGTAGAACACCCAATCAAGATTGAAGGAAGAATTTTAGAAATAGGCGGTGGTGGTAATGTTATCGAAGATATGGTAATTACTCTACACTGGCTTTCAGATGGTCCTGAGAATGCTAATCTACAATGGGATGAGGCAACAGGGCATTTCAGAATCCAGTCAAACGCTCATTATCCAATGCCTCCTGGCCCTATTGATTTGGTTGTAAAAATAGAATCTGATAGTACTAGATATCTGAATGGTGGTTCAGAAGAAATATCTGTTTCGATCATGGTTCCAGTTAACTTCAAGTTCACACCTGACAGTATAAAATTGGACAAAGATGTAAGAATTATTAGAGGTACGGTTAATGTTACTTCGACTGATTCATTAGATCCTGTTGCCAATATTTCAATGTCTGCCTCATTGATAAATTCATCTTCCGGTCAAACCCACTTCAGGGTAATAGAAATGACTGATGAAGATGGATTATTCACATATGAGTTCAAGTCAATCGAGGGATTGCCTACTCTATGGGATAGAGATTTCTGGGGGGAATTAAGTATAAACTTCTACACAGATTCTTTATTCATTGACCCTTCAAATAGAACTTGGCTGGCTACAGAGCAAAACCAAAACCCTCATGTTACTATTGAATATGAAGTGACTGAAGAATCATCTATTTTGCAGTCGTTACTGTATGGATCTGTGATTTTTATCATATTGATTGGAATGATTGGTAGTGGTTTGTATTATCAACGAAGACGCAGTGCTACTATAGATGAATTGGCTGGTATCTTCAGTTATACTGCGGAACTTCTAGCAGCGGGCGATGAATTTAGGGAAGCTATCTATAATTGCTATGAAAGTCTTTGTCAGATATTAATGAGAAGAGGCTTTTTACGTAGAGACTTCGAAACAGTAAGAGAGTTTGAGATCGCAATTAGATCGGCATTACCAATTAGTGAACAATCATTAGTTTCTTTGGATAGAATTTTCGAAGAGGCTCGATATTCTAGTCACGTTCTTGGGGAGGGGCATCGTCAAAATGCCCAAATCGCTCTTAACGCGGTATTACAAGAAATTGATCAATTACAGGATATTCCAGTTAGGGATGATTATGTTTCAATGGAAGATGAAGAATTAACGAAATAAAATTTCGATAATTCCGTTCCCACTCGTGATATTGCCAATTTGATGATTATCTGGCAGTGTAAAACTTCTAAAAATTCCTCCATTGATACTTGGTGAGATTATTCGAATAATCTGATTCTCTTTTTCTATTCTACTTTGTATAATCATCTCGTCAGGTGAACGAATTTTTATAGGAAGTGTAATGCCCTTTTCATTCATTTCTCCATTAAATTCATTTATCAAATCCTCCATAGATGAATGTTCTCTAGCATTCATTTTAGCCATTTCAATTTCAGAACTCATTTGTGAGATTATTTTCATATGATCATTACTAACTTCAGATAAATGAGGGAGATTACTAATAAAATCTTGATGTAAGTTCTGCGCGTTTGTATCCAATCCCTTGGTTGTAATTTGAAGATAGGGTTTGACAATTATTTCCTGGTCAAGAATTTCGATTTCGTGTCTTTCCCACGTTAGTTCCATACTACTCCGAAACCAAACTCTCCAATGAACCCGTCGTTCATTCTCTCTCTACAGCAGGTTCAGGATTTCTTTTGAAAAAATTCTTTGTCAATCTTTCAGTTCTATTATAATCTGGAGATTCAAAAATATCTATATTAATTGGAAGACAATTTCTGAACTGTCTCATCATAATTCTTTTCTCTAGTAAAATTACAATAGCCCTATCTGCGGATTTCCTTATCGGCCTTCCTAATGCTTGCAAAATACTATTGATAGCTGGTTGAGTACTTGTATATCTCCAAGCCTTATTATTACCAAATCTTTCCACATAATATTCTTTTAGAGCATCTTGTCTAGCACTTGGAGGTGCTAAGGGAAGTCCAAGACAAATTACAGCATCAAGAATATTATTAGGATAATCTACTCCTTCTGCTAATTTCCCACTTAGAACTCCTGCTAACAACACTTGTCTATGATTCCTTCTTTCATTTAGTAATTCATCTACGATGCCATTAACTCGACTTTTTGACATTCTTTTTTCTTCATCAATTATTCTTATATGCCCAGGTAACCAATTCGCATCCCCTAAGACATCATCCATTAGGGCATAACTAGGTGAGAAAAAAGCAACATGTCCAGGCGTATTTCTCAAAACAGCAAGAATATGTTGACGAATTCTTTCTGTATTGCTATGGCTTCTTTCTGTATATCTTGTAGTTACGTCTTTAGCTACCAAGACAGGTCTAAGATCCGATAAAAATGGAGACTTATACTCAGTCATAATTAATTTTCTAGTTCTAGGTATTTCCAGGAGATCTGCATACATTTCAGGCGGAAATAGGGTCCCTGACATTAGTATCGCACCATTAGTTCCTGCAAAGATAGGTCCGCTAACGACTCCTGGATCTAATAGAAAACTCCTGACTCTGCCTTCATCACCTAGTAAATCAAATACTAGTACTAGAGCAGTATTATGCAAATATTCTAGTGTTATTGAAAGTAACTCTGCCAGTCTAGTACTGGCTGTATCTTTTTCATCATCATCCTCTTGATCAACTTTGACTCTAAGTAATTGATTAATCAATTTCTTTAAAATTACAAATTTCCCTTCATTTTTAACATTCAATTCCTCATTTAATATTGAATCAATTTCACCGATAAAATCCGAGGTTTCAATTTTCATATCTTTTTTTCCTGTTTTTATTAATTCACTTTCTTTTCTCTTATACCATTTTTTCATTTCTTTTTCTAATTTCTTCATCTGTCTAGCCGATTCTCTAATTCCAACAATATCAAAATCATCTTGAAATTCCGATAAATCAAGTTTCTTCATCGCTTGTTCTCTTGAATCTAGGAACTCTTCAATTTCTAATCGAGAATCTCTAAAGATTTTCATTATCGCTCTTCTTTCGAGACCATTCCTAATCCTATCTGGCAAATTATGTGCTTCATCAATAATCAAAATAGTATTCCCTAAATCTATCTTCATTGCTGATAATGAACTCTCGCTAACATTTTCGACGAAAACGTGATTATAATCACAAATTAAAATATCGCAATTTTTAACCGCAGATCTAGCGGCAGTCCATGAACATATTTTCTTTTTCTTTCCAATTTGAATAATTTCATCTACATGTTTGGGGCTTTCAAGGATTATTTCTTTCAAATCTTCTCTTCTTTTTTGCTTACTCCCCTCGACTATACCTTCTTCACAGGAGCATTTTCCGGTAATTCTATCTATCTCTTCACACATAGATTCTCTACCAATTATATCAACTACTTTGACATCGTTTTCACCCTCAGTTAATTTTGAATTAATTTTTTTTATGGTTTCAACAACAATTTTGTGTTGAGATTGTCTACCAGTAAGGAATAAAATTTGTTTCGATGAACTACTACTCCTAGCAACCTCTAATGCTGCAGCCAATGAAGCAGCAGTTTTTCCTATTCCAGTAGGAGCCGCAGCAAAAAGAAATCCATTTTCTTCTAAAGCAGTTATCCCTTCTTTAATCATCTTTTCTTGAGCACTTCTTAATTTTTCATGAGCTACAAAACTTCCAATTCCAAGGTTGTCAGCCTGTACCATGAAAGTAAACCTGACAATAGAACGACCAAGAAGATTGTCTTTCTAAGGTGCTCCGTACGCAAAGTACGGAGCGGTGTGTGTGTTTGAGTATTAGAGTAATTTCTCTCTGTCAGTGATCCTATGTTTTCCTCGTGATATTCTAGGTACATCTTTTGCATCATATCCCACTGCATTGCTTAACTTTGCTCTACTTCTGATTCCTGAAAAACCAACGGTAATATTGGTCTTATAATGTTGGGTGAGGGGGCTTTTACGCCCCCCCACGTTTTTGTGCATCCCATCCTCGCTCATTCTCTCACCTCTGAGCGTTCGAATCATCATTAAATCGCGTACTAAGCTCATTCATACGCTCTCCGAGGAGTTTTGTCACCGACATACCCTCTATTGTTTCTCTTCGAATATAATTTCTAGCCGCCACTTTCAATACAGTTTCTGGTTTTTCAGCATGAATTTTACAAAAATCATTCATTAAAATGGTTAATTCAGGGCCTAGATTAACTTTGACACTTTCGCCATGAGTGACTGTGCCTTCGTCCAGCAATCGCCTTACTGCGTCTCTAATAACGTCTGATCGATTCCTCATTCCATCGAAACCTATCCGTTGATCTAAAGCTAGTAAATGATCTTCTGGAATTCTCAGCGAAACCATTGGACTTTGCCCTACCATCATTGTCCCTCAGCCTTAGCAGAAAGCGTTTAGCACATAAATGTAATGCAAATGAAATGCATATGAAATACAAATTAGTTATTTTATTTTTTTTTAAATTTATTTTTTTCCCTCAGTAAATAGTGCGATTCAATAGTGAATACTCTTTGGGTTAATCAGAGGTGATTTTATCAAAGTCATTAATGATGCAATACATGGTCAATTTCGTATTGATGGCGTTAGAGAGGAATTGCTTAAAACTCCTGAAATGAATAAACTTAGCCACATTAAACAATTAGGGCTAGCCCATCTTGTATTTCCCGGTGCCCATCACACTAGATTCGAACATTCTCTAGGTGTTTCTCATGTAGCCGGATTGATGGCTGAATCAATATCTCTGAATGAACATGAAAAATCAACTGTCCAAGTCGCTGGTATGTTACATGATGTTGGGCATGGCCCTTATTCGCACACGTTAGAACACATTCTCCATGAAAGAGGCGGTCTTGACCATATGTCTATTACAGAGGGTATTATTCTAGGCGATTATGATATTCTCAGAGATGGAGAAGCTAAGTTCTTCTCTGAAAGACAGAGTATTCCTGAGATCCTTGAATCTTATGATATAGATCCTAAGGAGGTTGCAGGACTTATTCGTGGTCCAAATGCTGGGGGGACAGAAAGAAATTTACTTCAATGGGTAGAAGGTAAAGAGAATTTTGTTTTTCAAGATGATACATTATCTCATTTAATTCATGGTCCAGTTGATTGCGATCAAATGGATTATTTGTTAAGGGACTCTCACTTTACAGGAGTTAAGCATGGAATAATCGATCACCATAGACTGATTGAATGTTTAGAGAGACATGGCGGGGATGTCGCTGTAGAAGAAGGAGGATTACCTGCATTAGAAGGTATGATGATGGCTAGAGGTCTAATGTATAGTGCAGTTTATTTCCATAGGGTGACCCGAATTACAGAGGTGATGCTATCTAGAGCGGTTGAGAGGAGTGTTGATGATTTACCTGAATCATTGGATTTACAGAAAAGAGTTGACTCAGAAATATGGGGGGCTCTGTATGATTCAGGAAAATTTGCTAGAGACATGGTTCGAAGATTAAAATATAGACAACTAATGAAAATCTCAACCAGTCGTAGAAAACAAGATTTACCTGAAGATACTGTTCAGAAGTTGATTCATCTAGCATCTAATTCTTCTGAAAGAATTGAACTTGAAGATGAAATTGCTAAGCGAGCCGGACTAGAAGAGGGTTATGTTGCAATAGATGTCCCATCAGTAAAATTATTACTTTCTGAACCTCGTATGTCTCAAGTAGATATTAGAATAATTGGTGATGATGGTAAAACGCGATGGTTTAAAGATCACACTCCAATAGCTGAAGCACTTAGAAATAGACAAGTATCCCAAGAAGTAGTTTACATCATGACTTTACCTGGCTATGAAAAGATCGTTGCTCGACTCGCAGAAGAGCATATATTCTCATAACTAATGATTAACGAGTTATTCAATCCACACCATTCAAAAGGGGCTAGTAGGTCCTCTGCTCGCCCGATAACTAGTCTAGATTCGGAAACCTTGGTGAATCCCATGGATAATACAATGAAAAAAGTATACGATAGTGTAATTGCAAGAGACCCGAACCAACCAGAGTTTCATCAAGCTGTGGAAGAGGTACTTGAAAGCCTAGTCCCTGTAATTCAGGCACATCCAGAATATTTACCTGTGGTAGAATCAATGGTTGAAGCAGAGAGAATAATCCAATTTAGAGTACCTTGGTATGATGATAGTGGAAAGCTACATGTCAATCGTGGATTTCGAGTTCAGATGAATAGTGCGATCGGTCCATACAAGGGAGGGCTTCGTTTCCATCCATCCGTCAATCAATCAATCCTAAAGTTTCTAGCATTCGAGCAAGTATTCAAAAATAGTTTAACTGGATTACCATTGGGTGGTGGAAAAGGGGGTTCAGATTTCGATCCTAAAGGTAAGACTGATGCCGAAGTCATGCGATTCTGCCAATCGTTTATGATGGAATTATGGAGGCATATTGGTGCAGATCTAGATGTTCCAGCTGGAGATATTGGTGTTGGGGGAAGAGAAGTGGGTTTCCTCTTTGGAATGTATAAGAAACTAGCAAATGAGTTTACTGGTGTACTTACTGGAAAAGGGATTTCATATGGTGGTTCTCTAATTAGGCCTGAAGCAACAGGATATGGTTTAGTTTATTTTGCTAGAGAAATGCTTGCAGCCAAAGGTAAATCTTTTCAAGGCGCGAAAGTCTCAATTTCAGGTTCAGGAAATGTTGCACAATTCGCTTGTGAGAAAGTCTTAGATCTTGGTGGGAAACCAGTTACTATGTCAGATTCAAGTGGATTTATTCATGATCCGGAAGGAATTGATAGAGACAAATTATCTTGGATTATGGATCTAAAGAATAATCGCCGTGGAAGGATATCGGAGTATGCTGAAAAATATTCTAGTGCTACTTTTACCAAATCCGAGCCGGAGCCTGCATCAAATGGATTATGGGGAATAGATGTCGACGTAGCACTTCCATGTGCTACTCAAAATGAGATTAATGGTGAAGAGGCTAAAATGCTAGTTAAAAATAAAGTCATGGCAGTTGCCGAAGGCGCAAATATGCCTTGTACTCCGGAAGCCGTTGAAGTTTTCTTAACAAATGGCGTAATGTTTGCTCCTGGGAAGGCCAGTAATGCTGGAGGAGTTGCAACATCTGGACTCGAAATGTCTCAGAACTCTCTAAGATATAATTGGACACGAGAAGAAGTTGATGCGAAATTAGATAAAATCATGGTTGACATTCATAAAAATGCTGCAGAAACAGCTGAAAAATATGGTATGCCAGATAATTATGTAGCAGGTGCAAATATTGCTGGCTTCCTTAAAGTTGCAGAAGCAATGACGGCTCAAGGACTGATTTAATCTCAATCATCATCCGTTGCAGACAGAAATTCCCTCAATCTCTCAGTTTTTGGGTTTTCAATGAAAGACATTCACACCTTATCTAGAATATACCTAATTCAAATTTCCCATCTTCTGTGGCATGTATTTTTGGGTCCCAAAGTGGCGTGAAAGTAAGATTTACATGAACACTTTCTAATCCCTGAGTCTTAAGAGCAGCTCTATGGACAGCAGCCATTAGTTCTGGCGCTACTGGACATCCAGGACTTGTCAATGTCATCTCAATTTCTGCATGTGTATTTTCTATTTTCACATCATAAATTAGACCTAAATCGATAACTGAGATTTTCATTTCTGGGTCTTCAACTTCATTTAAAGCTTCAAAAACAGCATTCTTATCAATCATCCTAAGTCTCCGAAAGTATCTTTGCCTCTTTAATCACTCTATTGAACATATTCAAGAACCCATTTGCTCTATTCGGACTTAAAGCGGCTTTCAATCCCATTTCTTCGATATATGCAGGAGTCAAGTTAGAAACTTCGGTTGGATTTAATCCATTCACTGCAATACTAGTAATACTCATTAGTCCCTGAACAATTTGTGCATCTGCTCCAGATTTTAATATGAATAATCCTTTTTCATCTAAAGAACAAATCACATGTGCCCTTGACTGACAACCCAAAATTTGATTCTCTTCTGTCCAATCTTCTTCTAAAAGAGGATTCGGATTTTTTTTAGCGTATTCAAAAAGTAATTCATATCTTTCCATTGAGTCGAAACAATCTCTAAACTCTTCAACAATATCATCTATATGCTCAGGCCAGAGTGAAGACATGATACGTCGTAAGGGTTTTTTTTATTCAAATGATTGTTTAATTATGAAAATCTTTCACATATATATTTGAGATGTTCAAGGAATCCATCCACTTCTTCTTTAGTATTATATATCCAAAAAGATGCTCTATTAGTTGATGGGACTCCCAAAGCATCCATTAGTGGTTGTGCACAATGATGTCCAGTACGTACCGCATAACCTCCTTGATCTAAAAGTAAGGCTAAATCTTGTGATTGAATTGAATCATGTAGGAATGAAACAGCCCCTGAAGAATCCTTGTTGCTCGGATTTCCAAAAATTTTAATCCCAGGTATTTTTTCCATTTCATTTCCAGCAAATGCTGCAATCTCATGGACATGACTGTGGATATCTTCCATCTCAAATTGATCTAACCATTCTACAGCGGCTCCCCAACCGATTGCTTCTGCAATTCTTGGAGTTCCTGTTTCAAACATTGCGTGACCATCTTTGAACGTAGATCCATTAGTTGTTACTGTCTTGATCATTGATCCTCCAGTCATAAAAGGACCCATTTCCTGAATCCTCTCTGTAGATGTTAGCAGACAACCAATTCCTGTAGGTCCAGCCATTTTATGTGCTGAAATTGCTAAGAAATCTGCACCCAGATTTTCAAAATCTATTTTCTCATGAGGTGCTCCCTGAGCACAATCAATTAGTACTTTACAACCTACTTCTTTACTCATTTCAATTATTTTTTCAATTGGATTTCTAATACCTAAGACATTGCTTGTGTGAGTCACACAAACTAAACTTGCTCCCTCTAAAGCGATTTCAAAAGCCTCCATATCAAGAGTGAAAGTTTCGTTATTTATTGGTACATATCTAACTTCTACTCCTTTCTCTTTAGAAAGTTCTTGCCAGGGTACTATGTCAGCATGATGTTCCATTTCAGTAATCACGATTACATCGCCATATTGTAGATTATTTTTAGCCCAACCATAAGAAACAAGGTTAATTGCTTCCGTCGCTCCACTAGTGTAAATCATATTTTCAGGCTTTGCGCCAAAAAAGTTAGAGATCTGACTCCTGGCATTTTCTAGTGCTGAGCTTGCCTCATCCGCTAGAGTGTGATTTGCTCTATGTGCATTCGAATTATAATTCTCATAAAAATTACTCATTGCATCAATAACACATTGAGGTTTTTGTGATGTTGCAGCATTATCAAAATATACTAATTTTTTCCCATTTGGTAATACTCTATCAAGTATTGGAAAATCTGCACGGATTGACTTAATATCTAACATCTGTCCTTATCACCATATGGTCCGAAATGATAATCAGATATGAAATAATGTATTGGTTTGTACATGACATTTATCCCTGTAAACCTCTCTCAAGTCAACAATGACATCGGGAATTGGACAGAACGTAGTTGACTCGCTAGGGAAAAAAGACCTTAATAAAGATGGAAATATTATCAATTTAGCAATAGTTGGCAGTAGTAGATTTTATGATTTTGAAATCTTTGAAGAATTAATCGAGAACTGGATAGATAAAAATGGTTATCCCGATTTAATAATAGTTGGTGGCGCAAGCGGTGTCGATTATATGGCGGAACGCTGGGCAGACAATAACTCAACTCCGATAGCAATCTTTTCTGAAGAATGGGACGATCCTAACAGGACACTAAGGGACAGAGGCCGCTCAGAAGCCCCCAATTCACTCACTCAAAAGATTTTGAAGTCTGCAACAGATATTCTAGCAATCCCCTCATCTACTAGTAAGTGGACAAGGATTGTAATTGAAATGGCTAAGGAACGTGAAATATCTCTGACAGTTTACGAAATTGGTTAACTCAAAAATATTTAGTTGAAATCATAATTAATCATCTAATATTTGATCTAAAATTTTCAATAGTCCCCTCAGTGTTACTTCGCTAATTCCTGAAACTTTACAAACCTCAATCTGTGTCCTTGGTGAACTACTATTTTGTGATGCTTTGTACAATATACAACCGGCAATTCCTGAGGGTTTCTTACCTTGCCAAATTAGATTCTTTCCAACTTTATCCCATAAGTCTCTGGTATCGCCTAATACATTGGGTGGCAATTGTAAATCTGAATGGAACTTTTCAAAATATTCCTCAGGACCTGTGATATGATGAGTATTCATTTTCCTAGCAACTAATCTAATTGTTCTTTTCAATTCTTTTTCTTCAACTTCAGTTACCATATCGAAAGCCTCTGCAATTACATCAATCCTTCTTGGAATACCTGCTTGTCGTGCTGCGATGTAAACACAAGCAGCAGTGACTCCCCTTATACTCCTACCAGTAACAATTCCTTCTTTCATAGCATGCCTGTATAGATTCGCAGCTTCTTGCTCAATCTGTTTAGGTAATCCTCCTCTGTCTCTAATAAATTGCATAGCAGTAGACAGATTTCTACTCCTACTGTCTCTTGTTTTAGTCCTTTGATCAACTCTCTGTCTTCTTCTCCAGTCACGCAAGTTTTTTCCAGTCATCCCATGTCTTGCTGCAGCACCGGAAGTCAAATCTGTTCTACTAATCTCTGTCGATAACCCTTTATCAGAAATAGTCAAAGATGTTGGGGCTCCAACCCTACTCCTATCTTCTCCACCTGAGTGATTTGTCCATTCTGCACCAGGATCAATCATATTTTCAGCCGCAACATATCCACATTCTGAACAAATAGTCTCTCCACGGACTGAATCAGTATCCCATGAATTTGAGCCACAAATCTTACATTTTCCAGTTACAGACTCTGTACCTCTTGATTTTGAAGGCCTCTTATTATAATTAAATTCTTTTTTTCTAGAATTATTTTCCTTAATGAGATTCGATGACTTGCTCTGATTATGGGGCCTTTCACTCATCATATCAACCTCTAGTTGTATAGTGGTGCCGGCACTATTTAAACCTCTCTATTTTTTAAGTCAAGATTTTTTTTGCGAATATTCTGTTCTTCTAATCGCCACCTTCTTGCACCTGTCCTCTTTCGAAAGGGTATGAGTGACGGTAATCTAGTAAGGACAGCGCTTTATGACAACCATTTACAGGCCGGAGCAAATATAGTAGATTTCCATGGTTTTGAACTTCCAATTTGGTATACTTCAATTCAAGAAGAGCATATTTCTTGTCGAAATAAATCAGGTCTTTTTGATGTTTCACATATGGGTTTTTTTGAGTTTCATGGTGATCAAGTACTTTCATGGCTTAACTCAATAGGTACTCAAAATTTTACTAATTTCACAATAGGTAAATGTGGCTACACACATTTTCTAGACCAGAACGGGTATATTATTGATGATATGATTTTTGCAGTAAATTCAGAAAACAGTATTTTTGGAGTCCCTAATGCTTCAATGATTTCTACAATGTGGGAATGGTTCAATTCAAAGCTACCGAGTGATGGCTCAATAAAAATCAATGATTTATCAAAAGAAACAAGTATTATTGCTTTGCAAGGTCCTGAATCAGTCACTATATTGAGGGATGTTTTGGGTGAAGAAAATATTGTTTCGAGATTCTCTTGTCAAAAAATTGCAAAGAATGATTTACAAATTACTGGATGGATTCAAGGAACTGGTTATACTGGAGAGAGAGGATTTGAGATTTTCATACCAAACAATCAGGCTGCAAATCTTTGGGAGTCTCTAATTAAGTTTGGCTCAACTCCAGTTGGTTTGGGTGCTAGAGACACACTTAGATTAGAGAAAGGATATCTCCTATCTGGTCAAGATTTTCTTTGGCCTGGATTGGGAATAGATCCTGAAATTCATTTTCCAGAGGGATTTCTTAATAGAAATTCTGTAGAAACTAATGTTCCATTTGGTTTGAATTTAGATCATGATTTTATCGGAAAAGAATCTATAATGAAGTATCTGGAATCTGGTGCTAGATGGCATGGTTTAGTTTGTCAAGATAGAGGCCCGAATCCTAGGCCCGGACATTCAGTCTTTGATGGTCCTGAAGATTCCGCTAAGAAAGTTGGATATGTAACTAGTGGAGGTCCTTCTCCTAGTATGAACAAAACCGGTATTGCTATCGGCTACTTTGAGGATGTTTCAATAGGCCAAGAACTGTGGATTCAAGCAAGTAGTAGAAGAAGAGTTAGGTCAATTGTTGTACGTACACCTTTCATTTAATTTCTAAATCTGCTAATTGTGGCGGGGCAAGTATCATGTTTAGATTCCTGTACGCACATACATGGCTATATCGGATAAACTCGTAGCAGCTGCATTGAAGAATCTAGAAAAATTGTTAATTAACAAGGGTTTTAATGCTGAGGGGATGATATCAAAATTTGATTTTAATAATGATGGAGAAATTGATTTAGAAGAGTTTGATAGGGGTTTGACAGAATTAACAGGAAGTAGTGCACCTCGATCATATTTACAGCCAATATTTTCTGCTATTGATCAAAATGATAGTGGTAAACTTTCCTCAAATGAATTGATGGCTCTATTAGGTATTGAAAATAAGACTATGACAAGTAGTTCTTCTTCCTTAATGGTCTCAAATCATGTTGAAGAAAAATACAATGGAGAGTATATTTTACAATCAAGTAAAATGAATGGTAAAGACTGGTATCTAAATTCAGATAATTGTAGATTATACTATTATGATGCCAATGATGGAGGTGCTCCCTCATGGAGTTTTGATGATAGGGAGCAAGATGGAAGTAATGATTGGTATAGTGGTGGCTGGACTAGAGTCCCTTCGGACGGTAATATTCCTTTAGGTTCTCGTCGATTTGTAGGGGCTGGGAAGATAACTATCTCAGTTACTGAAAGGGATGATGAGCCTGAACAGAATATTGAGAATGTTGATGAAGAGATACCTGAAGTTGATGAAGGTGATTTAGTTTCGTTTGCTGAGGGATGGGTTAATGGATTAGCAGCTGAACTAGATCAAGATTTTCAACATGAGAGTCACATTGACGCAAAATTTGCCGAGATTAATGGAAAGTTTGAGGAAGAATTATCTAACTTACCTGTGTTTGCTCAGACTCCTGCCAGAGCTTTATGGAAGATAAAATCAGATGCATTAGTTTCTGTTGCGAAAACTAAACTTTCCAGTGATAAAGCCAAGATTGTAACTGGTTTGGGGTTAGCTGGAGCAGCAATAGGTGCAGTTTCTTCCTTGAATCAAATGTCTAATGAAAATGAATCTATTATTTCTGTAGAGGAAGATGTAAGAAATGCAATTGAAGAACAGATAGAAGAGAATTTTACTGATTCGAATTCAGTTGAAGTTCCATACAGTGTAGACGTACCCGATAGGGTTCAAGTCAGTGAATCAATTTCTGAATCATTAACGGTCGAAGAAGTGTCGAATGAGAATATTCAAGATTCTGATGATGCAGATATTTCTTTAGATGAAATAATTAATCAAATGAATGAGGCAAGATTCTTGAACGAACAAAAAGAGCTAATCAATGGATTCAAAGGAACTATCTTCCAATTATCATTCAAAGTGAATTCAATTGATCGCACATTTGGAATTGGCATTTCTGATGATTTCAAGAGGGGTAATACTTTACAAGTTAATTCTGGAAATCATGAAATTGAAGTTAGAATGAAGAATGACTATGATACCAGTAGCATTTCAACTAATTCTGAAATGTCATTACAAGTTTCCGTTGAAGCATGGAATGGAATTAGGAAAAGATTGATTGTTAATTCATTTTAAGTTACTTCAAAAGCTTCCTCTATCATCTCATCAAGACTTATTCTGGGTCTGAATCCTAGCCTTTCTTCCAAAACCCATGCATCCACTAGTCCAAATACTTCATCATCATCATTTTGATTTAGTTCAATCTCACAGCCTGTTTTTGAATTGTATATATTTGCTAGATCTTGCATAGAAATTCCTTTTCCAGAACCAACTGCAATCTCTTCTCTAGTTAATGGTGGGTTCTCAATTATTCCGCCAATTACTTGTATCAAATCTTCAATATGAATGAAATCTTTAGGATTTGAGCCGTCACCTGGAACATTGATCCATCCAATCTGACATTCTCTAGCCCAGCGGTGTAAGATTCCATTTCCTGGAGGTCCAGTAAGTGGAACTCCTTGTACATTTGAAGCCCTAATGACACTGACTGGTTTTTCAGAATGAGCTCTATCTAATGCATTTTCTTCCATCCAAAGCTGCCCCTCAGCAGCGGTATCCCTAGGGGCCAAGGTAGAATCCAATCCATAGAATGGTTCTCCTGGTTCCCATTGGGGATGAACTCTAAGAGTACCTACAATAATTAAGTGAATACTTCCGTGCCTATCTACAGCATCTAAAATTGGTCTTGCCGCATTCATCATTTCCAATTTTGTTTGTCTATCATTTCTTTCAAGTGATGATTCAGCAGGTCTTGAATTGATATGAATTAGAGCACTACATGGAGTCAGTAAAGCATCAATAGTCAGTTGATCCTTAATGGCTTCATCTGGAATAATTACAGCTGCATTACCCAGCATTTCCACTATATATGGTGCTACAAAAGTATCTGACGCAGTGATGGCAACCTTCATTCTAACATGCCTCGACTGGTTCCTAAACAATAAGAGGATATCGGTCCGGTGTATAGATTCCACCAACGAACAATTAAGTCATTATTTGACATCCAGAAAGTGTAAGGAACGGGTGATAGGCGAATGGATCAACTTCCCAATTTAGGTCGCGAACACGAAATGCTCTCTGTAATGGGGCTAAATTCGATAGATGAACTGTTTTCTAATATTCCTGAGGAAGTTAGAAGGAAGGAACCTCTTCCTCTTCCAGCGCCTCAATCTGAGGAAGAAATCTGGAGAGATGCTCAACATCTTCTCGGCTCTAATGTTGATTTAGATTCACGTCCTTCCTTCCTATCCGCAGGACTCTCTAGGAATTTTGTTCCCACTATGGTTGGAATGTTGGCAACACGTGGCGAATTCCTAACTTCATACACGCCTTATCAGGCAGAAGTTAGCCAGGGAATGCTCCAGGCAATGTGGGAGTTTCAAACAATGATTTCTGAATTGGTAAATTTACCTATTTCCAATGTTAGTATGTATGATGCATCTACTTCTGCAGCCGAAGCTATAACTTGCGCAGTAAGAGTTCATAATAAAAAAGCAATTCAGAAAGATACTATCTATGTTTCTGAACTCGTACCGCCACATAGAATGTCTGTAATTGAAAATTATGTTCAAGGTTCAGGGATAAATCTCAATATTCTCAAACATGATAAAAATGGACATTTAGACATTAACGCTGCTAAAATTGCAAATGGTTCATGTGCAGTTTATGTTGAACAGCCAAACTCTTTCGGAATATTAGATGAAGGATTAATGCAACTTAAGGAAATAATTGGAAATAATACCGCTCTAATTGTTGGTGTAGACGCAGTTTCTCTGGGTCTCGTTTCTCCACCAGGTGACTGGGGCGCAGATATTGTAGTCGGAGAGGGTCAGCCGTTTGGAATAGGGCCTACTTTTGGTGGACCTATTTATGGAATATTCGCATGTAATGATAACTATATCAGACAAATGCCTGGAAGAATTGTGGGACTTACTCATGATACTAATGAACAGAAAGCATTCACATTGACATTATCTACTCGAGAGCAACACATTAGGAGACACAGAGCAACCTCCAATATTTGCTCCAATGAGACTCTAATTGCTTTAATGGGTGCTATGCATATGTCTTTGTTGGGTCCTGATGGAATCACAGTCTTATCTAAAAGGGTCGCAGCAACAACAGAAACTACCAAAAAAGCCCTTCTTTCAATCGAAGGGGTAGAACTACTTCATCCAAATTCATCTAATTTTAGAGAGTTTGTAATCAAAGTTCCTGGAGACTCCGAGAAAGCAATCGCCTTCATGGATTCCAAGGGAGTAATAGCTGGTTTTCCTTTGGGATTGTGGTGGGAATCTCACTCCTCATGTATTTTGGTTGGATGTGATGAAAGAACGAGTGATAATGACATATCTTCTTTAGTTTCGGTTGTTAATGAATGGATTAATGAGGTGATGAATTGAGCGATATATTTTCATTCAATGGTTCTCCAAATGCTGGATGGTCACAACCCAAACCTATTCTATCTGACTCAGAAATATTGGAAACAATTCCCAAATCTATGCTCAGAAGTAGCCCTCCTGCATGGCCTCGTGCTAGTGAACCAGAATTAGTACGTCATTATACATGGCTGTCAAGAAGAAATTTTGGTATCGATACGGGATTTTATCCTCTTGGTTCATGTACGATGAAGCATAATCCAAGAGTTAATGAAAAAATTGTAAATTTACCAGGTATAGATAGAATGCACCCATTACAACCGGAGCATCAAATACAAGGAATTCTTTCTATTTTTTACGAAATGCAGGAAATGCTTGCGGTATGTTCAGGAATGGATCAAGTGACTTTGCAGCCTGTAGCTGGTGCACAGGGTGAATTTACTGCAATACGCTGCATTCAGGAGTATCACCGTGAAAGAGGCGAAGGTCATAGGAACAAAGTCATAGTTCCTGATTCTGCACATGGAACTAACCCTGCATCAGCATCAATGTGTGGATATGATATCATTGAGATTCCGAGTGGTGATGATGGTCGAATTGACTTGGAAGCTTTACAATCAGTCGTGGGTGATGATACAGCCGCAATGATGATTACAAATCCATCAACTCTAGGAGTCTTTGAACCAGAAATTGCCAGAGCATCAGAGATTGTTCATTCAGCAGGTGGGCAAATGTATTACGATGGGGCAAATTTTAATGCAATTATTGGCAAAACAGATCCTGGTTTAATGGGTTTCGATGCTGTTCATTATAATTTACACAAAACATTCAGTCAACCACATGGTGGGGGGGGGCCAGGTAGCGGACCAATTGGTGTGAAAAAACATCTTTCCAGATATCTACCATCTCCACTTGCCTCAAGGCGTGAAATTACACCGAATGATTCTGAAGGAGTTGGTGATGGCTTCTGGTATAGCTGGATTTCACCTGAAAAGACAATTGGTAAGGTTCAGCAGTGGCACGGAAATGCTGGCGCAGTGGTCCGATGTTGGGCCTTCTACAGGAGATACGGTAGAGAACTGGAAAGAATGTCTGAGCATGCTGTTTTGAATGCTAATTATCTCCGCTACAAAATAATGAATCCTGATAATGAGGTTCTATCAAAAATACATGCAATGCCTTCTGATGGGGCCCCAACTGATTTCGTTATGCATGAGTTTACATTATCTATGATTGATATGAAAAATAAAGTCGGTGTTACTGGAAAAGATATAGCCAAGAGGTTGCTCGATTATGGTGTAATGGCTCCTACTCTTTACTTTCCAATGATTGTACCTGAATGCTTGATGATTGAACCTACTGAAACTGAATCTAAAGAAGTATTAGATAAGTTCGCAAAAGATTTCCTGAATGTCTTAACTGAGGATCCAGAGATTATCAAAGGTGCCCCATACACTACAGATGTTTCACGAGTTGATGAAGTATGGGCTGCTAGAAATCTTATTCTTAGACACCCGGGTAATAATAGTGAATGAAACTGGAGAAGAAACTAGAACAATGACTCTCTCGGACTATTGTGGTTGTAGGCAAAGAACAGCATTGGTTACTCGGTGATTCTTCCTGGTGGCCTAATTCTGAAGGCAGATTATTAGTTACGAGAATAGGGGATCTGAATCCTCCAAAATCTTGGGTTTCTACAGATCCTAATCAAGGTGGAATCGGTTGGATACGGCAGAGGCTTCAACCCGTTGGCCCACGAATTCTTTATACTTCTGCTTGGTCACTATTTTTTCTAATCGCCAGCATAGTTCCTTTGATTTTTCCTGAAAAAACCCCAATTAATGATCAATTATTAGCGATAATATTATTTTCGATTTCATGGTCTTTAACATTAATACCATTTCTTTGGTTTTCTAATGCTAATAATGAGAAATTCACATTATTCCCTCTAGATTATATTAGTTTCTTCCTAGGTATAATATTTTTTATCTTACATATTATAATTGATACTAAATTGGGCTGGATAGGATTTTTTTTCTTTTTTACCGCATGGTTTAGAACAATTAGAAATATTGGTGATTCATTAAAAGTCAATTCTTCTAGATGGTTATTACCTATTTCTTCATCTTTCATACCTCAAGAAACAATCAGTCAAGAATGGGAAATTTCTACTAATAGATTTAGGAATGGACTTATTGCAACTAAATCTGATGGTCTTGGTTTTTACTCCGCGGAATTAACAGGAATCTCATTTAGAAACTTTAGATTCATAGCATTTAGTATGGTTTTTCGTAATCGAATAATTCATGACCCATTTAATATTAATTTCTCTTCAAATCCTCAAATTGAAATTTTCCTTTCATCTCCTCCCATGAAAAATAATGGTGAAAAATGGCCTGATTTTTTAATCAGAGAAATTGAAGAAGAATGATTTTTCTCTAATCTGCTATACGGCAGGCATTTGAACCGTACTCATACCGCAGGTACATGGATGTATGTATAATCTTAGGTTCCAAGTCGGATTTGCCAGTAGCCAATAAGTGTGTTTCAGTTTTAGATGAGTTCTCTATATCTCATGAAGTTAGAGTTGCCTCAGCTCATCGTGCCCCAAAATTTCTCGAATCTGTAATTGAATCTTCTATAGAATCAGGATGTAGAGTTTTTATCGGAATGGCTGGAATGGCAGCAGCCCTACCGGGAGTGATTGCTTCGATGACAACACTACCAGTAATTGGAGTCCCTGTAGGTGGTAAAGTTCCTCTAGATAGTCTTCTTTCCATTGTCCAAATGCCTCCAGGTATGCCAGTAGCAACAGTTGGTGTAGATAGAGGAGATAATGCTGGAGCATTAGCAGTGCAAATGCTTGCATTGACTAATACAGACTTAGCAAGAAAATATGACGCATGGAGAGTGATGAAAACTGCAAAGGTTATTTCGGATGATGAATCACTTAGAGGTGAATGAGTTTTATGCAAACTCAGATGTTGATAGACGAAGCAGTTGAGTCATTACAAAGCAAAATAGACGATACAGCAATTATTGCTTGTTCAGGTGGTATTGATTCATCAGTTGCAGCGGTTCTGGCCCATCGTGCAGTGGGAAGTCTTCTACATTGCGTCTATGTTGACACAGGATTTATGAGGAAAAATGAGAGCATCGAGGTCGCAGAGATGTTTCTGGAAATGGGTATTAATTTGAAAGTCGTAGATGCGTCTGATAGGTTTTTCAGAGAGTTAGAAGGAATTACTGATCCTGAAGAAAAAAGAAAAATTATTGGTGAGCAGTTTATTCGTGTTTTTGAAGATGAAAAAAAATTATGTGGTGCTAAATTCTTAGTTCAAGGAACCATTGCTCCGGATTGGATTGAATCAGGCGGTGGTGAACGTGATGTGATTAAATCTCATCACAATGTAGGCGGCCTTCCAGATGATTTTGAATTAGTAATTGTAGAACCATTACGTGAATTTTACAAAGATGAGGTTCGTTCAATAGCCCGTGTTCTAAATATTAAATCTAGTGAAAGACAACCTTTTCCTGGCCCAGGTTTAGCAGTAAGGGTGCTTGGAAATTTAACTAAAGAAAGAGTTGAAGCTTGTAGGGAAGCCTGTCATATAGTGGAAACGAGACTTCAAGATGCCGCCTCAGCAGGTAAGTGTGATCTACCTTGGCAATATTTTGCTGCTCTGCTACCGGTTCGCTCAGTTGGTGTACATGGAGATGTCAGAGTTCATGGTGAAACAGTAGTAGTGAGAGCAGTTACTAGTCTTGATGGTATGAGTGCAAAGTATTCTCCAATACCTCATGAAATACTATCATCCATTAGTACTGAAATCACAAATGCTCTAAAAGGGCAAGTGAACCGTGTTGTTTATGATATTACTCACAAACCTCCTGGCACAATAGAATGGGAGTGAGATTATAAATTTAGTCGGTACTGAATTTCAAATTAAGGTATGGAATGAATTAAAGAGCATTCCTTATGGAGAATTTAGAACATATAAACAGATAGCTGAATCTATTGGACATCCTAAATCTTCAAGGGCAGTTGCCAATGCTTGTGCAAAGAATCCATTCCCTCCAGCTATTCCTTGCCATAGAGTAATTAGATCAGATGGTAGTCTTGGAGGTTACAGTGGTAATGGAGGAATTCAAACCAAGAGAAAATTACTCAATGAAGAAGGTGTCTTTACTTCCGATTAATTGATGAATGATTGAGCAGGCGGCAGGTTAGGCCGACATAGCTTAGTTGGTGGAGCGGTGGACTGTTAATCCACAGGTCGCAGGTTCGAGTCCTGCTGTCGGCGCCATCATTTCCTTCTTGCGAATGCTGCTATTCCGATCATACAAATAGTGCTAATCAGTCCAAATCCGGGTAGTCCTGAGGAACTTTCAGATTCCATAGAATCACAGACTCCATCATCATCAGAATCTGAAGGCAAACTATTTTCATCTTGAGGATTAGAAAAACACCTATTTTCGAGATAATCTGTCCAACCATCTCCATCATCATCATCATCAGCATTATCTCCGATTCCATCTAAGTCTAAATCCGAATATTCTATTGGGTCAAATGGAAATGCGTCTAAATCATCCGATGCTCCATCATTATCATCATCGATATCTACTTCATCACAGATTCCATCATTATCAAAATCCGTAGGAATTGAATTGAAATCTAATGGATCAGTTTTACATGTTTCTTCATCAGAATCTGATACGCCATCTCCATCATCATCAGTATCTATTTTGTTTTCAATTCCATCATTATCTGTATCAATAGGAAATTCATTAGAATTTAGCGGATCATATCCTAATTCAATCTCAATACTATCATTCCATCCATCATTATCGTCATCTAAATCTTGATTATCTCCAATTAAATCATTATCATTATCTATTGATTCATCAGGATTATCTGGAAAGATATCTAATTCATTAATGACATTATCTCCGTCTCTATCATCATCAGAATTATCTCCGACTCCATCACCATCTAGATCGTTACTCTCATTGGAATCTAAAGGAAATGCGTCATCTGAATCTTCGACTCCATCATTATCATCATCCGGATCTAATGGATTACAATCACCATCTAAGTCAGTATCAATAGGAATAGATTGTGAATTATTTCCTTCTGTTCCACATATAATTTCTTCTGCATCATTCCAACCATCATTATCGTCATCGATATCTGCATTATCTCCAATCCCATCTGAGTCTAAATCTGACCATTCAGTTGAATCTTTAGGAAAGACATCTACTATATCATCTACATTATCATTATCATCATCATTATCCATAATGTCGCAAATCATATCCATATCAAAATCTTCAGGTGTTGAATTAATATTTTGACTTTCAGAACCACAAGTTTGTTCTTCGGAGTCCTGCCATCCATCATTGTCATCATCTTCATCAGAATTATCTCCAATTCCATCTGAATCATAGTCAGAAGTTTCATTAGCATCTTCAGGGAATAAATCTAATTCGTCTATTACTCCATCTCCATCATCATCATCATCTACTATATTGCATAAGTGATCATTATCTGTATCCAATGGAATAGATGAAGCATTTAATGGATCAGTATTACATTCAGATTCTTCTGAGTCTGTCCAATTATCATTATCGTCATCAGAATCTGAATTGTCTCCTCTTCCGTCTCCATCGCTATCTTGCCATTCACTATTATCTAGGGGAAAGGTATCATTTTCATCAGAATAACCATCATTATCATCATCAGAGTCAACCTGATCACAGATGCTGTCTGAATCTGTATCAGTAGGAATTGAGCTTGAATTCAAGGAGTCTGTGCCACAGCTTGATTCATCTTCATCACTCCATCCATCATTATCATCATCAGAGTCTAAAAGGTTACAAATACTATCTGAATCTGTATCAGTAGGAATTGAGCTTGAATTCAAGGAGTCTGTGCCACAGCTTGATTCATCTTCATCACTCCATCCATCATTATCATCATCTTCATCTATCAAATCACAGGTTCGATCTCCATCTGTATCAGTAGGAATTGAGCTTGAATTCAGGGAGTCAGTACCACAGGCTGCTTCATCAGAATCAGACCAACTATCTCC
>DATY01000026.1:127984-128126 GCA_002504905.1 Euryarchaeota archaeon UBA605 | reverse complement strand
CCTTCTAATTCCGCATACCATTCAGGTATGAGAAAGAAAACCATGCCCATAGCAATGCTAGACCAGCCACAGATCTTCAATGTCAGGACAGTTTTGTCCAAAATAAACCCTCAATTATCTTAAATCCATCCGGAACCTAAAA
>DATY01000026.1:70552-127570 GCA_002504905.1 Euryarchaeota archaeon UBA605 | reverse complement strand
GATGACGAACCACACCCAGATAGGGCCGGCGATTAAGACAGCCATCCTAGCCATCTCCTCTCCCTCTAGCAAAAATGCCGTACCTAGCATCGTGACTGTGGACAGAAGGAACCAACCGCTAACGAGTTTGCTCGTATCGTCCTGCCAGTCGGTGGGGAGGATAACCCCCATTATAGCGTGCATCAGTGCAACGATTACCAGCCAGATCTGAGGGTCTAGAATTGTATCAATCATACTATTCACTCATCCTCTTTGTGTAAATATCCTGAAACTCCTGTTAGAATGGTCGCTATAATCATCAAAAGTGGTAGTACCATTGCCAATCCTTCGGGTGTTCCTCCGTAGCCATTATCTCTTGTTAGGTAACCCATACCGCCAAAAATAATCACTAATACAACAGGCGAATACATTGCCATTTTTGCCAATTCTTTACCTGTAACTGTGACAGCGGTTATGATTGCCATCACAGCTAATGGCAACATATGCAAAGCCCACATTTCTTCATATGCAGCATCATGAGCCAAGACATTTTCTTCACCGCCCCAGCCGATCGCAGCCCATTCATCGCCATTCATTATTCCATAAAGTGACAGCAGCATTACCAATCCGCCCAGAATAAGCATCATCATTTTTGGTTGTAACATTTCTTTTATCTGCGACATTTTTCATAATCTCCTTTTACAAGTATTACTATACTATTAACCAATGCTGTGAAATTAAGCACATAGACATTGCCTACATCTATCTCCCCCTCTCGCTATTAAGAAACTTGAATGGCTTGAACCATGCCCCAAGACTATGTCAGACCCAAACATCACGGCCGAAGAAGAAGCAACCGTGATTGATATTCTGTCATTATTACATCCCGATGCAAAAAAGAATTCTCTTCGAAGAATGGTCGATCACGGACGTGTAATAGCAGATGGAATCAAAGTGAATAAGGGCAATACAATAATTTCTCCTGGCACTACAATTACAGTACTTTCAAAATCAGATGGTAATGAAACTGCTGGTAAATACAGAACTTCAATTCCAGAACCCGAAGTTATGTACTCGGACAAATCAGTAATAGTAGTCAATAAACCAGCGGGACTTCTTTCAGTAGCGACAGATCGAGGCGAAGCAGATACCATGTTTTCTCGTGTTTTTGCTTGGGCTTGGGAAAATGGGAAGACTAGAGCCCATCTTGTCCATAGGCTGGATAGAGAAACATCAGGATGTTTGATATTCGCGCGTTCAACAGAAATACGCGATATGCTACAAGAACAATTCAAAGACCGTTCTATTGAACGAATATATCATGCAGTAGTTCACCGCAAACCACCTACTAATTCAGGTGTTGAAACGGGCCGTATTCAGGAAATGAAAGATAAGAGAATGAGACTCGTTCCAGAAGGGCGTCGCGCCGGTAAATCAGCAATTACTAACTGGTGGTTAGAAGACACGGGTCCTGAACACAGTTTAATCCGAATAAAAATAGATACAGGGCGTCGAGCACAGATCCGTCTTCATATGGCAAACTTAGGCTGTCCGGTAATAGGAGATACGAGACATGGATTCGGTAAAGCTAGCATCAACAGACTTTGTTTACATGCAACATCTCTCAGGTTTAAACATCCCAATGGAAAGGCAATGAAAGTCGAAAGTCCAATACCAAGACAACTAATTTCTGAATTAAAAAGACGTTTAGGATAATCATTCTTCTTCTGTAGAAATATTGATTATTTTTCTAGGCATGTATAATTTAACTAAGATAGCATTCAATATAGCAATTATTCCCATTACTGTTGCCGAAGCAATCATGCCTTCCATAAATGCAAGTTGTGCATTTTCTATCAAAACTGCTCCCAACAAATTGCCATTTTCTAACATCTCAGCACCGATTTGCATTGCTGCAGGAAACGACTCTAGTGGAATAGCTCCCAATTCCAAACCATCGGGGATAGTCATATTTCTTTGATAATATTCGTTCAGAACGCTACCTCCTATTGCTATACCTAATGCTCCCCCTATTTCTCTACTTGCATCATTTGTGGCGCTACCTACTCCTGCTTTATTGGGAGGCACAGAATCCATTACTACAGTTGTTGCCGGGGCCAGAGTTAAGCCCATACCAAATCCAAGTAACAAGAAAATACATGCTAATCTGCTATATTCCGAATTAATTTCAACGGTAGTAAATATAGCCATTGCAATCGTCATTAATACCAACCCTGTAGAGATAACATTGTTACTTCCAAATTTAGCAGCCAACCTATCACTATTTGCTGCTGCTGGCATTAATCCTAATGGAAGTGGAAGGAATCTAATTGCCGCTTCAAGAGCTGTATGCCCTCTTACTAATTGGAAATGTAACATTTGCGTGAACATGAATGAAAACATCACGAAAGAAGCCAACATTATTGCTATTAATCCTAAAGAAAAACCCTTAAATTTAAAGAAATTAATTGGTAACATCGGGTATTCTACTCTTTTTTCCCAACTTACAAATAAATAAGCCAAGATTATTGCTAACACAGCAATGAAAAGAATCTCTTGACTAGTCCAACCCAGTGAGGGTGCTTCAATAATTGCATACAAAATAGTCCCGAGTGCAGATACTGACAATAATGCTCCAATTGGGTCCAAAGGAGTCTTTTTACTATCTTTTGAATTTGGAACATATATCAATCCTAAAACTAATGCCAGCAATATTATTGGAACATTAATCAGAAATACCATTTGCCAATCATAATTTTCTACAGCCCAACCCCCTACTAGAAGTCCGATAGGCGCCCCAATACCTGCCATCATCGTCCATATACCAATGGCTTTCCCTCTTTCTTCTCTTGGGAAAACCACGATCACAATAGATAGAGTTGCAGGCATAACTAAAGCAGCACCAAATCCCATTGCAGCCCTAGCAATAATTACATCATTTGAGGAATCTGCATAGAATGCGGCTGCCGCTGAAGCGGCACCAAGTAAAATCAGCCCCAACTGCAAAGCTCTTTTTCTTCCAAAACGATCTCCTAATGCGCCCATTACTAACAAGGTCCCACCAAAGATTAGAGCGTAAGAATCAACAATCCATTGCAAATCACTATTGTCAGCCTGCAAGTCTTTGGACATTTCAGGCAATGCTACATTCAAAGTAACGTTATTCAACATCACAATAACAAGACTCAGACTCATTATTCCAAGAATAATCCACCTTTTTTCATGACCCAAATTTTCTCCCATGTCATTACGGAGAAATAGACCCTTTTCAAAACATAGGTTACAATATTAAAACCACTCCCGACAACCATGGCTAATCGTCTACATGCGTTCTCAATCGCATTAATTTTCATATTAGTCAACATGTCAGGATGTATATTTTCTAATAATTCAACAACGGATGAAATATCAGAAAAAGTAACATATCCTTCGATTTACGATAGACATACACTTACTTGGCAAGACAATCACACATTTTCTTACACATTAGAACAAGGGCCACATTATGCACTTGATGTTCAAGAAGCTTTTATTGAAGTGGATACTTCTGAAATTTGGGAAACAGGTCCCGAAACATCAGAAGTCCATCTTTCATACTGGCTCCCAAGCAATACTTTGGATGGTGAACAGGTTCCAGTTATTGCTGTCATTAGTCCTTACTATTCATATGGTGCCCAAGGAGATGAATCTTCTCCGACTAACATTGTAAGTGCAGGAAGAGGAGAATTTATTTTCGAAAATTTCGTCCCTCATGGGTATGCATTTGCCCAGGTTGCTGTATTTGGAACTGAACTTTCCAGTGGATGCTTCGATTATCGCGGCGCAGGTGAAGGTTTGGGTATACACAGTGCTGTAGAATGGCTTGGTTCACAGAATTGGTCAAATGGTCACGTTGGTCTATATGGTAAATCCTACGAAGGAGCAACACAATGGGAAGCCGCGGCCTTGGGTAGTGAATATCTGAAGACTATTGTACCAATTTCAGGAACAACAGCTCTACATCCTTTATTGTACAAAAATGGTAGTGCTGAGGCCAGAAGTCAAGTTATGCATATGAATTATTTTTCTAGTACAGTAGATTACAATGAAGATGATTTAGATAACGTATGTCCAGATATAATAGAGGGTTTATTCGCAGGCCCAGTCACTTATGGGGCCGGTGAATTAGACCCATACATGTCAAATTATTACGATGAAAGAAGTCACATTGACAAAGCGTTTGAAAATTGGAACGGCAGCGTTTATTGGGTCCAAGGTTTACAGGATTGGAATGTTGACCCGCATCAAGTATTCGGAGGACCTATAGGTGTAAATTGGTATCAAGATTATATCGATGCAGGTTTTGAAATTAGAGGAATACTTGGACAATGGGAACATAATTATCCAGATCAATGGACAAAACATAATGCACAAGATAGTGGATATGGAGGAGAAGCAATTCACAACATGACTCGTTGGGACTGGGCTCAAGATTTATTTGAATGGTACGAATATTATTTGAAAGGAATCGGCCCTCAACCCGATCTGAATGCCCAAGTTCAACGAAACGATGGTCAATGGCGTATAGTAGAAACATGGCCTCCTGAAGATATAGAATGGTATAATTTACCGCTATCAGACTGTTCTAGCTCGGGTGCATTTACTGGTGGGGGAGCCCCAGTTGTTGGAGGCGGGCAGACTGTTACTACAACATGCTCCGCACTTTCAGAAACTGAAGATATCTTAATTTCGGGATTAATTAGACTTCATTTAGAAGCGGTAGCGACGATGGACGGTGGTCAGATATTCGCAGAGTTAAGAGACTCAGAGACCGGCATTAGACTCGGCCATGCTACTATGGATATCAGATACCATGCTGGAGGTTATGAACCTCAAACAGTATTGCCCTCAGAACAAGTTACAATGATGATGGAATTTCAAGCAATTGATGCTATACTTCCTGCAGGTCACGGGATTAATATCGTATTCACTGAATCAGGCGAAGATTATCTTGCCCCTGCCTGTGGCCCTAGTTGTACAATACATATCTTACCATCAATCTCAGAGTTATCAATACCTCATGTTTCAAGTGATTCAGGCAATGTCCTAATCACGCCACAGAGCCCAGATGCTGCAAATAGTTAGATTAGAGATATAAGAAATAACTTCTATCTTTTATTTCGGAATAATCAATCATACTTCCATTAAAATTACTTACAGCTTTCTCTGCAAGCTGTCTCATAGCATCACTAATCCAAGAAAGACTTTGAAATTCATTTAACTCAAACCAACCATAATCAATAATTTCATTATTATCTATATTTACAATTGGATTTTCAGTCTCTACATAATAGGCCAGAAAAATTGCTGGTGTTTGTTTAATTATACATTCTCTCAAACCAACCAAACCTTTCACTTGAGCATCTATACCGCACTCTTCTTTCAATTCACGTCTCACAGCAAAATGGGGCAATTCCCCTTTGTCAACAGAGCCCTTAGGCAATCCCCAGAGATATTTCTGCGGTCCCTTTGCTTCTTTTACCAGAAGAATTTTACTTTCTTTTATCAAACATGCAGCAACACCCAAATCAGTTTCAACTGGTCGCATAGTCATTTTACTGTAATATTCCATTTATCAAATACTGTTTACGTTAAAAAGTACTCGATTACTAGTAGGATTCATTGCCAAAGTATGTTTCCTTGCCAATATGTCACTACCAAGGCGAGCAATGGAACAAATGGGTTTTTCCGTTTGCTGCCTGTCTTGTGATGCTCCAGATATTGCAGGATCGCAGAGGTGTAGAGATTGTATTTCATCGCATGTGAAAGTACGTGATAAAATATCTTCAGGAGTCGCGATTTCCAAAGCAGACAGACTTTCAAGGGAATTTATAACTATGCTTGCAAATCCCGGTGATTTCATCGAAAATACTGTACATTCAGAAACTATGTCTTATTACAAATCATTGATAGACAAACATCAAGGAAAATCCCAGCCTAAAACAGCCGACGAAGTTCGTCAAAGATTTGAATTACAAAGAAATAAATCTCAAAAATCACTCATTCGTGATGTAGCCAATAATAGAAAAAGAAGCAATCAAGTACTGAATTCTGAAGATATAGAAGAACTTTTATCGAAAATTAGTGATAAAAATCCAGAGGCTAGTGAGTCCTATTGGGAAGAATTACTAGAAGATGTAAATGAACTATTAGATGAAGATTGAAATTACGAGCATTCAAACAAGATGAATCTATGGGGTTATTACAATGGCCGAAAAACGTGACCCCCGTGCAGGGTGGTTAGATGATGACCCATTTGATAAAATTGGTAGCAATTCTAAGACCCATACTCGTGCTAGAGACGATGGTAATTGGCGTAAACCACATGTTAGAGTGGTCACTGGAGTTGCGGGTCAACCTTTTTTTAGATCTTTTTCACAGGATCAAAATCAACCTAGAAGAATCCATACTGGTTCTATTTGGCATTTTTCAAAATTAGAAAAAGATCATCTAATTAAGGCTGTGTTAGCCTTTACTGTAGCATTAGGATTTTTTGCTACAAATGGGATTTTCAACGCATTATCCGACCCTTTTAATTTTATCAAATCAGGAATAATACTAGGTCTGGTAATTTGTCCCGCCTTTTTATTCCATGAAATCGCTCATAAAATTACTGCCAGAAATTATGGCTGTTGGGCAGAATTTAGAGCTTATGATAGTGGATTACGATTTGGGGTAATTTTAGCGGCATTAACAGGGTGGATATTCATGGCACCGGGTGCAGTTATGGTTTATGGGAACACTACAAAATCTCAGTTTGGCAAAGTTGCGTTGGCCGGCCCGATTAGTAATATCATACTGTGGATAATCGGCATAATTCTAATTTTACTTGGTTTAGAAACATCGGGTACACTTACTGTTCCATATGCAGGAAATGACAAGGGAATGTTATGGTGGTGGTGCGTCTCTAACGCCGGATTAGCATTATTCAACATGATTCCACTTGGCCCATTAGATGGTAGGAAAATTAAACATTGGTCAGATTTTGTATTTTATTTCTGGTTCATTATATGCTTTAGTTTAGTTTGGTTCAACGCAACATCACTTAGTAACTTGATAGGATAATTGAAATTATTTGTACCGTAACTGATGAATAGTAAACTAGATGATAAATCAGCATAAGAGTCGCTACGGTACAATTAACCATTTTGAATATCTGACTTTAAGTTTGACCCGTCATCAGTCAAAATCGACTTTTTAATATAACTATAATCATTATTGCACCGTTCACATATAATATCAGATCATTTAATAAATTTATATTCATTGATAGCCCTAAGAATAGAATAATAATGGATTGAAAGCCATAGCCAAGCATCGAGGACACAGTCAATTCAAAATATAATTTCTCACTCCCCTCTCCAGTCATAATATCTATTATTCTATCTTGCCAAGAAAAACAAATCAGATATATTTTATGTAAAAAATCAACATGTATCTGTTTTTCCCAAGGTTTTGCAATGGGCCTGATTCGCTCATCAATACGACTTGTATTATCGCCAGAATTAATTCCTCTCGCCCTTACAGAGAAATGATTGAATAGAGAATATTGAAACAGTACAGCAATAACAATCCCTGAAATATACAAACCGCTCCATTCAAGATATTGACCAAATGCATATGTAACCAGAATCAATCCAAGTGTATCTGCAATTGTGTCCCAATATCTTCCAACATGCGATGGTCTTTCCCTTATTCTCGCTAATTCGCCATCTACGGCGTCGATAACACCTTTTATTACAAGAAGAATACAACTTTCTAGGATGTATTCTTGTAAAATTAACCAAGCACAGAAGATCGATAATAATAGATGGAAATTAGTAACCATTAATACGCTAATCTTGGTATTCTTCAGTAGATTCGCAAAAAACCTAGCAATTGGTCTACCCCAGTCTGACAAATCTTTTGCGCCACTGATATTGCCATATTTTCCAGAAGACATAGTCAATCTCCATTCCAATTTTAGAGTAAAGCATTCGTAATGGGTTTCTCATCACAATGGAAGAAAGTCATTAGAGCCCACCAAGTAATCATATCAAGACTATTGACTACATTAGCAACACCTGTGTTTTCCTCACCATAGTTTTTACCTGTAGTATCCATCCATGCTTCCATTTCATCCAAAGTATCGCATACTTGATGATAGCACCAATAACCATCGACTAATCCTCCAAAACCAATAGTAACTACATCTAGATTATCTTGAAAACTAGCATGATCGCTTCTTGCTGTCGTATCTTCATATACAATAATCTCGGGTCTGTCCATATCCAACCAGACACTTGTTTTCCATGTATCTGCAGAATAATTTGTCCCTATCAGTGTCCCCATTTGTTCTTCCAAGCCTAAAGCATCAGAACCAATCCAGTTAGAAAGACCGACCATTCCAGGTTGATCTAGTTGGTCATGATTGGGCCCCGGTCCGATATAAACTCTCATGGGCCAAACTTCAGCATCCTTAGGATATCCATCTTCATCTATTGCAGGATCTGGATCACCATGAGGTGCTCCTCCTCCACCTGGCCAATTCACTCCAGCCATATCTAAATTGATATAATTGGTAATCGTCACATCTGGATTGTCTTCTCCAACATAGTACTCTGTCCAGTAGTCAGATCCTCTTTTTCCACCTTCTTCACCTGACCAGAGACAGAAAACCATTGTTCTTCTACTCTCAAAATTAACTAATGCTTTTGCAGTTTCCATCACCATAGATGTACCCGCAGTATTGTCATACGCTCCAACTCTAGTTCCGTAGGTTCTTTCGCCTATTATGTGAGGGTCAAGAAGAAGTCCATTTACAGGAGGCGCAACATCAAAATGAGCTCCAAAAACTAACCATTCATTTTGAACTTCAGTACCCCATTTATAAGCGCAAATATTGTATGCTTCGGGATTCTGTGATCCAGTAATATCTGTAAATTCATATCTATGTCCTATTACCTCTAAACCAAAGCCTGACATTTCACTAATTAGGTATTGAGCAGCATCTTCGTAAGCTGGATTGCCTTGGCCGGCCCACCTATCATAGTAGCCTTCTTTGCCATCCACAATATCAAAAGAATCAGTGGGGTCACTCATCTCATATAATCTATCATACACACTTCTACCGTCAACAATCCCCGTTGAATGAACTCCTCCTTCATCTTTAGATAAGGACATAGATCTTTCAATTGATATGATTTTCACAATTACCGAACCTCCTGTTACAGCACTGTGATTTACAGTGTCGAACGTATTATTTTCGGAAGCAGAAATCCTTTCAATTCCGTTATTTGAATTACCCAAATTCCCTCCTCTATTTACCCAAGTCATCCAAGACTCCCCTTGGTCTCGAATTGGCCAAAAATCTCTACCAAACTCACCAATTATGAAAACCATATTCTCAATTCTCGGAGGAGCTAAAACCGATAGACTTAGAGAATCACCTTTTTCTAAATCAACGATTGTTGAATTTTGAACATAATTTGTACTCTCCTCAATAATTAAGTAAGGGATGAAAACGGAAATAGAACTAGAGGCAGACAACTCCACATTTTGGAAAAAACCACCTTCTAGTATAGATATATCAACTTTTAAATCACCCTCTTCGAAAGAATTTTCAGAGCCAGCAAAACATCCTGTTAGTGGTGCTGATAACATCAAAAGTATGAGTAAACCAGCTACGCCGCCACGCTTCATATTACTCCGAACAAGAATATCTTGTTGAACTAAACGGTTCTATGGCAAGTAATTATTCAACGGTAAAACTACCTGCTCCTGTAATTTGTGTCTTCTTAGGTTCTTTCAATACTAACGCAAATACGCCTCCTAATATCAGGAAGAATACTCCACAACAAGCTGTACCAGCTCCGCCAATTGCTGCCAAGACCCCTCCTGCTGCGTCTCCAAGTTCATCTCCAATTACTTCCCACAATCCAACGAGCTCATAGTTTTCATTCGACTCAATTGTATAGTCTCCTTTTTCATACGACCAAGCCGAAATAGAAGCCATATGATACCACCCATCTGGATCATCTTCCCATCCAATTGGCTTTTCTCCATCATCTTCACAATTGACAGTAATATGATTTTCTCCTGTTTCATTTGTCATAGTTATGATAAATTCATCACATCTAACATCATCACTAACCATAATCATCATTTCATCCCTATCTTCAAAATAATAATCTGTAGTTCCTGCATTTCCACTGAAACTACTCTTTTCATCAACCTCCCAGTCTCCAACATCATTGAGTGATGAACCTCCACCAATTGTCATTACAACTCCTACTAATGTTATCAACGTTCCAAGAACAAGAAAGATTTTACCTGCTATGTGCATAATGGGCCAACTAAGGGTATGGGATATAAAATTGACACTATTTATCCATCTTTTTTCTACTTAGTACGATATAAGTATTTAGTGCGAACATACATCTTTCAGGTAGAAGGTGACATTTTGAGCGACATAGTTAGGAGAAAAGAAAGTATTACGCAGGACTTTGAGAAAAAGACATTAAATGGATTCGTTGGAATCTTTCTTCACATAATTGTTCTTGGTTTTGTTAACCTGCTATTATTGATACTTACAGGAGTAGGCGGTGCTCTGGGAGGACTTGCATTTTTGATTACAATATTTACAGGCCCACTTTGGTTAATTTACTGGAATAGCTATATTATCATAGCACCAAATGAAGCGGCAACTGTACAGTTTTTTGGTAAGTATTCTGGAACAGTAAATAAAGAAGGGTTTCATTTCTTCATTAATCCTTTTTATCATAAACAAAAGATTTCTATGCGTATAAGAAACTTTGAATCTGCTAGATTGAAAGTTAATGATGTCAATGCGAATCCTATTGATATTGGTGCAGTAGTAGTTTGGAGAGTTTTTGATGCCGCTGAGGCACTTTTCGAAGTAGATCATTACGATCATTATGTGCAGATTCAGAGTGAGGCAGCACTCCGTGCAATGGCAACCGCTTACCCATATGATATAATCGAAGACAAGGATATTGGGGGAATCTCTCTCTCGAGTCATCAAGAAGAGATTGCAGAACTTTTACAAGCATCGGTTGAAGATCGACTTAAGCAGGCAGGAATAGAAGTACTCGAAGCTCGAATCAGTCACCTGGCCTATTCTCAAGAAATAGCACAAGCAATGCTACGCCGTCAACAGGCTAGTGCAGTAGTGGCAGCAAGAACCGAGATAGTTAAAGGAGCAGTGGGGATGGTCGAAGAAGCATTAGAACAACTCAGTACAAAGAAGATAATCGAACTTGATGAAGACAAAAAAGCGACTATGGTCAGCAACCTATTAGTTGTCCTTTGTTCTGAAACAGACACCACTCCAGTAGTTAATACTGGAACGATATACTGATTGTGGTGCAGAGGACAGGATTTGAACCTGCGAAGCACTACGCACTGGGACCTCATCCCAGCCCCTTTGACCGCTCGGGTACCTCTGCTTTGAGTCTGAGGACGTACCATCCGTATTTCACAATCTCGGACACACATTGTTCCCTATTTCTATGATTAAATGAAATATACTGAATCCCCAACTGAGACTATCCCCTCTTCAATTACTGACGCAGACCATCGGGACCAACCTTCTTCTTTTTCATGGTCAACCCTTGAGAAGTTTCGGTCTTGGAAGGATCCACCAATTTTGTTACAGGGCGCGCAAGGCTCGCTTAGAAGTATTATTGTAGAACCTAATCTAATTTTCATTCCCACTTCTAAATTAGACCAGTCTATACCTTCAATGGTAAAATTCTCTCCGGCAGTTCCAACACCTATAGGATGCCCCTCTTCTCGTAGTTGAGTAATCCTTTCTAGAGAAAATATGGACACGGCTCTTCGGGGGTCGTTCTCCCTCCTTTCAGTTCTGAATTTGTTATAATCTCCTTCAACACCTTCGAAATTTACAACTGCAGTTTTTATCGGCAACTTTGGTACTCCTCCAGAACTGCTGATATTGATTGAATGAACCTCCCCCTCCACTTAAACACCTCCTCTATATTCAACTAGGACATTTCTCCTTCAAGTATCAACTGATTAAGTATTTCGAACAAACGTCGGGCATGATTTTCTGGAGTAAGACCCATTTTTTCAATTTGTAATAATCCCGCATTTGCCCACTTTTCTTTTACAGACTGATCATTAACTAATTCAAATGCTGATTTCCAAGAAATAAAATCTCCTCTTTCTAACAACATGCCATTTTTATGATTGACTATAGTTTCTCTGTAACCTCCTTCATTAACAAATATTGGAGGTGTTCCAATAGCCATTGCTTCTATCGGAGTAAGTCCAAAAGCCTCTCCATGGGCGAAGCCTACTACTGCCTTTGCATGCCTAATTACAGCTCTCATCGCCTCAGAAGAAACTCCAGAAAGAATAGTAATTTTAACGTTGTATTGTTGAGCATGCCTCTTCAAATTTTTATTTTCTTTAGGGTTACCGCCGCCAATTAAAACAAGATCTAAATCATTTCCTTCTAGGTGTTCTACGGCTTCATAAATTCCCTTAAAACGTGATATCCTCCCAACAGTAACGACATAATCTCTCCTTTCCAATTCGCCTATTTTTTCCAATTCAGATGTCTCTCCAATAGTTTCCTCTCTTGTGTATTCTGACAAATCTACAGATGGGTAAAGCACACTTCCCTTTATTCCATAAATCTTATACAAATTTTCTGCCGAAAATTTCGAATTTGCAGATATTATCCATGAATTATTATTTTTGAATAAGAAAAAAGACTTTTCAATCCGTTTTCTTTGATAGGTTTGTAATAAGTGCATGATGGAAGCTTTCCATTTATTCTTCCCGTTTGGGCTATAATGGCTTATATCGTCATGAATTCCTGGCTTAGATTCTAAGTAATGAAGGTGCATGGGAGTATTACGACTTACAAATTGAGGAAACTCCATTGATCCATTTCCTCCCGTAAGATGTATAGCATCAGCCCATTTTATCGCCTCATGTATGGGTGCATGATTTCGCCATGCTCTTGATGCACTACGCTCTTGTCCAGCAATTATTTCATTCCACAATCCGCCTTCTGGAATCCATTGTTTTGAAGGAACAAGAACCTCAATCCCTAAGTTTTCTATGAACTCTCTTTGAGCAGGCAGTATATTTAGACAAGCAAACTTAACTTGAAATATATTACCGATTTCTTCTAAATTACGAAGCAAATCTCTTGCTGCCCCTCCATTAACAGTCATTGCGGCTTTGACAACTAATAGCCGCTTCTTCGGGTCACTCACATATGTGCGGCTAGTTAATACTCTAAGTTTCCATCGGTGTATAGTTTGTGGAATATTTTAATATCTAAATTGAATTAAACATATTAGTGTATAATTAATATTTCAGAATTAATATAAGAATCTAGATTTTCAAGAAATTCGATTTCTTCTTCAAATGCTATTTCTAGTAATTCCCTCATCTCATCGTCCAAATCCGGGCGAGAGGTTTTTTTTGGGTTAAAGCCAGGTTTCCTTAACGGATCAAAAAATATTTTTCTTAGTTTTTGAGATGGCACTAGAATCTTAACTAAATTCACGATAAAATTAGGGGGCTGACGTAGAAATTTAGCCCATTTCGCGGGATTCATACTCCCTCCTTCATTTTTTCGTGGTAAATCAGTATTTTTGGATAATGGATCTAAATTCAGCCAAGATAGAATATCATTTAGAGTTGCAAATGAGTTATTTTTAATCGAATCTATAGGTACAATTCTTACCCTATCTCCTAATTCCTCAACCCACTTTAAAGTAGAAGATTTCATACGAGGAAATCCAAGAAAACTCCAAGTTTCAGGATCATTAATATCAGCTTTAAAGTTAATATTTTTCGCTTTATTCAACATTTCTTCTTGACTTGTATTATATTCTATCAACCTCTTGGAATGTTCCTGATGCATGCTTAGCATTAAGTCAATAGGGTTACGTAATGTAATGATAATTTTTGCTTCAGTCATATTTTCTTTAACCGTTCTTAATGCGCGTTCCGAATAGAGGTGGAATGCAGACTTATCCAGAATCCAAGGCTCATTTTTATAATTATGAAATGAGGGCTCAGGAGCAACAATGATTGTACCTTTAGAATAAATTGGTGCAGTGGGAAATTCAGATATACCGGCCATTAGAAAATGACTTTCATTCAGCCAGGGATGATAAATTGAATCATGAGAACTCAACCATTCCATAAGAGATGTTGTACCCGTTTTAGGACCGCCAATTAGTAGCAGATTTGGAGTTTGATTATATCTGTGCATTATCTATCTCCGTTTACTCGCAGAAGGTTTTACGCTTGAACAACACGGTTATTTCTAAATATAATTTCACCGAAAAAGAAATTTCATCTATGATGAAAGTGAAATATGATACTGGCGGTCGATGAGATGAGTTGTTGTAGTTGCCAGAGGTAGACATTTTCCTGATTGGAGTCCCCAAAGCGGGAACGACATGGCTTGCGCACACTCTCGATCAACATCATTCAATCGCTCTTTCTGACCCAAAAGAGCCGAATATAATTGCATCACATCGTGGAACATTTATGCGCACTAATGAAGAACCGAATTGGAATAAATTTGACACCCTCTTTTCTGAAAAAGGACTGAGGTTAGACGCCTCAGTACATGCTTTCGCATGCCCCCTTTCCCCTAAACGAATCAAACAAAAACTTCCTCAGGCAAAATTTATTCTTTGTTTAAGAGAACCGGTTTCCAGGTCATTTAGTCATTGGAATATGATTCAGAATACGAAAGAATCAGTAGAAAATGGAGTTGATTGGAGCTCCTTTGAAAAAGCTTGGGCAGATAATCGTTTGAGAGACGACTCAATGTATGGAAAATCTATGTCGCGTTGGCTTAAGGAATTCAATCTCAATCATTTTTTAATTATCGATAGTGCAGTATTGAAAACAAACCCTATATCTATATTAAAGAAAATTGAAGATTTTCTTGGACTAGAATCAATTGAATATAATGTCAATCAAAATCGACACTCGAATAGCGCCGCATCTAGGAGGCCGATGACCTCTTTTGGTAAGGCTACCAGAGGATTATTTACAATAATACCTAATTTTGTTAAGAAACCAATAGTTGAAAAATTACAAAAAAGAGATTTTAATATTTACAACCTTCCGTTACTAAGTCGGAAAGGATTGAACCATACTTTAGGCTCTAAACATTACAATATTTGTGGTAAAGAATTAATTGAAGATTTAGAATTATTTGAAAAACTTACTGGCTTTGACACTAGAAACTGGTCCGAAAAAATAAACAATCATATGAATAATGATTAATTTTTTAGCAAATAAAGACTATTGGTACATTCAATTCAATAACGAGTATGTTATCGTCCAATTCATGATTGACATTGCCTCACTCGTGTTGGCAGGCTTCCAAGATAGTATTGTGTCTGCATTTGGGCCATCTCTTGGATGGCTCATAGGACATCTTCTCCTACTTTTTTTCACATTTACAATAATTTGGACTGTAAAAAATAGAAATCATATTGCAAGCGAATCTGGATGGGGTTACCCAAATCTTATGGATATTTCCGTAATCATCTTACTCACGTTGTCTCAATACTTTGTTTATGTCAATTTACTAGATTTCCCTAGTACAGCATCATGGGGGTTAGCGTTTTTCTGGACAATGACATTGAGATGGCATGTTCTCGTCTTGGAATAGTCCAGTTATTCGTATTCCCGCCCTTTTCTTCGGTAATATATTAGTCCTCCAAAAACGACAAAAATTATACCTATAATTCCACCAATTACTGGTAATTGTTCCTCAGTGAGTCCCAATTGCTCAATAATAGACTCGTTACCTCCTAACTCAATACCGAGACTTGTTGATTTTTTCTTTACTTTAATTTCAACTTTATCCGAATTAGGACAAGAATTAGGACGAATATCCCCCACTTCTATGATTACTATGCAACCATCCCAATCACTATCTAAGCTATCAGGAGTTCCTATTCTAAAATTACAATTTTCTCCAGTATTACCAACTTCAACATTTACATCACAATTTCCATCAATATTTTCAAATCCATTTGGCCAGGAAGAGGAACCCATATTTTTCTTAATTAGGTGTACTTGATAACTAACTTCGCCTTCTTTATTACTATTACAATTTATAGCAGCTGAGATTGATATCTCATCGCCACCATCAAAAGTTCCACCGCCTTGCCCTATTGTAGATTCGCAATACATATATTCAATGATTGTAATAATGACTTCCTCAGAATCGGAAGGCCCCAAAGGATATGGTAAACCATTTACCTGATTCACTGTTGCAGTGATATTTACTTCCATCTCTCCCGGTTCTTCTGCTTCATCTGATCTTAGTACAACATCAAAATCAATACTTTCCCCGGCATTTATTGTTATGGTTTCAGGAGACGCACTGTCCAATTCTCCAGCCTCTACTTGAATCGTAACTTGCTCGGAAAACATTGAAGGGTTTTCGACCGTACATTCAATGATTGCACTTCTAGAACTTGAACCAGAATCAATTTCTGCATCGTCCTCACATGTGATTACAACTTCTGGCAGTAACTGTGCCGAAACAAGCGTAGCAGAACTTGCCATTGCTGCTAAGATTAGCATAGTTCCGACAACGGTAACAACCCTTGACATGACCCAACGGGATAGCCAACTACGAATAGAATTATTGCTTAATGAATACAAAATTCATTAAATTGAGATTCAAAGGATTCATGACAACCCTTTCTTTCGATTAGGTCATGAGTGATGGGGCGGGGAAACCTCCGGTTGTGATTGTACCCGAACAAACTAATATCACTAGTGGTACAGCAGTACAAGAAAAATTAATCAATGCTGCAAGGGTTTTTTCAGATTTATTGAAACCGACATTTGGGCCCAAAGGCTTAGACAAAATGCTGTACAAATCAGATGGAACTACAGCAGTTACAAATGATGGAGCAAAAATAGTAGCAGAATTATTAGTCAAACACCCAGCTGCAAAAATGATGGTTTCAATGGCTAATTCTCAAGAGGAAAATTGTGGAGACGGAGTGACAACAACTATGCTTCTTTGTGGCAGTCTTCTTCAGGAAGGAAACAATCTTCTCAAAAAAGGATTACACCCATTGACATTGGTTGAGGGTTTCCGAAAGTCCCTTGAAATTGCTAAAAAACAGATAAATGCAGATTCAATAAAACTTGATGATAGTAAATTACTATCCGTTGCCGAAACGGCACTAACAGGAAAAGGAACTGAAGGAGCCCTAGACTTATTTTCATCAATCATTGTGGAATCCTTGACAGCAATATCTGAAACGCAAGAAACTCCTAGGGCTGAAAATATTGCTATGTTCAAATCTAATTTAGGAAACATTCACGACTCTCGTATAATTTACGGAGTTGCTTTCCGGCGTAGAGTTTTGATGGATAGTTTACCAAACAGACTATCTAATGTTAGAGTGGCTGTAATTTCAGGAGATATTAAAATCAGAAAAATGAATCGTAATGCTGAGATACAGATTACATCAGCCAATCAATTAGAGGCATTCGTTGATGCAGAACAAGAGAGAAAGAACCATCTTTCGCAGTCATTAATCAATAGCGGAGCATCATTAGTCTTGTGTGGCGGAGAAATAGATCGTGATATATTGCATAATTTGGCTGAAAATAATATTCTTGCAATCGGCGAACTTGATTCTTCCGAGATTCATAATTCTTCATCATCTACCGGTGCAAAAATCGTGGATTCGATAGTCGATATCGGATCTAAAGATTTAGGTTTTTGTGATTCGGTTATTTGGGAAAGAAATGAAGCAAGTGATATGGTTGAAGATATAATCAGAATAGATGGTTGTAAAAAACCGGGATTAGTCACAATAGAAGTTGGTGGAGCAGGAGAAATTGTTACAGAGGAGATTATCAGAGGATTACATGATGGGCTCAGAGCGGTATCGTTAGCAATGGAAGATAAAGAAGTCATTCCAGGTGGCGGTGTAATTTACAGTAGAATTGCACATGCAGTCCGAATATCCTCAGAATCTGAACCAGGTCGCGCACGCTTAGCAATGGAGGCATTTTCAAGAGCGATGGAAACAATACCTGGTACACTTGTTGAAAATTCAGGTAATGACGCACTCGACAGTATTCTTGAATTAAGGACAGCTACTAGAAATCAAGAAAAATTTGTTGGGATTGATGAGGATGGCAAAGTATCAGTAATCGATAGTGCTTGGCATCCTCAGACAATAATTACAGAATCATTACAGTTAGCATGTGAAACCGCAATTGGAATGCTCAGAATCGACCAAGTAATTTCTTCTCGTGGCGATTGAAAGAACTTCTTACAAACACTTCAAGTCTTATGCTTCCACGCCTCCATATGGCAGCACCGCGCGCCCTACTGAGTGTCTGGGAAAAATCAGGTATAGAGTCTCTCGCAATCTCGCTATCAGAAATGGGGTGGGAAATCTTGTCTACTGGCGGGACCTCTCGCAAACTTAGAGAAGTAGGAGTTGATGTGATTGATGTTAGCGATGCAACTGGACACCCAGAATGTTTTGATGGCAGGGTCAAAACCCTCCATCCTGCGGTACACGGTGGAATTTTAGTTAGAAGAGATAGAGAAGACGATATGAGAACACTTGAAGAATTAAATTACTCTACAATAGATTTAGTTTGTGTCAATCTTTATCCTTTCGAATCTGTTGCAGCAAAAGACCCTCCAGTATCTAATTCCGAATTAATTGAGATGATAGATATTGGGGGGCCAACAATGATTCGTTCCGCTGCTAAAAATCATAAAGATGTCATAGTATTAACTAGTGATGATCAATATCAAACGGTTATCGACGCTCTAATAGAAGTCGGAGGAGACCCCTCTCGAATTAGTTCTGAAATCAAACAACAATTATCTCTAGCTGCTTTCCAGTGCACAGCAGCCTACGATGCTGCTGTGAGTACTGAATTAGAGAAGCGTTTCATTGGAGGAGATATTCCAAACAGACTCAATTTTGCATCCAAAGAAGGAAATCCATTGAGGTATGGTGAAAATCCTCATCAACCCGCATCCTTCTATCCATCATCCTCTGCCGTGGGGCCTAGTGGTTTAGCAGCAGCAGTTCAACATGGAGGAAAAGCGCTTTCTTTCAATAATTATTTGGATTTAGATGGTGCATTGAGAATAGCTCGCGGATTATTGAAAGATTTAGATGAGAGTAAGAATCATGGGTGCGTGATAATCAAACACACAAATCCTTGTGGAGTTGCTATTGATTCGTCACAAAAAGACGCTTGGAAAAACGCTTTGGCTAGCGACTCAGAAAGTGCATTTGGATGTGTAGTAGCATTCACAACAATTGTTGAAAAAGAAACAGCAGAAGAAATTGGAGATCATTTCTTAGAATGTATAATTGCGCCTGGTTTTAGCCAAAAAGCTCTAGAAATTTTATCATTGAAGAAAAATCGAAGAATGCTTACATTATCTAAATTCCTACCTAGGGAGGATGAAATTCGAATTAGGCAATTAGACGGGGGTTGGGTTGCTCAAATTCAAGGCCCCCCAAGCATCGATTGGGCTTCAGTTAAATGTGTTACAAAAATACAAGGCTCTTCTGAATTGATCTCATTAGCAAAATTTGGTTCAACTGTACTTTCTGAAGTTAAATCTAATTCGGTAGTTTTAGTCTCTCAAACAGATACAGGGTTTGCAACTGTAGGGGTTGGCCCTGGACAAACTAGTAGAGTAGAAGCCGTCCGAATTGCAGCAAGAAGAGCAGGCGAAAGAGCAGTTGGCTCTATGATGGTCTCTGACGCATTTTTTCCATTTCGAGATGGTATAGATACTGCAAATGAAATAGGCGTAACTACTGTTGTGCAACCTGGTGGTTCAGTGAGGGACCAAGAGTGCATAGATGCTGCTGACGAACATGGCATTTCGATGTTCTTTACAGGCCAAAGATTATTCTTACATTAATTACTTAAAATATTGAGAAATTATATGGAAAGTAAATTAATCTTCATAACATCCGTAAAATATGGAAGAGATATTACTTGTTACTTTAGGTGCTTTTTTGGCTGCTGCCTTAACAGTCCCTGCTGGATTCGGTCTTTCTACAATTCTAACTCCATTGGTACTTTTCCTATTACCTGTTCATGAGGCTGTTGCAGTTGTTGCCATAGTACATTGTGCTCATAATGCTGGAAAATATATTGCATTAAAAGACGCAGTTGATTTTAATGCTTTTAGAAGATATGGGATATGGCTAGTAGGCGGTTCAGTAGTTGGGGCATTATTACAAAATCAAGTCCCAAATGACCCACTACTTCTGCTAGTTGGAATATTCCTAGTTGTCTTGCCTGTTCTCACAATTAGTGAAAAATGGACTGGCTACAGAATACCAGAGGCCAATGATAGATTAGGTGGCTTCGGCTCTGGGTTCATGGGTGGGCTATCAGGCCACCAAGGAGCCCTAAGAGCAATGTTTCTTACAACTAGATTGCCGGATAAAATGGCATATGCAGCAACTGCCAGCGTTCTAGCACTATGTGTCGATCTTTCAAGAATACCAGTTTATTTCTTTTTTAGAACAGAAGAAATTTCTAATGAAATACCACTAATAGTTATACTTGTAATTTCAGCTTTGTTAGGCGTTAGAGTAGGTAAAAAATGGCTTCAATCATTGAAATCATCGCAGATACATAATATGGTAATGTTGGGTATAATTTGTAGTGGCTTTTTCTATATCATCGAAGCATTAAATTAATCGCCTCTCTTATTTTTTAATGCCTTAACTAACTCATCTAAATTTTCAAAAATTATAGTTACTACACTAATATGATTACAATCTTGACATATGAATCGTTTACCAGTTTCATATCCCATATAGGGAACTATTCGTGGACTGAAGCAGTTTGAACAGACCTCAATATCTTTCAATTGTTTATCCTTTTTCATTTTATCCGACCTATTCATTAGACTTTCTAAATAATCGAACTGCAGCAATTTTATTTTGTATATTTGACTCAATTAGACTACATACTTCTTCTACATTTTCAGCCTTTAATGACAATATTTGAGATTCAATTGAATCAAGTATTAATGCTGCTAGTTTCCATAAAGATTTGATATCAGGATTTGGAAACATATTATCCACTTCTTCTTCAATATCAAGATCATTAACTTCCATTTCATTGATCTCGGCAATAATTTCAATATAGGATTTCCAAAGTGAAAGTATGTAATCCCACTTGATATTATCAATATTTCCTGTAAGTTCTGGAACCAATTCCACTATCCCTCTTACGTAGAGTTTTCCAGTAGGAAATTCATCGATATATTCCTCAACTAATTCATCAACAGAAGGAAAAATAGTATTGAAGAATTCAGGCTCCAGAGCGGGCTCAATCAGTGAGTTAATTCGAAATCTTTTCCCACCATTTGCTAGGTATAGTAAATTAGAACCCTGTTCTTGAAATTGATTAATTCCTACTAATGTCCCTACATCATATGGTATTGAAATTCCATTTAATTCTGGCATAGATGGATTTGAAATTACATGACCATAGGGCAATTCATCCAATACAATATCGTCTAGCATTTGCTTGTATCTTGGTTCAAAGACCCTCATCATCATTTGATCTTCTGGTAAAAGCAACGTATCTAAAGTGAACAATGGAATGATTACTTCTCCTTCTTTTAATTCAGGAACATTGTTAGGGCTAAAAACTTCCATTTGCACCCCTCCTATCAAACATTCCAGCAACTATCAATGAAGTTGCTAATAGTATTGTTGAAAAACCTGGTAAAGATTTTTTTTCCTTTTCAACATCTTCTTCTTCCATTATTATTAGAGGATTAACAATGATTTTTCCTACCATATTGGCCGACTCATGAGGTTCACAAACAAAATCATAAGTACCATTCATTCCTATTTCGAATTTAAATGAATAATCGACATCTCTTTCGGGATCCCCTGAATCAAAAACTTCGTTAACCTCTACTGCATTGTGTGCTAGTAATTGTCCCTGCCAGAAAAATCGTACAGTATCGCCTTCAGTTATAGTTACTTCAGAGGGAGAAAAACGTAAATTTGTACTATCTACACTGATTATTACTTCTTCACTGAGTGTGGCATTCTGTGCCTCTTCTGATATAACGGTAAAACTGGAAATGATACTTACAGAGAACAAAATCAGCAAAACACAAGCTGCAAACCACTGCCTCATAATTTCTGAGAGTGCTATTAACGTATGAAGTCATGTTTCATCATTACAATGAAAATTTCATTCCCTGGTCTTGACTTTCATTCCGACATACCATATTCCAATTAATCCGACAAATAGTATTGTTATTGTCCCAAATCCTGGATCAGCACCATCCCATGATGAAACATCATTCCAAGTCCCATCTCCTTTAGTAGATACTAACCATACAAAATAAGATGATAACGAGGTCATAACTAATATCATAGTTACAACTCCGTATTTGGCGTGTTTAGGAATTGTTTTTCCTGTCGCATAGTAATCAAATATTGCATTACCGAAATAGGGATTAGTCAGGGTTTTTCTAAATAATTTTTCACTAGATAGTGAAAATAAAAATGCTGCAGGAACTGCCCAAGATACAGTAGGCCAACCAGGAACCCAAATGCCAATTATAGCAAAAAAAATGAATAATGACCCAGTACCGATATACAATTTACTTTTCAAAGGACTGCTAGAAACGCAGTATTTTTCGACCACTTGGTCTACCGTTTCTAATCTGTCCATAAAACTCCGACCTACTATTATGACATAAAGCAATATGTCTCAGTTCATCCGAAAATTGTAAACTCTCAAGCGACTTGGCTCATTCCGCTACTCATGAGTGAACCGTATATTCCCCCTCGCAGAGGGTCAGTCAATGAACCGATACGAATTGCAGTTTTGATTTCTGGAAGCGGTTCAGGTTTATCTGCACTACTTAATCATCAGCAATCAAAACCATGCGTTCACATTACTAAATTAATTATTTCAGACAACAAAGATGCACGAGGGTTACACTATGGAGAGGATTTTAAGATACCAAGTTTGACCATCCCTCTTCCAGAATCAGTAGATAGGAATAAACAAAGAATAATGCATGAAAATCTCATCGATAATGCTTTACTAGATTCTGAAATTGAGCTTGTGGTATTGAGTGGTTATATGAGAATATTAACTTCTAATTTTGTTAGCAAATGGAAAGGCAGAATCATTAATATTCATCCTTCATTACTTCCAAAATATCCAGGGGCTCATGCTCATAGAGATGCATTAGCCGACGGTGCAAAGATAACTGGCTGTACAGTACATTTAGTCGATGAAGGTGTTGATACAGGACAAATAATAGCTCAAGAGGAAGTTGCAATATTAGAAGGAGATACAATAGAGAAATTACAAGACAGAGTCAAAAAAGTCGAGCACCGATTATATCCAAAAGTTCTAGATATTTTCTGTTCACAAGGTATTTGAATTAGAAACATTTCTGTAAGATATCTTCTAGTTGTATTTCGATAAAATCTCCCTCTTCAAGAGTGTAATCCTTTAATTCCAAATTTCCAATTGCTAAACGATGTATAGATAGAACATAATTCCCTAATGTATCAAACATTCTTCGAATTTGTCTCTTTTTTCCTTCATGGATTATCAATATTGCAGTATCAAAACCTTGTATAGTTATCTTAGCAGGTCTCGAAACATATTCTTCAATATGATTTTCCTCTACTATTTTTATTGACACCCCATCTCTAATTGCTTCAATTTCCTCTTTTGTGATTTCCAATTCAGTTTTTACAAAATATTTTTTTGAAACTTGATTTCCTGGGTTTGTTATTTTATCAACTATTTTTCCATCAGTAGTTACCAATAATAATCCAGTAGTGTCCTCATCTAACCTACCCACAGTTACTAATGATTGATAGATATTTTTCGATAGTGTTTTTTCAAACAATTCAAATATGGATTTTTTCCCTAAAATCCTCTCTTGACTATTCAATCTTGAACAGATATATCCCATTGGCTTATTCAATAAGAAATAGTGATTTTTTTCGGGCAATCTTAGTATTTTTCCTTTGTAAGAAACAATTTTTGTATTGGCATTAAATTCAAACTTCATATCCTTCACGATTGAATCATTAATCAGAATTTCTCCATTCCATATAACTTCTTTAATCTCTCTTTTTGAAGAAAACTCGCCACATTTTGAGAGAAATTGATGCAATCTTATTTTCATATTTACGTACCAAATTCAACTAAATTTCCGACAGATTCGAATAGGCTTGGACCACTTCCTAAGTAGTACATAGCTCCTGTATTACTTCGAGAATCTTCAGGCTGAGAATTATTCCCTGTAGCACAATCTCCTGTACACCCATCGGCAAATGCAACGTAGACTCGACCGTCTCTATCTATATGCAAATCATTGAAGTCCAGTAGATTCCTATTTGATCCCCCGATATCTCTACAATCACCGCTGTTAAGACAAATGCTTCCAATTTGAACAGGATCCGGAGAAACCCTCACAGTATGGAAAATAGGATTCGCATCTAACGCATTCAGACTGTAAGTTATATACAGATAATAGCTTACATTACCATTAGCATAATGCGGATTTCCATCCCATTCTTGCCCATCAATATCTGGGTTCCCTAACTCACCTGAATTTTCACTCCCTAGGTATGTAATTGCAATACGCCCCGGGTCCCCAGCGTCAATTTGTGGAAAAGTAGTAGAAATTACTTCAATAGGACTAATTCGTGTACTATCCTGCTCCCAATTTTCTCCTGAATCGGTACTTCTTGACAAATATATACCGAAATCGCTCCCGGTCCAAATATGGTAAGCATTGGAATCAGAATCAGTAGCAACTTCAGAATTCTTCCGAGGATATGGTGTCCCAACATCTTCTCCCATTGTACGAGTTTCCCAAGAGTAACCATTATCTTTTGAGAAAATTATTGCAGGAGTTTCTACTCTAGGAGTAACATATACTGTACCATCAGGAGCGGTTGTAATTGCTCCGTGCAAACCACCATCTCCAGTCGCGAGTCCGAATATTTGTCCACCAACTTCGAATGTTGCACCACCATTAAAACTAGTATGACAAAATATACCAAGTAATTTATTGTAACAAAAGTAAACCGCCTGTTCATATATTGGAGATAAACCACCTGGAATTCCATACCCTTCATCAACCCAAGGTCCAGTTGCAAGTTTGATATGGTCATTTAATGGAATAGGGCCGGAATCATGTGGATTGCCTAGCCAACTCTCTCCATCATTATCCGACCACCCTATCCACGTTGATTCTAACCCCATCATATGTATATTGAAGACACGATCAGTAACAGGATCGACCCAGCCATATGGGTCGCTGGTGAATGGTGCTTGAGTGATATCTGCAACATTATTCCAAGTTTGACCATGATCACAAGAACGCATCGGTTTTTCTAATGCAATGAAGAATATACAGCCACTAGATGTAATACCAATACTGGGCTCTGGACCATCTTCTCCTACATCACTGAATACAAAGTTTAGAGGCAGAGGAGGAAGATCTATCGACAACCCATCAGAGTTTGTAACGAAAATTCCAGGATCTTCTTGAATTTCATCGATAATTTTTTCATTATCATTGTCTAAATGTAAACATCCAGAAAGCATCATTGTGCACATCATTAGACTTACAAGAATAGCACGTGTATGAGAACTCATAATACTGCCCAGATACATGATTATGTTATTCTTTCCTTTTGCAGTCTATTCCTAATGCAGGCGATTATTTCATAAAGAAAAAATCATTGCATATGACATGAACAGGACAATTGTTGTTTTGGCTAGTCTGTTGATTGTGACAACTCCTCTTGCAGGATGTCTCGATGAAGTCACTTTGGAAGAACTAATCGATGATATCGTAGGTTGTATGGATAACGAAGCACAAAATTATGACGAAAATGCTACAACCGAGCTTGTAGGGAACTGTATTTATACAGCATCCATGGCTCAATTTATGGAAGCTTTGGATGAGCAGATGTCAATTGATGAAATGCTGAATCAGATCCCTAGAGCCGGATATTCAAATATTATTTCAACGACTCAGTTCAGTGAGGATTTGAACCAAATGTTGGACATCACAATCGAAGAACATGTGATGGTTGACCTTGAAAATAATTCTGCTATGGTTAGAATTGTTCTTTCTGTAGATTCAATGATTTCTACAGATTACCAAGTTATTCAAGTAGGAGAGGTAGTCAATATTCATTCTATCAGTTCAGGCATTATAATCGAAGAACCAGAGTCAGTGAGTGTTCAGACTAGAGATTCTGACGGATCTGTAATGGACATGGTTCACTCTGTTCTCTCAGGAAGCCCCATGTCAGATGATTCTGATGATGATGATGATGATGATTTGCCCGAGAATATGAGTGCAAGCTTCACCTATGACTCTACAGATGATTCTCAAACAATGCATCTTACTTTAGCGGAGAATGACTCATCAATTTCATTAAGCGTTACTTTGGATGAGAATAAAGAATTAATGTCTTACCAGATGTATATTGATGATGGAACCAACCAAACCACGACTATGTACACTGTAATGTGGGGCGACGCCGTTGTTATTGACGTGGATACCACATTGCCTAAGACTTCAATTCCAATATGGCTTGTTGCAGAGGAGTATGAACCAGAGATGGCCTGCGGTAATCACTATGGCGACTATTTCTCAGATGATGTAAATGAGGACTCATGTAACTCATGGATATATTTAGAGGACTACGACTCACCTCAATCTGACGAGCCATTCACTGGCTGCTACAATAGTTACACTCATATTCAATTAGAGGGAATGTCCGAGATTGAATGCGATTCATACGAATGGACAGAGTTATACTATGACGAACCCGATGACGACCACCATGATGAAGGCAATCATATCAGTTGGAACAGTTATTACGGTGGCTACTGTGAATGGGAGGGAAACCCAGATGATGTCGGCGAAGAGAGGTGGTCCTGTAAGGAGGACGCATCCCTTTCAGACTGGGATAACTGGTGGTACTACTGTGAATACTATGATAGTGATCATGATGATGACGCATGGCATTGCACTGATGACTTCGGACAAAGCGAGGACTTCGAGCACTCTGCAGATGGAGACGAGTGGTCGGAACCTGACGATGGTGAGGATGAGGATGAAGATGATAACTCCGCCTCAATTGAATCAGGAACTGTTGCAGACAACATGACTTACACTGCTCCGATCAGTGATTTCGAACTTAGATTCCTAGACTGTGGCGATGAAGACATAGATGATCTCAACGATTGTACAGTTATGGCTTCAGGGCCTTTGGCTTCAGGAACAGCAAACTCATCAGATGGGTTCCTTCAGATGACATTCACTTACGATGACGTAGATACGGATGGAATGATCTCCGCTGGAGATACTTTATCTCTTAACGATACTATGGGGCTACATGTTGGAATCTATGACCTATGGGCATCTGAATACACAAACGATTCCAAGGTCGTTGGACCTAGTTTACCTGGCTTTGGGTCATTATTGGCAACTATTAGCCTTCTCGGTGCTGCGTTCTTATTACCACGAAGGGACGATTGAATCATTCATCATTGAATACTTCAATTTCCGCATTACGTTTGACCAAATTTGTAAATTTTGATGTGTAACGAGTAGCTCTAACTACATGATTATCTATCCAATGATAGTTCCCTCCACGAGGTTTACCCATTAGTAGGGAATGATAATTGAAGCCCTTTTCTTTGAGCCATATTTCCGTAACTTCTCTATGTTCTTCAGTACGTGCAGTAAAGAAGCAAATATGATGACCTTCGAGAAACCACCCGTTTATTGTTTCAATAGCATCCGGATAGGCTTCAGCAGTCACCATCCTTTCAGGTTCTTCATTTGGTATATCTTCCCCTATAGTTCCATCAATATCAATTAGATAATTTTTCTTTCCTGGTGGAAGTATCGGACTTACTTTATTCCCCTGCTCATCCAAACTCTCGACTAACTTATCCATGTTCCTCGTTATGTAAGGATGTAAATTAACAAGAGGTAGAGGGACTCTGAAATTACCGCATTATGGAAATCATCATTCCTCATTTATACATTTCATGACCGCATTCCGAAGCATTATGAACGGAACCTAAGACGGAGTACCGTGCCAGGAGCATATGACAGAAGTCGTAAATCAGCTGTAGTTAGGAGTATTTCTTCTAATTTCAGCCAAGCTCTCTCTAGTTATTTCGGTACAAAAATACCTAACCAAGAAGAAGCTCAAGGATCTCATAATGCATATGTTACTGCTCTTAGAGCCCATGGTACAGAGGTAACGGTATTACCGGAATTATCTGCTTTTCCAGACAGTTGTTTTGTTGAGGATACTGCTGTAATGGTGGACGGTAAGGCAATAATACCTAACATGGGACACCCTTCTAGGGAAGGAGAACAACAGGCAGTAATGGATCACATGAGTAATTTTGCTGAAATTATTCAAATGCCGAAGGGAGCAAAATTAGATGGTGGAGATATAATATTCTTTGATGACAGATACCTTGTCGGAATTTCCACAAGAACAAATAAAGAAGGCGCAAATTTCCTTTCTAATTTTATCAAAGAGGACGGATATGGTGTTGAATTGATCAATGTCCCGGATAGTACTTTACATTTGACAACAGTGTGCTCTTCCCCTAGACAAGGAACCATTATTGCTGCAGAGGGACACCTCACAGAAAATCAGATTTCACACTTTGCAGAAGAAATTATTTGGATACCAAATAATGAAAGCTATGCATCTAACACAATTGGATATTCAAATGATAGGTTAATTGTTGCAGGGGGGTTCCCTAAAACAAGAAACATCCTTCAAAATGAGGGCTTTAGACTAATGTCGGTTGATATGGAACCAATTATGCAAGCAGATGGTTCACTAACATGCCTATCTATTTTTACATCATGATATTTTCATCTCAGTTAAATGTCTTCAGAAGTATTTACATTCTTAATCAAATTACTGTCTACCATCAATAGTGAATGAGGAATCTCAAGAAACATCTTATGCAAAGGTTTTCCATTCCAATTGTTTAATGAATTAAGTAGTAATTTTGGTCTAATTAGAGAGAGTAAAGGCTGTAAAAAATCTCCATCAGTCGGTATTATTACTTCATCATTCCTTGATATAGAATTTTCTAAACTAGAAAACACATCTGGGGTAATCCAAGGAACATCTACAGTTGCAAGTTGAATAGTATCCTGTTCTAAACAAAATGGGTCATTCAGATTTTCAATTATTGTGTCTACTGGTCCAGCATGTTGTACCGAATCTAAGATCCATTCAATGTTATAATCAGAATTAATTACCGCTGCATAATCTACAATTTTTTCAGGAGTAGCAACAGCAATTCTAATAGGTTCTCTGCCTGCTTTTACTAGAGCCTCGACAACTCTTGTAATCATTGCCTTTCCATCAATTTCTATTAGTGCCTTATCCTCCCCCATTCTTCTTGATTTACCACCTGCAAGAAGCAAAGAACGCACATTCTCACCTTAATTCATTGAGCCGATTTAAAGCATACTGAATCTCATCCATTAAATCCATAGCTCTATTCAATAAAACTTGCCTATCTCTTCTTATTTCAGCTGTTTCCATCCATCTCATTAACTGTGTGATGTCTTTCGAATCTCTTTTTATTGTCCATTCTAGAACCTCTTCTGCAATTGGGTCATCGGAAGGCAACAGACGCTCAGCCATAGATGTCGGACATAGTCATCAGCCATCAGTTCTCTGCTAACTTTTCCTTAATCCTGGTTAATATTGAATCTTTAGATGGAATATCAATTAGTAAAATTTCACTAATTAATTTTTTAGAGAAATCATGTCCATGAATTTTCCCCGAATAAGTTACTATTAGAGATAAATGTTGATCAATTTTACGTCCATTTACCCATTTCAAAATCAACTCTTCAGTAGGTGGTTGACGTTTTGCTCTAAATAATTCTTCTATATTCAGTAATAGTGAATCAATTGATTCTACAGGGTGGATTGAATCTTCTAAAATTTCCCAAGGATTTGTTTCCATTCCTTTATGGTCAACATTGGCGAGTAAAATTGCTGCTAAAGCGATATCTTCTCTGCCATGCCTTTTCCACAACCTTTTAATCAATTTTAATAAAACTCTGTGAGTATTTCCTGCTTCCGTAATTAGCCAAGATGCCAGATTTCTAAGAAGTTCATCTGGAGTTCCTAATATGAATGAGTAGCCGGATGAAACCATCATTCTATCCGTACTAGATTTCATTATCAGTGCAGGAACTCCAATAGGGTAAGCATTCCTAACTAAACTAGCCAAAGCTCTATCAGAAGAATGTACATTTTTTGATTGTTTTGTCAAAAACTCATCAAGATTCTTTTCAGAAACCATTCAAATCCCTATTTCTGTACTCGAATATTATCGACAATCTCGGATAACCTGTCCATAGTTCCTTTTAATTCGTATCTTATGTTTTGGCGAACATTTCGATGAACAATTTCTTCTAATTGTCGATCTAGGCTTCTTAGAATAGCTCTATGCTCAGAATCGCTTAGTTCGAATACCTTTCTTAAGTATGCTATTACTCTTAAATCATCATCAGTTTTATCGGTATGTATAAGAAAAGTTTCTAGTACTTGCTCATAGATAGAGATTTTTTCACTATTAGTCAGAGGAACTCCTTCTTCAATTTCATTATCTTGAATTATAGAATCATAGATCATTTTTGGTTCTTCATCTCTCAATCTTAAAGCCCTCGCGAGTTTTGTAATTAATCTCTTTTCACCAAATGTAAGGTTCCCATCATTTAGAGCAAGACTGACTACCCCGCGAAACACTACTCGCCTATCCGAGGAGGGTTCAACCATGAACTTCCTCTACAGTTCTATGACTTAATCTCTATCATTATTAAATTCATCCCATATTAGTGATAATTATCGCATAACCATAGGAGCCTTCATGAAGGGTACAACTGCGGGTATAGGTTGGTAATCAGCCACACTCGCGGGCGTTTTGCGCCCATCCAACCCAGAAACCTACTAGGTAATTGGGAGTGAAGCCCCTCTAGTTGGGCCGAAAACCGGAAAGGAATTATTATGTCAAATACAGAAGGAAAATATATCATACACGCAACAATACGTTGTGACGGCACAGTCGCTAGAAAAGACGTTGTAGGGGCCATATTTGGTCAAACAGAAGGTCTTCTTGGTGATCAGTTACAACTTAGAAAGTTACAACGAACAGGCCGCATTGGCCATGTAGATGTAGCATTGAATCAGAATAAAGGGAAAGTGCAAGGGGAAATCTCACTTTCTTCATCTATCGATCAAGTCAGTACAGCGGTTATTGGAGCAGCCCTAGAAACTATAGATCGTATAGGACCATGTAAAGCAGTAATAAAAGTCAAGGCAATTGAGAATATCAGATCTGCAAAGAGAGATAACGTGATTGATCGTGCTAAGACTTTACTGTTGAATATGGTTAATTCAGGCCAAGATGAGTCCAAGAACATACTAGATGAAGTACGTTCAGTTTTAACGTTAGATACAGAAAAAGATATTTCTGGAATGACCGCAGGACCGAAGGTTGCAGAGGGTAGTGCAATAATCATTGTAGAAGGAAGAAACGATGTTAAGAATTTACTAAAGTTTGGTATTAAGAATGCTATAGCAACTATGGGGTCCGGAATCCAAGATGAATTAGTCGCACTTGCTAAATCTAAAACAACTGTGACAGCATTTGTCGATGGAGATAGGGGTGGCAAACTTTTGTTGATGGAACTCAGTGGTAAACTGGGTAAATCACTGACACATGTGGCTTTAGCCCCACAAAGTCGTGAGGTAGAACATCTAGAAGGAAAAGTAATCACAAAATGTTTAGCACAAAAAGAACCAGCTAACAAACTTGTATCTCGAATTCAAGCAGAGTTGGCAAAGGAAGATGACGTAGCAGTAGGTCGTGGTGAGGAAATACTTGAAGCACCTGAAGAAATCAAAGGGTGGGCAGGTATGTTAGAAGGACTGAAAAGAAATCAAGCAGTTATAGTAAATGAGGATGGATCCGGTAGTGAACCAATTGGAGCATCTTCATTGGAAGCAAAGCTTGCAGAATCTGAAGGTGCAAAAGGCCTAGTATTCGCTGGAAAAGTAACTGATAGAATTTTTACTTTAGCAGCCGGAGCAGGTATAGATAGCGTAGTTGCATCATCAGTAGGGAAAGTAACTAGGAAATCTGGAGTACAAGCTTACTCAGTATCCGATATGTAATTTTTCTAAGCCTTTCGGTGAAAATTAATTACATTAAAAAAGCCCTTGGAAAGCTCCTCATCAGTAGAAGCCATCAAAAGTCCTACATTCCCGCTCCCAATGGATGGAGCAGTCGACGTCGATAATTCTAGCGTTATATGCTTTGGTCGGAATCATGTTAGCAACACTTTGGTTACGACACCAATCAGTGCTGAGACAGCGAGACGAAATGCGTACTAAACTTGGTAATTTACAGGGTAATTTAGCCAGTACCTCTAATCGTCTTGATTTACTCTCCAGAGGAGTAGATACTATTCTTGGTGAAACTCCAGAAGTACATGAATTAATATCGGTACATAAATCTCTAGAGTCAGCCGAATCATTGCTTTTTGAACAGGATGTAACTATCAGTTCTAGTGAATCCTGTGCTATAGCTACTCATGCAGCGAAGGCAATACTTTCTAACTATCAGAGAGATTCAGAAACACAAGGAAGTGAAAATATACTACCAGGAATAATGCCTTTAGTTTCAAGATTAGATGCAATCCTCACTCAAGCAGATATGAAGTCTGAAGATTTAGAACTTAATGGCGATGAGCAAAGAGGACTTGGTGAGTTATTTCATGAATCAGGGAAATTTGATAGAGCTACGGATTTCTATCGTAGAGCCAACTTACTTTCTCCTGAAAGTTCTTCCATTCTTCAATCACTGGCATCGATACAAAGAGATGAAGCAGATCTTGATTCGTTAGATAGAACATTAGAGCGTTTAATCGCAATAAACCCAGACGATATAGAAGTATTAAAAGAACAAACAATATTAATTTCTGGTAGTGAAGATGAACGTTTTAATCGAAATATTAGGAGATTGGAAGCTTTAGGGATTGATTTTCAATTACCGGATAAAAATATTCCAAATATTGCTGAGAGGGCAAATGCAATACAAAGCGAGATCAATCCACATCTGAAAGAACCTTCTACCTCTGAGGGATGGGTCTCAAAATCTTCTAAATTACTGCAATTAGGAGAAATTAGAGCATCATTAGAATCAATTGAAAGAGCATTATACCTTGATGCTTCCAATTCTAAGGCTTGGCTACTAAAGGCAAAACTATTGGCTGCTGGCGAGAACCAATCAAAAGAGGCTCTTCAGGCTATACGTCGAGCATCAGGATTGGGAGAATACACAGTTCTTCTAGAGAGCGAAATTCTTGAGAATGAGAATAAGTTAGATTCTGCTAGAGCAGTTCTAGAAGAATGGTTGGAAGTTAATCCAGATGATGCGGAAGTTAGAGGAAGGCTAAGTCTAGTTTTATTCCGTGCGGGAGCAATTGAATGGTCAAAGAAAATACTGGAAGAAGCCCCACAAGACTCCTGGGAAAGTGCTTCTTTGCATGTTATGCAAGGTCGTTTACATTTATTGGCCGCAGACGAGCATAGAGATAAGACAGGAGAACATGATCATATTCTATTATTAGATGCAACAATTTCTTTTGATTCCGCAATAGAGAAAGATAGAGAGTCAGGGTTGGCATGGCTTGGAAGGTCCAGAGCATTAAGATATCAAGGCTCTATGAAAGAGGCAGAAGTTGCTTTGGTCAGAGCGAGAAGACTCATTCCAGATCATCCTTCGATATCTTTAGAAGAAGCACATCTATGTTTGGAGATGGATAAATTAGATCAGGCTAATGCATTGGTTTCTGAGGCATCAACTAATGTTCGTAGTCATCCATCTATTCCATTTATCAGAGGTATGATTGCAGCGAAACAGGGACGTTTCATTGAGGCCAAAACATTTTTCTCTAAAGTACTAGTATCTGATCCGAACCACATTAGAGCAAGATTGAATCGTTGTTCAGCATCATTATTGGCTGATGATTTGGTAACAGCACTTGATGATGCAAACTCACTTATTGAATTAGCACCTGAACTAAATCTAGCAAGGCAAAGACGTTCAGAAATTCTAATGAATCTTGGAGACTGGAAAGAAGCAGAAAATGAATTAAGAACTCTACTCTCTCAAGATTCTGAGCATATTATGGCACTAGTTCATTTAGGAGCTTGTATGATTGCAATGGATAAATCTGAACAAGCAGAAAAGCCGTTAAACGAAGCAATTCGATATGATCCTACACATTCTGAGGCATGGTATCAGAGAGGGCTTCTCTATCTTGACTTTGGAAGGGTAGACGAGGCTAAGTCGGACTTTGAGGCTGCAGCAAAATATGACAAAAAGCATATCGATGCAAGACTGAGAATTGCTGCAATTCAACATGATGGTGAGAACGTCAATGAATCAATTATTGCATGGAGAAAAGTTCTCGATATTGATCCCGAACATAGACTGGCTCGAAGAAGATTGCAAGAATCTGTAGATAGACAAGAAAATTTCAACCAGAGGATTTCTCCAAAGGGTTGAACAATAAGTTATGGCAGCACAACATATGCCTACATCACTTGGAATAGAGCCAGGACAACAAGCACCATATTTTGAATTACCAAATGCTAATAATAATGCAGGTAAAGATACATTATCTCTAAGTGAGATTATGGGAAGTAATGGTGCAATAATCACATTTACTTGTAATCATTGTCCTTATGTTGTAGGTTCAGAATCTAGAATAGAAAAAATGGCTTTGAAAGCGAAAGAAAATGATATTGGATTTATCGGGATTAATTCTAATGACCCTGTCAATTATGAATCAGACTCTTGGCCAAATATGGTTAAAAGAGCATCTAAGGGAATGACATATGCTTATTTACACGATGCAGATCAATCTATTGCAACACAATATGGTGCCGAAAGAACTCCTGAATTCTATCTGGTTAATGCATCTGGAGTGGTAGTTTACAGAGGTAGACTCGATGACTCACCAAGAGACCCTGCGCATGCGACAACTTCCGAACTTTCTGATGCCATTGATCTATTGATAGAAGGTAGAGAAATCAAAGAAAACAGAACTCAGAGCATTGGATGCTCTGTTAAGTGGAAAGTTTAGGTGACAAAATGTCAATGGGTATTCCGGCTAGAATATTTGCTACCATACTCAAATTTTCTCCTGCTTCATTACAAAATAGACTATGGAAATGGTGGTATCAAAGAATATCTAAAGCACATAATAAGGTGGATTTTAGATTTATGAACTATGGATTCATAGATAATAACAGTCCAGTTCTAGAACCGGAAGATGAACCATATCGACTATTTATACAACTTTATCACATGAATGTAAGAGATATTGATTTGAAAAATAAACAGGTATTGGAAGTTGGTTCTGGAAGAGGAGGGGGCGCTAGTTGGATTGCTAAGTCGAAAAAACCATCTTCTTTAATTGGAGTAGATTTCTCTAAAGAAGCCGTTTCTCTATGTAATGGCTGGTACAGTCAGGAAAATTTAAATTTTATAGAAGGCAATGCTCAAGATTTACCGTTCGAAGATAATAATTTCGATATCGTTTACAATGTCGAATCTTCTCATTGTTATGGCGATATGAGTAAATTCGTTAGCGAAGCTTTCAGAGTTCTAAGAAAAGGTGGCAATTTCTGTTGGACTGACTTTCGTGATGAAGAAACTATGAGTAAAACAGAAGAAATTTTTCTAAAATCTGGCTTTTCAGTGGTATCAAAGAAAGAAATTACCGATGAAGTAATTAATGCATTAGATATGATAAATGATGCTAAAAAAGAAAGAATAACAGAACTTGTACCGAGAACGATTAGACGTAGTTTTGAGACTTTTGCTGGAGTCCAGGGAACCCCTGTTTATGATTCATTTAAGTCTGGTAAATTGAAGTATTATAGATATAAAATGACTAAGAATTAGTATTGTTCCAAGACTAATTCTGTTTGTGTTGAAGTTATTTCTCCTGGCGCGGCTAACCACATACGATCTAATAAATTCCTTAATGAAATTGTATCATCGACGTGAACAATTGCAACTAAATCTGCATCTCCACTAATTTCGTAAATACATTCAACTCCTGCCCATCCTGAATATTCTCCAGCCAGACTCCCAATCTCCACTCCTGAACCAACTTTAAGCCGTATCAATGCTGTCAACCCTATGCCAGCTTCTCGGATTGTATATCCTCTAATGACTCCTTCATCCTCCATTCTTTTCATACGAGTTCTTACTGTACGTTCAGTAACATTTACCTTTTTTGCGATGTCAACAAATGGTGCTCTGCCCGCATCTCTAAGGTACGCTAGAATGGCTCTATCAAGTGAATCTACGTCAACCATGATTACTCCGCAAAGCGAACCCTTTTTGATTGTTATTGTCATTTTGAGTGGCAATTGCTCAGCTATTTTTTCCGTTTTCAGGTAATAATTTCACACCAAGTATCGTATTTTATATTAAGTTGCATTAAAATGAGTCGCCGATTTCTGACAATACATGTCAGAGGATGATGCAATGGCCAATCTTCGAGTTCAAGAGTATTTAGATGAAGTTTCTAATCTTAATCTTTCAACCTCAAAATCTCAGTGGTACAATGTTGATGTAGCAACCCTTCTGGTTAATTGTAAAGTAGTTGGCCATGATATTGATGAAGCTACCGGGGCATCATTGATATTCTTAGAAAAAAGCGTATTGATGTGTTGTTGTAATTCTGGTAAAATTCATCATTATCCAAAACATCTTCTACATTGTTTTGTAGACGATAAAAGAGATAGTCATGATAATCCAGATGGAATTATATTCAAGGCAGAGTTATTTTCAATTTCTCCTTCTGAGGAACAACTTTGTTGGGAAGAAGTATGTCATTCTGAAATTCAAGTACCTTTGGTCCAGGACAAAGTATCTCGCTGGTTAAGTTGGCTAAATTCCTAGTACAACCATCGTAACATTCAGACCATTAGTTCTCTTCGAAGTGATTAATGGGCGGAATGATCACTGACCTTAAGGCACGCACAATCATTGATTCACGTGGGAATCCAACAGTGGAAGTCGATTGCTTTGTAGATGGCATTCTCATGGGTCGTGCTGCCGTACCTTCCGGAGCAAGTACAGGTAGCCATGAAGCTGTTGAATTAAGAGATGGTGAGGAAGATTGGATGGGTAAAGGAGTTTCCAAAGCTGTCAATAATGTCAACAAAGACATAAGAGATTTGCTAGTAGGATTAGAAGTTTCTAATCAAGAAGAAATAGATGTCTCAATGCTGGCTTTGGATGGAACTATGAACAAAGAAAAATTGGGCGCTAATGCAATTTTAGGCGCCTCTCTGTCAGTAATTCGTGCAGCCGCTAATTATTCAAATCAGCCATTATGGAGTTATATCTCAATAAACAATGAGCAAAAATTACCCGTTCCATTAATGAATATACTCAATGGAGGAGCACATGCAGCCTCAAATGTTGACGTTCAAGAGTTCATGGTCGTCCCTCACGGGTTCGATAGCTTTTCAGATGCAGTAAAGGCTGGAACAGAAATCTATCATTCATTGAAATCAGTACTAAAAAATGAAGGACTTCTTGGAGGTGTTGGAGACGAAGGTGGATTCGCACCAAATTTACCTTGTAATGAAGATGGCCTTAGATATTTAATGGGTGCAATAAAAAATGCGGGATATACGCCGGGGGCACAGATCTCAATCGCTCTAGACGTTGCTGCTCAGGAATTTTTTGATGGTAAAAACTATCATATTGACAATAGGGTAATTGATGGAAAAGAACTTGCATCTTTGTATTCAACTTGGTTAGACAACTACCCGATTGTATCAATGGAAGATCCATTTGGAGAGGATGATTGGGAATCTTGGAGAGATTTTACAAAATTAGAAAGCCATAGAGTTCAGATTGTTGGAGATGATCTATATGTAACAAATCCAAGTCGTCTTCAAAGAGGTATAGATGAGGGATCATCAAATGCAATATTAATAAAATTAAATCAAATAGGCACTGTTACAGAAACTCTTGAAGTTATTGAAATGGCGCGTAAAGCCAATTTTGGGATTATTATCTCACATAGATCAGGTGAAACTTCAGATAACATAATTGCCGATTTTTCTGTTGGAACAAATGCGGGCCAAATAAAAACAGGCGCACCTGCTAGAAGTGATAGAACTGCGAAATATAACCAATTACTTCGGATTGAAGAAGAATGCCCTAACTATACAGATCTATTCTAAAGATGCTAGAAGTAATGGCAACACAATGGTGGCATCAGACTCAATCACAAATTGAGGAGTATCAGTATCTATTTTTTCCCAACTAATTTTCTCATTAGGAGGTGCTCCTGAATATCCGCCATAAGATGCACTAGATTCAGATATCTGTGCAAACCAAGACCAAAGGTCAATTTCAAGACCCACATCTTGTCTTAACATAGGAACAACACATATTGCGAAATCTCCTGCAATCCCCCCTCCCACTTGTAATAGACCTGTTGGTGAATTATCTTCTCTGTACCAGTCGGCCAATGATTGCATAGCATGCAATCCTCCTAATACGATGTCTGGGGACGCTATTGTACAATCAATCACTCTCGCTGTTAGTATGTTTCCTAAAGTTGAATCCTCCCATCCTGGGACAAATATTGGTAAATTTGCATCAGCTGCTGCAAGTAACCAGGAATCCTTTGGATCAGCATCAAATTCAAGATCTCCATGCAATAATAAATCATACAGATATTCATGAGGGAATCTTCTATCTCCAACTTCCGCAGCATCTTTCCAGAGTTCTAACAGAGGCTTTTCAATTCGTCTTATCGCCTCCACTTCAGGTATTGCAACATCAGTTACTCGATTCAAACCTCTTTTTTGTAACTCTTTATCATCTTGAGCAGTCCAGTTTCTCCAGTCATTTATTTTTTCATATGATGATTTCGCAACTAAATTGAATAAGTCTTCTTCTAGATTGGCTCCAGTACAACAAATCGCATGAATTTTTTGTGAACGAATTGCGGGTGCCAAAGACCTTCCAATTTCAGCAGTTGACATAGCCCCAGCCAACGTAATTATCATCCTTCCATCATTCTCTAGAAATTCCCGTAGAGATTTACTACATTCTGCAAGTGCACCAGCATTGAAATGCTTGTAATGATATTCTATGAATTTTTTAATATCCATAATAATCACTTTATTGTCTAAATCTTAGGATTTCGTCCTTACTAACAACTCTGATTTCATTCATTTCGGATGATAATTTTTCGTTGATAATATTGATTATAATATTTGGATCAGAGTCGCCACAAGTAAAAGCATCAATTGCAAGTATTCCCTTGTCATAATAGCAATGTGCACTAACATGACTTTCATCCAGTAAAACAACAGCTGCAAATCCTGCAGGGCTCTTGGTGCCATCAAATTCTTCAACATGGGCGTGAACCTCTCTAACACCTGCGGATTCAACTGCAAATCTCATTAAATTTAACATCCAAACCCCATCAAGATTTTTTCCAAATTCACAGCCAGAATAATCGACGCAGACTTGTTTTCCATGTGAACTTGTCATACTTATTCTTCCTGTATCTCAATTAAACTTGCATCAAACGCCGGTCGCTTAGTGCAGTATGTACAACACTTCCCTTTTGAAATGTCGGCCATCACCATATTAATTTTCTTTTTCAAGTTAATTTAACCATTTTTTTAAACGCTTCAAACCCTCTAAGATTACTTCCTCATCCGCTGCATAAGAAATTCTTACAAACCCTTCTCCACCTGTAATTAGAGATGCAGGGATTAACTGTACTCCTGCATTTAGGGCGCCATCTGCGAATTCAATATCGCTCATCCCTGTTCCCGTGACGTCTACGAATGCATAAAATGCTCCTTCTAAATTACCAACTCTTAAGCCTGGAATTTCAGATAAACCTTGCTTTATGATTTCTCTTCTCTTCTGATATTCAGAATTAAATTCTTCTACATAATTGTCACAGGAAAGAGCAACTCTTGCAGCTTCCATCATGAATGTAGGGACATGAGATGCTGAATTGGCTTGCGATTTAATGGCTGCCTTCATGGCTTTTTCAGGACCTGTGAGAAATCCTAATCTCATCCCAGTCATTGCCCAAGATTTAGACCAACCGTTGATTACTAATGTTCTTTCTTTTCCTCCTTTACAAGTTGCCGGAGAAATATGTGGGTAATCAGTCCAGTTCAGTCTAGCATATATCTCATCAGAAACTATCCACAAATCATATTCCACAGCAATTTTAACAATTTCAGAAATTTCTTCTGGAGTGAAAACTGCTCCTGTAGGATTATTGGGAGAATTCAACAAGATCATCCTAGTATTATCAGTAATAGCAGATCTAATTGCGCTAATATCAGGATGAAAGTTATCCTTTCTTACTGGTACATGCACAGGAATAGCACCAATAAATTCCAACATTGGTTCATATGAGGCCCAAGACGGTGCTAACAGTATAGCCTCATCTCCAGGCATTGTAGTTATCATAAATGAATACAGTAAGGCTTGTTTAGCGCCGGGAGTAATTACAACATTTTCCGCTTCAGTTTCTATTCCATGTTTTTCGAAAAGATAGTCTGCAACTGATTGACACAATTCTATTGATCCTGCACCCCTAGTATATTTTGTATTACCATTTTTTAATTCTTTAATAGCCGCATCGATTATTTCAGATGGTGTGTCAAATCCAGGTTCTCCAACAGTCCATCTCACTACTTCCGGACCCGGTGGTTGTAGATAGGGTGCGAAACCCACTCCTAATCCCTCATAGCGCGATGAAACGTTCGGCATGATGTCTAGGGAGCGCACCAACACCATCAAGATATACGGTTGCAATCCTCTTTCATAATTAAGTGGAAAAGGGCTTTTAAAACCCTTTTTTCAGTTATTGATGCTTAAAATGATAAATTTCACATACCTTTACATAGGATTTTGATTTAGGAGATACAATGAAACAGATGTCAACATTCAACAAAGGAATTGTAATCATGGTAGTACTAGTGCTTTTTGCTGGTGCTTCTGTCGGAGCTAGCATAGAAGAATTTGCGGCACCGACATATGAAGAAGAAGATCCTTACAGAGGAGCGATTGATGACACTACCGATGAAAAAGATTGGAGAGCCCTTGAATCAAATGATAAGGGTATAGAAAAAGGGGCCAAGAATTTCTTCGGTAAATTAATGTCGGATAGAATGAATGATAGATTAGAAGATCGTGTTTCTCATCTGGAAGAGAGAATCGAGATAGGCCAAGATATTGTTATTGCCTATCAATTTTGTATAGATAGTCAAGACTGTGAAGTTGATGCTACAGTTCTTGAAGAGATGATAAGTAACCTAAATACTAAACACTCAGAAATGCAGGAAAAAATAAATTCAGATTCAAGTGAACTCGCAGAAGAGGAAGTTGCAAGATTTACAGAAAGAGAAAATAGTCAGATAGAAGATGAAGAAGGAAATAATGATACTGACTCTAGTAATGAGGATTCCAGCCAAGAAGAATGTGAAGAAGAAGGAGGTACTTGGTATGAAGAAAGAAATGTATGCCACCATGAAGAAGAACAGATCTGTATATGGGAAGATGAAGACGGAATTGTCCATTATCGGTGTGATGAAGATAAGCAGGATGAATTATGGTTCGATTGTAGGACAGAAGAAATATGGTCTGACGAAAAACAAGAATGGTGTAATCTAGAACGAAAGAAGGCCTCATCTCACCATAAGGCAATTCTATTGGAATCAGGAAGAATAGCAATTTCATTCTGTATTGTTAGTGAAGAATGTACTGCCGACCAAAATAAACTTCGAGAAGTCTTAGCGCATATGTCTCACAGGCATGAAGACCATAGAGATTGTATTGATTATGAGCTTTGTGAGCATAAAGAAAAAGAAAGAAAAGGGTTATTCGATAGATTACATGATAAAATCCGTAAAGACAACATAGACGCTAAATCTCTAACATCATCACATATGGAAATCGGAGAAGATGCTTGTAATGAACGCGGAGGAGAATGGATAGAAATTAATGATAGGGATAAAGAATTTACATTTTGTAATTTTTGGCAATCTCATGATGATAGTAGTCAAGAAGAAATAGAAAGTGAAGAAACTCACCGTTGTAACGAAGAAAATGCAACAGGTTGCGAAGATTAAACATTATTTTCAATAACCTCTTTCGAAGAATATTCAAAGATAATGCCTGTTACGGCTAGTCAACGCATGGGTGGCAGAGTAGCTATGCAGCGGACTGCAAATCCGCGGACCTGGGTGCAAATCCCGGCCTGTGCTCCAAATAGTTTCGTTGTAATGTAAGTTTTGAATTATTAGTAAAATAAATATTTGCTATTCTAATTTATTTTCCATTCCATATCATAATGAGGCCCTATATTTTCGATTTCAAAAATATCAGATACAATTTCAAAACCACATCTTGCATACATGGGTACCGCTTTGATACGGGCATTACACCAAATCCCAGTTTCTTCTTCGGCCGCTTTGCTTTGTAATTCTCTCACAATCTCAGAACCTATGCCTTTGTTACGATATTCCGAGTCTACTGCCATCCCTCTTATCCTATATTTACAACCATCTCTTGAATCAACTTGAAGAGTAGAGCATCCAATCATTTTTTCACCAACATAAGCACATAGGAATTTTGTTCTCGGATCAATATCTACCTTAGGATAATGTTCCGTTCCCCTCGGCATACCTATTCTTAAAACTCTAAATCTTAAATCAAGATGGTCTTGATTTATAGAATCTGACCAAACTAACCGGTGCTCCATAATTACGCGAGTTACTATTACATCAAGAACCCATCTTTAGGGTTGGTTTGAAATCAGTTAACGTCGTGGAATTGTTATGGCCGAGCAGAAGGCGCCGGATTGGCGAACCTATTTTTTCTTGGGTGCAATACTTCTAATTAATACAATTTTCATTAAATTTTCATTTTCCTGGCCTTGGGGTTCAGAATCTTTTACTCTTGGGTTGTTCGGCCTAATTGGATTGACAATGTGGTATATTTCTTGGTACCGATTTACATTCAAAAGACGTGGATTAGTTCCATGGCTAGATTTATGGAAAAAACCTAAAGATTCTTCAAAAAAATTATTTTTATTTTCATTTTTTATCCTTATGATGTCGTATCTTTTAGGTAGAGACCAACTCTTTTTTCCCGACCCCACGTCTCTAATTTTCTCCTTGATAGCGCTGTTAACTTTTATTCAGGCAACTTATGTTTTTCTCAGTGTAACAATTCTTTCAGATGATTGACTTACCTTTTCCCTGGTTTCCAGAATTGTAATGGTAATGCTTCCTTTCCTTGCATAGCACGGAATGCTAAATGATCCGCTCTTTCGTTCCAACGATGACCTCTATGTGCTCTGACATGTTCATGACTTAATTCTCTTAGAGAAGAAACTTCTTTCCATAATTTCTGGACATTCAAAGCCAGCTCTTTATTGGCTTTAGCTTTCCAAGTTCCAGAGCCAATATTTAGAGCATATTGAGAATCTCCTCTGATTACTGCAGGAGTATTACTTCCTTCAACTAGTAGCCATTTTAACGCATGAGCAAGAGCAGATAGTTCTGCAGTATTATTTGACCCAACTTCAGATCCGATATATTCTTTAGATATTTTTTTTGTAACTACAGGGCCATACTTTTCGGTAATTATTTCTCCTTGCCCTTTACCTAGACCTGTATCTCCAATCACTACACAGAACCCCCATCCAGCAGGAGTTTCAGATGAAACATTTCTATTTTCTTCACAAGAACCATCAACATATATCGAGATCTTGCCTGAAGTATTCATTACCTATTCCTCAATTAGAGACTTGTATGCTGCAGCATCAAGAAGAGCATCAAGTTCCCCGGGATCGTCCATTTTCATTTTACATATCCACCCTTCTCCATATGGATCAGTGTTTATGGTTTCAGGAGCATCTTCTAACTCTTCATTTATCTCTGTAACCACACCAGAAATTGGAGCATATATTTCACTCACAGACTTAACGGATTCAACATTTGCAAACGAATCCATTGATTTTACAGAAACTCCTAATTCTGGTAATTCTACCCAAACAACATCTGTTAAAGCGTTCTGTGCATAATCCGTTATTCCTACTGTAATTTCATCTCCTTCAATTTTAATCCATTCATGCTCTTTGGTATAAATTAGTGCTTCAGGTATTTCGCTCATGGGTATCGCCAACCCTCACGAGGGTATTCCAAGAGTCAAGGTTTCGCTTCTTCATTCTTCCTCTAGTTTAGTTTCCAAATGTTTTTTTTCCATCTCGGACCAACCTGAACCCATATTGTCTCCACTGGCATCGAGTTGTTCTTGTTTGAGTCTAGCCCTCATTTCCTGTTCCTCTTCTCGACTGATCCATTTATCTAGGAAACCCTTCTCATGTTCTTTTCCTTTAGAAAAGTGCAATAATAGGTACAGAGTAATACTAAGGAAAAGGATTATTGGAAATATAAATGCGAAGCTATTTTCTTCTACACACTCATTGCCATCGCAACCTAATATTCGAATCAAACCTTCAGAAATTGCCAAAGCAGTCATTAGTGAGAATGATAAAATCACTCCAATTAAAATTCTTTGAACCCTATTTGCTGGGGAATCCACAAAAAATCACCTTCGCAGGATGTATATTATCCCATGCATTATTTTACTCCAATAATTTATGAATTTTATACGGTAGAAGTGCCCTATTGACTGGCGTGACTTCTAAGACTCTTCCATCATCTCTCCTACGTATATCTTGTAACAATGGATGCCTACTTTTTTTGTGTAAAGTCATTAAAGTTGGCTTATCATATTCTAAAGCGGTACGAACAGCTGCAACAAATCCTTCACTTTCTACGGAAAACTTACCCACTTCATCAATTACTAAAACTTCACATTCATCTAATGCATCAAGTATTGCAGGTACTGCGACTCTATCTAGTTCCGTCGGATCTATTCCATAACCCAAGATACGAGTTCTAGAATCTATATTTCTATGTGCAATTACTCCCTTTTCACCAGTCCTTACATTTACACAAGCATATCCTACTCTCTCTCCATTTTCAATTATGGCTTCAGTTTGAACCCCTCCAATAATATCTTGATACATTTTCCTAGAGTTATTTTTCCTCTCTTCCTGTACCATTTGGATTACCTTTTGTAATACGGCCGACTTACCAGACCTAGGTAATCCTGTAATACCAATTTTTGGATATATTCCCATAATATTGCCCTTCATTTGTTTGCTTTGCGACGCAAGACGGTTTCACCGAGGTCAAGCGTAAGTATTAATGGGTTTGGTATTTTTTAGTCATGAAAACCGAAGAAAGGAAAATAATTACCGGAAACCGAATCTTTTATTTCCGGATTATGTTATTGTATTGCCATTGAACGTATTTTGTTTGGCTTAGGGAATGGAAGGTTCTCAATTTCATAATTATTGACGTTGTTATTAGCTGCCCATGCTCGAGACCATAAATCCAATGTTTCTGAATTTAAATGTACTGCCAACCAGTTTAATCCTTTTTCGACTGAACCATGTTCTTCGGCAATTCTTTCCATTACTTCAGCAGGTAATTCTAAGAAATTCACTGAATTTCCTAAAACACAATCCGATGGAACTACAGCCCATCTCAACCTTCTTTCCAGTTGAGCATTTACAATAGCCTGACAAGCAAGTCTAGGTTTTCCTTTAGGTCTGATTGAGCCAGTCCATTTAGCTTGGGTTCTCTGGACGGAATCTTCTCTAAGTCCACTTACATAAGCAGGGTGGATTATGCTAATATCGTCGCCCTTAGTTGAAAAATGAGTTCCCCTGATAAAAGCAGTACCTCTTGAACCAGGCTTCCAATCAGTTATTTCTTCAGACCAGTTTGTTTGATCTATTTCCCCTACTCTAACTCTTATAGGCTTACCAGTGGGATTTAACCAATTATTTTCTTCAGATAGTTTAGGTTGTTCCGCTAACTCGGAAATTGCTCTAACAATTCTTCTTCTATCATATTCATCTCGAGGCATTCTAGGTACGGACCAATTTCCATCTGTCCAACTACTCCATGATTTTCGAACCATATCAAAAGTAGGTACAGTTTTCGCCAATCCATTTTGAGACGTAATCTCATTAGTATTTAGAGGGCCATAACTGGTCATAGTTTCTGTTTGGCCACCTTTTGTTATGCCTATAACTAAAACACCCTGTGAAACACCAGGAAAAACTCGTTGATTTTCTGGGAAAGACCATGAAGAATTCCACCTATTCTTTTCTACCATTAATTTACGGAGGGGAATACTACTCTTTTCCCTAAGCAATGAATCAGGGACAATCATTCTTACTCTACCATCTTTCCTGACTAGTTGCATACCTCTTTCTAAGAATAAACGATATAGGTTCACATTCCCTCTTAATGTTGAGAATCTTCTACTTCCATCTTTGTTAGTAGTATTTCTCAATTGCCTTGATAATTCTTTTCTCAATTCACTACCTTCAGGATGACCCCTAAACCTATCTTTAATTCTCAGCCATGGAGGTCTACAAACTAGAAGACCTGGCTTATCATCCCAAGGCCACTCTCCTCTCAATGCATCCCCTGATTGAACAGACTCTTCTAATATTTCTTCGGCTTCTTTTCTCCCAATCTTCCCGACATCTCCTTTTCCGTCTAAATCAACCAAATCACATCTTGAAAGAGCAATTAAAATCCTACGTCGAGCGCACTTGATCGCAACTTCAGAATTATCTAACATCTGGAAACCATTCAGTAAAAGTACAGTATCCTTTTTTCTTTCTGCAGGGGTAAATTTCTCACTTCTATCCGCATGAATTCGAATTAGTCTAGCTGCGAAGACCCCAGCTCCTACTGAGGGGTCAGCGAAAGGTATTGCAATTCCAGTACGTGTTTGAAGGCCATTACCGTTATCATCAGAATTATCATCTTTCTCTTCTGTCACATCTTGATTAAATTTCTGAGCATATGCTCTAAAACTAGGTGGTAAAGCAGAAAGAGAAAGTGCAGCGGAAGGCTCTTTAGATGTTTCTTCCCTTGTATCCTTCAATTCGTCCGAAAGTATTGATTCTGCAAATTTCGCAGGAGTTGCATATGCGCCTCTAGGGGATCGCCCATCACTTTCAGCCTCATTTCTCGCTAATAGATGATCCAGAACAGCACCCGGATCAGACAGTAGCCCTGCAGGTAAAGTAGGCCAATGATTTGGTAGAGTAGCAGCAATAGGAATTCCATGACGAGTTGCTTCTTCCCAAGAATCTAGCCAAGTATCTAGTTGTTCAACCCTATCGGAACACTCTCTGTCAAGCCTTGCGTACCAACCGGATGCGTCACTAACCATAGAAATACAGAGGTCGCGACAAGGGTCCCCTCTTTGAAGGAGTCGGCTCAAAACGGGGTCTCTTCCCTATCGTTTTATATGTCTAAAGAGAAATGATCTTGTTCCAACTCAATAATTATCTGCTTCCGGAGAAGCCAAGATATTGCTTCGTCAACCTCTTCATCTCTAATTCCGATTTCACTTAATTCTTGTAATAATAAGTCAAAATGAATAGAAGTAAGCCCCTTTGAATTCAACAATTCCATTACATGAATAATATGTTCAGAAACAATCGCCAACAAAGGGTCATCTCCAAATTCTAGATTAGTATAGTCAACTGCTGGAAAACCATCAATCTCAATCTCACCTTTTTCAGTTTCTGAATCTTGTTTATTATCATCATCGTAGACATCAAAGAGATTTTTTTGATGAGGATCTTTCCAAACAACTCCTTCAGCAACTTCTCTTTGCCTTTTGAGACGCTTTGCTAATGTCTCTAATCTGTGCAAGCGTTGTTCAAGGCGTAATTTCTCTCTTCCAAGTTGTCCTTCAATGAGTTGTAATTCTTCTTTCGCCCTTTCATCTAACCACGTAGAGATATCCCATGATGGATCTAGTCTGAGCATTGTTTCCCATAGTTGGGCTATTGAATCCGGTAGAGTTCTGACATCTATCCGGGGACTCCCTTCACTATCATCAGAAGTGTGTTCCATATCGTCTGATTTGTAGTGGACCTCTATCAAGTATCGTGTCTACAATTGTCAATTGTCGAATAGTTGGATTGATGAAGGAAAAGCATCTGCCACGCATCATGACTGAGTATCGACTGACCGTACTGCCGGGGGATGGAACAGGTAAGGAAGTGATGATAGAGGCCATGCGGGTACTTTCAGTATTTGAAAAAAATAGCCCAATTTCGTTTAATATTACAGAAATTCCTTGCGGAGGAGAGTATTATCTTGAAACAGGTAAAGAATGGCCAGAGGGATCATTTGAACATTGTAGAGATAATTCAGACGCAATTCTTCTCGGTGCTATCGGTTGGCCAGGTGCACGCCTTCCAAATGGAGACCTTGCAGGAGGTCAAGTAATTCTTGGCCTTCGTTCTGGATTGAACCTATATGCTAATGTTCGACCAGTCAAATTGTTTCAAGGAGTGAAGCATAAAGTACACGGTATTCACAAAGATATCTGGGATCCTAATCTTGTAGATATGGTAATGGTTCGTGAGAATACAGAAGGATTATATCATTCGTTATTGAGACGTATGTCTCAGAAGGCAATAGGTGAGAAAGATGATCCGATGGTCATAGAAAAGTTTCCTGGATTAGATGGGGAAGTGGCTTGGGATACGAGACCAATTTCAAGAATAGGAACCGAGCGCGTAATTAAATTTGCATTTGATCTTGCACAACATCGTCAGAAGAAGCTTGGAAAAACACAGAAAGTTACCTGTGTTGACAAATCTAATGTCACACGTGGTTGCCAACTGTTTAGGAAAATATTTCATGAAATAGCAGAGGAGAAGTATCCTGAAATTGAGATTAATGAAGCGTATATTGATGCCTTTACTATGTGGTTAATGAGAGATCCGGAATCATTGGATGTCGTAGTTCTACCAAATATGTTCGGCGATATTGCTACAGATTTAGCATCGGTTCTCCAAGGAGGAATGGGCATGGCAGGAAGCGCAAATCTTGGACCGAAACATATGTTATTCGAACCAGTTCATGGATCTTCTCCCAAACATGCAGGTAATAATACCGTAAATCCTATGGCTACTCTTTCATCATTACAAATGATGTTTGAAGCTCTTGGTTTTCGAAAAAATGATACAGATTTAGACAAATGTGCTGACATACTAATGCAGGCAATGGAGGAACATTTTGCTGAAGGAGGCTGTGTAACATACGATTTAGGAGGAGATGCATCCACTAGCGACGTTGGTAAAGCGATTGCTGAACGCTGTGAAAAACTATTGAAAGAAGTATTCTGATTATTCATTGGAGATATTAGAAATAATTTTCAAAGACTCATTAAGGGCTGAATTGTTATTCCACTCAGTAATATTTGATGTATCTGAAATAACATATTCTAACAATAAATCTGCCATTCTGGACACCTCATCAACTATAGTTACTGTAGCCATCCTAGCACTTCTAGAAAGTGGATTTAGATCAACAACCAATACATCTTTTCCTAAGGAAACTAATACCTCACACCTATCGCCATCTTCAAGAGGAACAAGAATCACATCTGCTTTCTCAATACCTTCAGCAGAACATATTGCCCTAGGCCCTTCTAATCCGTTAATTCGCCCATCCTCTTCTCTCCCAAGAATCTTAACCGACATTACAGCGACCTCCCAATTTCCTTTCCATTTGTCTGGATTTCTTTCTTTTGAAACATTTAATCTCTGTAATTCTAAAAAATCATAAAGTAACTTTATTCTTTCTTCAGTTCTATAATAGATATTTATTTCAATAGGGCATTGTAAAACAGCAGCAACCCGAATTAGAGCCTTTCCAGCTAATACTGCGGTATTTCCATTTACAGAAATCACAGGCCTCTTTGCTAAAATTAATCTAGCAGCAGATTCTTTTATCGATAGTTTTGCAATTTCACTAGTTTCTTCTCCCAGAAGATAATCAAAGGCTTCACCTCTTCCATGTGCTATCATCGCAGAGTCCGCCAGTAAACCTTTCTTTGTCGCCTCAACAATTGTTTTTCTAGAAATCAAAGATTTCCTTCTAGGGTGGCTTTCTGGAATTTCCGCCATCTTATTTTCCTCCTTCAATTATTAGTGAGATGTCTATAGGTTTTATTCCCCTATTCATCGCTGATGTTGATATTAGATCTACGCCACTAGATGACCATTCAGAAATACTATCTTTTGTGATTCCGCCCGAACCTTCCAATATACACCATTTCCTCAAATCTAGTTTTTCTAATTCCGTAACTACAATCTCAGCATTCATGGGGCCCATATTATCAAGTAACAATACTACAGAATCAGTTGTAGAATTTTTCCTCTGTTTTTCAGACCAAGTTTCAGCTGCTAATATAGCTTCATTGATATTTTGAACTTCTATAACAGTAAATTTTGAGTTTTTCTCCAGATCTATCTCTAAAATTAATTTTTTAATAGCATCGTTTATATCTTCACCGCTCTCTATTGCTGATGCAAAATCATTTTCTTTCAACATTAATGCATCTGAACGAAATAGTCTATGAGTTAACCCCCCCCCAACATGAACAGCCCATTTATCTAAAATTCCCCATTCAGTTTTTCTCGTGCAGGCTAATTGAATATCATTGGATTCAGATACCCACTCAGATGTGGTAGTAGAAATTCCTGACAGCCTTCCCAATAAATTTAGCATCACTCTTTCTACTTTCAAAATTTCAGATGAGATTCCAGAAATTTGTAAAATATACTCATTCTCTTTTACTAGTTCACCCTCATTAATTTTCCAATCATAAGAGCAATTTGGAGCATGTTTGTCTAACATTCTACTAATTACAATTTGTCCACAAATTACTCCCTTTTCCTTTGCCATCAGTTTGGCCTTTACGAAATTATTTCCCCTCCCTTCTTCACTAACATCATCTGCTAGCATAGTTTCAATCCAGCGATCCATTGACTGAGAAAAGATTTCACTAGGAACTTTACCGTCAATCAATAGTCCGGACCTATCATGAGGAAGGGTCGTCACAGTATTGCGAATCTAACATATCACTTCAACCGTCCGAACAACCAATTTACCAAAAAAGATGAATTTTTAATCCACAATATCTTCAAGTCACAATTATTTAAGTGAGTTTAGTGTAGATTCTATTGCACCTAAGCATGCCAATAAATCATCCACAGTACTTCGAACTGTAGCTAAATTTTCTCCTGAAACAACAATTTTTAATTGAAAATCATCTTTACTTTGTATAATCTCTGCATCGAATGTATCTGGATCATCGGCTGAAATTCCGGCCAATAGGGCTTCAACATGGCTACGAGAACCATTCATCTCAAGAGTCGTAGAAACACTCTCCATGGACATCGCAAGACCCTAAGGCATATCTTTCCTCTTGTCTCCCGTTCTTTGTGAGTGGCGACCCAGTTCCGGATGTTCCCTTGTTAGCGGGCATGGGGGGAGTCAATTCTTCGGAATCCCAAAGTACTCATTTTGGACGTAAAGCGATAATACTTACTAGAGAAAAAAATACCAAAGAAATGTCATCTTTAGCCCAAACAATGGGTATAGAAATTGTAGACATTATATTGCAAAAAGGTAAACCAAACTCCAGAACATATTTTGGGACTGGTAAATTACAAGAGATCTCTGAAGAACTAACTATGTCAGGAAAAGGACATATTTGGGAGAAAGTTGACCTTATTTTGATACATAGTAATCTTAAGCCTAGTCAGCTAGTTAATATTAACGATTTAACCTCAATTGAAACTTGGGATAGAGTGAGATTATTACTAGAATTGTTTACAATTCATGCATCTTCAGTTGAGGCTAGAGTACAAGTTCGTATCGCCAGACTGTTAGCCGATCGTTCAGTTCTTAGAGAATTGATTCATCGTGAGCATACTGGAGAACGCTTGGGTTTTGGAGCCGGTGGACAGACCGGTTGGAGCAACATAATGAAGGCTGTAGGGCATGAAATTGCCAAACTAAGGCGAAAATTGAAGAAGATGGACTCCTCTCTTTCCGAAAGAAGAAGACAAAGGTCGAAATCAGGTGCTTTGACAGTCGGATTGGCAGGCTATACAAATGTGGGAAAATCCAGTTTATTTTCAGCCCTTTCAGGAAAACCAGTATTAATCAAAAATCAATTATTTTCGACACTAGAAACAACCGTTGGAAGAATGGCAAATCAACCCAGAATATTGATGGTAGATACAATTGGATTTATTGATAATATACCTGCAGAATTATTGGATTCATTTTCAGCTACTCTACAGGAATCACTGTCTTGTGATATGTTGTTATTATTAGTGGATGCTTCCGATGAACCAGATGAGATTCGTCGTAAACTTGCAACTTCTCGCAGAGAACTTTTCGGAAGGATTGATGATGGAAATAGTCACAATACAATCGTAGTTCTAACAAAAATAGATCTTTGTACGGATCAAGAAATTCTGGAAGCAAAGGAAATAGTACATTATTACAGTCCTTTTGAATCTGTAGCTGTTAGTGCCATAAGTGGACAAGGGATAGATGAATTAAGATCGGGAATAATGACAGTTTTACATGGCCCTCCTGTAATAATTAGTGTAAATCCCCCTCAGAAAGAAGGGGATTTGGAATTAGTTGAACTAATTGCCAGAGTTCATCGTGAAGCGCTGGTAATTGATGTACAGGTTAATTCAGAAAATACTCAGATATCAGGTTGGATGGGTAAAGCAAATATGGCTAGAATAACCAAAGATCATCCAGTACAAATTGAAATAAATAGCTGAATTATATATTTGATAGAACTTGCATTCTATTATACCATGGCCAAATTATATCATGTTTCTCTACAATGTCAAAACCATTCAGTCCTTGCATAGATCTCAGTATTCCATAGTTAGCGAAATCAGCGCCATTAGGCCCCTTGCCACCAAAGAATTCTCCTTCTATCCCAGAAGACATAGAATCTAGTTGAGTTTGTAAGTTTGTTCGAGGAGGTTCATCGAACATTTTTGCACGACTTCTACCAATCATTCCCATGACAATAGCCCCTAACCATTTACTCACAATCCTATCTTTCAAACTAAACTTATCTACCTTAGTTACATAGTCCAATGCATGTAGTGATGTACGATAATTCTTGTAAATAACAGCAACAATGCTCTTACCTAAAATGTCATTAGAAAAATTCATCCATCTATCTTGTTCAGCATCTTCCCCCTCTCTTGGGAATTTATTGCCATGACTCTCATCAATGTAGTGTAAGATATCATTAGAATCGTTTACGTGTGTCCCATCACTGTCTACAAAAACAGGTACTTTCTTCCAATCTGACCATTTTAACTCGGTCTTTTTCATAGGATCAACTTCAACATTGGAGAATTCTATATTTCTTGATTTCAATAATGATTTAACTTTCAATGAAAATGGACATGTTGCATAAGTGTAAATTGTTGGTTTTCCTTCAACAGAGCGTTCAGGAACTTTGTTTGGTTGAACTCCACCAAAGGGCTCGTTATCAATTTCATTTTTTTTGGCCATGATTTCGCGAAAGCAACCTATATGTCAATGTTCCGTATAAGATGTTCATACAAAATCAAATCTATATTTCACAACCATCTATAAAATCTATTTCAGCCGTTAGTTCATGAAATCCTATGAAGGAGAAACGTTCGCCTCCAATATTATGGCTACGCTGTTTACTTCTGAATCGGTGTCTGCAGGCCATCCTGACAAAGTGTGTGACGCCATTTCTGATGCTATTGTCGATTCATGCTTATCCATTGATCCTATGTCAAGAGTAGCTGTTGAAACAATGGTCAAAGGTAAAGAAGACAAGGCTGTAATTATACTAGCAGGAGAAGTCAGTCTATCTGGGCAAACTCCTGACTATGAACAGATTGCCAGAGATACTGCAGCAAAAATCGGTTATACGTCTCACGAAATTGGAATGGATGCAACCAGTCAAGAATTATGCGAGGTTCAGGTACATATTACGACCCAATCACCAAATATTTCTCAGGGAGTTGACGGAAATTCCGATGATGACGTAGGTGCTGGTGATCAAGGTATGATGTTTGGCTATGCGTGCACAGAAACAGAAGTTGAGGACGAATTAAGTGGAAGATATTTCCCTCTTCCAGCAGCATTAGCACAAAGAATATGCCGTAGGTTGGATATGATTGTTCAGAACAATGAGATTGCATGGATTAGACCTGATGGAAAAAGTCAAGTTACTGTAGAATATGATGATTCAGGCAAACCGAGCCATGTCCATACAGTTGTAGTAGCAGCACAACATGATTCTAAACTTAAAGATAGATTTGATGGAAATGAAGAATTAGAACATCAGTTTGTCACAGATGAAATTCGTAAACATGTTGTAGAGCATGCCATTCCTCCTCATTGGTTAAGAAACGGATATCGACTTGTAGTTAACGGGACTGGAAGGTTTGCAGATCCAGGGGGTCCGTATTCGGATGCAGGAATCACAGGTCGTAAAATCATCGTTGATACTTACGGAGGAATGGGGCGTCACGGGGGCGGAGCATTTAGTGGCAAAGACCCAACGAAAGTAGATCGCTCTGCAGCTTACTATTCTCGATGGGCTGCGAAACATATTGTGGCTTCGGGTTTAGCAACAAGATGTGAAATTCAAGTTGCTTATGTAATCGGAGTTTCGGAACCTGTGAGTTTACATGTCAATAGTTTTGGTACCGGTATAATTACCGACAAAGAATTAGAACAGAAAATTAGAACAGTATTTGATTTTAGACCTTCAACCATCATTCGAGAATTGAAATTAAGAGATCCCAATTACAGCATTACATCTGCCGGCGGTCACTTTGGCAGACCATCGACAGAAGATGGAAATTTTGAGTGGGAGAGATTAGACGGTAGTCGTATTACTGCTCTCCAATCTAGTTTGAATTGATAATTCCATTTGAACATGACCAACCGATACCCTACACTCCGCAGGTGTCTTTGAATCCGATTAACACTCTTATACCGATGAACACTTGAATAGGTGGTATGCCGGAGTGTTATGGTTCGAGAGCTGGTAAGGCTAGATGAGATACATCGAACCTTTGGTCCATTGACTATTTTAGAAGGAGTTAACCTTCGAATTGACGAGGGAGATAGGATAGGAGTTGTTGGCCATAACGGTGCGGGTAAGACTACTCTACTGAGAACTATTTCAAATCAAGATCAAGATATGGGAGACATTACTTTTGCCCCCGGATTACGTTTAGCATTTCTAACTCAGATCAGGGATTTGGACGAAGATGCCACTTTAGGTGCGGAACTAAATCGACGAGGACGGCAATTCCAAGAACTAGTAGATGAAATCACAGACATTGAAGCGAAGATGGCAGTCCCATCATTTTACGAAGGCGATTGGCAACCAACTATGGAAAGATATCAAGAGTTACAGGCTTTGATGGCACGTTCAGGAGGAGGAGATGTTGCAGGACATGCTCAAGAGATATTGAAAGCTTTAGATTTAGCTCATCACCCAATGGAAACGAAATTATCATCTCTTTCTGGCGGTGAAAAGGCTAAAGTTGCACTTGCAAGGCAATTGGTTGGTTTGAAAGAAATAGATTTATTATTTTTAGATGAGCCAACAAATCATTTAGATTTACAAACACTTGACTGGCTAGAAAATTTTCTTTTAGGTTTTCAAGGCGCATTATTGGTAGTAAGTCACGATAGATATTTCCTTGATAGAGTATGCAATAATATTGTTGAGATCCAGGATGCACACTCTAAAGGCTATCCCGGTAATTATACCTCTTATCTCAAACAAAAAGAATTATTTCTTCAAACCTTGGAAGATAGAATTGACAAGACACAGAAAGAATTGAAAAGGCTGAAGGGCGCTATGAAGTCTATGAAAAGTAATAACAAATATGACAAATCAATATCTCAGAAACATTTCATGATAATGCGCTCTGAGCGCGAGTTAAAGTGGCTGAAATCGATAAAGCCAAGACAGAGGAGAATGCTTAACTTTTCTTTGCAAGCGACAGAAAAATCTAGTCTTGAGGTACTAGATTTCCATAAAGCCCATCTGAGTTTTGATGGAATGAAGAGACCAATTCTTCATGGACTCGATGTGGGAGTCCGACGTGGCCAAAAGATTGGAATTGTAGGGCCAAATGGTGCAGGAAAAACTAGCATTCTAAGAACAATAATCGGTGAGTTAAAATTAAATTCAGGGCAAATAGATGTGCGGCCAGGTGTACAAATAGGTTATTTCCACCAAGATCATCGTTCTCTTGATTTTGAAAAAACACCGATAGAACAAATCCAGCAATTAAAACCTAGAATGGAATATAAAAATATCAGAGCAATGCTTGGCCAATTCCAATTTACCAGCGATATGGTAAATACAAAATTGAAAAAATTAAGTGGAGGAGAAAGAGCAAGAATTGCTATGCTAAAACTCCTTCTCGAAGAAAATAATATGCTATTACTGGATGAACCCACAAATCATCTTGATACAGATGCCAAAGAAGCTTTGGAATATGCTCTACAAGAATATGATGGAGGAATAATTACTGTCAGTCACGATAGATGGTTTTTAGATAAGATCTGTGATACTATTTGGGAACTTCCAGGAGATGGTAGTCTATGGGTATGGCCGGGTAATTATTCTGAATACATTAAACGTAAAGAAAGTATGAGAAACAATTGAAAATTAAGTTTTTATTACATTTTCGGACCTGTCCGGTTACCTCACTATGTATGTAGACTACTCTCGAAGAAATATGTCCCATAGTCC
>DATY01000026.1:36699-70164 GCA_002504905.1 Euryarchaeota archaeon UBA605 | reverse complement strand
ACAAGTCTAGTCTTTCTATCGCTCTAACTTTGATAATGATTTTATCGGTAATGGCGCCAAGTCTTTCTTCATCAATAGACAATTTAGATAAAGAGCATGAGATGCAATATACTGCAAATGGGACACTCGATGATACATCTACATCTACCTTACTTTCCAACCTTAACGCATCCAATCCAATTGAAGTAATTGGTGTAATGGATGATTCTCAGAGAGTCCATCTCGTATGGATAGAAAATGGAACTAGCCCCCAGCTATACTTCGCTTTAATCTCAACAAGTGGGATTGACACAGTACTCATAGATGCTACTGCAGTAGGCAATAATTCTACATCAGCATTATCAAGCCCTTCTTTGGTAATCGACTCTAATTTCAGGACACATATTGTTTGGGCTGTAACAGATCTTGAGATTCTTTATACAATAATTGATACTTCATTAGATGATCAAGATGGAGATGCTGGAGATATTGCATCAATGACACTCGTTTCAGAATATACGGTAGCAGTTGGTACAGGAGTAAGAAATGACCCTGACATAGCTATCGATTCATTCGATGCAACACACATAGTTTGGGTAGATACTTATGACCCTCAAAGTACATTCTTTGGCGCATCACTGATTTATTATGCAATGTTTGCATTCAATACATCGGGTTCAAATTCAATTTCTACAATGATTAGTAATACTATCATAACTCCAGCAATTGGATACAAAGGTAGTCCAGCGATTTCTATGGGAGTTAACAATACAGTAATTGTGGTTTGGGAAGATACACGTGGTAGCTTGATAGAATATGTCGGTTTGATTGATTCTTCAGGCTCTATGACTACAGAGTGGTTAGATATGTGTGCAGTATTTTATGGAGGTAATCTGAGTAGTGGAGAGTATTTCCAAGGAGTCAAACCCATGTTAGAATCAGCCAGTATTACAGTTCTCGAGACTCTTTATGCAATAAGTGGTCAGATGAGTTTTGCAAGTGGACAAAAAAATTGTGAGAATGCATACGAAATAGGTGGTTATGGGGATGGTCCAAGAGATTTATCTCTAGGACAAAATTCTACTGATACGTCAGGAGGAATAAGGGCACTGTCTGATGTAATGTATAATGGCTCAAGTTACAATATTCCTTCCGATTGGGGTTACAATAGTGAGATGTGGGGGCCTGGTTCAACATGGGCATGTCTTTCTTGGAGAGATAATGCAGGGAATATACCTGGAAACCCTGCAACAACAAATGACCATCAATGGAATCCTAATGCTACAAGATTGATAATTCCTGTTTCAGATGAAGGGCCATTTGGTGGAGACCCATCACAGGAATCTGATGACAATCAATCGATAGTTGAGGCTCATGATGCTTGTACTAAGGCTGGCATAATCCCTATCGCTATTGCAGGGACTTCCGCATATGGTCCATCTACTGCAGCTGGTGGTTCTGATTCATTAGTAAGATCTCATATGATGGATTTAGTACAATGTCCTGGGACTACAGTTGGAACCCAACAAAGAACGTGTGATGACTTAACTTGGGGGACTAAAGATGCAGGAGGAGAAATGTATCTTTATCCATCGAATAACATGGCAAATTTCGAAGGAGATTTTGAAAGCGGATCACTAACTAATGGATGGGCAGTTTCTGGAACCTCTAGTGACGCGTGGTCAGTAGAATCTGCAAATAATGGCTTAGTATATTCAAGTACGAATTTATGCGATATAGGTGGCCCTGCAGGAAACCCCTCGTTTCACTCTCTAAACTGTACATATTACCACTCTCCAAACGTTAACCTAGTTGAGCTTACAGTAACGATAGATAACTGGGCGTCTGAGTTTAGTATGGATGTAATCCTACCTAACGGAACAGTAGATTCATACAATTCTAGCGATGTTTCAAATCATTATAATTCTGTTCTTACTAGTTACACAGAAACTGGTAATTACACAATTTATCTTAATGATTCATATGGTGATGGAGGTACTTCTGTATCTGCTGACCATTCTTATGTTTCTCAAGTAAATCCCTCATCTACTCCTATATCAGGTGTTTATTCGGCACAATCGGGAGACATTTCTGATGGCCAAAGTACAAATTTAGAATTTGTTGGAATAATAGCCGATGGTTCTGTGACATTCTCATATAATGTTTCATCAGAATCAAATTATGATTTTTTGAAATTTTATATTGATGGTATTCAAATCGCTCAATGGTCAGGTTCTCAAAGTGGTAATTTCACAACTCCAATCACTCTTGGTCAGCATACTTTGATGTGGCAATATGTGAAAGATGGAAGTGTCAGCTCTGGTCTTGATGCTGCTTGGATAGATGATGTAGTGATTCCAGTTGCAAATTATACTGAAGAATTGAACGCTTTAGTTAATGAGATAGTATCATTAACAACTGGAAGTGGCTCAACTGAGACTTTCATGACCGTCCTGAATCCTTATTCTATACTCAATTCTCCAAGAAGTGGATGGACTACTGGTATGCCTGCAATTAGTATCGATGAAGATACTGGGGAGTACATCGAAGATATCGGACCAGATCTAGATTATGTATGGCAAGATAATCTTGGTTGGAGTACAATAGGGCACTTCGTATTAGTTAACGATACTCGTCTAACTAATGGATATGGATGGTCTGTAAATCCCGAAGTAAATGTGGATGATGAAGGAAATATCCATGTCGTGTGGGTGGATGGAAGAGATTCTATACCGGGTAAGGACGTTGCATCTCAACTACATTACATGCAAATTGATTTGACTAAGAAAGGTATCCTTGACGGAGAACATGACGGGCTAGATTTGAGCCAGGTGGCAGTAGTTACAAATTCAGCAGTCCCTGGGTCAGATATGACCTATGGTGCAAACCCTAGAGTTGATTTTGATAATGATGGTTCCGTCCATATTACTTGGTTTGAATCATTGGAAAATCCAGTCACTACAGAAGAAAGAGTGGAATTAAGGTGGACGAGAATTAATTCTCCACAACTGAATATCAACGGCGAACTTTCAGTAGGTCAAACATTGACCGAAGCTTATGGTGTCATAAATACTAGAATTATTGCATCAAGTTCAGATAATCTAATGGGTATTTTCGGCAATAATGTCCAGTCAGCGTCTCAACCAATAGTCAACTTTGATTGGCCAAATCGTGACATTATATGGACGACAGATGATTGTCTTGATTCAACTCAAGAAGAACAAAAGTGGGACGTATGTCTTTGGTCAGAAAACGTCTGGGATGTAGAAATTAGTGCATATCCTAATGAACTATACTTCTTACCTTCAGAGTCATTCAATACTAATTATCAAATTAATGCAATACAATTACCTGGTGAATCTGATATAGTAATTATTGATGTCCTAGGTACTCCTGAAAACTGGTTTATTGATGCTGGTTTTGCAGGCAATTATCAACATACAACAACTCTAATTGAAAATCAAATGAATAATTTCGATCTATTTATCCGCGCCCCAACATTAGAGCAAGTTAATCAAGACCAAGAGTTCCTATTGACAATTACAATCAAGTCTTCGACCAAAGAAGAAGCAATTATCACAAAAGTAATTCAGATTAATCTAATCAATAATCAGGATTGGAATGATGATGATAACGATGGAGTACTTGATGAGTTCGATCTATGTCAATTCGGAGACTCAAATTGGCAGTCATCTCTTCTTACGGATTATGATGTCGATGGTTGTAGAGACTCATCTGAAGATTTAGATGATGATAATGATGGATATCTCGATGATGAAGATTTATGCCCAAACGGCGTTATTGGAGAAATATTAGATATGGATAATGATGGCTGTGACGACATCACAGAAGATGTAGATTTAGATGGCGACAGCGTATTGAATAGTGAAGATTCATGTCCTACTGGAGCCCAGTATTGGGCGGGCTTATCTGAGGATAATGATGGTGATGGCTGTAGAGATGCTGACGAAGATAATAATGATGATAATGATCCATTTTTAGATGCTAACGATGCATGCCCATCGGGACACTCTTCGTGGCAAGACCTATACTTCGATCATGATAAAGATGGTTGCCATGATACATTTGAAGATAGTGATGATGACAATGATGGAATTAAAGATAGAGACGATAACTGCCCTCAAGGACTTGTTTTATGGATATCTAGTCCTGCTACCGATCAAGATGGAGATGGTTGTCATGACTCAACTGAAGATGAAGATAGAGATAATGACGGTATTCTAGATAATTTAGATCAATGTTCAATGGGCCTATCTAGTTGGGTGTCTACAACTCTAAATGATTGGGATTCCGATGGTTGTAATGATTCTCTAGAAGATAGTGATGATGATAATGATGGATTCTTAGATACAGAAGATAATTGTGTTAGAAGTCCTGTAGACTCCAGTCATGGAGGTTCTGACGGAGATTTAGACAACGACGGCTGTTTGGATGCTTCAGAAGATATGGATATTGACAATGATGGCATAGAAAACGATCTAGACAATTGTCAAGATAATCCCATATCTGATTGGGTTTCTACTATTTTCGAAGATGTTGATCAGGATGGTTGTCATGATGAATATGAAGACGCAGACGACGATAATGATGGTGTTTTAGATACATTTGACAATTGTCCTAACAGTATTTCAAGTGGCCTAGATATCGATAATGACGGTTGTATAGATGATATTGAAGACTATGATGATGATGGAGATGGAATACCAGATTCTAGAGATAACTGCCCTAATGGTTTAGTCAATTGGATATCAAATAAGAAAACCGATGCAGATCGAGATGGTTGCATGGATTCAATTGAAGATAATAATGTCCAAATGAGTATTACTCAGTTACTTTCATCAAGCTCTGTCATTACTGCAGGTATTTTTAGTGCTGTAATTGTTTTATTATCTGGTTTGGTTTTAGTTCAAAGAAGTCGGAGTAGATCTACAATAGCACCAGATTACACAAATGAAATAATGGAAAGAGATAGTAACAGTGTTTGGAAAGAGAATGATCCAGAAAAGAGAATGGATGATTTGAAACAAGTAGGATATTCTCCCGAAGTAGCACGTGCAATTGTGCAAAATGAAAACCAGTTAACAGAGGAACGTAAGAAAAACAAAGAATAATCATTTTCTTAACCTCTGGGGGCTACTCAAGTATGAGGCAAACCACCATGCGAGCGGTCAGGATTGAATGTTCACCCTCTTCAATCAGCCATGATAATCGTATCAATAAAGCTCTTGAATCAGTAAGTTGGGATTATCGAGGAACTCTTGGAATAATTAATGATAATTTGAGAATTATGGTTGAATGTATTACTGTAGATTCTCAATGTCCACAACCTGGTTTCAGTGTAGGAGGAATTTCAGTAGTAGAAATTTTAGAAGAATGGGCATCTGATTATTTGACACATCATTTGTTAATTTTAGACTTTGATTCTAAGTTGATTGGAGATTTTTTCTCGAATGATGATTTATGCATCCTTTCAGGCACTAATCTAACATCATCAGGTCTAGTAATTCAGTTATCAGGAAGACAATCGTCTATGGCTAACCTTCTGAATAGAATTCAGAATCAAATGCCGGTAGAACGAATTGTCAGAGCTAGAAACTCTGAAGGTATTTCGAATATTTCAACGACATTACAACAGCATAAGATAGTAAAATTAGCGCACAATAATGGTTGGTATGAAGTTCCAAAGAAAACTTCCATTAGGGATTTAGCAGTAAAATTAGGCCTCTCTAAGTCAACAGTAGCCGAACAGTTGGTAAAGGCTGAAGGAGAGATTGTTAAGCAATTTCTTAAGGGGTCAAAATGATAATCAGCTAATATCTCACAGTGAATCAAATATTTTTCTAGGTGTTTAATATGAAAATCCCTGCTACAAAATTACAGCAATTTATTGGTATGGATGATTATGAAAAAAAATTAACTATTGACCGGCTTTCTAGAGAGTTAGGGCTTCCAATTTCAGAGATTGAAAAAGAGATTAGAGATTTTGAACAGGGAATAAATACACCTAGTAGTAAAACTGACATAGATTTACCAGAAAAGAAATCCAATTTTATTTCTTCGACTGAATCCTCTGAAGGAACTCCAAATTTTATTACCGATGCACACAGATACAGGTTTACATATGACCCAAGTAAAGATGCTAAAGAACGTCAATCTAACGTCAATCAAGCAATTTTATGCCCTCATTGCAATGTTGGAATTGCAATCCCTCCAATCCGTCCAATCAAAATAATGTGCCCTTCATGCCGAATGGAGTCGGTATTTGAGAAATAATCATACTCCCCAGAATTTATTGTTAGAGACAATTTCTTCTTCTTGAGTTATTGATTCGACAGCAGTCTTCAACAGATAGTATAGTATTAATGTAAATAATGGTAAATCCCAATCATTTGATACTGTATCGAAACTTACAATATACGACTGTCCTTCTAAAATCTTAATCAGAACTGTTAGAGATGCTTCTGCTATCGTGTAAACTATCGCACCTCTTCCAAAGAGTATTATCGATCTTCCTGTGTAAGTACCTTCTCCCCATCTAACAATACCAATGGCCAGTGCAAATGAGAAAACTGATACTACCAACCAAGTCAAGGAATCTTGAATTGCATTAGACCAAATTAGGGCATCTGAAGTCCCAGCAAACTGTTCGAAATCTGTGAAAACTTGATACATAGTTATTCCAGCCAAGAATACCGAGAAAATCGACATCGCCCACAACATAGAAGAAAAAATTCCTTTTTGTGCACTATCTCTTAAATCGACCATCAATCTTTCCAATTGTTCTTCCCACCCTAGTCCTTTAGAAAGAATCCAAACTCCCACTAATAGTGGCATTACTCCAATTAAGATTCTTCCATTTGGCAATATTAGTCCAAGTCCGATTATCATCAAGAATATGGATATTGGAACTAATAATTTCGCTCTCCAACGGGGATCATCAATCGCCTTTGCAACATAATAGTACGTAGATTCAATACCTTTAGACTGTCTAACAATTATTTTTTCTAAATGTTCAACTCTAATCCTCGAAGTAATTATTGGCATTGACGCTTCATCATCTGCACCATCTGTTACAAGAATAGCAACATCAGGCTGAAATTCTTTGATAACCTCGTCCAATTGACTAGCAATTGCCCTATCGCTCCTAGGTCCTACGCGTACATCGCCGGTTAGTATTGCTACCTCAACTTCATCATTAGAATCTATATTCTCCATCAATCTATCATAATGATGTAATGCTCCGAGGATTGCATTAGTGTCGGACTCTTCAGGGTCGGCAATTCCGAGTTTGATCGCAGCAGTGATGGTGGGTTTTCTTCCAAGTACTGGCCCCCTAATCCCTGCTTTTACACCGAGGTCATTATCTCTATCAACTGTTAGAACTAATGTTCTGACCATCCGACTGCCCTCCGTTGTATGAGCCTAAGTTAAGTCACCTATGAAGAATTGTCTTCATTGAGTGATTTTTTGTCATTTTCTTGTATGATTACTCTCTCAGCATTTCCTTGGAATCTTCGTCTTTGTTTTGCTTTTAGATACTTTAACGGATGAGTTAACCACTCCTGATCACAAAGTCGATCATCTCCAGGTGATACTGGGCATCTTGCACCGGTTTTCAATGCCGCACATCCATGAGGTGTATATTTCCGTTCATATATCTGATTAATTTGATAATTCGTAGTATCGGCACTGTAGTCGGGAGCATTTACGAAGAAGCCACAAGCTTGTTCTTGAGATATTCCCATTGCTAGCGACATGGATGCTAAAAAGAGTCTACCTGTGTGATTTACATTTATTCCTTGGCTCAATTCTGCAACCGCGGACTCAAAACAAGGAGGCCAATCCTCTCTGATTGCTGCAGTCATAGGCATCTCTTCCTTTACTTGTTCAGATAATAATTTGCTAACTCGTTCTACAGGGTCTGAAAATAGTTCAGCAAATGAATCATCCATCTTATTCATTCTCTCCAAGCAGCTATTTGTCAAATCTTCACGAATTCTCTCTTTTATCAATCTAGCAGTTCTCTGCTGACTGGTTTCTCCAGCACCAGAATTCATACAGACCCAACCGTTCTCAACAGGACGATTGATTAATCTCCAATAATTACCTGATATACGTGGACAAAGCTCTATGAAATCACTCATTGGAATCCAATAGGTCACCTTTCTCCCTAATTTATCTGGAATTTCCTTTATGTCAGAAATATATGATTTTGCTAAAAGAATAAAATTCTCTTCATCCATTCCAAAGAGCTGATCTGCTCTACTTGCTTCACCTTCGACCCATCTCGCCAACAGTCTTTCATTGAATGAAGCACAAACTACAAGCATTGCATATAGAAATGATAGTGATTCAGTCATCTTCCCCAAATCAGAGGTTAGATCAATTGTTGTCGCAGAATCGACTCCCTCTTTGTGCATGACAGATTCAAGAAGTCTTACTCTACCTCTTGCACGAACTTCTTCTAACCACGTTTCTTCGATTAAATCATTGACTGTAATACCATTCTTTTCAAGAACTATCTTCAGGAAACCATTGCCTTGAGGTAAGAATGGATATCTTGCCATTAATGCATCATTTTCGATGCTTGGTTTAGTGAGGGGCATCGGCACAGTATATGCATGGGCGACGAGGGTTCTTCAATACTCACCGACCCCTTCCACTGGAGTTGTAGATAAATGTCAGTGGAAATTGATCTTCTTCCACATGATAATCAGTTAGTACAGATACAAGAGCAGGTGCGAAATTTTTTTAATTGGGACGTTAAATTTGATATCGAAAGCGCAATCCAATTATTGTCGACAGTAGAGAGTACTAGGATAGAAAATTGGACTAGATCACAAAGATCTGTAACTGTGGCTAATCTTCGTAGAAGGCTAGTATTAAGAGAATCTAAAATAGCAGTTTTAGGTGCTGCAGTGGAAGAATCAGAGATAATTTCTATGTTAGAAAGTCCGACCTTATTTGTTGCAGCCGATGGTGCAGTTGGCGTGCTTTCCTCACTCCCAGATTCTATTTCAGAGAGGGCTTGGTCAAGATTAGTCTGCGTTGTAAGTGATGCAGACGGTGGAGTCGGTACAATTGAAGCAGTAAAAAGAAGCATTCCAATAATTTTACATGCCCATGGAGATAATATTTCTTCTTGGAGAAATTTACTGGGAATAGCAGTAAATATTCCAAATCCTCCGAGACTTGTACTAACTCATCAAACTTCTGAAAATATAGATGGAATGTATAATCCTGGTGGTTTTACAGATGGTGACAGAGCTATTTGCTTTTTGAAGGCCCTTGGTGTTCCTAATGAAAGAATTTTATTGTTAGGCACTCGTACCGATATAGTTGGCAAATGGTCAGGAGAAACTAATCCGGAAGAGAAACTAATCAAACTTCAGTGGATGGCCAAGGTTTTGGACATAATAGGGATTAAATTTTAATCATAAAAAGTCTGTCAGAGTCATCACAGTTACTCGATCATTATTGAATAAAGAGTCTGCGCTCTCGGTCAACCATTTCACTCTCTGTTCAGTGTACATCCCAACTCCATAATTTTCAATAATTCCTTCAGTGACCTTGATGTATTTTCTCACGGCACCTTCTGTTACTGTTAGTATGACATTCCCTCCACACATTGCTGATTCTTCTCCTCTTCTGGCTGACAAACCTCCAATTTCTAACTTATGTGTTTGAATACATTTTCCTGCCAGAGGCATCCTTCTATATTTTTCTCCACATTTTACACATCTAACTTTTTGTCTTGTAAATGCAACTAGATTTCCTCTCAAATCGGGTAAAAAGTGAGATTCAATTACTTGCGATGCTACCTTTTCTACTCTTACACTCCGTAGCAAAGATCCTATAGATAATTGTCCATTCATTTTATCTTCCATGGATTTGAGTGTCTTATATGATGAATTTATTGGCCCGGCGTCTAATTCTCCTGACTCATGCGTCCAACCATATCCTCGTAGATCGCCTACAGTTCCTAAACGTGTTTCTACAGTTTCAACAATATCAGTTAACTCACTAGGATGTGGTTGACTCTGAGTTTTCTCATAGAAGGATCTTGTATAATTATGAGAGCAATCAACATTCAATGCTTCTTTATCGATTTCACTTGGATTCAATCTTGTTGTTAGTACAAGAGGTGCATCCATCCTTCCTCCTCTTCCGGAAGGAAGAATATGTTTCGAGAAGTTTAGTAAACCATCCATTAACATCAAGATACTATCTTCATCCCCGTCACAGTTTCTTCTTTTTGCAGCATGGAAAAGTGGATGTGCATATCCTGCTGATGCCGCAGTCCAACCAATTATTCTACATAAAACTCCACCTGATGTGTGAGGGGCTAGACCTATTGCCAATGAACCAACGATATCATCAACAGATTGGACATTATAGAATGGGTCCATTTTGTAAAATCGAGTTAGTAAATCATCTACAAAATTACAAGTAGCGATTAGATGCTCTTCTGCATTAAGTGAAGGAATAATATCTTGAGGAAATAATTCTAAAATCTGCTCATCACTGTTCAATTCCTGACCAAAAACATCTTTTTCATATCCCAATTCGTATAATTTTTTCCAGGATGTTCGAATTTCTTTAGGCTTGAAATGTGTTACTGGAACATCAATCATGTCATATCTAGAGGTCCCATCTCTGAATACTGAAACACCAAATTTCCCTCTTAAGATCCCCTTTTCTATTGGTTCAGGAGTTTGGGCTTCGGAAAGAAGTTCTTTCTGTGCTTTGATAGAAGCCGGTAATCTCTCCAATCCGAGAGCCCTTCTTTTAACTTCTAATAATTTATCTAGTTCTACAGTAGTTCTTTCCCCTCTTCTCCTCCTTAGATTAGATCCTCTTGACTTTCTTTCAATTGTTTTCCCCCCACATTCTATCGGTTCGTTTTCAGAAATCCTATGATGGCAAATAAGGTTAGGAGACTCTTTACCACACTTTTGACAAATACGTCTAGACATTTCTACTCTAATTCTTCCTTTATTTGCTGCTTGAATTAGTAATTTTTGACTCCCTCCATTTTCGCCAATAGGGTATAATGAATGAGTTAATGGTTTCAATTCTCTCCTAGCAGATTTCTCAGGCCTACCCATTCTAGCACCTATTCTACAAGGTACTGAATCTTCCCATCTTAGATTGGATATTTTTCTAACCATCCACAAACTTCTTTCAACTTCATTTTCATCTAGTAACATTTTTGCACTAACTAATGCATACTCATTTTCAGGACCATTATCAATAATTTTTGCGGCCGCAACATCTCCTGCGTCTTCTGTTTGTTCAATATTTAATCCTGATTGCCTAGCTGCTGTGGTCGCTTCAATCCTAGCCAAGTCTCTTTGTTTTTCCAAATTACTAACTCTTTTTTCTTCATTGGAAATCATATCTAAAGACTGATTAATTTTCAATACTCTATCTGTTATATGTGATTCAGTATCGGTTGTTTTTCTTATCTTATTTTCGTATATATCGAATCCTAAACCTTCAAGCAATGCTTCCCAATGTTTTGTAATGATTATGTCTCCTTCACTGTGATGATGTTCAATACCCAAGGTCATCAATGAAGATTTGGTTATACCATTCTCTCCTACCATGGTCCATCTATTTTCAATTCTAGATAATTGCATCGGTATTTTTTCTTGATCAATATTTTCCAAAGGCCATTCTCCAACAACATCTGGAATAATCAACTTATTTCCTTCAATTCTGGAGTTTGCAATATTCTGTATCAAAGGTGGAATGAATGTAATTGGTAAGTCTGACCACCAAAGATTCCATGGAGGAGGTATCGCTGTACCAAATTCATTAGAAATTTCTTTTATTTGTCCCCAATTCAAATTTAATTCTCTCAGATAATTGATCCATTTACGTTTCCTCCACTTTCGGTCATTAGGATTCTCCCCCCCTCTTTTAATGGCTCCATTAAATGGTAAACCCTCCGGCAGATCTTCAATATTTTCCTCGATTATTTTAGAAAATTTTAGTACTTTATTGGGCATGTCTAGTGATTCAGATAACTCTGATGCCCACCAATCTTTATTATATGATGAAGGGACTAATTTCTTGTTATTCTCCAAAAACTCACCATAACCAATTAGAATCTCTCCGGAGTCCCAGATTGATTTCACATTTGCAACATTTAATCTCCAATCTTCTAGGTCCCTAATTCTTCTAAATTCTCCATCATTCAATAGTACAGTAGGTCCATCAATTTCAGTACATGGAGTTACAGCACAAGCCTTACCCGGTCTTTCAATTTTCATCTGGGTACCTACTGCTAGAAAACCTCCCATTGCTTCCATAGTTACAGGATTAATACCTGCTGCTGCTAAGCCAGTAATTCTACTTCTACCATATCTTAATCTAAATCCTCCTGGATAATTTGGTTCCCCAAACACTGGTCTTCCTGCAATTACATCTTCCATATAACGACTAATTGGAGCTATTTTTCTTGGTTTGAAAGTACTCTTATTTTCAATTTCAGTTTTATTTTTGTTAGCAAATTGTGCTATAAATTCCCATCCTTGAATATTCATTCTTTCGGTATGCTTCTGTACTTTTGGAGCCTTTAAGCACAAACCCTCACCAATTACGAGCATCACCCCTCCACGAATTCTAGTCCGATAAGATCCATTTGAATTTACAATATTTCTAACTTCTTTGTATCCTGAGCATTCAATTCTCTCAGTCTCTTCTCCATTAACCATTACGGGACATGCTCGAATGATAGTTTCAATTTCTTCAGGAGGGGGCTTGTATTGTAATCCTACACGATAAAGTCCGAATTCTTCTTTTACTCTTTCAACTTCTTGAGTAGTAGGTATATATCTGTTTAATCCTAATTCTCTTCTAACCATATCACCAATTAAAACACCTAGAGCTTGGGCAGTACCTCCAGCAGCCCTAATAGGTCCGCAAAAGTCAATTGAAAGAAATTCTGTTCCATCTACATTATTCAGTATCCTGACATCTCCTATGCCATCTAAAGGTGCAACAAGTACAGCTTCTGTCAATACTGCTAGTCCAACTCTTAGGCCGCAATCAATGGATTTTTGCATATCTAATGTTTCTTCATACATCCTTCTTGAAACATCTACTGCAATTTGTATCGATGCACTTTCTCTATCTGTCGTATTGAGAAGACTTCGCAGTTCTTCTTCAATTTTCATACCATTCAAGTAATCTTCAAGCAACTTTTCAGTTCTGCTTGCTAGGTCCGAAGCTCTTGGAATTTCAATGGTGTTTTCAAAATCTAAATTTTTTGCTTTGGCTAAACTAGCAATTTGATAAGCATCCTCCGTTCTCTCTTCCAGCCATGATTCATATTTTTCTTGTTCCTTTTCAAGACGTTCAGAATCTATGATAAAAGAATCTGAAATTACTTCACTCATGTCTATCCCCTGTCACTCAATATCTCTCCAAGAGTACCTACCGTCCAAGAACATTCAGTGTGAACATTGTCAAAAATTGAATTTTGAGTAGGTAACATTCATTCGATTAACTCTCGCCGTAAATAGAGAGAATAACATGTCGACAAGTGTTTTGGATGCTAAAGCCCGCTTAATTGAGAAGGTAAGAGAGCTGGCTTATATTCATTCTCCAGATGAACTCTTTACTCTAGCTAGTGGGCGGCAGAGTCCACACTTCTTTGATATGAAACCAGTAATGATGGATCCAGAAAGTGCACATCTTTTAGGAGTATTAATACATTCGAAAATTAACTCTTTAAAACAGGTAGATGCCGTAGGCGGACTTGAGCTGGGAGCAGTCCCATTAACCGGAATTGTAATCGCAAAAGCCTCAAAAGAATCTAATATTAAGGGTTTCATGGTTCGTAAAGAAGCCAAAGGTAGAGGTGGAAGGAAGACTGGAAATCCGCCAGGAATTGAGGGCGCTAGCCTGATTAAGGGTGACAGAATAATTCTATTAGAGGATGTAACCACAACCGGTGGTTCTGCACTGAAAGCATCTGAAAGGATGGAAGAAATGGGTTGTGATGTCGTTGCCTGTATTACAATCTTAGATCGACAGGAAGGTGGGGCGGAAGCATTCGAAAAAGCAGGTATTTTACTGCTCCCATTATTGGTACGTTCAGACATTACAGGTGAGTAAATGGGTCAGCATGAGATAGATGCTGAAAATTTACCATATCATCCAGAAAAACTTTCCAAGAAAGATTATGTAAGTGTCAATGACTATTTTTCATTGGATATTAGAGTTGGTAAGATTGTAGATGTTGAAGACTATCCAGAAATGAGAAAACCATCTTATAAAATTAAAGTTGATTTTGGCCCATTAATCGGTGAATTATCTAGTTCTGCACAGATAACAAATTATTCCAGAAGTGAACTGATTAATCGTTTAGTTGTAGGCGCTATAAATTTGGGAGAGAAAACGTTACCAGGGGGTTTCATTTCTCAATTTTTAATTCTAGGTGCTTTAGATCCTGATGGAACTGTCAATCTACTTCAGATACCGCCCAGTGTCCTTATCGGTTCCACAGTTGCTTAGCAATCTCTCAAAATTATTTGTGGACATAACATAAACCAGAATCTCTAAAATCCATTCTTTTACATTTTTTATTAGTTACAGGATCAATGTGTGTGCAATATCCATCTGGAATGATATCTTTCAACGCCCTCGTTTTTACCTTTCCCTTGATCTTTTTATTTTTCTTAACATGTTTTTCGTTAGTTCTATCTATTCTATCCGTACATTCCTTACAAAGAAGCATATTTGATTTTTTCTTTGAAGAACTAGAGCCTATCGGGGCATCTACCACAGCTCCAACGCCTTCTAAAGCCATTCCATCTGTCGCTAAGACTGCAAAAATTCCTACGCCTACGACTACAGTTCCAACAGCAACTTGCCCCAGAGTTCTCGCATAAGCTTCTACGGGGTCATCTCCAACACTTTGACAGTCTGTACATATATGTGCCCAGCACCCTCCACTCTGACAATTCCATGCTAGCAATTTATCTTCTTCCAAACATTTGTCACAGGTCCCGGTCACTAGAGCTTGTTCAGGATTCTTGGTCAAAATAGCAATTAAGCCACCAATTCCAATTAATATTGCAAAAAAAGACATTAAAGGATTACCAGTAAAACCAATCCCTAAGGCAGCCAGAATAGCAAATCCTCCAAAAAATTGCCTTTGCACGCGTTTATTTTTCAAATCTTCTGGAGAAAGTGTTTGATCTTCGAGTAACCTTACTTTTTTCGAATCAAACTTTGCTCCTCTAAGCTTCGGTTTTATCCCATTGAGAAGATCTAATTCGCCTGCATCAAACCAAAAGGTAGGGCAACTATTACACGAATCAATAATTACATTCGTACTCGTCTCACTCTCACCTTCAATCATACTAATTTTCTCATATATGTTGTCAGGAATTTTTATGTCTATTTCATCCATTATTTCAGAGCATAATGGACATTTACAGTCTCCACTACTCTTGGGAGTTACCATTTGTTCTCGATTCTGATCTAGAAGACTCCCTTCAGCCATTACTAAAGCCATCGATTTTGCAGTGACTCCTACCCCCCAGCATTGTTTACAAATCAATAAATCAACACCCTCAGCATCTTCACTGGCTTCAATGAATAGTTCTACATTACATCGAGGGCAATCATGCCCACTAAGCTCACTCATGATATTCCATCGAATACTACATTGATTAGTATTTTTACGACATCACACCATCAACCTCATGAATGGGGCCTAACACGGTTAGTCATGACAATAGTACAAATGTCGACTACACTTGGTGATATACAGATAGAGCTCTATACAAAAGAATGCCCTGAAACTACTGGCAATTTTCTGAAACTAGTAGATTCTGGGTTCTACAATGGTTTACATTTCCATCGAATAATTAAAGATTTCATGATACAAGGTGGTTGCCCCAAATCAAAAGATCCAGATAGTCGAGCAGCTGGAACTGGTGGACCCGGCTGGCAAATTCGTTGTGAACCGTCTGCACTAGCGAAGGCACACGATCGTCCAGGACTTTTTTCAATGGCTAATGCTGGGAAAAATACTGGAGGATCTCAATTTTTCTTAACTACTGTACCTACGCCTTGGCTAAATGGCAATCATGCAGTATTCGGCGAAGTTGTCAAAGGAATGGATATTGTTAAGGCAATTGAATCCCAAGAAACAGACTTCCGTGACAAACCTTCGACACCAATGCAAATTATCTCTGTAGATAGAATTTAAATTAATTAGCAATATTTTTTCGCAACACTGTAGACTTATACCTTAAGTTTATTAATAACTTATTAATCGCGTTTAATATGGCAAAGCATCGTACAGGCGATAGAAGAATACTAAGCATAAGTATCCCCGAAGATTTAGCTAAGAAATTGGATAAAAAAGTAGGAAAAGGTCAGAACGATGGGCGTTCCGCTACAATTACAAAGATGATTAGAAATTCACTATATTCTGAGCGAAATTCAAAACCATATTTACCCCAAACACAAAGTAGATTCCCCAAAACTGATCAAGAAATTAGAATAGAGAAGGATACTATGGGCGATGTTGAAGTTCCTTCAGACAAATACTTCGGAGCTCAGACTGCTAGATCCTTAATTAATTTCAATATAGGGGAAGATATAATGCCTCATGCTATGATTCGTGCTTTTGGAGTTCTCAAGAAGGCTGCTGCAGAAACAAATGTAGAATTGGGAGAACTAGATCCAAAAATTGGTGCATTGATTTCAACAGCATGCGAAGAAGTAATTTCAGGTTCTTTAAACGATCATTTTCCTTTACGAGTTTGGCAAACAGGATCCGGTACACAGACAAATATGAATGCTAATGAAGTTATTGCGAACCGTGCAATTGAACTTACAAATGGACGTTTGGGGAGTAAATCACCCGTTCATCCTAATGATCATGTCAACAGAGCCCAATCTAGTAATGATACATTTCCAACTGCTATGCATATCGCAGCCGCCGAAGAAATACAACACAGGTTATTGCCAGCTGTAATGATTCTAAGAAATTCACTTGATATTAAATCAAAACAGTTTTCAGATATTGTTAAAATTGGTAGGACACATTTGATGGATGCAGTCCCATTGACTTTAGGACAAGAATTTAGTGCTTACGTTTCAATGTTAGATTATGACATCTCTAGAATTGAAAATGCTCAATTAGATTTATTTGAATTAGCTTTAGGGGGTACAGCGGTTGGAACTGGATTAAACACTCACTCCGATTTTGCAGATATGGTGGCGAAAAAAATAGCGGATTATACTGCTCTAGACTTCATTAGTGCTGAAAATAAATTTTCTCAACTTGCATCTCATGATGCTATAGTAGCAGCATCGGGCACATTGAATACATTATCTGCATCTTTGATGAAAATTGCAAATGATATTAGATGGTTAGGCTCGGGTCCTAGATGTGGTTTTGGAGAGTTATCTCTACCTGCAAATGAACCAGGATCTAGTATTATGCCAGGAAAGGTCAATCCTACACAAGCAGAAGCAATGACCATGGTTTGTTGTCAAGTAATGGGTAATAATACCGCGATTTCTATAGGGGGAAGCCAAGGAAATTTTGAGTTAAATGTATACAAACCCATGATGATTCATAATTTATTACACAGTATTAGGATTCTTTCTGATACATGCATCTCCTTTTCAGAAAAATGCGTAGTAGGTTTAGAAGCCAATCATGACAAAATCAATGAACATTTAGAAAATTCATTAATGTTAGTTACGGCACTAAATCCACATATCGGATATGATAATGCCGCAAAAATAGCTAAACATGCTCACCAAAATAATCTGACACTAAGAGAAAGTGCTTTGCAATTAGAACTACTTGATAATGAGCAGTTTGATAAATGGGTAAGGCCAGATGAAATGACAGGTCCAAAGAAGTAAAAAAAATGAGCCGAAGTACCGATAGGTGGGAGCTAGCAGTGGGTTCTGAACATTGGGGGATCATTACCCTCTGCTAACTCCGCAGGGTCCCAGGTTTGTAGGTTCCCTAAGGTTCCTACTCTCCTGGGGTAGATGACTCCGAGACTTCAAGCTCTTCTCTTTGTCTTTTTCCGAATTTTTAGAATCTCTTCTTTCAAATCCGTATTCGCTTATTTCCCTAGCTCTCACTAGTTTTTTCCACGTCTCAGTACTGATCCTCCACGGTTTCCCGCTCTTGTTCTCAATGTGTTTCCATTCAGTTTATTTTCCCCTTCCTTGCGTCCAGTTTTTTTCATCTTCATTTTCCCACATACTAGCCTCAATTTGATCCCATCTCTGTTCTCTCTTCTTCGCTAGTGTACCTCTTCGGGATAGTTTTGTACTTCGGTTTATGTTTTCCCCGTTACCGGTTCGGTTGTGTTTTCCGTACCCTCTGTGATTTCTTTCCCCTTCCTTTCGTCTGGTTTTTCCCATCTCAGTTCTCCCGTTGCCTCCTCATCCACAGATGATTTGACTTTTCCCCGAAGCTCTTTCGAACTTCGGTTTTACTGCCTCTTTTTCGAGGCTCGGTTTTTGTGGCCCGCGGGTCGTAACAAGTACGCCCACACCCCTCCATCGGAGCAGCAAAGTTCTCAGGGTTGGCTGCGGCTCTTAAACCTTTCCCTGATAGCCTAGCAGTACACTGGAAATAGGGGTTAATAGAGGTATATTTCCAGTATAATTAATTTTATTTCCTTAAGGCTCTTAATCGCTTTTTTAACAAATTCCTTCTATCTAAATCTTCATTAATATCTTTTTTTTCCTCAATCCTTTTATTCAAAGTTTTTACATCAAAAAACATTATTTTTCCTTCATCGTCAGATATTGCTAAATTATAATTTGATAATGTCATTATCTGTATTTTATTTTCATGATTAAATTGATATTCAATAGAACCACTTTCTTTATCCAGTAAGTATATCATATTATCTTCGGAATTTGTTGATACCCAGATATGATCTTCTGTTTCAACAATGCCACTTATCTTACCATCCAGATCAATCACCCAACCATCAGAAGAAAAGAGATTCCCAATTATATTCCCTATTTTCCATGAAATATTATTTGAGAACATTGCTGTGATAGAATCATCTCCACATTTAGTGTATTTTCTGTCACAATCATCTATCTCAGTAATTGTCCCATCACTATGGCCCAATAAAAATCCATAATTAGTTTTAATTCCTAAGTTTACAGGACTATTTGTTTCAGTTTGGTTGTGTGAGATTACTCCGTCATTATCAACTGTCAAGAATCCACACCTAGGTCTCCCAATACCCAAAATAGTTTCCTGATTATGTCTTTTCATAAACCAAGGTTTTTCTTCAAAATTAATTGTATCTAGTAATTCTCCATTCTTATTAAATTTGAATAATGTAGTTTCAGTATAGTCTTGAATCTCAATTTCATATAATGAAGAAGTAACGAAGATTTTTTCTCCCTCAATTTCAAGAAGATCGCTAGACCCTTCTATATCTTTAGTCCATTCTAAATGTCCATTCTCCCTATTAATTGCATGTAATTCTGCAGAAGCAGTGACATAAATTTTTTCATCAATTTCTAAATCAGAGATAGGCCCTTCAACATCTATTGACCACTTTTGTTGCCCATCATTAATTCCCCAAAGTATTATTCTACCTAACTTAGAACCCGCAACTAAATTGCTTTGATTAATATTTAGTGTTGTACATTCACTACCCAAGTCTCTCACAAATGAAGCCAAATCTTCTATTGGCCGCATCTCCATACTCATTGTAAAACCATCTTTATTTTCGTATTTTCGCAATTATCAATCTAAATTATATAGATTTTCTACTTTCTGTTGCAGATATTCAACAAAGTCATCTGGAGAAGGTGGGTATCCAGTTGCTTCTTCAATTAATTCTGATGGAGTGATTATACTACCTCGTGAATGTACATTTTCTCTCATCCATTCAAGTAAGGGTTCAAAATTTCCACTTCTCATGTCCTCATCATGATTTGGTAAATCTTTCCTAGCTGCAGTAAGTAATTGAGCAGAGTAAAGGTTTCCTAATGTGTAAGTCGGGAAGTAACCAAATGCTCCAAAAGACCAATGAATATCTTGTAAAACTCCTAGAGTTCTATTGGGTGCCCTGATACCCAAATATTCTTCATACATATCATCCCATAAATCCGGAAGATCATCGACTTCTATCTCTCCAGCAATTAATCTCTTTTCAATTTCATATCTAATCATTATATGTAGGTTATATGTCGCTTCATCTGCTTCAACTCTGATTAAACTAGGCTCAACAAAATTTACTGAACGCCACAATTCTTCTGCAGATACATTTTTCATTTGTTCTGGAAAATATTTCTTCCATGTAGGTAATGCCCATTCACAGAATTCTTTCGATCTTCCTACTTGATTTTCCCATAGGCGACTTTGACTTTCATGTACTCCTAATCCATTTGCTGAACCAGCAGGTTGAAAATCTAGATTTCTCGGCCTTCCTTGTTCGTACAAACCATGACCGGTCTCATGCATTGAACCGTATAATGAACCGAATGGATCTGACTCATCATATCTGGTAGTCCATCGTACATCATCGGGATTGGGGCCTCCACAAAATGGATGTGTTGATGAGTCTCTTCTACCAGCTTCGAAATCAAAACCTATAGATTCGGAAATAGATTGTGAAAGTTTTTCTTGTCCGTCTTTACTCCATTCATTTTCATGAACCCATGACATATTTGGTTTCTTTCCACTTTCAATTACTTTTTTTACTAAAGGTGCCACATTCTCTCTCAATCCTGCAAATAATGGGTCAACTTTCGATACTGTTAATCCAGATTCATATAAGTCTAGTAGTGCATCGTATCTGACTTGTTGATACCCTAAATAATCCGCTTTTTTTCTAGACATCTCGACCATTTTTACTAGATCGTCTCTAAAGATAGAAAAATCATTTTTCGCTCTTGCTTCAGTCCAAGAAATTTGAGATCTTGATTTATGCATTGCCATTTCTGCAACAAAATCAGTAGGTAACTTAGTCGCCTTGTTGTATGAGTCTCTTGCTAATCTAACATTTCCTTTCTGTACTTCATTTAAATCATCATCTTGCTCCAAAATATCAAGTAGTTCACCAATTCTTAAATCTGTTAATTTTTCATGACCAGTCCTTGAAATCCAAGATAATTGTTCAGCTCTTAGTTTTGCAGCTTTTGGAGGCATTAGAACTTCTTGATCCCATCCTAACAGCCCCCCAATTTGATTTACTAAGTCAATATCTTTCAATCTCTCTAATAGTTCATCATAAGGGTTCATATTTCTCCGGATGAATTATATTAATCAAACCCTTTGATTAGTATTCTCTAAACTAATCAACAATTTTTCTCACAAACCAAAAGATTCTCTTAAAATCAAACCAATTAAGAAAGAAATTATTGTAACGATTAATAAGATAAAAATCATTTCAATAAACTTTCTATTGAAGGATTTATCTTGAGCAATAGAAACATAAAAATTAAACAATGCTATAATCAATATTCCAATAATAAAAGTAATTGCTAGAGCCTGAATATGTGGAGCCATACCAAAAATATTCTCACTATCATCTCCTAGTAATAAGTAAGGAATCACGAGGAGTAGTACTGTTATGATATAGGCACTTCCTGTAAATAAAGCAGCCTTGAACGGTGACCGACTCGAATCCTCTTCTTTGGTAGCTAAAAATTCTGAAGCAGCCATACTGAATGAAGCAGAAATACCTGTTACCAGCCCAGCCAATGCTACAATCTTCAATTCTTGGAATGCGAAAGTTAGCCCTGCCAACGCTCCTGTTAACTCAACTAAAGCATCAGAAAGACCCAATATTATGCTACTAAGATAATTTAAGGCGTCTTCTTCTAATAAAGATAAAAGCTCTTTTTCATGCTCATCTTCTTCTTTAGCAATATCTTCAAAACCCAAATCACGATATTCGATAGCTGCATTTTGCTCAATTTTCTCCATTAGTTTTAGAGAAAAAGTTAATCCTAAAATTACCGAACTTATTACATGTAAATATACTCTAATTTTTGAAAATTTAACATCTTGACCGGTTTTTTCCCTGAGAATATTATAGTGATTACTCTCCTGCTCAGCAATTTTCTGTAAAATAATTTTATTTTCTGGTTTCTTCTCTCTCTGAGCCAATCTTCTGTAAACCTCCATCTCGGTCTTTTCCATTCTTTGAAGACGAATTAATCGCCTTTGTACCGCCTGGTTCACAATTATCCTAGTAACGTAGACTTATATCAACTAATGTATTCATATTTTTGATTCCAGATAAATCAACCAATCAAAATAAATGAACCGTTATGGCAAAGACTCTTGAGCAATTTAATTAGCGCCAGAGATATGTCAAAGAGGATGCTGAGTTTATGCTTGGCACTTTTGGTAATCAGTCCGGTATTATCTGGATGTATGGATAAATCAAATTCCGATTTAGAAATAGAAGATTCTCATTGGTTACCAGCGGTTGAAGAAAGATTTGATATGCAATACCGGACTGATGATGTATTTAGTCGAGTATCATCTAATGGTTCATATGACATTGGTCCAGTAAAATCAGTATTTGTTCCTGTTCCATCAATTACTGTTAGTGATGGAGGTGCTGGATTGACAGGGAATGCCGAAGTACATCTCGGATTATGGTTGCCAATAATTGAAGGATGTGACTATGATTCTGCTGAAATATCTGAAGACTGCCAAGTACCAGTAATAGCGGAAATCGGGCCATATTATGATGATGGAGACGTCGACGCCTTGACACCTGCTGACAGATTAGGCAGATTCTTAATTGAGAATTTTGTACCTCACGGATATGGGGTTGCTCAAGTCAGTGTGTTTGGTACTGGAGAGAGTAATCATTGTATGGATTTGATGGGTTTAGATGAACAAAGAGGTATTGATGCAGCTGTTGAATATTTAGGCACAGCTCCTTTCTCAAATGGAGCGGTGGGAATTATTGGAAAATCATATGATGGTTCTACTCCATGGGAGGCTGCAGCCATGGGTTCTGAACATCTAAAGACAATAATTCCTATGTCGGGCCTAATTGGAGCACATGATTTAATGTGGCGTAACGGTAGTATGGAAGCTAGAGGAGCAATAATGCATAACGGTGTTTACGGTAGTTTTGGCCTAGATGGAGATTTAGAAGATGCTGAGAATGCATGTGAAGGATACTTAGAGGGTTATTATGCCGGTCCTGCTGCATATTTATCTGGCGATAATCTAGCATGGCTTGGAAGTGATTATTGGTCTGAGCGAACTTTTCTTGAAAGAGCTCTAGAGAATTATAATGGTTCAATCTATATCATTCATGGAATGCAAGATTGGAATGTTGACCCTCATATGGCATTTCCAACTCATAATATTTTTCGTGATGCTGGATTTGATGTAAAGGGTCTTTATGGCCAGTGGGGTCATGATTATCCAGATAGAAAAAGTGGCCATGAAGGCTTATCAAGTGGCCGAGGTGCCGAGGCTTTTCCATTCACACTTAGATGGGATTGGGCTGACGATTTATTAGAATGGTTTGATTTTTATCTTAAAGATCAGGGCCCTCAACCAAGACTTATAGCAGAGATACAAGATAATATTGGTGGTTGGAGAGTTGAACAAACATATCCTCCCTTGGATCAAGAATTATTACAATATGATATGGATGAGTGTAATGTAATTGGAGGTGGAGAGACTATTACCTCTAGTTCCCAATTATCTATAGAGTGCCCATTCTTTGAATTTGAAACTAGAATAATTGGTACTCCAACTTTCCATGTTGAAGCAACAATATCATTACTTTCTACAAGTGGTCATTTATTTGTAGAAATGATTCAAGCAAGTAATGGTATGCATCTAGGACATGCCGTAATGGATTTAAGATTCCATAATGGAGGTAAGGATGGAGAATCTCTTTCACCCGGAGAAACAGTAATTGCTAAAATGGAATTTTTCGGTATGGATGTAGTAATTCCGGCAGGTGATGGTATTCATCTCTTAGTGACACAAACCGGTGAGGATTATATCCCAAGTCCAGTATCAACTATGGCAGTTACTTTAGGACTAGGGTCCAGTAGCATCTTGACATTACCTGTTTCAGAAACAGATTGTGATGAACTATTTCTTCCACCAATGCAAGATCCATACCCTCAATGTTTGATTTCGATATAATTGTTATAAATTTATGATACTGTAATCCGAACTCTTGATGCCAACAATCCTTTCCGAGTAATCATGGTGGCTAGTGATGTGCGAGTACATGTGTCTGTTTCAGATCGTATTTTAACTCATCTTTGGGAACAAGATCACCAGGCAGATCACTATCTTGTAACATTTGAAATGACACGTCCCGGAATAGCAGAGGTATGCGCACTTCATTTACCAAATGTATCACGCACCATGAGAGAATTAATCTCTGAAGGTTTAGTTTCAGAACATACCAGAGCCGTTAGAGGCGAAGAACGTCGTCAGAAAACATGGCAATTAACAGAAGAGGGCCGCAAAAATGCTAGGATAAGTGTTGAAAAATTGCGCTCCATGAAAATATTGATTCGTGATAAAAAAGGAAAACTATTGGAAATTAGAGCGGATGAAGCATCTAAGAAGTTACAAACAGAACTTACTCTATTACAAGTTTTAATGCATGCTCAGCATGAAGGTGTATTGAATTTTGGAGATATTAGATTTGGTGCTATTATACGTTCCGAGGAGAATAACTCTCCCGGCTCCATTTCATTACTTTCTGGTGCTCATTCAACTTATCACAATAAACCACCAGAGACTAGAGATGTACATGGCCGTACTTCAGAGAAGGAAACAATCAACAAATGGTATAAATCTCAGATTCCCATGTTCGTTCTTTCAGGAATTGCTGGTTGTGGAAAAACAACTCTTGTCTCATTTTGGATGAAAGATCTCTTGTCCTCTAACGAAGAGATTGAAGCGATGTATTATCCTTGTCAGCCATGGGATACATCACTTGGAATAGCTACCAGTCTGTTACATCGTATAGGGGTCGGCTCTGATGATATTTCTTCAGATCCTTACGGAATCTTAGAATCTCTTCCACTTAAACCTGGAGCGACTTTCAATATTGACTTATTTCGAAGAAGATTAACGGCTCATTTATTAGATGAAAAGAAATTATTACTGAATAAGTTTTCTGAAATACTTGTTATTCTTGATGATGTTCATAATATAGGTACAGACGGAGCTAACTTTTTTGGTTCATTATTACAAGTATCAGAGTCAACACAGATGCGTCTATTACTCATCTCAAGAACTAATCTTGCTTTTTATGACCGTAGAGATGTTCATACAAGAGGAAAAGTTGAAGAATTGATATTATCAGGTTTAAATTTAGAAGAAATCAAAGAATGGATTGGTGAGTTGGAAATACCAAATAATGCACCCATTGAAGAAATTTTTTCAGTTACAGGGGGGCACCCTCTTGCTCTTGAATTGTTAGAGATATATGGTAATACTCTACATCAAGATTGGCTTAGATTCCTTGATGAAGAGATTCTTGATGTCCTTCCGGAAGACCATAGGGAGCTATTGGCTTTTTTGGCAGTTTCTGATAAACCAGTTCCATGGAAAATTTTGGCTAAAGCATCGAAATTTAATGGGAATCCTCCTAATAGTTTGATTGAAAGAGGTTTAATGTTAGAATTAGATGAAGGCATGTGGTTACATGAAGCGCTTCGCTCTAGATTACTAAGAGAAGTAGGAAAGCCTCATGAAAAGAGAGCTAAGAAATTAGGCTTAAATTAATTCATATATTTTCCAAGCCATTGATCAAACATTGGCTTTGGCCTTGCTCCAGTCATTTGATCGACCACTTTTCCATTGTGGAATAGGACTAAAGCAGGAATACCTCTAAAACCAAATTTTCCCATAGACAGAGGATTCATGTCAGTATTTACTTTAGCAATAGTAATGTCTCGTTCTTCTGCAATTTGGTTTAGAATTGGCGCAATCATCTTACATGGTCCACACCAAGGTGCCCAAAAGTCCACCAGAACCCATTCACTACTTTTCGTTACCATCTCAAACTCAGCATCACTCGCATCCACTACCCGTCCCATACTCACAACCAACAAACTTCGAGTTCTAATTATCCCTAATAATAATTTGTTATTTTAAATCATAACTTTAGTAGTAACTATTGAGTACCTTGGGCTTATCGTATTGACCAGAGGATAGATTATGCAGATAGCTCCTAGCATACTTACAGCTGACTTTTGTGAACTAGGTAAGTTGATGGAAGAACTAGTATCTGAGGGAATTGATTGGATTCATCTGGATGTTATGGATGGTAATTGGGTAATTAACAAAACAATCACATTTGGTCCATCTTTAGTTCATAGTATTCGTCAGAAATTGGGTCCTGAAATATTTATTGATTGCCATCTAATGATTACAAATGCCGAAGATACATGGGAACAATATGTGGATGCCGGCGTTAATTTAGTCATATTCCATATCGAAGCGGTTAGTGATGCTGGTACTCTAATTGATAATCTTCATTCAAGAGGTTGTCAAGCAGGGATTGTTCTAAATCCAGATACGCCGGCATCTGAAGTATTGCCCTTTCTAACAAAACTCGATCTTGTATTGGTAATGAGTGTAGTTCCCGGAAAAGGAGGACAGTCATTTATGCCCGAGATGAAATCAAAAATATATGATTTTCGTTTGGCGATAAATAATCAGATTGAATCAGGAGGAAAATCTACTAAATTAATGATTGATGGAGGTATAAAGCATCACAACGTCGCATTAGTAAAGAGTTGGGGTATTGATGTAGCCGTTATTGGTAGCGGTATCATAAATGATAATGGGACAGTTGCAGATAATCTAAAAGAAATTACTTCAGCAATGTGAAATTGAAGTATTTTATCAGCGAGGTTCAAAGAGGACCGACGCTAGAGAGATACATGGTGACCGAAGCGTGGATGGTTTCAGAGATTCAAAAAATAGTTCCAGACGCAAAAATAGAGGCTACTGATTTACATGGTAGCGGTGATCATTTTCACGTTCGTGTGGTATCAGATTCTTATCAGGGAGTTAGGCCATTACAAAGACAAAAACCTATCTTAAATCACTTCAAACCATATATTGCACAAAACATCGTTCACGCATTAGATTTGAAATGCATGACAACTGAACAAGCAGAGATAATTCAAGACACTGCTTTCGACCCTCACTCTGATAAGAAAACAGAATTCTTCGGAGTGCATATTCGTAGAGAAAATAAGGAGTAAATAAAATGAGTTTTAATTGGACCCCAGATGAATTACAAGAGATAGTTGATAATAACCCAATTGTGTTGTTTATGAAAGGCACTCCTGAACAACCAAGATGTGGATTTAGTAATAGGGCCGCGATGGTTTTAGGTCAATTAGAAGAAAAATGGGCCAGTGTAGATGTTCTTTCAGATCCTAGGGCAATTCCATCTATTTGTGCTTGGTCTGATTTCCCAACAATGCCTCAGGTTTTTATTAATGGAGAATTAATTGGTGGTTCAGATATTGCTTTGGAAATGTATGAAAGTGGTGAACTTCAAAAGATGATTTCTGAAAATACGACAGAGTGAGATGGAATTAATGTCGGTCAATAAGGACCGAAAAAATATGATTATCGCTTTATTCGGCTCGACTTTAATTTCTTTTGCTCCATTATTGTATCAATATTCAGAAACAAACCCTGTGACTGGGGCATTTTTCCGTATGGCCTACGCACTGCCAATTTTGATTTTGATAATTTTCTTTTTAGGTTCAGAAGATACTCGCAGTCGAGAATCGAGGTATCTTACATTATTTGCAGGATTATTAATTTCATTAGATTTTGTAGGTTATCATACAGCGATTGATTATATTGGAACAGGAATAGCTACCATGATAGGTAATTCTCAAGTTATTATTGTAACTTTAGTTAGTTGGAAATTCCTAGGTGAAAGACCGAATAAATCTATACTTTTCGCTTTACCAGTTGTAGTACTTGGTCTGGTTTTAATTTCTGGAGTTTGGGATGATCAACCATATGGAGAAGATCCATTTAAGGGTGTAATAGCAGGTATCTTCGCTGCAATTTTTTATTCTTCATTCCTAATCGTATATAGATATTCTAACAGAGAAATGGCACCCGCACAAAATCTCCAGTTTGATGCTACATTAGGAGCCGCTGTCGGTCTTCTTTTAATCGGAATAATGCCTTTAAATTCTCTAGGAGTTGAATCAATTAATTTGCAGCCAGAATGGCCCAATCATTTTTGGTTAATGCTCTTAGCAATTTGTTGTCAAGTAGGTGGATGGATTGCAATTACATATGCATTACCAAGACTACCAGGTGCCAAGACTTCTTTCGCTGTTTTGTTACAGCCAGTTTTAACAATAATTTGGGGATTATTGATTTTAGGCGAAGATCCTTCATTACAACAGTCTATGGGAATATTGTTAATTTTAGGTTCTGTAATCTGTGTAACAATCTTTGGTAATACTAAAGTTAACACTGATGGATAATTAGGTGTACAGGGCGAGAGATATTAGCGAGGGGATGGGATGCACTCAGCAGAACCTTACGACCTGTACGATGTTTGATACAGGTCCCTAATTCATAATCCTTCTTGGATTAATTAGTAAAATAAGCAAAAAACAGGTTTTTCTTCCTTAAAGTACTGTTAATACTTCAGGACCTCCATCAGTAACAATTACTGTATGTTCAAATTGACCCACGTTCCCTCCATCGACATCTCTCAAAGCCTCGTAAACTTCTAGGAATCTGATAGATGTTAATTTTTTAGTCATGGCTTTCCATTTTTTCTGTAATGAATCTTCGTCTTCATTTGGGAATGGTTTTTCAAGTAATGGATATGCCCATCTAGAAGCAAATGGTAACGTGTTATAACGCTCTTCTATGTATCGGGCCATAGTAGCTCCTAATGGTTTCAATTTACCTTTTGATAGTGCTTTACGTATTGAAACATCACCGGTAACTCTCAAGATATTAGATGATCCAGGCGGAGAAATATTTTCAACCATTCCAGATTTTCCAGTTGTGTTAAACGGCTCTATGGCGTATACACCTCCAACTTCTGCATTTCCTTTGAAACTCCCATTGGGCCCACAAGCGAATGAAGGAATTGAAGTTCCAGAATGTAGATTCCATCTTTCTAATTGATGTCCGCATAGATTTCTAATAGGTTCAAATCCTGCATCTTTTGTTACTTGTTCCGCCGCTTTACCTATCTCATACCAAGGGGTTCCAGGATACATTTTTTCGATGGACGCATCTCTAGCTTCTTTAGCCGCCTTAATTTGTTCAGTATGGTTATTCCCATTTCCTATCTCTATTGTTAATGCGTTATCCGCAAGAGCACCTTTAATATGAACTCCAACATCTAACTTTACTAAATCTCCCTTTTCAAAAATCATGGGTTTTTCCCATCCGTCAGGCGGTAAATCGTGGTGACTCGAAGTAAAATGCGCTGCAATATCATTCACAGAAATTGTAACTGGGAATGCTGCTTGTCCGCCGTGCCTTCTAATAAATCTCTCAGCAGAATCAATTACCTCAAGCCAGGTTTTGCCTTCTTGTATCTCATCTCTAATCCCTTCTAAGGTTCTTCTAGCAACATGACCAGCGTCTCTCCACTGCTTTAAGTCCGCTTCTTCCACCATTCTAGAATCTCCTTTTCTGTGACCAAACCTTCTCTCAAAACCTCAATCTCGTTGTCGTTGGGTGATTTACAGACCGTATACCATGCTATCAAGGTACTGGGTATCCCTCCCGAACATGTTCCAGATAAGAATGAGATCTCATTTTCCGAAGAAGAAAGTGTTTTAGCAGCCATTTCACAATCCTTTAATGGTTCAAAACCACTAAGATTAGCCGAAGTAGCAGTTAAAGGACCTGTTTTCTCAACCAACTTTTTAGCTATTGGATTCGCTAAAATACGAATTGCTATTCTATTTCCTCCCAACCGACTGTCAAGGGGTTCAATGGCAGGAAGAATAACAGTTAGAGATCCTTCTGGAAATGCAGATAAAAAATCTTCTAAATCAGTTGTTAAATGGACTAATTCTGATGCCTGATTTAGGTCACTAACTCCTATACTGACTATCATATTACTTGGTCTTTTTTTGATACTATACAATTTATCTAGAGATTTAGAAGTTAAAATACAACCTAATGCTGGAAGTGTAGTAGTAGGGTATACTATACAATTTCCATTTAACACTGCATTTACTTCTTTTTCCAAAATCTCACCCTACTTGATGTGTTTTCTATTTGCAGGTGGTAATGAGTTAGCGTGAGCAACTATCGAACCAACACGTAAATCTACATTTGATTGGTGAGTATGTCTTTGAGAAATACGAGCTAAATCATATGCTCCAAAATAAAAACTTAGGGGGAAAATTAGGTATACTAATTTCTTCATAGCCCTAATTTCCCACATTCTATTGGTCATTTCTGAACCATCTTCAGCTAGAACGGCTAAGCCCATTAATTTTTGACCAAAAGAACGAGAGTAGTACAAACCAGTATATTTCCAATATAACCAATGGGAAATTAAGATAATTACTCCCATGGCTAATGCATGATGAAAATTAGAAGATGTCCAAAGCGTGAGATTCCAGGCATTAATCATCTTTCCTTTAGAAAGTAATAGTAAGATTGTATTCACGATTGTTGTATCTAGGATAAAAGAGGCTATTCTTCTTACTCCAGATGCTAATATCGTTCCTTCTGGAACAGGCCAATGACCACCATCTTCCGAGACGATTGCTTTAGCAAGTGTAGTGCCTCCTTTATTGATTGAAATTGGCGATTCATGGTCGTTCATAGTACTCTCTCACGTCATTCCCAAGAGGTGCCACGCCTCAAACTTACTATCGCGTACATACTCCAACCATGCTCGCCAATTTTTATCACCACGCAATGTCGCAGGGTCTCCAATTACAATTAATCCTCTTTTTGCTCTGGTCAAAGCTACATTCAATCTTCTCATTTCAGATAAAAATCCAACATTTTGTTCCGCATTCGATCTTACGCAAGAGAAAATTATGACTTCCTTTTCTCTTCCTTGATAACCATCAACTGTTTTTACTTCAACATCATCTAGGTTTTCACTCATTGAATTACGGATGGCTCTTACTTGTCCGGCATAGGGAGTAATTATTCCAATATCTTTTTTTGTTATTTCTCCTGCTTCTAGTATCTCATTTAGAATTTTTATAACCCAAGAAACTTCGGTAGGATTTTCTCTGGATGTCCCATCAGGAGAAACAACTTCTCCTCCATCAACCGGTATAAAGGCGACTGGATTATCCCAATCTGGCCATAGTAAACCAGCAGGAGATGGCCGATTTTCTGACTTCACACCATCATTTAACCTTCCAGAATAAAAATGTTGATTTGGAAATTTTGAGATGGAAGGATGCATTCTATACTGTGTGGATAAGAGTAAAGGCTCTATACCTAAATCTACTAATCTCTCAAATAATGACCTTTTCAAGCCCTTTTCTTCGGCTCTAAATGAAATTACTGTTGGAGGTAATTGTTTGTGATCTCCTACTAATACAACCTGTCTAGCGCCTCTAGTCAATGCTACTAATGATGCTGGTTCAGTGGCTTGAGTAGCTTCATCGATTAAGACTTGAGGAAATCTCCTTCCATCCAAAATTTCATTTCCTGACCCTATACATGTACAACATATAACCTGTGTTTTATCTAGGATATCATCTCTAATCTGATTTTCAATTCTTCTTATTTCATTCCATCCTTTTTTGATATCTCGATAAGCTAAACCCTTTTCTTTTCCTTTCATAGAACTTATTCTTCTGTTCAGCTTTTCATTTAACTCCAATTGGGTATCCAAGTCTCTTCTCAAAGGATGATTTTCCATCTTCGCATCCATTGTGGCCATTCTCAATTTTTCTCTTACTTTTACTGGTTGTCCTAATCTCACAACTCTGACTCCTCGAGCTAACAAACCCTCTAGCAAATTATCGACTGCTACATTAGAATCAGCAACTGCTAGTATAGTTCCTATATCCATTTTTGACCAAGACTCTAGTATTCTAACTGCAGTATGCGTTTTTCCAGTACCGGGAGGTCCTTGGATTAATGTTAATCTCCTTTCAACCGCGGCTTTCGATGCAACCAATTGAGGTTGATTTAGGTCATGAGCAAAAGTAGTACTTCTCCCTCTTACTCCTCCAAGTTCAGGTATCATGCTTGCGGTACCAACAGGATCGTGTACAATTCCGAGTAAAAGATCTCTTAGAGGAACCCCACCATCTTCATCAAAAATACTGTTAAGAGCATCTCTCATTCTATCAAAAGCAATCCTATTTGCTCCCTTGTCAAGCCTCCATGTATGTTTCCTAATATCCTTTGGAGTATCCGAGAATACGATCTTTATTGAGGCTCTAGATGTTGAATAAATAGTACCTTCAATAGGGGTTTCTTTCAAAGGATCTTTTCGTGAAATCAATACTATATCTCCTTGTCTGAAGCGATGAAAACCCATATCATTCTTTTTTTTATTTGTAAATTTGATAATTCTTTGACCAAACAACCATCCATCATTTTTTCCAATTAGGTCAAACAGCGATATTCCATTTTCAATCAATCTTTTTTTACTCCAGTTTTGTAATTTTTCTCTAACATTTTGCATTTCATCATCTAGTTCCCATCTTATGAGATTCAAGTATAATTCATGATGATCTTGACTTCTATTAAATTTTACAGGAGGCATATCTGAACCTCCTTCCATGATTATGGCAGAGTGAATACACACATCACGCTTTCTAGTGTATAATCAGAAAATCACTATTTATTGATTTACACTTTCTCACGTGAGGATTATACGGTATGTTTTGTCGAGTGCGAATGTCTGAGGGGATGCAGGGTGTTCGATAAGTTCCGAAATTGGAGAAATACGGAGGAAAAGGGACGGGTATGTCCGGCTTGTCAACACAAGAATGATGAAGACGCAATAAAATGTACATTATGCCTTTATGAATTACAAAAACCCTCATTTCAACAGGATTCGGGGCCAAATGAAGAAGTTACTAACGACCTTTTTGATGAATTATTGGGGGATTTTGATGAAGAAGAGTCAGAAGAAATAATTGACTGGTCCAAGACAACTTTCCAAATCGATGATGTAACTATCGATGTTCAACAATATGATGGTGATGATGGAATCGTAGTTTCAAAAAACCCATCATTTGCTTTGACTGTTGATAATCCCGAACCTTCTAATGCAGAAGAAGAAGAAGATTACATTTTGAAGCCTGAAGATGCTCCTGAATTTGTTACTAAGTTTGAGATTCCTGAGGAAGAAATCGAAGAAGTTGAAGAGATATCCTACAAGCCTGTTGAGTTAGTACAACCTGTAGGTAACGAATTAGAGCCTGAACCACTTTTTGATCTAGAATCTGAACCAGAGCCAGAACCTGAAC
>DATY01000026.1:30892-36336 GCA_002504905.1 Euryarchaeota archaeon UBA605 | reverse complement strand
CAGAACCCGAGTCAGAGCCAGAACTCGAACCAGAGCCAGAACCCGAGTCAGAGCCAGAACCTGAACCATCTGTTGTGAAAGAGAGAGTGGTCCCCCCTCCTCCATTAATTCCTCCAAATCCGCCTATTGATGATGTCCTAGAACCTATGCCTCCTCCTCCACCCCCTCCACCCCCTCCTGTAATTCCAGCTGACCAAATATTATCCTCGATTCCAGTAGAAGAACCGAATTATTGGCCCTGGCCTCAACAAGAAAGATGGACTGATAGAGACGTTGCTCTTCAGGTTAAATCTGCAATGGAAGCAGCTAGAGCCAAAGACACTGCTCAAGCAACAGTATTACTTGATGAGGTCGGCCCTCATCTTGGAAATAGATCTAAGTTAATCTATCCAATAGGTGCTTTATTACAGAGAATTGGTCGTTCCCAAGCTGTGGATAAGATGTTTGAAAATGCTTCTCGATTAATTCCTAATGATGATAATTTAATCACTGCAAAGAAGAAATTAAGACCTTAATTTTGAAAATATTGTTCCGCAGGAGTGATGCGTAAGTACTTCTTCCGATGTGTTGTGTCTAGACGTGCGACATCATCAATCATGGTCGATGAGGGGTTGATTCTTCGTCCAGCATCTACTGTATACAGTTCAAAATTATTAGAAGCATTTGAAGAAACCTGGCCTGAAGTAAGTCGAGCTATGCCCTGGATTAATCCGGATAAGCCATTCCTTGAACAAATAGAATCTTTTTTGTTGGAAACTGAGAAAATGGGTCGAAGTGGATTGATGCATCATTGGGTTATGATTAGGCCATGGGATGAAGCATTATTGGGCCTTATTGGTTTTGATAATATAACTAGAACTTCTGAGGCCAAATGGAATCTAGGATATTGGGTTAGAAGCTCAGAACAAAGACATGGTTTTGCTAGGAAATCAATCAATGCAACATTAGAATGGTTAGGCGCAATAGAAGAGGTAATTGTTGAACTGAAAGTGGACCCAATGAATTTAGCAGGTGTTAATACAGTTTCACATACGGTTAGTAACTGGAATGGTGAAAGAAATATTTCTGGAGATTCTGCTGTGACGGTTGCAGGGGTTAGAACCTTACATCATTGCCATTTAGTAATTACAGGTCCTAAATCAACTTGAATTAAGTGAACAACATTTCTTGAAGATTCAAAACCCTTTGCATACTCGCCAGTCTGCCCCCTAAGGGGCAGAGTGGTCAAATGTCAGGGAATAATCATCACCAGAGATTACCTGATGTAGACCCAGAAGAGACAGATGAATGGTTAGAATCATTACGTTCAGTTGTGGACTCTGCTGGCCTCGAAAGGGCTAGATTATTGTTGCATGAGATATTAAGTGAAGCACAAGATTTGGGTGTAGAAATAAGTCCTGCTTCACATACTCCATATGTCAATACAATCCCTTGGGATAATCAGGTTCCATATCCTGGTAATTTGGAAATAGAGAAAGAAATACAAGATGCTATTTTATGGAACTCTGCTTTGATTGTGTCCGATGCCAATAGAAGAATTGACGGTATTGGAGGGCATATATCCACCTATGCCTCCTCTTCTACGATTTATGAAGTTGGATTTAATCATATTTTCAAAGGTAAAGAATCTAATGGTATTGGAGACGCACTTTACATCCAAGGCCATGGTAGTCCTGGAATTTATGCTCGCGCTTTTTTAGAGGGAAGAATTACTCGTGAACAATTAATTAATTTCCGTCAAGAGGCTTTTCTCGATGGCCTTTCATCTTACCCTCATCCTCGTTTAATGAAGGATTTCTGGGAGTATCCCACAGTATCCATGGGTTTAGGGCCATTAGCCGCGGTGATGCAGGCGAGATTTTGGAAATATCTCACAAATAGAAATCTAGTTGATACTTCACAAAGTACTGTATATTCTTTCTTAGGAGATGGCGAAATGGACGAACCAGAGTCTATTGCAGCGATAGCAGTAGCAGGAAGAGAAAAATTGGATAATTTGATTACCGTAGTAAATTGTAATCTTCAGAGATTAGATGGGCCTGTTCGTGGCAATTCTAAGATTATTCAAGAGTTAGAAGGACTTTACAGGGGAGCGGGTTGGGACGTTTTCAAAGTATTATGGGACAGTAACTGGGATCGACTATTTTCTCAAGACAATAATGGAGTATTACTTTCTAGACTTGAAGAAATAAACGATGGAGATTTCCAAAGAATGAGTACACTTTCGCCATCAGATTTTCGTAATGAACTATTTAGTGGCTCTGAGGAATTAGTATCTATCGGTTCACAACTTTCTGATGAACAAATTATCAATTTAAGAAGGGGTGGACATGACCCACTGAAAATATATGCAGCTTATCATGCAGCATTAGAATCTGACAAACCAGCAGTAATATTGGCTCACACAGTCAAAGGTTGGGGAATAGACTCCTTTGCCGGAAGAAATACAACTCATCAGAAAAAGAAGATGAATTTTGAAGACTTAATTTCCTATAGAAATCGACTTAATATTCCCTTAGATGATGAACAACTACAAAAAAGTCCATTCTACTCACTCGACGAGGATTCAGATGCACTAGAATATTTACTCACATCAAGAGAAAAACTTGGCGGATATTTACCTTCTAGAAAATCTCCTGATATTAATTTTGAACTTCCATCGGAAAAAACCTATTCTGAATTTGATAATGGTACACCAGAGGGGCAGAAAGTTTCGACTACAATGGCTTTTGTTAGATTATTAAGAAATCTTATGAAGTCTGAGATTGGTGATAAAATAGTACCAATTATCCCTGACGAAGGTCGAACATTTGGTATGGATCCATTATTCAGTGAATTTGGAATTTATTCTCATTCAGGACAGAAATATAAGCCTGTAGATCATAAAATGATTATGAAATATAAGGAATCAATTACTGGACAGATTTTGGAAGAAGGAATATCCGAAGCAAATTCCATCGCTTCATGGATAGCTTCTGCAACATCATATTCACATGCTATGACGCCCACTTTACCATTCTACATCTTTTATTCGATGTTTGGTTTTCAACGTGTCAATGATCAAATTTGGCAGGCTGCAGATGCTCGTGCTCGTGGTTTCTTAATGGGTGCTACTGCCGGAAGAACAACATTGAATGGTGAGGGATTACAACATCAAGATGGACATTCATTACTTCATGCTAGCACAGTTCCTTTCTGTCGTTCTTGGGACCCTGCTTATGCATACGAATTGGCTACGATTATCCAGCATGGTATTAATGAAATGTGGGGGGAAAACCTAGATGTATTCCATTACATAATGCTATACAATCAGAACGAACAACAACCTCCAAAACCAGAAGGTGTAGACGAGAAAATTATCAAAGGTGCGTATAAATTATCTGAGGTGAATAGCGATGCTGGGCCAGCAGTCAGACTTCTGGGTTCAGGACCTATTCTTACTCATGTCATTGAAGCATCTGAAAAATTAGCTGAACTAGGTATTTATTCAGAAATTTGGTCTGTAACATCATACGGCGAATTAAGGAGAGAAGGCTTAGAATCACAGAGGATTAATCGTTTGTATCCCGAAGAGGAAAAAATTCCATATGTTTCAGAATGTTTCGGAGATGAAATTACAACTGTGGCAGTTTCAGACTATATTACTGCTGTTCCTGAGATGATTCAACGTTGGATTGGTGGTAATTTCATAGTTCTCGGAACAGATGGTTTTGGAAGATCTGATGATCGATTGGAATTAAGGAAATTCTTCGAGGTTGATACTAATAGTATAGTCTTGGCCACAGTTTCTGCATTAGAAAGAGAAGGTACTTTGAAAGAAGGATTCACTACTGAAATAGTTGAAAAATTTAGAATTTCACGTGAGAGATTTGACAAAACGTTTTAGTTTTCAAAAGTAATTTTGACTTCCATTTCTTGATTAATTGAGTGACAAACAGGACATTCACACCCTTCTTCGATTAACCATTCTCTGTCTTTCTTATTGATATTTTTTGGTAATTTAATCACTATTTCTAACATCCCGACTCTTCTTGGATTTTGATACATAGTTTTCTCCACACAGCCAGACATTCCAGAAACATCGATTCTTTTCTTTTCGGCTCTAATACCTATGATAGTCATTATACATGTTAGCATAGAGGTAGCTAGTAGATCAGTAGGAGAAAAAGACTCTCCTTTACCATGATTATCTGTTGGAGCATCGGTAATCAACTCTCTTCCGGATGGAATATGGGTTGCAACACATCGAAAACCTGCTTCATATTTTACTTCTATTTTGACCATTACTGTTCCTCCAACTGTTTTAGAACCGGGGAATTGAGAGAAAAATTGTATTTCAAAACCTCTTCGAGACTCACCCAGTCAGGAGTTGTCCCATCTATCCAATCATATCTATGTCCGGGAATCAATCGCCACTCTTTGGGTAAATTTTCTAGTAATTTACGAGCATATAGTATACTATTCCATTGTGCAACTGGATCACTACCTGGTAAATCGACCCTTCCACTGTGTGCCGTAAATAGTAAATCTCCGGCATGATAAACTCCATGCCCGTGAAAAGTAACATGCCCTGGTGCATGTCCAGGAGAATGTGTAACTCCCAGACTTATTCCACCGCAATTCCATTGAATAGTTGTATTTGGTGGATTATTCCATTTATTCGTAAAATCCACCTTCTTAAAAACAGCAAATGATAGTAATCCTGAAACCGATGCTTCTTCATGTCCCCACACTTCAACTTCTGGGACGAGACTAATCATTTTCCTGTACCCTTCTACATGGTCTCTATGAGTATGTGTGTATAGTAAATGAGTAGGCCGTAAACCCTCGTCTTTCAGTACTGAAAACCATTTTTCTGAATCAAATGGATCAACAATTGCTACAGTACCAGTAGATCGATTTATCCATGCAGTATTCATGTTCATGTAATTTCCCATTTGAGTAACCCAAACCTCGATTCCATCTTCACCTTTTTGAACATCAAACTCTCCATCGCCAAGCATCATAGTACATGCAAGTGAACCTACTGCATAGCAATACCGGCTCATATTCTAAGGAGAGGATTCATATCAAACTGTAATAGTCGACACATGTGAATCAGGTCTTGAACTCATTAACTGGAGAGAATAAAGTTTCAGTGACCATTTCATGTTACTTATCAAACTGAGGAAGTTATAGGAAGTGTTTTGATGGAATATAACATGCATCAGATAGAGGAATATTGGCAAAAAAAATGGAAAGATGAGAAGATATTTTCAGTAAATATGGATCCCAAAAAGCCTAAGTTTTACTGTCTTGAAATGTTCCCATATCCTTCCGGAAATATGCATATGGGGCACGTGAGAAATTACTCTATTGGAGATGCAATGGCTAGATTTCAGAGATTAATGGGAAAGAATGTATTGTATCCAATGGGTTACGATTCTTTTGGAATGCCTGCAGAA
>DATY01000026.1:0-30592 GCA_002504905.1 Euryarchaeota archaeon UBA605 | reverse complement strand
CTTTTGGAATGCCTGCAGAAAACGCTGCTAAGAAGGAGGGAGGACATCCTCATGATGTAACTGAGAGAAATATTGCAATGATACGTAAAGATCAGGAAAGGATGGGCTATTCTTATGATTGGGATCGTACATTTGCAACATCAACTCCTGAATACTATCGTTGGAATCAAGAAATTTTCATTAAATTTTATGAAGCAGGACTCGTAGAAAGGCGATTCGCTCCAGTAAACTGGTGTGTTGATTGTGATACTGTTTTAGCCAATGAACAAGTAAAAAATAATCGTTGCTGGAGATGTGGATTAGAGGTTATTCAGAAAGATATGGCGCAGTGGTTTCTTCGTATGACCGAATATGCCGATGAATTGTTAGATGAATTGGAAAATATCGATTTTCCGGAGAATGTAAAAGCTATGCAACGTAATTGGATCGGTAGATCACAAGGTGCGCATATTGATTTCCCTGTAGTTGGTGAAGATTCTGTAATTGGTGCTTTTACAACCAGACCAGATACTATTTTTGGAGTTACTTTTGTGACACTTTCCCCTGAACACCCTATTTGTGAGAAACTTGTTTTAGGTACTGAATATGAAAAAGGCTGGCGCAATCTTCGTGATGAATGTGCAAAAATGTCAGAGTTTGAGCGAGTTAATTTGCTTAAAGAAAAGAAAGGAGTTCCTCTAGGAAGATTTGCAATTAATCCATTAAACGGTGATAAAGTTCCTATTTATGCCGGAAATTTTGTTGTTGCTAGTTATGGCACTGGTGCAGTAATGGCAGTTCCAGGACATGATCAAAGAGATTATGACTTCGCCAAGAAGTATAACTTACCGATTAAACCAGTTCTTTCCCGTAATTCCGATGACGAAGCTATCGAACAGAACCCAGTTTTCGATTCACTTGGATATATGAAAAATTCTTCACGTGATGGATTTGATGGATTATTTGGAAATGAAGCGAAATCTCAGGTGATAGAAACCCTTGAATCTGAAGGTTCAGGATTTGGTACTGTACAATATAGATTGAAAGATTGGTTATTAAGCCGCCAAAGGTTCTGGGGGACGCCTATTCCAATGTTACATTGTGAAAGTTGCGGGGTAGTGCCAGTTCCTAAATCTGATTTACCAGTAAAGTTACCTCTAGATATTAAGTTCAGTTGGGATGAGAGTGGTAACCCACTAGCTACAAATAACGATTTTCTTAACGTGAACTGTCCTGAATGTGGCGAACCCGCGAAGCGTGAAACCGATACTATGGATACATTTTATGATTCTTCTTGGTACTTTTTTAGATATACTGATTCAGAAAATCTAACTCACTCATTCAATAAAGAAATTGCTGATTATTGGATGAAAGATGGTGTAGATTTGTATATTGGAGGAATTGAACATGCTGTAATGCATCTTCTCTATGCTCGATTTTTCACCAAAGCAATGAGAGATCTTGGAATGAATAGTATTGGTGAACCATTTGGACAGCTAGTTTGTCAAGGAATGTTAAATGCTCCAGCGCCATTCTGTGAGGAATGTAATGTTGAATTTCATGTCGATAATGAGGGGAAAAAATGTCCAACATGTGAATCTATTCTTGGAAGTAGACAGGCAAAGATGAGTAAATCTCTAGGAAATACTGTCAGCCCTGGCGCTATGGTTGAGGAATATGGGGCAGATACAGTCAGATTATTCATACTGTATGGAGCCAATCCTGAGGCAGGAATGGACTGGTCAGATAATGCAATAATTTCTAATCATAAACAAATGCAATCAATTATTGATGCTTTTGAATCGTCGAGATCATTTACAGATAAACCTAGTCTTATTGACTCTTGGTTATTATCTAAGATGAGATTGAACCATGTTAAATGGAAGTCAGCAATGGAAAATGTTAGTCTTAGAGAAGGAGTAATGATTAGTCATTTTGAGATGTTATCCGATTGGCATTGGTATAGGAGGAGAGGTGGATCAGATAAGACAACAGCAAAAATTTTCTTTGAACATTGGATTCCAATGTTGGCACCCGCAACTCCACATATTGCAGAAGAATTTTGGTCAATAATTGGTGGTCAAGGTATGGTAAGCGATTATATTATCCAAAACGTGATTAGACTTGAAGACGATATAGTTCATATTGCAAAAGAGAAATATCTTAGAGATTTGATTGATAGTTCTAGGAATGTTAAAGGTTTAGCTAGTAGACATTCAGACGTAACTTTATCTCAGTGTATAATTCAAACCTCTCCTAAATGGAAGAATGATCTTGCAATTGAGACTCTTTCTCTTATGAATCAAGATTTCGATTTTAAGAAAAATGGAATGAATTATGTTAAATCATTAGAAATATTTAGTACGGAAGAATTACGTGGAGAAGTTATTCAAACATGGCAATCATTTACTATTGGAAATAAGAAAAATAGGGGTAAAATATATACTTGGACAGAAGCTGAAAAATCCTTGATAAAGTTGAAATTTAACGAATCAGATTTTATTAATGATAATGCTGCTTTTATCTCAAATTCCCTATCAGTTAAATCTGTAATTTCTTATGATGTTGGAAAGGGGGATGATGTTGCAGGTAAAGCCAGAGTTTCAACGCCATTAAATCCTGGAATAGCATTCATTTAGAATCTATTTTCCTAATCTTCATCTCGGTGGGTTCATGGTCCTCTTTCACTTGGCCAGATTATTGAGTGACCGAGAAGAAGGTAAAAAGAGGCCAAACCGCCGAAATCGCCGCCGCCGTACTAACGGTAATAAAACTCCATCTGGAGTGAAAGATGTAGGCGATAACCAAGCAGTTGAGCGTGCACTATCTCGATTTACTGTAGATCCTCCTCCAATGGGCTTCATACAAGATATCGATCCTCCAGCAAAAGTTGTCAAAATTAATTGGAAGTTGAATGCAGTCCCAAAGTCAGTTCAAAATAAAGCCAGTCCTCTGGTTTGTTCACCAGGCGAATTTGGTTTTCTTCCTGAAGAGCGAGTAAATCAGATTGCAAAAAAGATTGAGAAATTAGATATTACTCTTGAACAATCACTTTCTTTAAGAAGCGCTTTAAATCAAGAAAAAAGTGTATATTCTCATGGAAGACTAATGAGTCGTTCTAATGAATTGAAAAGAAGATATGACTCAGGCGAAAGTGTATTATCATTATCAACCAGGTTCGATGCACCTCCTGTTAATGTATTTAGAGCAATTTTAACTGGAAGAGGATGGTCAAAAAATAAAATTAAAGAAACTCTCAAGGCGCCCAGTAAATTAAATGAAAGAGATAGGGAGCAATTCCAAATTGCAGAATCTGCTGATCGTGTAAGTTCGGTGAATCAGTCCGAAACACAAAATGCGGCTGAAGTATTTGAGGAAATTTTATGTGATTATTTCAGTTCACTAAATGTCAGGTTTCGACGTCAAGAGGAATTACTTGATGAACAGAAAAAATCTGAAGGACGTGCAATTATTACTCCTGATTTATTATTGTTGGATGATGTTAGAATTAATGGGATTCCTTGCGCCTGGATCGATGCCAAACATTTTTTTGGAGCCGATTTAAGATTCCCAAGAAAGAAAACTCAGAAGCAAGTGGATAGATATGTCAAAGAATACGGACAAGGAGCGATAGTTTATCGTCACGGTTTTTGTGATACTTTGAAATTAAAAGGCGCAATTTTGTTAGATTCTAGTCCATTAGATTTACAGCCTTTAGCAACATTTCATGAATCATTGTCTGATTCAAAATAGTTCTCCCACTTTCGTTCTAATGGCATTAAATCCAGCTTTTTCTAAGAGTTCAGCAAAAGAATCTAGATCAGAATTTTTATTTTTAATATCTTTTGGTACAATCACTATACTCTTACCAAGTAAACATAGCAGTGGTTTAAAATTAGATTTTGATTGATTAATTATTTCCTGAACATCGTTAAGTAGTTCCGATCTAAGTGAGTCTTTTAATAGCCCACTTTCTTCGACAAAAATTTCTGATTTTTCCAATAGTTCTTCCCATCGTTCCTCATTCCATATTCCGCTAACAAGACTATTCATTTGTTTCATGCCGGCAGAACTGATTGAATCCTTCCATTCTTTATCATCAATATAGGAGGAAGTATGTTTGCCAAAGTCTTCTTTCCAAGCCAATATTACTTCTATTTCACCGGTCCAACCCTCTGATTTTCCAGGACCTCTGATGAGTAATTTTCCACTAAATGGTGCACCTGGAGAAGTCCTTCTTTCAACCCCTCCTGCTGCTAAAGCAGTTACATCTCCCAAACCTGTTGAGAGCTCTCTTTCAACTCTGTGCGCAATTGAAAATGCTCTTCTCAGACTTTCTTCATGCGGCTTGCCCAGTGCTCTCTGGAAAGCCATAGCCGCCGATATCGACCCTGATGCAGACATACCAAAGCCTTGTGATAATGGTAGCTTTAATTTCACAGCCAAATCCCAAGAGTATTCCTTAATTTCCTCTAACTCTTCTGATAGAATCTCCAATGTACGAATATAAAGATTATTTTTCCCTATTCCTTGAATGAATTTAATATCTATCTTAAATTTCCCTTCGATTCCTCTAGCGATAGTTTCAACTCCTTTTTCTAAGCAAAAACCCACGCCTAAACTACCTTGATTAATGATTTCATCATCATCATCATTCACAGTAAATATCAGAGTCACATGGGAGCCACATTCACCACGTCCCATTACCACAGTCATGCTATCGCATCCTGTATCTAACTGAATAAAGACTTGTTAATTTAATCAGAGAATAGCCTTGGAATCTTGTTCAATATTTTCGAACTTTCCAGCTAATTCTTTGACAGCCATATTGAATGCAGTCTTCGGAGTCATCGATCCATCTGTTTCATAACTTAGAACGAATTCTCCAGGAATATCTTCTAAAGTTATGGCATCTTTGAATACTCTTGATTCTTCTGTTCCTTCACCAACATGATGAAGTTGTGCTTTTAATTCTTCGACCTTGTGATAATCTTCCAATTTCCCATCAGTAAAATCTTTTGCAGTAACACCTAATTTTAGATCCCACAGAATCTTCGCTTTGGTCTTATTATTTATTACACCAATTTGTCTTGCCTCAAATGTAACTCCACATACAGGAGACCATTTTGCATGATCTCGACCTCTTCCCATTATAGCAGTTGCATAAAACTCAATCATCTGTCCATTGAATAATTTTGTAATTGGAATTGTTTTGTATAATTCAGGAATTTCTAAACTTGAATCTCCTAGATAGTTTAAATCTCTAGCAGTAACCATTGTCCCTTCTTTACTACCAAAAGCCTTGCATGTGTAAATCATTGTACACATTGGACATCCTCTGTCTTCTTCAACAAGTTCAGCGCAGTTAGGACATTCATGCTGGAAATGAAATTCATCATGTCGTGTTGGAATAGGAATCATTGCAAGTCTTTGAGCAATCATTTCATCAGGAAGAGGTCCAGTGGTTTCCCAAACTTGGTCTTCTTGTTCAATTGTTCCCATTTCAAAACGTACAGTTTCTATAGCCATTTTTGGAGTATCAGACATTAGACATCTTCTAATTGAATTGACCAAGGCCCTGTCCGTATCCGCTAATAGAATTTTGATTTTATCATCTGATTCTTCGATAATTGTAACTTTAACCATATTTCACACCTCACACTCTTCGGCCACGTCGGCCGCCCTTTGCTTTCGTACCATCTGTTGGAATCGGAGTCACGTCTTCAATACGTGTTATTTGAACACCCGCTCTTGTAAGTGCACGAATTGCTGATGTAGCTCCTGGTGCATTGTGGTTCCTATTTCCGCCAGCTCCTCGATACTTCACTATTACTTGATCAAATTCTTTTTCTGCAAGCATTTCCGCAATTCTTTCAGCGGCTCTTGTTGAAGCGAATTGTCCTCCTGAGTCACTACCTCCCTTAGTTACCATACCTCCAGAAACTTTGCAAATAGTTTCAGCCCCTGTCAAATCAGTGGCAGTGATAAGTACATTATTACTAGTACTGTAAATATGTAAAATCGCTTTATGTCCCATCAGTTTTCCTCCTTTGGAATGGTTTCTTCAATTTTTGGTGCATCTTCAGCATCCTTTTTGATTTGTTCAACGAAATCTTCAGTGGCTGCTTTAGGTGCACCGACTTCATCAGGTTCCTCATCACTTACCATGGTCAATCTTAGTTTTTCCATTTCTACTCTGAATGGATGATTAGGATCATTGTAAACTGAGTTTGAGGAATAATTCAAAATTTCTTCCTCTTCCTTCTTAATATGGTAGCCGGGAACAGTCATACGTTGTTCACCAATCGAAATATGTCCGTGAACAATCATATTCCTAGCAGCTCTCATTGAAGGAGCTAGTCCTCTGTAATATACGACTGACTGTAACCTACGAGATAACATATGTTCAACATTGATTTGTAGAACATCGTCGAGACTTGAACCCTCAACTAGTAGTCCTTTACGACACAAAGAATCTATCATGTCATTCTTTTCTCTAGCAAAGTGACCTTCAGTAGTATCTACTCTTCCAATAAGTTTCATTGCCTGGTTTCTATGTCTCCTCAAAGCTGACTTTTCTCTCCAGATTTCTTTCATACCACCTATTTTCTTAAGGCCATACTTTTCTTTCAGAGCGTGTTCCTCATCAATACGTGCTTGCTTCCAAGGATGAGTTGGAGTCTGTGTTTTTGATCTTGCAAATTTTGGATCACCCATTGTATCACCTCACTTCTTCCTCTGCACACCAAGTGCAGTTCCACTTCTTCCATTACTTCTCAGTCTTTGACCACGGACTTTGTGACCGCTTCTATGCCTTAGTCCACGATATGTTTTCATCCCTGCTAAACGAGAAATATCGTCGTCTCTAGTCATTCTAACATCCATTGCAACTAGATGAGCATCTTCGTTCGATTCTAAGTCTCTTTGCCTATTTACTAACCACCAAGGTACATTAGTTGCATACCCATCTATAGTTTCTCTGAGCCTATTTTGCTCAACATCATTTAGATGTCCCCCAAGTTTTGTCCCATCGATTTCTGCTAGTCTGCAAAGTTGCTGTGAAGTACGTACTCCAATACCTTTTACAGATGTTAATCCAATAGCTATTGGTTTCAATCCATCTATGTCGCTGTCAGCCATTCTGATAATATAGGAGAAGTCATCTCCAATCTCTTGTTTTTCATTGCTCATTGTACGGTCCTCCCGTGTTCACTGTTTCCAGTGGCCTTTACGGCAACCTCGCGACTTACCAACCCTATTTCAACCCACCCGATAGGTAAAAAATGAATTTTTTCTGTCAAATCTAACTTTCTTCACAAATAATGTACAATTTATGACTTCCAGATCCGCGTTCTAGATCTACATCAATCATGAACGATCTTGCTCCTTCAGTATCACGTAGTGCTTTGTCTAGACGTCTTTGTAATGTTGGCTGAATCTCGGGATCTAAAGAGCATCTAAGAGTAATCTTACCAATGTTATTTCTAGTTAAAGCACCAGCAATTTGATCTATATTATCTAGTTCAGGAGGAGTTAACCTATGTTGAATTATTTTCCCAGTACTGACCACAAAACCATTTATCTCATCATCATCAATTAAAGGATCAGTATGTATTAATAAAGGTCTTCTGCCTTCAATTCTGAGCCATGAATAACCGGTATTTTTTGCTATTACTTTAGATATCCATTTCTCCTGCAGACCACTTTGAATTAATGCTGAATCAATTATCGAGACGTAAGCCCCAAATGGTGGAGGTTTGGATAAAACCTCTAACTTAGAATTATTTTTTTTACCTTCTATTTTCGCAATTATATTCTTTGTTCCCATACGAATACAGCGTCTTTCATCCTTCGATGAAATTGCACCAACCCAAAGAGATAATCGGTCAACTCTACCTCCTCCCTGACTTAACCATTCCCAAGTCCTTGGGATTCCAGGGAAAATAGTCTCCACAATTGCTTCAATCATTCCCTGTTGTTCTTCCCCTAATCTTGGAGATAAATCAAGCAGTATAGCAGGACCTCTAGGTCCTGTTTGAAGATATTCATTCCAAGTTTTAAGTACGTCCGCCAAAGAAGGTTTCATTTCATTAACATGATGATTTTGAGCGTCCCTAGGCCTAGCAGGATCCAAATGAAGCATCGCTATTGGAGGATGTGCTCTAACTCCAGATTTCATTAGACTATTCCAGTAAGTTGTAATTGCTCCTTCAGCATCACTACTATCTCCAATAATAACTCTATCAAGTGTTCTCTCCATCTCGTCAGCATCGGACGCAGAATACATATTTGCGGCACATAATACTGCAATATTTCCGTCTAATTCTATACCTAAAGCGGGTCTTTTTAATTCGTTTGCTAGTGCGATAAGTTGCGCTCCTGATCCTACTGCGGCATCCAGAATTACGCCAGCAGGTAAATCGAATGATTCAATTTGTTGCGCTCTAATCATAGATATTGACCATGGTGTTGATAATCTTCTCATATCTTCAGTCATATGAAGAGAAGGCTCTCCCTTTCTTGCAGCCTTCGCACTAACTCTCTTCTCAGCTTCCTTTGCAATATCTTCAGAAGGAATTAATGCCGTATGATTTTTCTTTTCTGTCATCATCTCACCTCATTTCTTTTCAATATTTTATAGAGCAGCACGGTCTATTTTCACTTCAAAACGAAGCCAGGTATCTTGTAGCTCATGTCCATCACTATTTCCATAAGCAATCGGAGGAGGTAAAAGAACCGTATGTGTGGTTCCAGTGTCTTGAATCCAACCTCTATCTTCTTCAATATCTAATCCAATTACTGCCCATCCAAAACCTTCGATATATCGAGAATCATCTCCTCCAGTGACCGGTAAGTCTCCTTCATCCAATTGATCACCAGTATCTGCATCCCACAAAATATAGTGCACTTCAATATTATTGCCATCAGTTATGTGAACTTGTCTTTCATTTGAGCCTTTGAAAACATGTACATCCAGATTTATTGTTGAAGACTGGAATTCCACGTGTGTAGCAGTAATGGTAATATCTTTCTCTGTAATTTCTTCAGTCAATACAATCTCAATAATTTGTGAATCTCCGCCTTCTAATCCATTTAATAGAAGATTTTCACTTCCCTCATTTTTAAATTCAATACTTCCTCCAACGATTTCTAGAATAAGATCAATAGTTGTATTTCCTCTATTGTAGATTACAACACTAGCTCCATCTCCAACTCCTTGATGTTCCCAATCGCATCTTAATTCACCAGGATAGAGAAATACATCATCTTGCTCAGATAATGAATCTGGCCAATCCCAATCATCAAGTCGTGAATCACAGGTATCGAATAGAAGATCAATTTCCCAAGCCCATCTTCCATCTTCCTGCACATCTGCCTCTGTTACAGTACCTTTAGGAAATAAATCTTCCAATTCATTTTGGAAACCTACAGCAGCAAAAGCAAGCCATACTGATGAAAGTAATATGATTAAGATTGTAGCAAATGATAGAATCATCATAGTCCTAGGGACTGCCATCTCATTCAAGCCTATGGGTATCGGAGGATGTTCGATTTCCTCCGATGTATCGGCTATCCACGACCTCGTCACAGTACTTTGTCAAGCCAGCCCATCATCAAGGTTAGCATATATCGTTAGTAACAAAACAGGCATTATTTTCCATTAATAGGGGCTCAGTAAATCGTTTTTTCTAATACACACTAATCTTTAATCAATTCTTCTTCGTTTGAGAGACTTAACCAAGTAACGAATCCTAATTCTGCTGCTAAAACGATCAATGAAATCAGTAAAATTGAAGGTTCCAGCATTGTACTTCCTAATACTAACAGAGATATAATAATCGCTATTATAAGATCGAATAAACCCCATACTCTCAATACTCTTCTTAGTTGTAATATTCCCACAACCCAAACGATGGTAGATAAACTAACTAAAATAATCGGAAGATAAATACTCGTATAAATTCCTGTCCACAATATTCCAGTGTATAACATCAAATGCGCATCTACTGCTAAAACCATAGTCCATTTTTCTTTTTTCATTGGAACGGTCAAAGCACATAATAGTAGTAATATAACCCCAATTATCAATGTTATTTTATCTTCAACTCCACTCACGCTAGTAATTATTTTTGATATTGAAATTATTGGGAAAATTATTGCAGGAACTACAAACCCAAACTCAGCAACCTGCTCATTCTTTACAGTATGATAGAGAGCTAATAAAATTGCTAATACACCTGCTGGACCTGTTGAGATGAATATTATTGCAATTGCCCTTATAGAGTTATTAGTAGTTGGATTTTTCTCATTCCTTAATCTTTTTAATTCTAGCCAAGATAATAATATCACACAAAGAATTAGTAGACATTCGAGTATTGTCCATGGTAATATCCATTCAATAAAATCGCCTTCAGTAGGATTTACTGTTAGAGGTGCTGGTAATGATTCGTAAAGTATTGCACCTACTAATCTACCTATAAATATTGGAATAACAAACCAATCAACTGCTATTGCAATCCTTTCAATTAAATTCTTTTGATTGATTAGAGAAATTATACAAAGTAATAAGATTAGTAATGCCATTATTGCCATGTCAAATAACTCAGAATTACTCATTCCAGGAGATAAATGTCCAGATAATTGAATTAAAATAATTCCACTTATAGCGATTGCAATTGGTAATTCAATTCCTAGAAAATGAGGTAATTCTAAGTCCAATTCTTTAGTACGCTGCCGAGCAATTAATATCAATACAGAGATAAAAATTCCACTAACTAGAAGTAATAATTGATTCACACCTCCGATAAAACTAACAATTGAAGAACTAATAATCACTAATCCTAGAACTAACAAAATAATTAGAGGTTTATGCGTGGCATCTGTGAGGTATAATTCTTCCAAATCATCTGTAGATCCCATCTCTCTACTCTTTTTTCTTTTATTTTTAATTTCCAATAGTTGGGAATCAAAGCTTCCAATATCTCCTGAAGAAATACTTCCAGTTACTGCTTTCTTTTTGGCTAACTCTTTCAGAGTATCTCTTTTTGCAATACTCTTTATCTCCCTTCTAACTTCTCCATTACCAACCATCCATATAGTACTAATTGCAAATAATCCTAATGCTATCACTAATTCAGAGAAATTCCCCAACTTGTAAACTGTAGCAATATTGATTGTCAGTAACCACAGAGAAGATAAAGATGGATTAAGTAACTTTTCAATTTTATTAATTTTTATTAGATAATTAAAGATAATTAATGTTGTACATAGTAGCGATACTTTTCCAATGCCTAACTCAGGAATAATTTCAGAATCTACCAATTGTTCTCTACCTCTACTAATTAGAGTAATTAACATTGGTAAACCCATGAGGATCATTCCAACGGAATAAATTCCTTCTTTGTCACTATCATTTTTGAATATTAAAAATCCAGCAGCTAAGCAATAAATTATCATCAATACTTCATCAAGTCCGAATTGCCATTGTACTATTAGGTATCCAATTGCCAAAGTTGTTAACATTACATTAGAGTTTCCAATTCTCTTCTTATTTATCTCAGAAATCAAATGTAATAAAGTAATAATAACTAACATGATCAATATGGTAATCGCAGTAAAACCTCCAAAATTAGCCATGAATATTATTGATATTAATGGTAACCACAATCCAATACTCCATAACTGCAATAATCCAGAATCTCTAATTGATGCTGAAATTTCTGTTACGCCAAGAAATTTTGATGCCAGATTAACATCATTTTCACCTAATCTGTAATTTACAATTACCATTAACAGAGATGCAATAGAAAAATAACCTAATAGTGGAATTGGCTCTAAATGAATTATTGAACCAGGATCTGTATTTCCGTTTGCTACAATCAATGTTCTAATAGCTTCTTCCAGTATTTCCTCTATTATTACCCATGCCCATGGAATAATTACTGTAACTCCTCCTAAAGAGGGCGAAGATCGTTTTATTGCAAGATATCCGGTACCAATATGAACCATCGTCAGTCCAAATAATAGCAATGAACCCCCATCTCCAGTAATACAGTTAGAGAGACAAAAATTCTCTCCTGAGGTCTGATTTGCTGGAATCATAATTACTAGTAATATCAGAATTCCAATAGATCCAGTCCATAGCACCCTATCTGTAACAGAATGTTGATCTCTAATCATTACAAATCCTGTTACAAATATCCCTATTACAGCAAATACTTCATAAGAATCATATTTGAATAAATTTTCTGTTTCATTAAGTATCAAAAAGATTGTCATAATTGTAGCTGAAATTAATAACGGTGTTGAAACTCTTCGTGGATTAATCCCTCTGACTACGAGATAGGACCCACCGAAAGAAGAAGCTAGAATTGAAATTAATCCTAATGCATATCCTACATCCTGACGATTAGCACCAACAGCCATCAATGCCCCAATCATTCCTAATGATACTGAAACACCCCATAATCCAGGTTCTCCTAATCCTAATGTCTTGAATGCTTTCGAAAACCAGTTTTCATCTCTGGCAAAAATTGCTGCCATACTAGCATTAATGCCAGATATAATAATTATTAAGACAAATAATAGGAGTGGTTCATCAAATGGTAGTATTCTCAATGAACCAACACTGAAACCTTCAGTAAGCGCATGCATTCCAATCCACAGATTGGTTGATGCTATACCTAGAGCCGCTAAATTACCAGATTTCCTATGTAAGGCTAGACTATGCACTAGAATTGTTGCAATTAAAATCATTAATGCAATCCCAATTTCTCCATAACTGTATCCTGTTGCAGAACCTATTGCTAGCAAAATTAGTGTTGATTGAGCAGCTATAGCATCATGATTATGTCTATATGAAAGATAAACATTGAATCCTACAAGTCCTATTAGAAGTCCACCAAGAATTTCCACGGAAATAATATTCCATCTTTGTAATTCTATTGCCAAACCATACAATACTTTCATCGAAATTATTACCCATGTAATTCCTAGTAAATGAAGATTTTTTTTGGGTATCCAAAACTCTCCTAAAATAAATCCCATTGTGGCTAATAGAAGAAGAAAAATCGTTGCAAATAATGGATTTAGTGCAATTCCTGCTACTATACTAACTCCGGAAAATAATACAATCATTGATGCCATTAGTAACCAATTAACTTTTTTTTCTCCATCTTGTGCTAAGTTAGTAGTCAAATCTACTTCTGGTTTGTTAACTACTGTGCCATCTTTTCTAATATATCCAGGTGAATTTTCATCTACCTGTGCGAATGGATCAAAAATTTCTCCCAACGCTTCATCAATTTGTTCAGTTTCTTCTTCTTTCTTCATTTCTGGTGTTCCATCAGAAATTAATATATCAGCTAATTCAACAGAGTCACTAATCTTAAAAGCGCGTTTTCGAATAAGTTCATCATCCGAATCTTCGGTACTCACAGTATCTCTGAAAGGTATTGGTGACATAATCTCATCCCCTTTTTCATTAAGTCTTAGATATATATTCATTATATCTCTACGTAATGATTGAAAAGTGATTCATATTGTCAATGCCCATGGAGACGTCGTCGAAAGGCACAGGCCCATCAGAATTTGCCACCTCATTAGCAAGTCACGGCCTTGATCCTAAGGGTGCAGTACACTGGAACCTTGGTTGGGAAGAACTTCATCAAATCGCAGTTAATAGAGGTGAGGCAACAATGACATCACACGGAGTTTTATTAGCAACTACTGGCGAGAGAACAGGCCGTTCACCTAATGATAGATTCATTGTTGAAGAGTCGGGACTTACGGATGATGTTTGGTGGGGAGAAGTGAATAAATCAACATCTTCAGAGATATTCGATAATTTACTATTAAAGGTTCAAAATTATTTGGATAGTAGAGATATTTTATTCGTTAAAGACGCTCATTGTGGTGCTGATCCGAAATACTCAATGCCAGTACGACTGATTACAGAGAAAGCATGGCATGCATCTTTCTTTCACAATATGTTTGTAAGAAGTGACCCAAGTAAATTAGTGAATCATGAGCCAGAATATACTATTCTCCATGCTCCAGAATTGTTAGCTGATCCTAAAGTAGATGGGACAAATTCAGGAGTTTTTGTAATATTGGCTTTAGATAGAGGGCTTGTTATAATTGGAGGTACACATTATGCTGGTGAAATCAAGAAAGCGATTTTCACAATCATGAATCATATTCTACCTGCTAAAGGATTACTTCCAATGCACTGTTCAGCAAATACTGACTATAAAAATTCAGCATTATTTTTTGGTTTATCAGGCACTGGTAAAACAACACTTTCTGCTGATCCAGCAAGAGCACTAATTGGAGACGATGAACATGGTTGGTCAGATGATGGGGTTTTCAATTTTGAAGGTGGTTGCTATGCTAAACTCATAGGACTTTCTAAAGAAGATGAACCTGCTATTTTTGCTACTACTAGAATGCCGGGTTCAATCTTAGAGAATGTTATATTGGATGCTAATGGTGTACCTGATTTTGAAGATGGAACTTTGACTCAAAATACTCGTGGTTCTTACCCAATTGAGTCAATTGAAAACCGTACTCCTGATTCCATGGCGGGACATCCTAAAGATGTTGTATTCCTAACTTGTGATGCGTTTGGAGTACTACCTCCACTTTCTAGATTAACTCCGGAACAAGCAGCTTACCATTTCATATCAGGTTATACTGCTAAAGTTGCAGGTACAGAAATTGGTATTACTGAACCTCAGGCCACATTTTCAACGTGTTTTGGTGCGCCATTTATGCCAAGACATCCCAGTGTGTATGCGGATCTTCTTTCCGCCAAGATACGTGAACATAATGCTAATTGTTGGCTCATTAATACAGGCTGGGTAGCAGGTGGCTATGGTGAATCGAGTAGGATTCGTATCAAATGGACTAGGGCGTTACTAAATGCAGCCTTAGACGGTTCTCTTGATGATGTTATATTTGTAGAAGATGAAAGATTTGGATTCAACATCCCTACATCTTGTGAAGGAGTTCCTGATGAAATTCTCCAACCCAGACAAACTTGGCCTGATAAGAAAAGATTTGATAATGTTGCAAACTTACTTGCACAGATGTTTATTGAAAATTTCGAACAGTATTCAGAGGGCTGTAGCGAAGAAGTATTATCTGCCTCTCCTAAAGTTTTAGACTAGGGAAATTACAGTTTTTGTGTTGCATGCCTTTGAGCATCAACTGCACAAATAGCAGCCATATGTACAACTTCTCTAACACTGTCGTCTCTTTGAAGAACGTGTGCCGGCTTTGCCAGTCCTTCAAGTATCGGCCCAGTCATTTCTGCTCCAGCAACTCTTTGTAGTAACTTATATGCAATATTTGCAGATGCTAAATTGGGGCAGATTAGGACATTAGCGGGTCCATCAAATTCCATGAATGGATAATTCTCTTGAATCTCTTCAATCAAAGCTGTATCTGCTTGCATAGGGCCATCAATTACAATTCCTGGATCTATCTCTCTAGCCATTTCAATTGCTTCTTCAATACGATCAGTCCTCATTTCACCACTAGTTCCAAAGTTTGAGAAAGACAGCATTGCAACCTTCGGTTTCACTCCAAATCTTCTTGCTACTTTCGCAGTCTGAACTGCAATCTCAGCTAAGGTTCTTGAATCTGGATAGATATTTATTGTTGCATCCCCAATGAACATCAACTGACCATTCACGGTCATCATGTACATTCCTACAATTCGATGAGTGTCGATTGCAGGGCCAATTGTTTGTAAGCATGGTTTTACTATATCTGGATAATTATGAGAGATTCCTCCAAGATAACCATCAGCATCACCCATATGAACCATCATTGGCCCAAAATATGTAGTAGTTTTCAGTAATCTAATAGAATCTTCCATAGTGAGTCCTTTCCTTCCTCTTAATTTATGGAATTCCTTTGCATAAGAACCTCTTCTTCTGGGATCGTATCTTACATCAATACTTTCACATTCAAATTCAAGACCCAATTCTTCCTTAACAGCATTGATTCTTTTTGTGTGCCCTAACAATATTGGTTCACATATATTTTCAGAAATACATTGAGCTGCTGCTTTGATTATTGTAGGGTGCTCTCCTTCTGCAAATACAATTTTCTTTTTATCTCTGCGTGCTCTATTAATTACACGTCTCATAATTGAGCGAGTAAGTCCCAATCTGGCTTCTAATTCTTCACGATATTTTTCGATATTGAACTCTTTTTTACTTAGTTTAGATACGCCTTCATCGACAGCAGCTTGTGCCACTGCACTTGCTTCCCAAATCAGTACTCTAGCATCAAATGGTTTTGGGATTATGTAATCGGGACCAAATTGTATTTGCTCACCTTCATAGGCTGCAGCAACATCATCGGGAACAGTTTCTTTAGCTAGATTTGCTATAGCATGAGTTGCCGCCATTTTCATATTTTCAGTAATCTCTGTTGCTCTGACATCAAGCGCGCCTCGGAAAATGTAAGGGAAACCCAGTACATTGTTAATTTGATTAGGATAATCGGATCTTCCTGTAGCCACGATTGCATCCCCTCTAACATCTAAGACATCGTCAGGTAATATTTCCGGGTCAGGATTAGCTAATGCAAAAATTAGAGGTCTGTCAGCCATTGATTTAACCATCTTTTTACTTACAATTCCACCTTTAGAAAGTCCGAGAAAAACATCACAACCTTTCATGGCTGTTTCTAAATTTCCATCTTTCATTTCTCTTGCAAATTCATCCTTATATTCATTCAATTCACCGTTTTTTGAACGTTTTACTGTCAAGATTCCTTTAGAATCAACCATTAGTAAATTTTCCTTTTTTACTCCTAAACGAATATAGTGACGTGCACAAGAAATAGCAGATGCACCAGCACCAGAAACTACTACCCTTATGTCACCGATATTTTTCCCCACAACTTCCAAGCCATTTAATAGAGCAGCACCAGAGATTATTGCAGTTCCATGTTGATCATCGTGCATTACTGGAATGTCCAATTCTTTGATTAATCTTTTTTCAATTTCAAAGCACTCGGGTGCTTTAATATCCTCTAGGTTAATTCCTCCAAAAGTCGGTGAGATAGCCTTAACCGCTTCAACAAATTCATCCACATCTGTTCGATCTATTTCAATATCAAAAACATCGATATCAGCAAATGCTTTGAACAAAAGACCTTTTCCTTCCATTACTGGTTTTCCGGCCAGTGCGCCTATGTTTCCAAGACCTAATACTGCAGTTCCATTACTAATTACTGCTACTAGATTTCCTTTGGAAGTATAATTGAATGCAGCATCAGGATTTTTCTCTATTTCTTTACATGGATAGGCTACGCCTGGAGAATATGCTAGTGACAAATCTCTTTGTGTACCATGAGGCTTTGTGGGAACCACGGTTATTTTCCCAGTTGGCTTGGATGAATGGTATTCCAGAGCATCTCTTCGAAGTTGTTTATCTGTCAGGATTACATCCCCTGTGTGCTATCCGGCATATCTCTTACCTATGATGCTATCCGATATTACTGATTCATATTATCAGCCTTAAATACACTCTTTTTTGTTATTTAAGTGAAAAAAATATCACCTACGGTGCTGAGCATAAATAGCACATTCGCCCAATTCTTTGATAATGTATAAAACGACGCGATTGGATTAATGCGCATAGTGTATGATTCGGTTTCTGGCCCCCAGAAGCGAATGGCAATGATTTTGGTGGCTTTGATGCTACTGTTACCATGGTCTTCTTTTGAGTCCCCGAACCTAGAAGAAACTTCTGAATCTATGAATACGATTCCAGGTGCTTGGGGCGCAGGCGGAAGTAATGATACCGGATGGATTGAATTATCTGCAGAGGGAGCTAATCCATCCAATGGGACCTTTGCATATGGCGATTTATTTCTTGATTTTGCTCCAGGCGCATTAATTGACAATATGACTTTCGAAGTAAAAGTAAATGGTTCCGATGGTTTGTGGGCATATGAGCCACAGATAACTCTTCTAGATACTCAAACACCAATCCTCGATTGGACTGATCTAGGAGGTTTCGGAATGCAAAATTCGTTCTCTGAAAATCAACCAGATGTTAATTCTGAAGGTATTCTTGACGCTCGCTTGCAACCAAATTCTGTAAGTGACACTAGTTGGCAATTACCTACTGGGATTTCTATAACTGACTTAGTCATGGAAGCATTGCGTCCCGCCGATCCAAAGGTTTCTTTTTCATCATTAGATATTGAGATATACGATAGTGCAGTGAATCCTGTTGATGGGAGATTATACATTCTTTTGGGGGATGATTTATTACATTTAGATGACCAAACATCTACGATTATTATCGATATTGAATCTGATGTATATGGCAGAAGTCTTGCAGTAGATGAAATGAGAAATCGTCTCTTGATAGGAACTTCCAATGGAACAATATTACAACGCAGCCTTTCCGATTCATCCATTTTGGAAACATCATTAATCTCTGATGCTCAAACATTCGACGCTATCACGGTTGATGATTACGGTACAGTTTGGGCAACCTCTGGATGCAATGTCTACTACATCAGCGATAGCAGTTGGGAATCTTACTATTATTGTCCTGGAGGTGCCATTAAGACAGCCACTGACATAGTATCTACAGGTAATGATGTCTACATTTCCACATATCAGGGCCTCCATTTCCTAGGTTTTTCAACATCTCCTGGAGTTAATGGAACCTTAGTTTCAGTAGATAGCAATGTGCTATGGAATACAGGCAATTTCTTAAGTTCTGATATGATTAATGACCTACAATTATTAGGTTCTCAATTATTGATTGCAACAGAGAATGCTGGAATTGATCGTCGCAATCTAGCCTCAAATTCTTGGATGGCAACATGGTCAACTAGTAATTGGTTAGCCTCTAACCAAGTAATAGGCTTCGGTCTGACTGAAGGATGGTTGTATATCCTGGCTTCTAATACAGTTCATACATATGACACAAACGCACTATTTTTCTCATCTCAGAGACAATTAACAGTCTTTGATTTGAAAGATAACGGTAATGAAATAATTTCATGGCCAAATCTCGGTAAAGCAAGAAGTCCTGATTCCGGGTTAGTACTAGTAGGCGATGGTTCTGGTGTTTTGGGACGTCTAGTAGGAGAAACAAATGATGGAACAGAAACCCTTGTCAGTAGCCCTTCAACTAACCAAATGAATCAGGTGATTTTTGTCGATGATAACGAAGAAGGAGAAATTTGGGTTTCTGGAGGTACTATAATCGATAGATTTGATGAAGCAACCCAAACATGGCTCTCTCCAATAGATATTTCTGATTATGTGAGCAACCCTTTTGAAATTACATCATTTGTTCAGGATTCAGATGGCTGGGTTTGGGTTGGAACAATTAACTCAGGTATCTTAAGATTGGATAATACCGATGCTTCATACATGGGTACGGTTCAGGGAATTGCTTCCAATGCTGTAAAATCTCTTTCTCACGATTCTTACACTGAGATTTTAGTTGTAGGACATTATGAAGATGGCTTATCTTTAGTTAATACTTCTTCGATGACACTTTCAGATGTTATTACTGAACAAGATGGTTTAGATTCTGATTTCATTAATGATGTTGTTACTAGGTATGGTATCGCATATGCCGCAACTCCTGATTCAGGAGTAATGAGAATTAATTTACAAGATTTTTCTATATTATCCTCTTGGCAATCACTAGGTGCAGATAACTTAGAAGCAGCCCCATTAGTAGTTGATGGGGATGTGATTTATTTTGGACTTACAGGATTCGGAATCTTATTGATTGATAGATATACTAGCGAAATTATTGATATTTGGGACGCTGACGGAACGAGTGGTTTACCTGATAACGATGTTCTTTCACTCCACCTTGACTATTATGGAGGCCTGATAGTCGGAATGGAAGTTCCTAATTCGGGAGGAACATCTAATCAAGCGATGGCTAGATGGGATGGTTCTGATTGGGAATATTTTGAAACAGATGTTCCTGGTGGTAATAATGATCCATTCAAAATTAATGATATCAAGAGCGATGCCGATGGAGTAGTTGCAGCAACCAATCGTGGAGTTTGTACTTGGACAGGTTGGACATTGATTCAAGGAAATATTTACGAGTGGGATGAATGTATTTCTCCAATGAATACATCAGCACGATTTAGTGAGACATTCTCAGTTGAATTGGTACCTTTAAGCAGCCCTCTTTCTGACAATTGTTGTACTCGTATATTGGCGGGACATAATGAAGGGGCCTCATTGATAAATCGAAACGTAGGGTTAGATGTAGTTGAGAGATGGACTGCAGGAGATGATACTCAAAGGGCCAGGGTGGTCAAGGTTGACGATATACTGTATATTGGTTTTGAGAATACAGGTATAGGAAGATATAATCTCACTAGTCAAGAATGGCTTCAAACATGGGATGGAGATCAAGGATTTATCGATGATGATGATGTCACAGTCCTAATTCCTGGTCATGTTGAGAATACAATATGGGCCGGTGGAGATTTTGGTTTGACTTTAATCGATGTAGTTAATGAGACTGTACTAATTGCTTGGAACCGTGGCTCTAATTCTGGTGGCCCAACACTTTCAAACTCTGCTCCACAAAATATAGTTATAGTTGATGATATACTCCATTATTCAACACAAAGATCAACAGCTTGGTGGCAATCAAATGATCTAATTTGGAGGATTAATTTATCCTCTAACTCTAGCGAATCAACAATTGATGTAGGCCAGGAATTAGGTTGGAATGGTAAAATTCATAGCATAGGCCAAGTATCCGAAGAACTTTGGATTGGAATCAGACCAACTCAATATTGGAACGATGGTGATGGAACTATTGCTCGTTGGAATGTTACTAATGAAACTTGGGAAACACCTCTGGATACTATCGGAAGTGTAGAGAGAGTTAATGCTCAATTTCTTGGGGAATGTTTCCCAATTAATGTTTCTTCTTGTGAGCTTTGGATAGCATATGGTGATAACATACTTCGTCGTTTCTCTGCTCAAACGATGACACTGCTTGACGAATGGACAGATATACCCGGGCCTATAAGAGGTATAGTTGAATATCAAGATGATTACCTATTTGCTAGTATGGACGGTATTTTACGATGGGAGCCTGATAACGAAACCTGGTTAGATTCATGGGTAGTCAACGATGGATTGCCTTCTGATGCAAATGATGAACTGTACACAATGATAGTTGTTGGAGATGATCTATGGGCTGGAAGTTACAGTGGTGGTGGCTGGACTACAAATTCAGAAATTATTCGTAAAAATGGTACTTCAGGCAACTGGACAACCTGGAACTTGGGTAGTGCAGGCATTCCTAGTGGTTACACGGCAGATATCGAGGTCTGTGATGATATTGTTCACATAGCAGTTGGAGCTGTTAATTGGTGGGGTAACCAAGGTGGGATTGCACGATATGATTTATCTGATCATGATTCGGATGGAATTACTGATGAGTGGATTACCTCTTTACTAACTTCTAATGGATTAGCTGATAATGACCCCCGAGCTCTTGCTTGTGATGAAGCTAATCGAGTAATGTATGTAGGATTTGATGAGGAAGGAGTAGGAATAGCTAGATATAATTACAATACGGATCAATTTTTATCAACATTAACAAATTCTGCTGATGGTATTTCTGAAGATAGAATATTCCCTGGAGGTATGTTACACGATGGTAACGTTTTGTTAGCAGCTCACCAATTTGACACTGCAGGCGGTATTTCTAGAATTATTACTTCAGGGACATCAACAGTTAATGGTCAGATTCTAAGTCCTGGAATGGATGGATGTTCTATTGTTAAAGCCCCTTCATCCAGTACCCCTGTCTATGCTATAGGTCGTTCCGGACAAACTTCAGGAGTTAATAGAGTGGATAGGTTAGATTCAACAGGTTTGATAGAAAGCGGTTTTGATGAGTTGACCGGATTGACTAGTGGTAAGATACTAAATATTATTTCTAATGAGACGAATATTTGGGCAACATCAAGCCTTGGTTGGAATTCATTCTACGCATCGTCAGTATTGCAAGGAGAACTTGTTAACGGTAGTGTCAGATGGCAATATGGTTATTCATTTGATGGAGATATAATCAATGATATTTCTTTAGATGGAGATAAATTATGGGTTACTACAGCAGGTAATGGTTTGTATAAAATTGATTTAATTTCGCGGACATTAACACCTACATCCTCTGCTCTTCATTCTCAAATGGATGGTATGTTTATCGCAGAAGATGGAACAATGTATGTAGGATTAATGGGAGAATCTGGGACTTCTGCTGGATATCAGGCATTCAATACTAATACTGAGAATTGGGGCCAAGGAAGTTTAATTGCAGGATTACCAAGTAATATTGTTCGAGATTTCCTCGAGGTAGATAATCATGTTCTAATCGCCACTAATGGAGGAATTGGTATGTATAATCTGACAAAAGATGGTTGGGACTCACCTATTACCTCATACAACGGGCTTCCGTCTCCAATTATCGAACATTTAATGTTATTAGATAGTCCAATACAAGGAAATGGTACAATTTTAGCAGGAGGACTAGCAGGTCTAACAGTTCTTGAAGCAGGAACGTATTCGATTCAGAATACAATAGATTATTCTGATGGTTTAATTGGAAACCGAGTTTCAGGGATTTTATTTGCAGACTCTGTGACTAGAGAAGTTACAATTGGTAACTCTTCAATAATTCAACATCACAATGCGTCGATATTCATTTCTCATAATGGACAGGGCGCGACACGTCCTGGTGTAGCTGCTTGGGATGTTGATCGGGATTTCCAAAATGGTACATATCTGATAGATATGATTCCTAGTAATAATGTCCTTAATTTGGCCGCCGATTCCTGGGGAGTTCACGTTGCTACCGACATTGCTCCAATAGTACATTGGAATGGAACAATGGGGCAAATGGAAGCGGGTACAAATCCATCCAATCTTTTATCTTGGCCGCCTGTAAGGATGGTTTCTAATGGTAATTATTTAGTTCTAATAGGGTCAGGAGGGATTAACCTATTAGATGTAGAAAACTCCCACTCAGTAATCGCCTCTACTTCCGCTTCAGGCTTCAATAATGCGTTCATTGAATCCAATTCATTGTATGTTGTTGCTGAAGATGGTCTTCATGTTTGGGAAGGTAGTCTAATTGAACAGCCACGAGAATATCAAAGAAGAGCTGAACCCATTTTTACTGTCTTCGGAGGTAGGCAATGGGAGATTACTTCAACAACTCATCCAGGTATGTCCACAGTTTTAGTTAATTCTTCAGACCCTTTATCTATTCCGAATGATTCAAATTCTCTTCCTGGAGTTTTACCTATGTATAACGGAGCTATGACCATTACAAGTCCAATTTCTTCATCCAATGTTTGGGCTCGTTCAGTCTCATTAAATTATAGTGGATCATGGGATTTAGCAGGACGAAACCCAGCAATTGAGGCAGGATTCCAAAATGCAATTTCAAATGTTGGCCCGGGCTCTAATTCCGTACAATTGCATGTCCAAATGCAATCTCCAATGAATGGAACAATTAGTGTAAGAATGACATATGATTGGGAAAGAATAGAGGTCCCTACTGTAATGACCTCATTTGAAAATCGTGATAATGATGGTGGAGGTGTTCTTGAAGCTACATGGTTGCCATCTGAAGATGCAGCATGGTACGGATACAGAGTTTACATTTGGGATTCTACAAACATGCCATCATGGGAACCAACTAAACAAGATTTAGATGATTTTGCAGGTTATATGCACGTTCCATTCTGGTCTCAAACCTCTGCAACAATCATTGAAGCCGATCATAATGGCATAATGTCAACTTTGATAGATGGAAATAAGTATAGAGCAGCAATAGTTACTGAATATGCTGATGGTTCGGTAGGAGAGCCAATGTCATGGCCATTTAATGCAACTCCGATTGATGAAGTTCCATCTCCTCCAGAATGGCTTACGGCAAATCCAATTTCTGGTGGTACAGCTGGTACGATTTATGCAGAATGGTCGGCATGTACAGAGATGGATCCTGCTAAAACTAGAATTTGGGCTGTTGAACAGGAAATTACAAACGCTCTTGCATTAACGAATAATTATGATATATCCTCAATTTCAGGAAATAATACTGTTCTACAATTAAACCCAGGGTCTACATATTGGTTTGCGGCAGTTTGTGTAGATGAAAGCGGGCAATCAGACCCGCTAAATGCTACAATCATTGGTCCTATAGTTACTGCTGGAGGACTTGATGATGGCATTCCACCTATGCCAATTGAAGGAACTACTGCAATCGATGTTCCAGATGATGAAGGAGGGCAAATACAAGTTTCTTGGATTCCTAATGAAGAAGATGATTGCACATTCTACACTATATTTGCCTTACCCGCTACTAGTTGGCAACCACCTAACAATGTAGATGGTTGGCCTGTTTCATCATATGTTTCAAATTGCTCATCTAACTCTACAATTATTTCCTCATTTGGAGATTCTCCATTCTTGGATGATACTACTTATTGGATAGGGGTAGTTGCTTCTGATGATTGGGGGAATCAAGATTTGAGCAATGTGTTAGTTGTAGAAGTAACACCCCAATCTAACAATGGTGGCGTAGGAATACCTCCAGCCAGAGTCGACGGTCTATTAGCATTCGATCACCCTGAAGATGATGGTACTGCCATTGATATAATTTGGAACAGGTCTTTAGCTACAGATTTCGCATTCTATACAATTTGGGTTTCTGATTTCTATCAAGAAGATTTGACAGAATCTTGGAACAATTGTTCAGAATCTCCTCTTTCATGTGGCCTTATCACTCTGAATCAGCAACAAATTGGAGGAGCTTTCCAACTCCAAATGACGGTAGAAAAGGCACATTATGGAGATATAATTTCACAATCATCCTCTTCGTCAATAATACCTGAAATTCCTTTGTACGTAACTATCACAACGCATGACATTCATGGTAACGTTTTCCTTACTGATATGCAGAATTATATGGTTTTAGTTATTCCTTCAGATAATAGTGGAGATGTTTTCCCTCCTCCAAGAATTAACCCTCCTCAATTAACTGATCGACCATCAGATGATGGAGACGGAGTGTTTGTTATCTTCCAAGAAAGTGAGGCTTCGGATATCTATGAATATTGGATATTTGCTGAGACAGTCCCTTTCAGTTCTTTAGTTAATCGCCAACCAGCAATGATTGTTGATAGAGATGTTGAAATGCCTATATTACTTCAACAATTTTCAGATGGTAGTCCATTAGCACCAAATATTATGTTCTGGGTTAGTGTAATTCCGGTTGACTCATCTGGAAATTATTGGGATGAAGGGATTAAAACTTCTTCAATTGCTTTAATCAATGAAAATATTCTTGACCCAGGCCTTCATATTCCAGAGATAGGCGGAATAATTGCTTACTGGGATAGTACTGGTACCAGGATTCAAATAGAGTGGGATGACAAAAATGATCCAGTCATCGAATCATATTATATTTTCTTATCTTCCACGCCTTTCGAAGATACTCGCGATGCAGATACATCTCAGAACGTGGTTAAACCATATTCAAGTTACACATGGCAGGCAAATCCATCTGAAACAGGAAACCAATATTCATTGAGTAATGAGAATTCTTATTGGATTGCTATCGTAGGTTTCGATGGAGAAGTTCATCGTCTTGCCGTTGATCCTCTAGAAATACAACCCTGGTCAGAATCTGCTTTTGGATCTGATAGTGATGGCTTGGATGATTCTGGAGTATCTTGGATAAATCAACTAATTGATGGTGATATGAATATGATAATCGCTCTAGTTTCTGCAATTATGATATTATTGGGCGGTGTATTGATTTTGAAACCGAAAGGAAGGTCGGCACCACAGCCTTGGGAAATGGGAACTCTAGAAGTAGAAATGGAAGAACAGATGTATGATGAAGGATTTGGAATAGAAGATGATTTCTCAGATGATGATTTCATTCCAGATAATGTAGAAGATGTACAATTCGATGAACAAATAAATATCGATCCATCACCCCCTAAACCAATTGATAATCAGATCGTAGATGAATTACTCGTAGACGAAGAAGACATTGATTTAGATGATTTAAGTGACTTAGCAGATGACTTTGATCTTGATGATTTAGATGATATGGCAGAAGAATTATCAGAATCAGAAGAAGATATTGATACATCTTTCATTGATGATATTTTGTGAAACCTCTTAGAAGAATTTGAAGAGATATAAGTATACGGCGATACATGACCGCAATCTCCAATCCTCAATTTGAGGTATGGTCTACAGTTGCCTGGGATGGTAAAGAGAGTCTGTTAGCTGCAAATTTACATTTTGATAGAATGGAGAGGCATGCAAACCGACTTAATTTTTCGCTTCCAGAAAATTTTAGAAAAAATATTTTTAGAGAATTATCTAAACTTAATTTTACAGAGATACCTGTAGTTAAAGAAGACCAACCTCCATATCTTGTCAAAATAGGTATAACTAATGAAGGATCTTTCTCTTTAATTCCACGTTTGAATCAACCTTGGCCTAGTGTAATGAAAGCAATTACTGTTTCCGCTCCAATATGGGAAGGAGAAATTAGAGGTACAAAACATGGAGACTGGAAACCATATTTTGATGCTAGAAAATTGGCTTTAGAAAATAATGCAGATATATCATTATTGATTGAAAATGAAAAGTTAATTGATGGTGATAGATGCATGCCAATTCTTCTTGATATTGACGGAATTGCCTATTATCCTAGAGTAGAAGATGGTGCTTTGGATTCAATTACTCTAGAACAAATACACGATTGTTTGGAAGATTCTGGTATCCCTATTAGACCAGCAATCATAACAATGAATTTAATTTTAAGAGCTAGAGAAATGATCGTAATTGGTAGTGGAATGGGCATTCAATCATTGGGAGAGATAGATGGAAGAAAGATTGGTAATCCGCGTGGAAGATTATATGAATCTGCCATGTCTTGTTGGTTATCGCGACTTTCAAATGCGTGGGAATCAATTGAGAAGATGAGTTGATATTATGATTCCTGAATTTCGTACCTTTGAAAATTATATTGAAAATCCAATTATTTCATTGATGGAAAATTATAGAGATTCAAAACTTCCTAATCAAGATGAGCTTATATTAAATTCTGGTGGCCCTGTTACTGATTTATCCGGACACTCTTTCCTCCCTTGTCTAAGAAGTGTTCGGATATTATTTTTTGAACCTCTTAGTGAAACTGAATTAGAACAATCATCCGCACTTCAAGGAAATATAAGTTTAGGAAATAATAATTCATTGATAGTTTTAGTTCAGAAATTTAATTCATCTACTTGGGAAACAGTTAGCGAATATAATGTTGAAACTCTTGAAATGGCAATCAAAATTGCAGAAGATTTAGAATTGCCATATGAGAATATTGGGAATTTTCCGATAATTCCTGGAGGATTTACTGGTATCTTGGGATATGATTTAAACAGATGGTCAGTAGGTATCAATTTGGCTAATAATCCGAAAGATGGTACTCTTCTAGGAGTTTTATGGAGATCCGATGCGTGGTGGATTCACGATAGAAAAACCAATGAATTAAGCATTATCTCTGTACCCAATCACCCATGGTTGAAAGAAGTAGATAGTGATGGCTTATCTATAGTCAGCAACAATATTATTTCTGAATTAAAAGATTTTTCTGTACCAGAATCCGAAAGTGACGCTTCACATGCGAAAAAAGTTGATAAAATAAAAGAAAGCATTACGAAAGGTCATTTTTATCAGTTGAATTATGGAAGGAAATGGACAGGATCAATGCCAGATCACCCCTGGAATGCATTTCAGAGAATGACGATGATCAACCCATCTCCATTCTCTTCATGGCTATATGTTCATGATCATGGTTGGAGTATTGCTTCAGCAAGCCCTGAACGTCTATTGAGAACTAGTAAAGGTATAGTTTCTACTCGACCTATCAAAGGAACTCACCCTAGAGGGAGATCTTTGAAAGAAGATAAGAATTTACAAATTGAAATGGTTTCATCGGAAAAAGAAATAGCTGAACATCTAATGTTAGTAGACCTGAAGAAACATGATTTATCTAAAATCTGTGAACCAGGTAGCGTTTATTGGTCAGATTTTCGTATTGAGGCATTATCAACTGTTCAACATTTGGTCAGTGGTGTTTCAGGTAAACTAATCTCTAATATTGGATTCAGCCAGATAATTTCTGCTTTATTCCCTGGCGGTTCTATTACAGGCTGTCCTAAAATTGCTTCTATTGCTGCAATTAATGAAATCGAGGGATCGCCAAGAGGTGCCTGGACAGGTTCTATTGGGCATTTTCATACAAAATCAGGTATTTCTGATTTTAATATTCTAATTCGTACGTTAGAGGCCCATTCAGGACCTAATCATTGGCATGGACAAGTTCAAGCAGGGGGGGGAATTGTAATCGGATCCAACTCCTCTTCTGAAGTTGAGGAGGCACGATGGAAAGCTACAGCAATTACTGATTCTACTTGGGGTTTTAGAACTGGCTTCTCTACAGAAGAACTTCCTAAAAGAGATGTAGAAATATTACCTATTCCTGAAATTAATAGCCCTGTAAATAAGCTTAGACCAATTTCTCCAAAATTACATTTAACTGTAGGAGAGATAATCAGAGGAGATTCTGATATATCATTTCCAACTGATGTTTTATTAATTGATAACTTAGATTCTTTTACAGAAAATATTGCTAATTCAATAGTTAAGATGGGTTACTCAGTTAGAATAGTTGAAGGACGTCCAAAAAATGATTTTGATACTTCAAATAGGATTGAATATTGGTTGGAAAATTTTACTCCTAAAAGTATCATAATCGGTCCCGGGCCATCACGTCCTGAACAATCTGAGATAACTATGAGAATAGCAAAACTAGCAGTCCAAGGTAAAATGGTATCAGATGGGAAATATATTCCAGTACTAGGTTTATGTTTGGGTCATCAAGCCTTGGGATTAGCAGTTGGTTGGGATCTAATAGAATCTCCGAGAGGGGCAGTTCATGGCGTTCCTTCAATAATCAAACATGATAGTCTTGGATTATATTCTGCGTTAGAATCTCCGTTGGTTCTGATGAGATATAATAGTCTAATTTTATCACCAAAAAATGAATTATTAATTTCTGACGCTTGGGATCACAGTGAAAGTTTAGTTATGGGGATTAGACATCCAACATTACCTATTTTTGGAATTCAATTCCATCCTGAGTCTGTTGGTAGCCCTCAAGGATATGAATTAATATCTTCTTTCCTTAAACAGAAACCAGTATTAATTGATTCAGAAATAGATAATAGTCAGGTTAGAAGACCGTAGCCTTGAATTAGCATTCCATCGTGGGCAAGTTGAAGCAACATGCCATATTGCAGGTTATGTAAACAAAATTATCCTGAGAATCAATTTGTCAGTGGTAATGGACCTCGTTATCTAGTATGTGCAAGATGTGCGATTGAGCACGATCTAGCAGACGAAGATGAAGTTCCTCAACTGTATTCTGATGAGATAGTCAAAGCTAGATTTGCCCTTTTCAGTAGAAGATATAGATTATGGTTTGCTCTAATTACCGGATGGACACTATACTTCACATTAGGTAATAATATCGAACTTTGGTCAAGTCTATTCTTCATCTCTCTAGTAATCGTAACCATCTCAACTCCAGTGTTGTATTTCTTAGGTTCAGCACGTTTCAATGCTGAGTTATCTAAACTATCTCCCTGATACCAATTCACGAATCTTTGAAATAGTGTATACTCACCTCTAGACTTAGAGGGAACAGAGGGTTCCCTATGAAAGCCCGCGAGATTGGATGATAAATTAGGAGGAGTTGAATAAATTTTAAAAAATCTGTTAAGACTATAGGTAAAGGCTTAGTAAAGCGTTTTTTACCAATTACAGAACTAAAATTCAACTCTTTTTCTAATAATACCGAACTCTCCCGGATAATAGTTTTACTAAACACAGGCGTAAGCATTTTCGGAAAGAGAGAACAGCGGGTACTCTATAACTAAATTTTAAGGAAGTAAAAAAAATGAAGAAAACGAAGAATATGAGTATGTTGATTGCACTACTCCTAGTGCTAATGGCTGGTTCAGTCGGTGTTCAAGCCGACGGTTCTGACCCACTCGATCCATCCGATGGTGGAGCAGATTGGGACGGAGATGGACTGACTAATGCTGAGGAGCAGGCTGCAGGAACAGACATGAACAATGCAGATACTGACAACGATGGATTACCAGACGGATGGGAAGTAGCTTATGGGCTAAATCCTAATTCAGCTAGTGATGCGAACGCAGATCCAGATGGCGATGGCTTAACAAACACGCAGGAGTACAATTCGGGAACAAATCCGAATAGTGCTGACACTGATGGTGATGGTGTAGCTGACGGCAACGATCCGTTCCCAAATGATCCTAACGACGGTTCTTCATCTGATTCTGATGGTGACGGAATACCTGACGCATATGATCCTGATTTCCCAGGAAATGACGAAGGTGACGGAGATGGCGGTACCGATGGTGGCGGCGAATCAGAGCAAGAAGGTGAAGGACAAGGTCAAGG
>DATY01000024.1:3209-88528 GCA_002504905.1 Euryarchaeota archaeon UBA605 | reverse complement strand
CTACATATAACATTTATAGAGTCTATTGGGAATGCATCTAAAAAAATAGTTTTTTAATATATAATGTACATAATAAAAAAACATACTAAAATTATTATATGTATACAACTTTAATCAGAACTCAAAAGAAAATAACAGACAGAGTATTTGATGCAGTAGTTATGTCTCGCGAGGCCATGACCGACCCCCCAATGGATTATGCGTCGTCAGGAGTTGATATAGATGCAGAAGGAGCTGCTGTTGCAAGTTTAGTAGGTGCACTTTCTTCGTCTATTAGGAAAAAAGGAGAATTTGGAGCACCTGTCCCTCTACCTGGAGGATTTGGAGGTATTATTGAATTTGGAGATTACAGATTAGCATTGGCAACAGATGGCGTTGGTTCAAAACTAATGATTGCAAATGAATTGCAAAGGTATGATGGGGTCGGCATTGATTGCGTAGCAATGAATGTCAACGACTTATTATGTGTGGGGGCAGAACCAATTGCTTTTGTGGATTATATTGCTGTTCCAAAAACTAATACTAAGACTCATGCAATACTAGGAAAATCTCTGGCCGAAGCCTGCAATAGAGCGAGGGTAACTCTAGCAGGAGGGGAGACAGCAACATTGCCTGGCATAGTTACTGAATTAGATCTATCAGGTACAGCACTAGGATGGTTTCCAAAAGGGGGAGAAATTACTGGAGCAAAGATACAAAATGGGGATATAATGATTGGTTTACCAAGTAGTGGAGTTCATTCTAATGGTTATACGCTTGTTAGGGCAATCGTAGAACGTTCAGGTTTTTCTTTAATGGAGGCATGTCCTTTTGATTCAAATCATGAAAATAGAAGTATTGAAAGATTTGAAGAAGGAGAAATAACATTGGGAGAAGTACTACTAAATCCTACTAGAATCTATGTAGACCCATTGGTGGATCTGATTAAACATTGTAGAGAAGGTATTGGACCTTGTGAAATATCAGATATCAAAGCAATGGCACACATCACAGGAGGAGGATTATCTAATCTTCTAAGGCTACATGATGATTTCGGATGGCATATAGATGATCCTTTGCCTATTTTGCCAGAATTTAAATGGTTGGCTAAAAATGGCTCTGTAAACAATAGAGAAATGCATAGAACATTCAATATGGGTATGGGCATGACAATCGTGGTCAGTAAAGAGAAATCAATATCTGTAGAAGAATGGTTGAATGAAAGATTACCAGGAACTAGGCGTATTGGTTATGTTCATGATAAAAAAAGAGAAGTTACACATGCTGACCCTGAGGTTATTTTCTCGCATTATTGAATTGATAAATAGCAATTATTATGATTGAGGAATTAGTATGATATATCTTGAAGGGGCAACATTTATTCAACTACAAAATAAAATAGAAAATGATGTAATAGGTCCTTCGAAAAAAGATTTTGAAAAAGTATTCTACAATCCAGCAATGTCTGGGTCAAGAACTAGAAGTGTTATGTTGATGAAGCATATTATTGACTCAGGATATTTAGGTGATTCAGAAATATATGTGATGGATGGTTTAGCAGCCAGCGGCCTTAGAGCAAGGAGATGGTTAAACGAATTACCAGAAGAACATGCTAATAGACTAAGAGTAACAATCTGTGATATGAATGAAAAATCGATAAAAAGGGCTTTGGAGAACCATCAAAAATTTCCTCCAAAAAACGAGCAAGGTATTTTGAATCATAAGCAAGGAGATTTACGAACTACGATTTTAGATCAAGGGTGGCATTGGGTAGATATAGACCCATTTGGTTCACCGATACCATTTTTAGATACTGCAATACAATCACTTGCAAAGAATGCGATTTTAGAAATAAGTGCCACAGATACCGCCGCCTTGGCAGGTTCTTCAAAGACTGCTTTAATGAGAAGATATGGCGCTAGAATAAATCCTGATAATTTAGCGCATGATTCTGGGTTAAGAGTACTAATGGCATGTATAGCAAGATCGGCAGCAAAACATGATAGGTTCGCTGAACCAATATTATCAGTATGGGATTCACACCATCTAAGAATTTCTTTAAAAGTTAAAAAATCTGTGGAAAAAGCCAACAAACTAGAAAAAAAATTAGGGTGGAGGGTATCTGAGCCTAACAAAAAAGAAGTTGTAGCGTCAATGAAGGAAGGTCTGACACCTCAGAGTTCAACAGAACACCTACCTATGCACTGTTTTTTACCACTCTCATATCCTGTAAGCAGGGAGGATAAAAGAGTCTCAGGTCCACTTTGGATAGGCCCTCTTGGAGATTCGAAAGTAATGGCTAGTTTTACAGAAGAACAAGTAACATCTATGTGCACAATAGAATATAATCCGATGAACCCTATGAACTGGAATCAACGAGATTACGAACTAGAAAGAAGAAAGATAATCCGTAGTATTAAGAATATTAAAAATGAATCTGGAATAATAGAAGGTGAGTTTCTAATTCTAACAGATGATTTAGCTAGTTGGAGGAATGTTGGTTCGCCCCCTAGTCCAAAAAAAATGGTAGAAATAATAAATCAGAAAGGATTCAAAGCAGAGTTGTCACATTACCCCAAGCCTTCTTTCAGAACTAATGCCCCATGGGATGTTATTATCCAATCATTAGACCTTACTCAACCGCCAATGTAAGACATTTCAATTCTAGGTAGTGCGGCTGTATCTTCCGAGCGTATTTCACTGTAGCGATCTTTTCTTCGGTTCCAAATAGCTGCAATTGCTGCTTGTAAATCCTCTTCGCCAGCGCCATTATGGATTAGTGCGCGAATATCGTGACCGCCGGAAGCGAATAAACAAGTTACTAACCTACCATCTGCTGAAAGACGAGCCCTCACACAGTCTCCACAAAAAGGTGATGTGACAGATGAGATAAAACCTATTTCGCCAGAGCCATCCCTATGAGCCCATCTTACAGCAACATCACTATTCTTTACTGATTTTATTGGTACCAAATCAAACTCTTGTTGAAGATGATTCAAAATGCTTTCTGATGGAACCACTTGTGCTAGTTGCCAGCCATTTGTTCGTCCTACATCCATATATTCGATAAAACGTACAACTACTCCTGTGTGCCGAAAATGATTTACTAATTTACTAACTTCCTCCTCATTCACTCCTTTCTGTACCACACAATTTATTTTAACTGGAGAAAGCCCTACTTTGATAGCCTCATCAATTCCTTCTAAAATAGATTTAACCGAGATATTACTATCTGACATAGCGTGATGGAGATCGGGGTCCAATGCGTCCAAACTTACAGTTACACGATTCAGTCCTGCATCATAAAGGGCTTTTGCTTCCTTCTTTAGTAAAGAGGCATTTGTAGTTAAAGCGATTTCAATTCCAAGATTTGATAACATTTCAACTAATCTTGGTAAATCCTTTCGCAAAAGAGGTTCTCCTCCAGTAATCCTGACCTTTTCTAAACCTAGAGACATGCATGAACGGACTACTTTTTCTATTTCTTCAAAAGATAAAAATGCCCTCTTGGGAAGAAATGCGTGATTCTCACTAAAGCGTTCTCTGGGCATACAGTATCTACATCGAAAATTACACCTATCGGTAACTGAAATCCGTAAATCCTTCAACGGTCTTCCAAAATGATCTCGGACATCGGAGTTAGGCACAATACCTCGTAAAGAACTAGGGTCAAGAGTCTTGCCTGTTTGAGGACAGGTTGAATAAAGGGTACCTTTTGCAACACATTGAGTAACATGCTGGAGATAACAGAGAAAGCTCAGGAGATGTTGAATCAATACATCTCCCAAGGCGATGATCCTGATATCGCTGTTCGTATAGAAATTGTTGGAAGGGGAGCGAATGGCTTCAACTATGATTTGCAACTTGTTTCACTAAAAGATGCTAAAGAAGGCGATTTACACACTGAATCTAGCGATCTTAAGATCCTAATTGCTGAGAAAAGTGTTCAATATATTGATGGTACTACTTTGGATTACAAAGAAACTCTTATGGGAGGAGGATTTGCATTTGATAATCCCAATCCTCTTTGGATAGATGACTTATCTCAAAGTGTGGCAGACGTAATCGCGGAACATGTAAATCCTGCTGTGGCGTCTCATGGAGGACATGTAGATTTACTAGGGGTTGATGACGGAAAGGCATACATTGCTTTCGGAGGAGGATGTCAAGGATGTGGAATGGTAGATGTAACTCTAAAACAAGGAGTTGAGGTCATGATTACTGATAATGTTCCTGGAATTACTGAAATAATTGACACTACAGACCACGCTGCCGGAACTAATCCCTTCTATTAATCAGAAGACCATCTGTACTTCATCGTCATCATCTTCGTCATTCGGTGCAGGTAAAGCCGTCTTTTGAGCGCGACTGAAAGCCTCTCTAACACGTTCTTCTATTTTTCTTGCATCGTTCAATAGATCTTGAATTGGAATTTCTTTATCTAACAATTCACTTACTCCTTCAACCGCGATTAAAGCGGCTCTAGCATCTGGGTACATCGGGTTACATTCAGCCAATAAAGCGGTAACATCAAGTCCACGACGTTCTCCTTCAGCAATGAGGTAACCAGCAATTCCCGATACTATACCCTGCTGAATACGTCGTATTCCTACATTGTCAAGTTTTTCTCTACCTAATTGATTTGAAGAAACTCCCCATAATTCACCTTCTTCTTTGATCCCTAGTTCGTTACTAATTACTCCATCAATTACGATTAACCTATCAAAACCGCCTTTTGTGAACCATTCTAATACAGTTTCTGCAAAATAAATATCTTTTTCATTAGGAAACTGTATTTCAGATGTAAATACTCCTATCCCCTCACCCTGGTAAACCCTAACAGGGTGCTTTGGAACCGAGTCATGTATCAAAGCAATTGCAGGAAAATGTGGATGTAGTACTGTACCCATGACATCTAACTTTAGCGCTGAAATCAAATGAGATGTTGCAATCACTCCTACTGAGCCCACAGTTGAGAAACCGCATATTGCCGTTCCTCCAAGGCGGCTAGGGTCTGCTTCGGCATGTAAAACCAAAGGAAATCCTGTACTGCTATCATCTTCCATATACCTCGCAATTAGTAAAGTATCTTAAATCTCACACTTACATAATCACATTTTGTTAAAAAAATATACTAGGATTTAACTAAATTGACTCTCTCCGATGTAATATGGGTCAAAGTGGAAACTCCGGAATTGGTCGTATTTATATCAAGGTTGGTAGCGATGTAATTGATTTATCTGGCTCTGCAAAAGAAGTTCAAGATGGTTGGTTAAAGATTAAGGAAGAAAAATCTTGGGAAGGGAAACTTACAGCTATCAGAAATGCTAGAGACTCAGCAGTACAAATTGCGGCTCAGAGAGCAGTTCAAAGTGGGATTCCTGAAAGAGGTTCAGCCTTCAGAAGAGTATTAGATTCTTGTGAAATTGAAAAGACTGGCGATGTTATTCTCGCTGCTATTCATTATCTAAGATTTGTTGAAAAAGAAACAAATACGCCTCCTCGTGAGTTGAAAAATCTAGTATCTCAATCTCAAAAATGGGATAAAGAAGATGTTGAAAAGTGGAATCTTTCACTCTACATCAATCGTATGTTAGAAGGTGGAGTCACAGGAAAAAAGCAAGATCCGTTTCTGGAGTATCCTAAAGGTATGCCAAAGAAAAATAGGTATGTAGTCCTCACAGATGCAGGTCGCGATTATCTGGAGAGTTTGACACGTGTCTGAAGAAGAAAATGAAGATTGGTCTTATACTTCTCATATTGGTAAAGATTTGAGAGGAGTTAATCTCTCAGGTGCTAATTTGAAAAGAGCTGTGTTTGACGGTGCAGACTTAGAGGGTGCCGATCTATCAGGTGCTGATATGAGAAGAGCATCTTTCAAAGGTGCTAACTTAATGAAGGCAGCATTTGATAATGCTGATATGCGAGATGCTATTTTTATTAAAGCTAAAATGAACCTATCTAACTTTCAAGGCGCTAAACTTGAAGGAGCTGATTTAAGAGGAATTAGAGGAAGATATGCGATATGGAGAAAGGCAAACTGGTGGGATGCTAAAATGGATGATTCTTTGAGAAAAGCACTAACGAAAAAATGGCCTAAAGAGTGATGTCTATTCTTGTATTTTAGAAAGTCCTTCGCGCATCCAATCAGGGACAGATTCTTTTGAAGTTATTTCATCCATATTTGTACAAACTGTCGTTTGTAATGATGTCCAGCACAATATCTCATCCTGATTGAATATCTCAAAACTCCAAGTCACTGACGTATCCCCGATTCTCTTTATCTTAAGTTTGCATGTAGCTATATCACCATATCTTAGAGGGTGATGGAAATTTGCTTCGCTATGGACTAGAGGGAAACCTAAGCGATATACTTCAAGAATTTCATTATAATGAATACCACAAGTATATTCCCAGGATTCTTCATAGAATCGATGCGCTAAATCCCAAAATTTAGGGTAATAAACTATGCCAGCTAAATCTACCATTGGGAAGTCTATTCTTCTAGAAGATACGAATGTCATGGTAAATGGTAATAGTTAATTGGTTTGAAATCTATGGAACAACAATCTAGAAAATATGATTATTTTAGTATTCACTGAAAAATGAAAATGGCGGACCCACCGCGATTTGAACACGGGTTTAAGGCTCCGCAAGCCCCAGTGATATCCAGGCTACACTATGGGTCCAATAGAACTTCGAAAGAAGGTTCATCTTTAATTCCGACGGTGATAGTTAGAGAGATTTACATATCCAGTGGAAGGATTGTTTTCCAACTGGGTTGTGCTAATTTCTTAGATTTTGGACCATCTCTAGGTTGAGGAGTTTTATGTAAAAGAACACCATGCATTCCATCTACATTGAACTTGACCCGTAATTCAAGCATGCGATCTCTTTCTATTGTTTGCATCATTTCATAATCTAGTTCGAATGATGTTTTAGAAGAATCATCGCCTTCATTATGGATGGTAAGTACATTGGAGTTAATTTCAGCACGTGGTGAAAAATCATAGTCTCGAGGATCGCTCATAATGACTTTTAGGTCTGCAATAAGTCTGTCTCGAATCGAGACTTTAGTGATCTCCATCTCTTTGACCATACCCCTGCCATGAAGAATTACTTGAAAGCCCTTCCCACTATTGAATAGGGATTTAGATTCCGATTTCTGCTACTCTAGGAGTTAAAATAATGAATTCTATCTCTAAACTCCAATCATTACCAGTATCTGGATCGATACCATCTACAGGTAAATCTGGATCACATTGATCTGCAGTAATCGTCCATATCCACTCACCCATCCCCCATCTTTGCCCTGGTTCATTTAGTAAAGAAAAAATAATATTTTCAGCCGAGTCTCCTTGAATATTGTAATCATTTTCAGGTATATCATTTAACTCATCATATGAAATATAGGCTGACGCATTTTCTGTAATATTATCATGAGTTGTTGAGGCAGATGTTTCCCATCCAGTCATCGGTAAATTGACATGTAAAGAAAAATTGTCTTCGGGCCATAGTAATGGTATCAACTCTCTATCTAAAATTAATGAAGCATTAAATTCGATAATGCGTGAATTGAGGCCTGGTTCATGAGTTAGAGATATAGATTCTCCTTGTTCAAGATAATCGGACCAAGAATAGATAATTTTTTCTTCCTCCCAATAAACATAATATGTCCTAGAAATTACCATTATGGTCCATTCTTGCGAGGAAATTCCTCCCATGTCATCAACTATGGTCAATACCCCAGTTTGGTTACCAGCTTCTAAAAATTCAATATCTGCTATTGGTTCTATCGAGTCCGCATCACCAGCGGGATCTCCGTCTCCGTCACTGTCAATTGACTTATCAAAATCCCAAATAAATTCTAAATTGCCGCCTTCAGGGTCAAAAGAATTGGTTGCATCTAGTGTTGCTATTTCACCAGTCTTTACATAACCAGGAGCTTCAATGATTATTGAAGGTGGAGAATTAACAAAAATAGTCATTGAGATTGAATCTGATTCTCCATAATCGTTAGTTACCGTTAGTTCGACTTCATGGCTTCCAGGGTTTTGAAAATAGTGGCTTATGATTCCTGACTTAGTCAGTCTTGTTTCGCCATCACCAAAATTCCAATTATAATCTACTATTATTGTAGGGGAAGGGGATGTCGAGTCACGGCCATCAAAATTTATTACATCACCTACATTAATTTCATTTACATCAGAAGATATTTCAGCATTGGGTGTTGTAGGTGATAGCCCAGTACAACCAGCTAATGATACCATTAAAATCATACAACATATAGTGAAAGTTCCAATCTTAGTTGGTGACATTGGACGTCTGTGCAAGATATAACGTTCATAGCGATGTTGGAAAAATACACCAATTAAATATCAAAAATATATGATTTGAAAGGGGCCGATGGATTAGTTCATTGGGTGAGTGTGTTTCGATAAATCATGGCTGGGGAGATTTTTGATGGCTTCCGGGTCATTGGATTTGATTTAGAAACTACAGGATTTGATATCAGGAAAGAGAGAATTGTCGAATACGCATTAATTGGCAGTGACGTTGATGGAAGTATAATTAATGTCCAATCATTAGTTTATCCCGAGAAAAGGATACCTTTTGAAGCATCGAATATCCATGGTATTAAAGATCAAGATGTCAAAGATGCAGGTAATTTCTCACAACACATTGGCGAGATATCAAAGATAATTGACGGTTCAATAATTGTTGGCCATAACATAATAAAATTTGATTGGAAACTTCTTGAAATTGAATGCCTCCGAGCAGGGGTTGAAACACCTAAACCAAGAGCAATAATCGATACCTTAGTGATTGCTAGAAAATTAAAAATCCCAGGAAGACATAAATTAGGAATATTATGTAATAAATATGGAATTGAGCTTAATAATGCCCACAGAGCAGATGCAGATGCAGGCGCAACCTTGATTCTGTTATGGAAAATAATGAAAGAAAACCCTAGATTCTTTAGAGGATCAATAGATGATTTACAAGACTCTTTATCAGGAGTAAGAAAAGAAAATACACTTGGTCCAGGTCTAGAAGATTTAGAACCGTTTCCTCAATCAAGAGGATTATTGAGAATAAATAATTCAGATATCATTGTTGCTTTTGGGAAACACAAAGGTAGAAGTTTAAGTGAAATCAGTCGGAATGATCCTCGATATTTGGATTGGCTATTTTCATCTTCAAGCCCTGTAGAGAATAGTGTATGTGAAAAACTTAAAAATTCTTTTCAAGACTGAATTATCTTATTGATTCCAATAAAGGAGACCATGGAAGAATCTCGCTCCAATCTCCTAAGTGAATAATTTGTCCTTGAGATCTGACGCTACCCAAAAATAATGCTCCTTCATAATCTGAAGAAAATATCTCCTTCAATTGTATTAGTGCTCGACCTTTAATAAACGCTCCAAAACTTATCTCGGAGCTTGTTAATTCACCTTCTGAGCCTACTGGAGATTGGCGTTCAAACCTTGCTGCACCTGAAGACTCGTCAAACTTGACTATTTTAACAACCTCGTCGCGAAATGTATTCCTATCTGAAAGATGCCCTCTATCTCTAGATATCCACCAATCAGGACACCATGCCTTGAACTCACAAAATCCACACGCATCTTCACTAGGTGTCGAAACAGGAGGGGCCTTTGTTAGTTTCATTTGATTCCAAGCCAAGATTGCATCATTCAATACAAATTCGCCATCCGTAGAGTATATTTTCTGATTAGATGAATACCAGCCCTCAGCAGATACTTTGGGGTGATTTGGTTTAGTTTCTTTCAATAAATCTCTATAAAATAATAACTGCCTAGTTACTTTTTCATTAAGTTTTGAATTGGGTGGTTTCCCAGTTTTCAAATCTGCAACTATCCAACCTCTAGAGTTACCATCTTCATCTAGATTATCTATTAACAGATCTAGCCTACCAATTAGTCTTCCATCATTAGATATCAATGATTCTTCATTAGATAAGATAATTGATTTAATCTCTTTCCAATCTTTAACAGAAATCTCTGAAAACTTTTTTCCTGCATGCCTTGTTTTGCTGAAAAGAATATTAAGGGCTCCAACCAATCCTTCCCTTGCCTTTCCAATTGATTGGGACTTCCAACTTGGTCTGCGGGGTGTATTAAGAAAGATTTCTTTTTCCAATGACCAATGTTTATCTATAGTTTCTTTCATTAAATTAGATAGCCACCCAACTTTAGAATCGTCATAATCTTCAAAATCTAGATTACAAATTTCTTCCATTGAATTGTGGATAACGTTACCTAATGAAGCCGCCATGGATGCTTTTCTAGGTAATCTTTGTCTTGAGAGCCAGTATTTTCTTGGGCACTCTTCAAATCTATTCCATGAGGAAGGAGATAGTTGGTACTCTTCAGATATTTCGGCCACTATTACAACACCCCTGACTGTCTGATGTTACGCTCGTGGCGTCATAAGGATTAACACCACCGGCTATTACTATCTAGCAATGACGTCACAACCGGAGATACAGTTTGATTCTGAAATTGATATTACAGGAGCGCTAGTAGTCAATTGCTTTCCATCACTAGGATTTGTTAGCAGTATTGTTGCACACTATCTAGTGGATAAATTAAATTTGAAATTGGTTGGTGGCGTACGACATCCATCTCTTCCTGCAGTTTGTCTAGTCCAAGAAGGAATGCCTTTACCTCCTTTGAGATTTTATGCTGGGGAGCCTATTTGTAATATGGAAGAATGCAATAAAGTTGTACTCATTGCATCTGAAATCCAAGTTCCTGCGGATTTGTGCTTACCATTATCTGGTGCCTTAATTGACTGGATTAAAAAATCTAATGCTAGTGCTACAATTATGATTGATGCCTATTCACCAGGTGTGGAAAATAAACATACAATTTTTGATGAAGATGATTCAGATGGGTCGCTATTAGGCATTGGTTCTATAGAAGATTCTCATAAAATATTGAAGGAATTAAATGTTCCACTTCTAAAACAAGGAATTATTGGAGGAATGACAGGGGTAATGATGGGTGAAAGTAGAAGAAAATCTGTGAACACTGTTGCAATGCTGGCGGAAGCTTCTGGTGAATTTGGAAATGGTACGATCCCTGATTCTAGAGCTGCAGCAAGAATAATAAATTGCCTTGATAAATTACTTCCTGCAATATATTTGGATTCTGAGCCGTTATTAATTGAAGCGCAAAGAATAGAGGAACAAATACGGGAAATGATGGCTTTACAACTAAATCCAAGTGCTGAACAGGCAACTAATGAAAGTTCAAACATGTATGGTTAATTAAAAGTCCATCAGGGATTTTTGAGGGCTCTCTTCAATACCAATAGATATATTCTCTACCTCTAATATCTCATTTAGCTGGCTCTCAGAGATTATTTGGACTCCTAATCTATTAGCATTTTCTAGTTTTGAACCTGCAGATTCACCAGCTACTAGGTAGTTTAAATTCTTAGATACAGAACTCACAACCTTCCCTCCATTAGATTTTATCAAAAGTACGATTTCTTTACGGGAACGCGTCAAAGTTCCAGTTATACAGAATGTTTTTCCAGTCAAAGAACCATTTGTTAATGGCATTGTTTCCGAATAGATCTCTAGATGTGTTTGAAGTCTTTGTACAGTATCCATCCTTATTGCTAATCCATCTAGAATCTGGTTTGCAACCTTTTCCCCTATTCCATCAATTTCAATGAGTTGATTTACTGAAGAATTATTTTGTTCAATTTTTTCATCCCTCATTAAGACTAAATCTAAAAGATTCTCCATTGATTTAACCTTATTTGCTATTGATGTTGCTAATTCGGGACCTATCCCTGGAATTCCGAGAGCTGAAAGAAACATACTAAGAGATATTTTCTTACTAGATTCTAGTTCTCTAATTACATTGGTTGCAGACTTAACACCCATTCTTTCAAGATTTGAAATATCACTAATTTTCAAGTCATATATATCCGGCAAAGATTTCACAAGACCTTCTGAACATAGCTGTTGAACTAATTTCTCTCCGATACCATCCATCTCCAATGATCTCGCCCAGTAAAGGATAGTTCTCTCAATTCGTGATGGACAGTTTAAATTTGTACATCTAATGAATGCCCCCTCTTTGATCAAGTGTGTATCACACCTAGGACACAAAGTTGGAATAATTATTTTTGAATAAGTGGGTAAGTCTTCATTGAATCTTGAGCCATCTGAATGTATTCTACCTTCAATATCTGACTTTGTTGCTTTACCGATTACTTCTACTATCTTTGGTATTACATCTCCTCTTCTTACAATCTTTACTTTGTCTCCAATTGCAATTTGTAATCTATTGACTTCCCCCGGATTATGCAAAGTAACATTCTCAACAGTAACTCCGGAAACGGTAACCGGAGCAACTCTTGCAACGGGAGTAATTGTTCCGGTTCGGCCTACTTGCCAATCTACACCCATTAGGATTGTATTGGCTTCCTCTGGAGGGAATTTCCATGCTAGAGCCCAACGAGGATGGTGTGCAGTCATTCCAAGGAATTCTCTTTTCGAGATTAAATCTAGCTTAATTACAACTCCATCTATTTCCCATTCAATACTATCTCTTTTTCTTGTCCAAAAATCAGTAATTGAAGAAATCTTCTCTGTAATTTGGGTAGAATCTTCTGCTTTAACTACTGTATTTCCTGCTATTTGTATTCCTATGGACGAGAGCCAATCATTGGAATCAGAATCAAAAATAAATTCAGGTGGACTTGGACTGTCCGGATGTTTGGAATTTATGTCTGGAAATTTAACATCATAAGCTAGAAAAATTAAATCTTCTGGCTTTGCTTTACCCGAATCTTTTGTTTTCTGCCTAAGGCATCCTGCAGCAAGATTACGAGGGTTTGGTGCAATCAATGAATACTTATGTTGGAATATGGATAATGGCATTACTACTTCACCTCTGATATGACAATCTCCCTCCCAATTAATAGTTTCAGGAATATTAGGGATTCTCCTAGCATTAGCAGTAACATCCTCACCTCTCGTTCCATTGCCTCTAGTTGCTGCTCTGACTAATCTGCCTCTCCTATACTCAATAGAAAGGGCGGAACCATCTAGTTTAGGCTGGCAAACAAACTGTCTACCATTTACGGTAGTTTCAGATACAAAATGATATATTTCCTTAATTGTAGTCGCTTTATCTAAACTACGCATTGGAAACAAATGAGTTACTTTTTCACTACCAGGTACTGAGTCAGAACCAACCATCTGAAGCTGAGTATTTTGCGGATCTAATCTTTTCAATTCGGACCATAGAGAGTCAAATTCTGCATCAGAAATTTCTGGTGTGGCTTTGTTATAGTATAAATCAGAATGATATGAAATTTGCTTAACAAGCCAAGAAACAAGCTCTCGCTTATCATCGCCTGACGGACGGCCATCAACCATGTCTAATGAGAGGGGGGGTGCGACTTGAATATGCGTATTGAGATGTCAGAAAAGTCTTGCATAAGCTGAGGGAAAATGGTGGGCCAGCCAGGATTTGAACCTGGGTCGCGCGACCCCCAGCCGCGAAGTATAGACCAAGCTAACCTACAGGCCCTATGTATTCAAGGGGGTTCTTTGAGTTCAAAGCCCTAACCTAAGTGTAAACTCACTCACGGGCTACGCTGAATGGTGCAACTTCATCGATTAGATCGATATGAGCGACAAACATTCTACGGCAGCAATATCTTTCCATACCTAAATTATCTAAGACAACTTTGGCATCTTCTCCATTTACTACTGCTTCTTTGTATTCTTCGTATTTGTGAGCAATTACTTTCCCACAACTCCAACAACGGACTGGTATCAACATATCTTTTCACCTCATCTGTATGATTTTTGCCATTTGGCACGAGCACCACGGCCCATTTGATGTTTAGGTTCTTTACGTCTTGGATCATTAACAAGAAGGCTACGATCGAATCTCAAGTATTCATCTCTTAATTCTTCATCTTCTCCAACTGCACCGCCATTCCATTTTACTAATCCACGAGCAATTGCAGTTCTAATTGCGTCTACTTGACCCATTTGTCCTCCGCCTTGAACATCAATAGCAATATCAACATCATCTAGACGTCCCATTGCCTCAGCGATTTGGACTGGTTCTAATGCCTTACGACGTGCAAGAGTTGGTTCCATTATGTGGATAGGTTGACTATTAACTCTAACACGTCCTTGCCCTTTACGGACCGTTGCTCGTGCTATTGCTGTTTTTCTTTTACCACTGGTTTCAACTGAAATTTTACCTTTTCTTTTAGCCATATTCACTGACCTCCCCAACGTGTCGCGTCTACACCTAATGAAGATGATATTTCACCAAGTCTTACAAATTTAACTGGTAATGGACGATCCAGAGCAGATGTGTCCCCCCATGTATGACCTGAAGGCAGATCTTCACCAGAGAGATTGGCTGGACAGCCGATCATTACTCTCAAATCTCTGACTGCATTACGGCCACTGCTATTTTTTTGATATGGTAACATACCTCTAACAGTTCGCTTCATGATTTGATCTGGCATTCGAGGGAAAAATGGCCCCTTACGAGGATGATTTAATTTATACTTAAAATCATAATCTGCTAGAACGCGTGTTCTAGGCCCTGAAACTATTGCATTCTCAGCATTAAGAACGATTATTCTAACTGGATTTCCTGCTTTTCTGGCAGAAAGTAATTGTTTTGCAACCACACTAGCAAGTCTTCCAAGGACCTTGTCCGTAGCATCATATACTATAGTTCCTGATTCATCCAAGGATTCTCACCCCCGATCCTTCAGGGTTTTCATTCATTAGTTCACGAATCGTAATTACACGTCCGCCTGCGTCTTCAATTTTAGAGCGGGCTCCAGAACTGACACTATATGCTGCGACGTTAGGCTTACCTGCTACCTCTCCACTTCCTAGTAATTTACCAGGAATTAGGACCATGTCCTCATTAGCTGCGTATCGCGAAAGACGACTCAGGTTTGGTTCAGCCCAATTACTGCGACTGGTTTCCAGACGCAATGCAACGTCTCGCCATAGTGCAGAACCAGTTGACCTGCTCTGGGCCTTTAAATCGCCGATTAAGGCGATTAGTGCCGCGTTGGTCTTTCTATTGTTCTTACTCATATAACTCCCTCGACGTTTCTTAGGTATCGCGGCCACCTGACTACCTGTTATGAATGCTACTACTCGCCAAGTGGAGAAAACGTAGCACTGCGGACAAGGTAGGTGTTTAGGCGGATAAGTTAGTTACAGACTATGATTAAGATAATTATAACGAGAAACCGTCTCTTTCATCGTCATCGTCAATACCTGCAATTCTTGTCTGTCCTTCTGAATCAATGAATGAACCTGCCTTAATAACTGAACCATACAATCCTGATTCAGTTGATGACGTACGATTCAACATACTTTCACCAAGCGAATTACTCAAATGGTTGATAATTGATTGTAAAGCTTCCATTGCTCGGTCTCTTTGATCAGCACCAATCTCATGATCAGAATATCTTGCCTCCTCAAATATTGAGAATAGTGTATCTAAATCCTCTGGAGGAGTGATTCCTCCTAACATTGTATGTACCGCATCTTCGAATTCTCTGGTAGTTTCGTAAACCTTTTTCATTGCCCCCTTACTTCTAAAGAATCTGACTAATTGCTTGTAACAGTCAAATATTGTTGCAATATAATCATTAGAAGCCTTTAGAGACATTAACGAATCAGTTAGGATACCGCGAATAATCTCGATTCTTCTTCTTTCATTATAATTTCTATACATTATTGCACCGATTAATAGCATAAATGACATTACAATTCCAAGTACTGTAATAACTCTAAAAGTCCAGAAATCTGTATCACCAGAAGCATCTAATTCTCCAAGCCTGATTGTAGGAGTACTATTCAAGAACTCTTCTTGGAAGAAAGCCGATTCTTGGAAGTGAACCAAGACTCTCCACTGCCCGTTTATCGCAAGTTCGTTTCCTTTAGTTTCACCAGGAACTTCTTTACCACTGTAGATAAAGCTGAAATTTGCTTCACCTTTTTCATTGGTTACGGAATACTCAACATTATTTGTTACATAGCCAGTTCCATTCCAGTATTGGAAAGTGAAAATTACAGTTTCGCCTTCTACAGAAACATCAAGTCTATCTCTTAGAATAGATACTTTACCGGTCACTACATCTCCCTCTTGGTATCCTTCAGCCTTTGCCCAATGATCTTTCAACAAAATATCCACTTTACTTCGGACTAGAACTTCTATATCTTCATATGAACCGTTTACTACAGGGGTTGTTTCTGCTTTACAACCTCCAGGTAATTCCTTTGTTGGTTCATATGCAATTCTAACTGTTCTAAATCCTTCTAATTTCTGACCACTTGGTTCAACACCTTTTCTACTTGGATTATCTTCTGGATCTCCTGAATACCATTCAATCTCTCCAGTTCCATCTTGAGTAATTGCTGTGGCAAAGGGCCTAGTGTTTGTCTCTGGATCTAAGTATATGTTGAGACATTTGCCACCTACAGGGTTACCATTAACCTGGGTTAACATTGCATCAATGTGGAATGATTCTTTCAAGTATAGTACAGGGAATACAGATCCATTCTCAAATCTGAATGTATCTATATCAGTTCGGAAGGGTCCGATTTCTTGTACAGTCATTGTTGAATTAGAAAATACTGGGAAGAACTTAGTGATGCTGGAGTTTTTGTATCTATATTGGTCTCCAGTCTCGTATGAATAATAATTCACAGTAACTTTTGCTTGACCGGCTTGAATATCATTTAATGGACAAATTATTGAGAAGAATCCGTTAGAATCGGTAACTCCTCCATTACAAGCTTTAACGCCCAAGTCAGTACCTACCATTTCATATTGAACTTGAATAGGTCGATTAGACAAATTTGTATTTAATTCATCAACCAATTGTCCTGTTACTGTCATTGGTTTATCGATAGGTTGTCCTGTCAGTTGGTCAATTTCTGAAGTGTAAACAATCTGATTATCAACTGATAACTGTGTACCTCCAATCAGGCTAAATCCTTCTCCGTTGTATTGGAATACCTTACGATAGTGGTCACTATTCAGTACTTGTGCACATGGATCCCAGGCACCAGAAATATCAAGCATTTCTTGATCTATAGGGTCACAGCCTTCATGAGGCAGATTCTCTGAGAATCTGATTATTACATTAACTGGTCCGAAACCATCAGGAAGGAATGATTGGGGGTCATCTCTCAACAATTGTGGATCTAACAGCATTGCATGATTTATTGTTCCGGCGTTAGGGCACAATGTCTTGATAATCTGCCGATGAACTGTTTGTTCGAAATCAACTCCTTCAAGAATAACTAATATTTCTCCACCGTTCTCATCGCAACCATCCAAAAGTTCTCCTTTATCTTTTATTGCAGCAGTCCTATTATCATCAGTTACCTGAGCTGTAAATTCCCAAATATCTCCACTAGATAATCTATTATCAGTAGTACTTTGTAAATCTATGTAAGTCCTTGAAACGACCCAGAGGTCTATTCCAGATGAGCTACCTTGTCGATAAGTGTCCCCAGGGTAAGTAAAACTCAATGAAAAATTACCTAATTCATGCATTTCATCTATAGTTAGATTGATTTTGAACACACCGTTCAAGTCGGTTACTGCCACATCACTTGTGCCATCAGCAGACCAAGTATAATTCACAGGGGCATCTCTAACCGGTTGATATGCGTTATCTATCACTCTAGCCTCAATAGTTGTATTTTGACCTCTGTAAAGTCTTGGAATATTATTCAGTTGGAAGTCCGTTGTTCCGATAACTGAGACATTGACATAAGCCCCTGTAGGTGCAAGAACCGCTGATTGATTACCTGTAAAGTAATAATTCGAGTTTGTGAAGTCAGCACGTATACCATAGACTCCTGCAGGGTACTGTGAATACCAGGTCCAGTTGTAATCAAATACTGCTTCGCCGTTTATCATGTCCGGAACTCTAGCAAATCCAGTCTCTTGAGAGCCTGCAAATACTCCATTACCATCAATATCAACTTGTAATGCCATTGCATCATGCGGCCAAGCAGTCATCGTTCGGTTCCATACGGTTCCGAAAACTCTGAATGTTTCACCAGTAAACATTTCAGGAACTATTTCACATCTAATCTCACTAGCGGGATCGAATGGATTAATCGGCCCACATGGAGGCACATTGAAGTCTCCCCCATTTTGCATTGCTATGAACCAGTGTGTTCCATTAGATGACAAGAATGAACGAAGGCTTGCTGCTTCTCCAGTAAGGCCTTGTGGAGTACCGTCCCAAAGCATAGGATATTGCTTTCCAAGGCTTACTTCACTGTATTCAAGGCCTGCATTGGCTAAAGATGGCGCATGGAATAGAGCCCTCCAAGCACCAAAGGAAGCTCCGGTGAATTGAGTGGAGTCGTAGAAGTAAACCGGCCTAATTGAAGGAGTAATAATATCGGCTTCTACATACATCCTGTGCATCGAACGAATTGCAAAGGAATCTGTCTTATCCCCTTCTAAATATGGCCATGGCATTTCTCCGCCTAAGTCCGGTCTAGATTCCCCGATAAACATATAATCTCCAATTGGTAAGCTTGTATTTGTGTACTCATATAATCCAACAACGCTATGAGATTTTGATGTATTATCCCAAACAATTTCTTCATATGCACCCGGAACTTTGCCTGGACCATTGTCTATAGTAGAATTCCATTGCACCTGTTTCCAAACACCTTGGCTACCACTTGTCTGTACGAATGATAATGAAACCCATCCGCCAGAATCTGCTCTGTACCCATAGCCATATCCATCGAATACTGTTGGATGAGTCAAATTACCAAATGGCCCACCATGCACGGTAAATGATATAGGTGCATGAGATAATTTGTTATCGAATATCCCTCTATCCCAATCAGCAGCATAATGTACTTTATAATCAACAAATAACGGTTGTTCGTCACTTCTGAAATACGTCCATGCAACATAATCGATCGTTGTATTTGCACGGACTTCAGTGGGTACTGGTTGTGTAGTGGAGCCATCATGTAAGAACATCTCAGTTACTTCGGCATAAACATGATACGTGGTGTTAGAGCCTACTGGAAGATCTTCAGGGAACAAGAATTGTCCAACGACGAAATTTCCATCAGCATCTGTTAATACATCCACTGTTTCAACAGCGGAAGTTCCGTTTCTAGTCCATGCAATATGAACTTGAACTGGTAAATTTTCTGCAGGAGCGAAAACTCCTTGGTCCAAATCTAACCAACTAACAGTACCATTAAATTTGGCTGCATATAGATTATCTAACCATAATACATCAGGTGATGTGAGGGTGATTCTAGTTGGAATCTTATCGTCTTCATCCAAAATACCATCATTATCACTGTCCCAATCCGATGAGCTGCCATTTTGCTCTTCTAACTGATCCCAATCAGCATCTATTCGGCTGTCGTTATCATCGTCTTCATCTATCGCGTCCGGCCCTGTATTTGGGTCAGATGGATTAGCAATTCCTTCTCCTCCGCCAAAGTCATCGTGATCCCATGGATTAGTGGATTCGCTACCATATCTAGATGGCCAAAGCATAACTTCGTCCTCATCTTTCATTCCATCTGAGTCGTCATCCAAATCAATATCATCTCTCAATCCGTCATTATCGTGATCCCATGCTGAAATAAATGGAGTTGCAGTATTAAGTTCAATCAAATTTGATCTTCCGTCTCCATCCCAATCATCATCCATCCAATTTACAATTCCGTCATTATCGTGATCCCATGTCATTTGTTCTTCGCCAATAAAACAAAGTAATTCCTGGTCGGTATCTAACACTCCATTATTATCATCATCAGGATCTTCTCCGTCAGGGACGCCATCGTTGTCATTATCTACATCATAATATTTGGGATTCAAAAGACCCTGCCCGAGAACCCCTTTGTCATGAACGGCCTGGAACCATCCATCCTCATCAGGATCGGTATCAGTACCATCATCATCGTTATCTTCACAATTTGAACCAGTGTAGAAATTACCAGGAGGTATTGTTCCAGTATCATCGTCTAAATCGTCGTTACTGTCGACCTCGAAATAATCCCAAATACCATCTGAATCATCATCTATATCCCAATGGTCATAAATGCCATCAAAGTCATCATCCAAATCTGCTGTATCATTGAATAAACACTGAGGTTCCATATTTCCTGTAACAGGCGCGCCACAGTCATCGTCAGGGTCTACATCATTATTCAGTAAATCTGCTCTTTCATCCGGGAAGAAATTAGCGTTTGAATCTGCTGTCCATTGGAAAAATCCAAAGGATAATCCTATGTAAGCAATCCAAAGATCACGATTATCTTTCATTTGATTGTAAGTTACTGCGGCTGTAGGGCTTACTCCACTTTGTGGGTCGAAGGTGAAGTGGAAACAGTTTTTATTGCAGGTCCATTGACCTTGTGAATTACTTCCATTGTAAGCACCATCACTGTAATCAGGGTCGGCTCTAGTGCTGTATGGATATGTGTATTCGATTTGGTTAGCCCTTGTAGGGGTGACCAAAGGTGCTCCAAAATACCAAGCATAGAATATTCCACATTCATGATCTATTGCTTGTGGCTGTTGTGGAACATAAATCCAAAATAATGTCGCTCCACAAGTATTGTCATCAAAGCTACCTCCCATCTTAATATCATTAACATCTAAAACTCCATCATTACCTTCATCTTGATCCCACCAATCAGGTAATCCATCACCATCTTGATCAACGTCAATACCATTTATCAAAGAATCTCCATCGATATCTATGTCAAAGTGATTATCGCCATTATATGGACTCCATTTTTGTATAACGTGCCAATATAGCTCTGGAATTTGGCCACTAACAGTAGGGTTTGCCTCATCGAAACCATTGTAGTCTAATACAAAGCCATTTTCTGAAGTGAATGGGTTAAACATCCATGTTTGGTTCCAATACATTTCGTAAACTATTGCAAATGCATATAATTGATCATCAGAAGATCCGTCTAATAGATCACCATCATTAGTTGGATAACTGTTATCATACGGGTCGGTTGCATCTAAGTCTTGAATACCACAGTTTCCGTCATCAGGATCATAATAGTCGGAAATACCGTCATTATCGTCATCCCAATCTTCATCATTTGGTAATCCGTCACCATCTACATCTGTATCGATATCATTCGGACCGTCGTCACGATATTTTGAACCATTTAACAAATGCAAATCATTATCATCATCGAGGTCGCAATTATCATCTATGTCCAGCCAATCGAGAATACCATCATTATCATCATCAATATCGTCCCAATTATTTATCCCATCTTCATCCCAATCATTGAATCCTGTGTATGATTTACGCATCAAATAACAATTATCATCTGGATTAGACGGATTGGGGTTGGCAAGACTTGGGCAATCCCAAGTATCGACTGTGCTCTGCGGAACCGTTGGAAAAATATCTTCTTCATTGATTTCTCCATCGTTGTCTAAATCCCATGGTAAATCACTTGCATCGGTCAAAGTCCCGCCAACTGTGTTATCTGGAATTGGTACGCCTCCCAAATCAGTATCTAACCAGTCCCAAATTAAATCATAATCCTGATCTATGACCCTGTAACGGTCATCATCAAGATCGCGATCATAATCGATTTCACAATCTATTCCCGGCGTCATTATACTGCCATCATAAAACGGCTGATTTGGTATAGGATAGTCTCCAGCAGCATCTAAATTAGTATCTGTTTGAAGGCATGTGTCCAAAATCCCGTCATTATCATCATCAACATCATACATATCTGCCAATCCATCATTGTCATCGTCTGTATCGGATGAATCAGGAGAGCCATCATTGTCATTATCTGGATCTAAGAAATTAGGAATTCCATCGCCATCTAAATCACCATCAAAGATATTTGAAAATGCTTGTACTTTAGGATGCCATGCCTTCTCTCTTTCAACGAAATCAATACCTCCAATATACTGCCCATAATAGTCACTACCAGTGAATGAAGATTGTGTAACAGTAATGTTTCCTTGAGTTGAACCACTCAGACCAAGGTTTTGATAGGTAATATTTGCTGTGCTATTGAATTGGAAGCTCCAAACTCCACCATTAGCAGTAATAATTGGACTGGAGAATACGTTACCTTGTGCTTGGACAGAATGGTCTTCCACATCTGCATTAAACCAAGTTATGATATCTCCTGTTTCAATAGTAATATTCTCTGGAGTTAATCCAGCATTATTGATGTTAACAAAAAATGTTGTAGGACCGGAGTCCCATTCAACCCAATCTGACCAAAGATTATTTTCGGTGATATTGGAAGTTATCTGAGAGTTCCATGGGTGTGAATCCCATAAATCTGGTACTGAGTCTCCGTCATCATCTAAATCGAAATAGTCTTGGATTCCATCACTGTCAAAATCACAAGGCCAAGTAAATTGATCGATGCGCCCATCATTATCGTCATCTTCATCATATGATCCTTTACCAGTGCCGTCAATATCTTCATCTGTAATTCCATCATTGTCATGATCTAGCAGGTTTTGATCTATCCTGTAACCGGTACCTACTATTGTTTGTGTCCATGGGTGAATTGTTGTTGGAATAACATAACGGTCTTCGGTGTTATTCTTCGGATCTGCTCCTTGTGACCAATCAATAGGGCCTTCCAATAATCCGTCATTATCGTCATCCCAATCGAACTCATCCTGAATACCATCATTATCATGATCAAAAGGATCTGTGCCGTAACAACCATCAAACCTTTCAATTAAATCTGAGATACCATCATTATCATCATCTAAATCATTCAAATCTGAGATACCATCATTATCGTGATCTTCTGTATCTGTTTCTTCTAACAGGAATCCGTAACTCGGATCAATTGCTAATGCTGCAGGATCTGAGACTTTTCCATAAACAGAGAGTGGGTCATGATACATTGGATCATTGAATGCAGGATGAGAAAATGGGTTTTCGGCTCCTGGTTGCATTTCATTAAATTCTGCCATAGGCCCATCTGAAACATCTATTTGCTGAAATGCTGTCCTCTTAATCACTGGTCCCCACTCAGATTCTTCATCTGAATAGGGTTCGAAATCCTGAAAGGAATACATCTGAGTACTGAATAACATTATGAAAACCATTAATGCTGCAACAATACTTTTTTTCGAGCCTTCAAGGCTAATATTTTCTTGTAACTTTCCTTTCATCGTGACCACCGAAGTATCATTCCTAAATGTAATTCATTTATCAACGCACACCCTAAGTTGAGAGCGGATGTATCAACGAGACGTTTTAGTATCAAAGTTCAACACTACCTCGGATTAAAATGTAGGATTAAATTCGGAAGGCTCGATGACATCATTGCGAACGGTTATGAATTCAAAAATTCATCGGGCTACTGTAACAGAAGCCAATATAAATTATATCGGATCAATTACAATTGATGAGGATTTACTTGATGCAGCAAATATTTCAGAATGGGAAAAAATAGAGGTGCTAAATTTAACCAATGGTTCGAGACTAGAAACCTATGTGATATTAGGCGAAAGAGGCAGTGGCGAGATTTGTATCAATGGTGCGGCTGCACATCTTGTAAACCCCGGAGACTTAGTTATTTTAGTGACTTACAAGATGGTTGAAGAAAGTCAAATTAAAGGTCATGTGCCTACTATTATTCACGTAAATAGTGAAAATAAAATTATTAATTTTGATTAATTATGCACGGTGATATGGTAAACCTTTGATAATTGTACAAGAACGATATAATTGTTCTAGTAGAACTACTGCAGCTAACTCATGTGGAAGTGTAATCTTGCCTAAAGAAAGTGATTTTAAATCTCCTCCATAAGATCCGAATCCTCCAGGTGGGCCTACAACTAAATGAACGGAGCTTGTAGATATACGCCATTTTTTCATTTTTTCAGAATACCCCATACTATCGAGATTTTCACCTTTTTCTTGCAAGAGAATGACTTTATCATTACCTGCTTTTTTAATTACATCATCCAGATAATCACCAGGTTCGGTCTTATTTCTATGCTCCACTATTTGTACACCATCAGAGTTTAATCTGTTTGCATAGTCAGATATTGCCGCTCTAAATGATGAATCTTTAGCCTTACCATGTAAGTGAACAAAAACGCGCCCCATGGCCCACGCAAGGATTGGTACTCTTTGATTATTCGCAAAGCATCAAGAAAGAAGGCCTTAACGCAAGGACGATTATCATGGGATGGTGGCCATTCAAAAAGAAAGAAAAAGTCATTCATGACAATCTTCATATTAAAGGCACGAAATTATGGCTACAAGATTTGAGAGAAGTTTGTGAAAGAAATTTTGATAATTATACCGAAGGTCAAAGGCTAATCAGACAAATGCAAATAGAATGGACTGATTCACATCAGAAAGGTGAGGTTTCTGATGAATTATTGGCGGGTTTGGATAGGAGATGTTTTAGACTTTTAAGAGCGGATTCAACAGAATGGTTGAACTGGCTAGATGACGAAGATTTTTGGGCACCGGGATGGGGCGTCGAATCAACAGAGTGATTGTTATGTGGCCTTGGATTTTATTATTTTCAATACTCGGGATTACTGTTTTTTGGTATAGTAGAAAACAACCTTTCCCGGAAATAAGTGGTTATTTTGCCGCTATTTTATTATTCATAGCAGCTATTCTATGGTTAGCGACTAGTGCCCCAAGGGGTGAAGGGAACGAACTTGCTCCAGCTTATATTTCTGCGTTTGTCGGAGGTTTTGCAGTGATTTATGGAGTAATAAAAATGTCAGTATCTGACGATGATGTCATAGTTGCTCCATTCGGAGGGATACTATTTTGCATAGGATCAATTACTCTTCTTTCTGAAAGATGGAGTGAAGCTTCACAAATGGAGCAGATTGGTTCTTTTATACTGGCTTCGATTTTGGTATGCTTAGAAATTTATCTTGTATTTAGAGGTTTGATAATTGGCGTTCAAGGAATTTCATGGTCTAAGTCAGGGCTAAGGCAGATTAGTAGAGGTTTAATTCATGGAAAAGATGGTGCAATTGCTCATTTTGAAAAGTCTTGGGATATGGATAAGCAATGGATTAATGCGATGAGTCATTCAGCTCTAGCTTTGATTTATGAGAAAGAAAATAATGAAGACGCTCGTATGGAACATACTATGGAATTAGAGAAAATTGGCGGATGGGATGCTGTCGATAAATCTTGGATAGAAGCGATTAGAAAACATTTAGATTTGAGTTGATGTTTAAACGATTGTTCATATTGCCAAACCCTTCCGGAGATACAAGATGGTTCGGATAACTAAGGTTCATACTGGCGGTGGCGATGGTGGAGAAACTTCTCTTGTAGATGGCACTCGTGTTGGGAAAGAACACCCTAGAGTGGCTATATATGGCACAATTGATGAGGCAAACTCAGCAATTGGAATCGTTCGTGCAGAAATAAATAATCGACCTAAAATCGCTGATAATCGCCTTATTGAGGCTGATCGGATGCTTGGAATAATCCAGCAGGAATTATTTGATGTCGGTGCTGAATGCGCGTGCCCCCCTGGAGGTGTGCCAAAGCAAATGTCGATCATTGGAGTTGAAGCTGGTGAACGATTAGTAAAAGAGATGGATTACATGTTAGAAGATTTAGAGCCTCTGTCGTCATTTATACTTCCAACAGGTACTCCAATGGTAGCGCATTTACATATGGCTCGAACTATTGTTCGAAGAGCCGAGAGAGAGGCTTGTGCTCTTCGTGAAGAAGTTAGACATGAAGTCATAAGTTATCTTAACAGGCTTTCTGATCACTGTTTTGTACTCTCTCGATGGCTTACCGGAGAAGAAGGTGAGACTCTTTGGACCCCTCTCGGTAAAAGATAGGTGGAATAATTGAGTATCGAATCAGCGGGGTTCGAAGGTGCATTAATTAGTCTATCTCTAATAGTTGCGATTGGTGCGCAAAATGCATTTGTAATTCGTCAGGGATTATCTGATAGGCATGTCTTTCTCGTTTGTACAATATGTGCATTTTCTGATGCTGCGCTAATAGCGTTAGGAGTTTTTGGATTTGGAGAGATTATATCTAATTCAGAAAATATTTCTGAATTGATAAGATGGTTTGCGATTTCTTTCTTAATTATTTACTCAATAATGAGATTCAAGGCAGCATATAGTGGAAATGCTCTGGACATTGACGAGGAAGAAAGTCTTGTTAGTGCGAAAAAAACTGCAATTATCACTCTAGGTTTTACTTGGTTGAATCCTCATGTATATCTGGATACTACGGTACTTTTAGGCACTGCCTCATTACAATTTCAAGGTGATGAAAAAATTACATTCGCCATTGGAGCAATGACTTCGTCATTTCTATTTTTTTACAGCCTCGGATTCGGAGCTCGTCGTCTAGCTCCATTATTGAAAACTAAGAAAGTATGGAGAATAATTGATATTATAATTGGGTTAGTCATGATATGGATTGCTTGGAGTATTTACACAAATTAATTTAGATTTAGGAAGTTTTTAGCGGAGTGTAGTAAATCCACTTCCTGATCAAAAGTTAATTGCTCATATGCTTCGTCAAAATTCACCCACATATAATTAGTATGCTCATGAGATAATTTAACATTGAGTTCGTCGGTATTTGCTAAATACCAAAAAACCTGTTTGGTTGTAGGAGTACCCTTTGAAAAAAAAGTATATTCAGTTCTCGACATCCATCCATCGATTATTGAAACTTCAGAAATACCGGTTTCTTCTAGTAATTCTCTCTTAGCTGTAGCAAAATGGTCGTTATCATCTTCCTCAATATGCCCTTTAGGAAAACTCCAATGTCCTTGAGGATATTGTAGCAAGAGTATACTGTCATAATTCATTAGAATGAAGCCGCATGACGTTTCCATAGTATTGGGGAGAGGTTATCGATATTGAATTATACCAAGAGGAGAGTAGCCCTTAGTAATAGATGAGGGGTTTCAGTGGATATTTACTCTAAAGCATTAACCCTTGACATTAAAAAAATAATTACAGATAGTGATTTAGATGGAGTAGTAACTGCTGCCATTTTGAAAAGATGGTGGCCAAAAGCAGAGGTGATTTTTGGCCATCCAGGAAATTTACGTGCAGGAATGATGGACGACTTAATTGATAGAAATACAGCAATTTGTGATTTACCAAGGCATCCGAATTGTGGACTAAGTATAGATCATCATAAATCAAATGCTCCTAAAGAAAGAACCGAAGAAAATTGTGTTATATTATGGGAGGAAACCCCCAGTGCTGCGAGAATTGCATACAATCTTCTTAAAGAAAAAATCGATTTATCTGATTTGTCAGAAACTATGCTTTGGGTTGATAAGTTAGATGGAGGTTCTATTTCGATTGATGAATTTAAAGGCGATAATAAGGTGCTTTGGTTAGGGAGAATAATAGGTTCAAGTAATGAGATAACAATGAAGATACTAGAAAATATTGAAAATAGGAAACCCATAAATGAAATATTAAATTTACCGGATATCAGATTAGAGTTAAACGAGAGAGTGGCTAAACAAGAATATCTTAATCGAATTATTAAAGAAAACCTCTACATTATTGACAGGCTAGCAATTGCAAGATTAGAGAATTTAAAGATTAGATCTAACGGATATCTTGTTACAGCAATTGCTGGAGAAGAATGTGATGCTTGTATGGTTATACATGGAGATATTGGAGCGACTTTTGAGGAGGAGGAAAATTATCCCGTGTCGGCTTCATTTTATACAAATTCTTTCCTTCATAAATCAGGAGGTATCTTTGACTTAACTAAGTTAGCGACCAATTTTGACTTAGATGGAGGGGGGCATGCCAATGCTTGTGGCTGTAGAATAAAACCTATTGACAACAAGATTGTTACTAATAGAGAGGTTGTTAGAGAAGATATTGAATCAAATATTGATGAATGGTTAAAAATTTGGTCTCAAAGATAGGTAAATAAATATAAAAATCCTAGAAATGCATGTATAATTATCAAGTACATCATCACATCACTTATTCTTCCATGAAGGTTGCTAATTTTTGCATAAGGCTTCTCACTGTTTCTATTATTGCTGGCTTTTATACCAAGTTGTCTCAAATATATTATCAAAAATAGTCCAATGATACCAGCCCATCCATGAAAATGATTGGGTGCTATGTCGGAAAAAGTAACTACTCCATTATTAATTTGGAAATATATTATCTTTGAAACAAAAGCGAGGCAAATGACCAGTATTACATAAATAAAAATCTTATTCCCCATTTTTTCATGTCTAGAAATTCCCTCATTTCTTAGATCGTTCGGTAATTTGGACCGCTCAAAACGCCATTTTCTTTGTTTGAAAAATTGCCAAATAATTGCTAGAGCAGCGATTGGATGAAGGAGTATTACTAGCGTGGCCAGAACCTCCATGAAGACTCCTGATTCGTAACATATCTTGAGTTCTCCCTTTTTCTGTCTTGCATGAGAAGGCGGTGTGTTCATGTAGGAGGGGCTTTGGGGCGACTTATCGGAGTGTCTTCAATTGGAGCAGTATCTATTAGATTGTATTTCGGACCTGCAAAGAGCAGGAGATGATATAGGTCGTCGGAAGAGGGCTATTAATAAATCAGACACTTGGGATTTACTAAATAAAAACTGGAAAGCGTTAGCTGTTCTAGCAGCGGAAAAAACCGCCCCAAAAGTAATAGAAAAAGATGATATTGGAAATAAAGAAAATTCAATTAATCGTAGCCATCGAAATAGAATCGGGAGAAGGGGAGGTAGACAATCCAGAATGAGTTTAGAAGATCATTTGCCGTCACCGCAACAGGCGATCAATTCAGAATACTCTGCGGCATTCAAATTATCTGTATTGATTGCTCAAAAATACAAAATGACAACATGGGACAAATCATATGAAGAAGAAATGAATACTTTGAGGTTAGAATGTAGTCAAGGGATTCATCCAGTTTGGAGTAGATTGGCTAGGGAAGCCCCTATATTTGCAGAATTTGAAAGATTCGATATTATTGAAGAAGAAACTAAAATTTTTAATTCAAAGGATTGGATTAAAGAGGCAAATCTAGACCCAAATGATATTACTAGTCTCAGAAACTGGTTAAATATGGAAATACCATTCTCATTAACATCTACACAAGCTCTTTCTTTAGAAAAAATACGTAAAGACCTAGCTGGAAGGCCAAGACCTTTATTATGGCCACAAATAATGAAGGGTAAATTAAGAGGATTGGAAAACGAAGGAGCATTGTTAGAATCAATCTTACTTCTTAGCGCTAATTCTGGTGAAGCAATCGAGGTTCTTGAAAAAATTAAAGATGTTAAGGGTTTGAAAACAGTTGTTGCAAAACAGATAAAATTATTCTTACTTAATAATAATGATCACGATGGTATTATTGATTGCATTAATCAAAAAGGTGAGGATAAACTCGCTAATGCAATCAGAATAAATGCATGGAAAAAAATAGAGCTAATTGATGAAGAGCTTTCTTTAGAATTATTATTATCCGGTAAAAAAATTCTAGAGAATGCAAATGAAACTTTGCCGACAATTTTACTCTGGCGCATAAGTAAAAAATTATTTGAAAAAGAAGAATATAATGAATCGATAAAGATGATTGAAAAATTATCAATAAATAATGAGGATCAGTTGATATTTTCGATAAAGGCGATTTCAAAGAGCTATTCTGAGAAATTTGAACAAACCATATTACAATCTCTAAATAATTCAGAAGAAGAAAGTATTGCCTTTGCTATGAGGAGCATAGATGCTCCTTCTAAAATCCAACTAGAAGCTTCAAAAATTCTCGCCAAAACTGATTCAATAAGATACACAGACGAAATATTATCGGTTATGACTAGAACTGCTGATATTGAAAACCTAGCGGAAAAGATGAATGTTGATAGTTCGTTAGGATTAGTGTACCCATTTAGAGCATTAATGGTGTGGCACTTAATGCCTGCAGATGTGGGTGTAAAAAAAATTGACCAATTGATTGATCTGAGAAGACAGGCTCTAATCTCTTTAGAAACATCGGAGAAAGATGATGTTCTTTCAGATGTATCAATATCTCTAATCTCTTTACTGGGTGGAGTTCCATCTGATATAAATTCAATCCATAAAATTTTAGATAAAAGTGCAATTATTGTTTTAAATCAGGTTAGAAAAGCGTTGTCTTCTGACGGTTCAGGAGTTGTAAAAAATTCATTGATTGCCTCATTGGATGAATCGATTGGTCAAATCGAATTATCTACATTAGATAGAAGACTATTCGAGGCTTTAATTGATTCATTATATGTGAATTCGTCGGCTATGCAATTACAATCTGGAAATACTGAAAAAGAAGAAAATGCATTATTAACATTGGAAAGACTCGCGGCAAAGGAAGATAATACAATCAGAACTATTAGAGCAATAACTAATTTAGTTAAGGAGCATAACGTAGGAATTGAATCTTTAGAGAAATGGTATAGAATTCATGATAAAGATTCTGCTGAATATCAAATTATTCGTGCTGCTCTACAAAAAAAGAATGGAAATAGGTTGAATGCAGCCAGAGCCTACAAGGAAGGCGCTCTTAAGATTGAAGAAAATTATGAAGAATCTTCTCTAATACTAAGAAAGGCAATGATTGAATATGCGCATTCTGAAACATGGAAAGAAGCTGTCGAACTTTTAGATCAAAACCCCGAATTAGAAACGTTATTAACTCAACGGTTCCAATTATATTTGAGAACATGTGCAGATAATAATTCGGGTAAAACAGATATTGCAACCAAGAGACTAATAAGATTTGTAAGTGAACAAGAAAAAATTAACAAGGCAGATTTGGAAGGCGACTACAATAAGAGAAGAAAAGAAGCCCTAGAGTTGATTCAGAGATATCCAGATGAGCATAATCTACCTGATAGAAATTTCAAAGGTAGAGTTAAAGCTGCATTAATGACTTTAGAGAAATCTGGCGGTTCAAGAGAATCTGACTTAGAAAGGCGTTTCCAGCTTGAGCTACATGATATGAAAGATATTTTTGAATTAACATTGTTAGGTGAGCAAATTGCTGAACAGAATCCACTCCGAGGGATTAGAAGGTTCGAAGAGGCTATCGAAACTGGTTACTTCAAAGGTAGGCAAATTGAGAGATTAAGAGATACTCAGAGGGCTGTTTTCGTTAGTCAAAGTTCAAATATTCCTATTAAAGACAGAAGAACACTAAAAAATCTTGGTTTGAAATCGTTAATACTAGTTGATACCAATGTATTAATTCACGCTCTAAAAGATGATTTACTTCAAGAAATTTCTAATGATGACTTTGGCTCATTTGATTGGTCTGTTGAAAGATCATTCCATATGATGTTGAGAAGACAAGGAGGGAAAGAAACCTTCCTTTCCATCCCTCCTGCAGCATTGTCAGAATTTACCAATAGAACAAAAAATCCAGATGCAGTTGTTAAATTATTCAATGATGTCTATATCAATAGAGAACAGTGGAACAAAAAGATTACTCCTGAATTCTTGAAGAAAAAAGTAAAACAAATATGTAAATCGTTCAGTACTTGGCCACAAGAAGATTATTCCAAAAAATTATCAAAGATTGAATTAGAAGAATTCTTACTAAAGCATGAAAATATATTCCAATTAGTTGATGATCAAAAACGTAATCGAAGTGAAGAAATTCCAAAACGTACTGAATTGAATGGGAAAGAAATTTATCCAGAAGGCGGAGATATGGAGATTATGCGTGATGCTGCTTCACTTGCCTCTTTGCCATTACAGGAAATTGGCAATATTTTAGTTGCTACGAGAGATTCTGATTTCAGACTTGTATCAAGAGCTTTGGAAGAAGAATATGGATTTGGAGTAGTCTCTGATGCTCAACAATTAAATTCTAGGATTTAATAAAAAAAGTAACTACTCACATATGAGAAATTAATGCATCTCCAAAATCTGAACAACTCAGTAATTTAGCATCATCCATCAACCTTTCAAAGTCGTATGTTACGGTTTTTGCAGATATTGCACCTTCCATACCTCTCACAATCAAGTCGGCAGCTTCATTCCACCCCATATGGCGGAGCATCATTTCTGCTGAGAGAATTAAGGATCCGGGATTTACTTTATTCTGCCCTGTATATTTTGGTGCCGTTCCATGTGTTGCCTCAAATATTGATATTCCAGTATCATAATTTATATTGGCACCTGGAGCAATTCCAATTCCTCCTACTTGGGCGGCTAAAGCATCAGAAATATAATCTCCATTAAGATTCATTGTTGTCAATACCCCATACTCTTTAGGTCGTGTAAGTACTTGCTGTAACATAGCATCAGCGATTACGTCTTTAATTATAATTTGATTATTAGTTTTTGGATTATTCATAGTACACCAAGGTCCACCATCTAATTCCGTAGCACCAAATTCATCCTTAGCCAACTGATATCCCCAATCTCTAAAACCGCCTTCAGTAAACTTCATGATGTTTCCCTTATGGACAATTGTAACACTTGGTTTATCGTTATCTATAGCATAATTTATTGCTGCCCTAACTATTCTAGATGTACCTTCACGACTGATTGGTTTGATTCCTATACCACTAGTTTTTGGAAATCTTATTTTAGAAACGCCCATTTCATCTTGTAAAAAGTCGATTACTTTCTTAACTTCAGGACTTCCTGCTTCCCATTCAATTCCTGCGTATACGTCTTCACTGTTTTCACGAAAAATAATCATATCGACAAAATCTGGATTTTTAACAGGGCTTGGAGTTCCTTCATACCACCTAACTGGGCGAACACAAGCAAAAAGATCGAGTTTTTGACGAAGAGCTACATTGAGGCTTCTAATCCCTCCTCCAACTGGAGTTGTGAGTGGTCCTTTGATAGATACTAACCCGGTCTTCATAGCTTCAAGCGTTTCTTCGGGTAACCATTCGCCGGTTTTATCGAACGCTTTCTGACCAGCTAAAACTTCATTCCAGTGTATATTACGCTGACCAGAATATGCCTTTTCAACAGCAGCATTAACTACATTAATCATTACTGGTGTAATGTCTATTCCAATTCCATCTCCTTCAATATAGTGCACTAAAGGTTCATCTGGGACTATTAGATTGCCATTTTTGATTGAAATTACTGCACCCTCGGCCATTGTTCTCAGAGATGCCACTTACCACTCATTCATGAAGCCAACCCTTCTGCCTTAACAAGAAGTGAGTAGGATGAAGGGTGTAGTTAGATGGGTAACTGGTGAAGAAATAGAAGGAGAAACTGATAATGGAAAAATTACTCAATTTCATAGCGATACCGCAGCAAGTCCTATGCAAATTGTTCTTCAAGCACACGGAGCATGCTCGCTAATCGACATAATTGATGGATTAAAACACAGGATGGATAAAGTAAGAGCAATGTGGATTGAGTTAGAATCTGAAAGAGCTTCTGAAAGGCCGAAAGTATTCACATCTGTAAATATGAAATATGTGATTGAAGGAGATATTCCTGAAAAATTAGCTAGAAGATTAATACATCAAAGTCATGAAAAATATTGTTCGGTTGGGGTGATGATAACAAGATCAGGGGCTAAACTAAACTGGAGTCTGGAATTAAGGCCTTAATCTTTGAAATTAACAAAAATTTAAGACTACTCGGGTTATCATATAAATAGTAAAAATAGCGGAAATAAAGATTGTCTTTCGTAAAGCATTAAACACCCTCTATTCCGAAGAGAAAATCCCTAACGCCGGGAACCCCATATCAAGACTTTCAAAAATAGGAGTGTGAATCTATGCAGACTAAGATAAAAGATAAATCAAAAATGACTGAAAACCATGAAGATAATGAGAATGGTATGATAGTTGAAAGACGATTTACTACTGCTGGAGAAGACCCTTTTGATTTGTTCAATTGGATATCTATGGATGTAGAAATAAGAAATCCTGATGGAACCATGGCTGATTCTATCGAGGGCGTTCAATTTCCATCTGGATTTGAAGGAGTTCCTGGGAAAATTGCTGCTCAAAAATATCTGAGAAAAGCGGGAGTGCCAACCTATCTGCGCAAGGTGGCGGAAGATGGCATTCCCGTTTGGCTCCAGAGAAGTGAACCGGATTATGAAAAACTGCAAACTTTAGATGCAAAGGATCGTTTTGGTGGAGAAATACATGGAAGGAATCTATTTCGGAGACTGGCAGGAACTTGGACATATTGGGGTTACAAATATGGATATTTCGCGAGTGAAGTAGATGCTAAAGCATACTTTGATGAGATGTGTTACCTAATTGCTAGCCAGCGCTCTGCACCAAATAGTCCTCAATGGTTCAATACTGGTTTACATTGGGCTTATGGCATAGAAGGTCCTGCACAGGGTCATCATTATGTTGACCCTTCAACAGGTGTACTGTCTCTATCTGAAAATGCGTATGAACATCCACAACCTCATGCTTGTTTTATTCAGTCTGTTAGTGATTCACTAGTAGGCGGAACTAGCTCAATAATGGGGCTATGGAATCGTGAAGCTTTATTGTTCAAATTTGGTTCAGGTACTGGATCTAATTTCTCTAATATCAGAGGTGCAGGAGAGCCTTTATCGGGAGGAGGTAGTTCTTCGGGATTGCTGTCCTTTTTGAAAATTGGAGATAGAGCTGCGGGTGCGATAAAATCGGGCGGAACTACTCGTCGTGCTGCTAAAATGGTGACTTTAGATTTAGATCATCCAGATATAGAAGAATATATCGACTGGAAATCCAGTGAAGAAGAGAAAGTTTCGGCATTAGTTATCGGTTCTAACATTCTACAAAAACATGCAAACTTATTGATGGAATCTATTTGGAATCATGAAGACGACGATACAAGACTCAATCAGGCGGAAAATCCTGCTCTAAGGAAATCAATAGTTAAAGCGATTAAAGATAATGTTCCTCAACCGCATATTCAACGTATTTTAGATCTAGCAAAACAAGGCTGGAAAGGGGTTGATTTCGAATGCTTTGATACTGATTGGCAGGGAGAAGCATATATGTCTGTTTCTGGACAAAATAGTAACAATTCTGTGAGAGTTCCAAATTCATTTATGGACGCCGTGAAAAATGGAGAAAATTGGAATTTAGTTTGGAGAACTGAAAAGGATAAAGCAGCAGAAGAAAACCGTGAACCAGAAGCTTGCAAGGTTCTGGATGCAGGAGAACTATGGGATAAGATTGCATACACTGCTTGGGCCTGTGCAGATCCGGGGGTACAATTTGATACAACCATCAATGAATGGCACACTTGCCCCGAAGGAGGGAGAATCAACGGATCTAATCCTTGCTCAGAATACATGTTCCTTGACGATACTGCATGTAATCTAGCTAGTATTAATTTACTTCATTATTATGATATGGATAATCAAACTTTCCAAATTGATGACTTTAAGCACAGTGTAAGATTGTGGACAGCTACACTTGAAATTAGTGTATTAATGGCTCAATTTCCTTCCGCCGAAATCGCACAAAAATCCTATGATTATCGTACACTAGGACTTGGTTACTGCAATATAGGCTCTCTACTAATGCATATGGGAATACCTTATGATGATGAAAGAGCATATGCAATCTGTGGTGCACTGACAGCAATAATGTGCGGAGAGTCTTATGCTACAAGTGCTGAAATTGCTTCGATATTAGGGCCTTACCCTGATTACGAAAGAAATGCAGAACATATGTTGAGAGTTATGAGAAACCATCGAAGAGCGGCATATAATGCACCGGAAGATGAATATGAAGGATTGACAGTTTTGCCTCGAGGAATAAATGCTAAGAAATGTCCACAAGATTTGTTATTAGCAGCAAGAGATGCATGGGATCGAGCATTAAGAGAAGGTGAAGAACACGGATATAGAAATGCGCAAACAACAGTTATTGCACCTACCGGAACAATCGGATTAGTGATGGGTTGTGATACCACTGGAGTCGAACCACAATTCTCCTTGGTTCAATACAAAACTCTTGCAGGAGGAGGTTCTCTAAGAATCATCAACAAAGGAGTTACAATGGCTTTACGCAGGCTAGGATATTCAGATAAGCAAACAAAAACTATCGAAGAGTTTGTGATGGGAACGAAGAGCTTGAATGGATGTCCACATCTATCTTATGATACTCTGAAATCAAGAGGATTTACATCAGCTCAGATTAAAAATATCGAAAAGAAATTACCAGACGTATTTGATATTAGGTCTGCCTTTTCACCAAGTATCTTGGGTAAGGAAATGTGTGTAGATACATTAGAAATGACTGAAGAGCAATATAATGATGATTTCTTTGATATTTTAGGTCATTTAGGTCTAGATTCTACACAGATTAATGAAGCGAATGATTACGTATTAGGAAGAGGGACAATTGAGGGTGCACCAGGATTGAAAGAAGAGCATTTACCTGTTTTTGATTGTGCTACGCCAGGAGGTAAATACGGGACTAGGTCTATTGATTGGCCTGCTCATGTACACATGATGGCGGCAGCTCAGCCATTCATTTCAGGTGCTATTTCTAAAACTATTAATATGCCATCTAATTCAACTGTATCTGAAATTAAAGATGCTTATGATTTAAGTTTCTCAACCATGATTAAAGCATGCGCAGTTTACAGAGATTGCTCTAAGTTATCTCAGCCACTAATGAATCAACTTGTTGATTCTAGCGCTTTGGAAGAAGAGGAAGAAGAAGAAGTGATTGTTCAAAAAATGGTTGAGCAAGTTGTAGATTCTCTTCCGGTACCCGCGCCAACAGCCCAACCTCTTGCAGAAGCAATGGTACATGACTACATTGCTACAAGGAGGTCTTTGCCTGATAGTTGCGAAGGAGGTCGGATGAAGGCACGTGTTGGCGGCCATACAGTATATCTGAATCACAGTGCGTACGAAGATGGAAGATTGGGAGAAATAATGCTGACCACTTCAAAGGAAGGAGCTGCATGGAGATCTATGTTGAACCAATTTGCAATTGCTGTATCTTTGGGGCTTCAACATGGAGTTCCTCTAGAGGCCTTTGTTAACTCATTTACTTTCCAAAAGTTTGAGCCAAGTGGCATGGTTATGGGAGGCAGTGGAAGAGTGAAAATGTCATCCAGTATTGTTGATTATATATTTAGAGAATTGGCTATAAAATATCTGGATAGGCATGATTTATCTCATGTATCGCAAGAAGACTTAGACCCTTATTCGATAAGTAGGCCGGAAATTACAGATGATGGTGTTGTCAGAAATAAAGGTGAGGTTAGAGAAGTCCAACAAACCTTGGGTGCATTCGAAGCAGTAGAAGATTCTGCAACAAAAGCAAGAAGATTAGCTAGAGAAAATGGTTTCACAGGAGATATTTGTACAGATTGTGGAAGTAGTCAGATGGTTAGAAATGGTACTTGTTTGAAGTGTAATGCCTGTGGCTCAACTACTGGATGTTCCTGATTAAATTGCCTAAGTCAGTATTTCGTAAAGTAATACGATTGACTAAATCTGTGTATGAGATTTTATCTAAGCCATATATCTTTATTGAAATATCAAGAAATGATTTTTGATTAATTTTAGCTATTTCAATTAGCATTCCAGACAATTGAGATCTAGATTCAGAATTACTATTTATCCATAATATTGGAATTAAGTCTTCGGAATCATTGGAATCTATAGATAAATAATATCTTAATCCCGATTCAATTAACCTCTGAAGCATCCTTGAATCTTGTTTATTAGAAATCTTCTTCGCAAATTGAATAAAAACTAACTTCTCTAAACGTGCTAAATTTCCTAAATATGTTATTGATAATACTCTAGTATCCGAATCCTCATCATCAATCAATTTTTCCAGTAATGATATAGAAAAACCTCTATCTTCAGAGTCAATTCTAGATAGATTAGAGGCTAGTGCTCTTCTTAAAATTACTTTGTCACTATCACAGACTTGAAATAAAATTTCTTTTGATGATTCTGGACTATGAGATAAAGTATGAATTGCCGCCATAATTAAACTTTCAAAATTATTGTGATTGCAATCTATTATCTGATTTTGTACTCTCGAAGGAATATTTAGCAAAGAAGAGAGATGTTTGCTAATTGACAAAATTTCGAGCCAATAAGGCAATAACGTATTATTTTTAGTTTGACGAAGTTGCAGAATATCCAAAATTGAATTAGCTGCCAGAACGCCACTAGGGTGTCCAATTTCTTCATAAAAAGAACGTGATTTTTTCCCGTCCCAAGCTATCTGATGATTTCCTGTTAGTCTATTTGGAGGGAGTTCTCCTGGTTTTCTTGCAAAAATAATGGAGTTAAATAAGTTGAATCCTTCTGATTCAACAATATTAGATCCTTTCAGACTTAATCCTATTAATGTACTAACTGAGAGGTACCATCGATCTGTGTCAGGAGATTCTGCATCAAGTGCTGAAGATAACCAATCCTTAATCTGAAGAATCAAAATTCTTTCAGAGATTTCTTCTATATTTTTAGATAGCCATTTCTCTCTTTCTACTGCGGGATTAATGTGGCGTTTGACAAAACTTGGTTCAAATTTTTCAATAATAAGTTCTAATCTATACAAAAATCCCGCAGAATCCATAGATGAAATTCCTAATGCTTGTTGAATTAGTGAGTTTGAATCATGAGGAGGCTGGGCAGGGAAATCCGGAATTTCTAATGGAGGGTGTGGTAATGGAAGATATTCAAATGATAATGAAATACATTCTCTCAATAAATTTTGAGAGTGTTCTCGAAGGAGAACTTTCGCCTCCCTTCTTGACATCTTTTCACCAGATTAAATCTCTAGTTCAATATTTAGATTTTGGATTAATTCCTTGTATCTGTTCCTAATTGTTACTTCGGTAACACCCGCTACTTCCGCTACTTCTCTCTGAGTCCTTCTCTTACCGCATAGGACACTTGCAATATAGATTATAGATGCTGCAATTCCTGTAGGTCCGCGGCCACTTGTGAGTTCTTTTTCCTGTGCTGCCGAAATTAATTCATATGCTTTTGATTGAACTTCTGCATCAAGATCGAGTCCAGAACAAAATCTTGGAATATAATCTTCTGGCTTGGTGGGCGGAATTTTCATTTTCAGTTCCCGAACCATGAATCGATATGTGCGACCAATTTCTTTTCTACCTGTTCGGCTTGCTTCGCCAATCTCATCGAGTGTTCTTGGATTTTGACATTGGCGACAAGCAGCATACAAAGAGGCGGCAGCAACACCTTCAATTGAACGTCCTCGAATAAGTCTAGCTTCTACAGCCTTCTTGTAATTAACAGCTGCTGACTCTCTAATTGATTTAGGTAAATCTAACCTACTTGCCATTCTATCCAATTCAGCGAGAGCCATCGCAAGGTTTCTCTCTGTTGCATTACTAACACGTGATCTCTTCTGCCATTTTCTCATTCTGTAGAACTGTGACCTATAACGTGAAGAAATAGATTTACCAGAATAGTCTTTATTTTGCCAATCTATATCTGTTGAAAGTCCTTTATCATGCAACATTACCGTCATTGGAGCTCCGGTTCGTGCTCTTTGATCGCCTTGCTCGGGACTAAAGACACGCCATTCTGCACCTTGGTCTATCACTTTGTCTTCTAGTACCAAACCACAGTCTTCACAGACGACTTCCCCTCGGGTTTCATCTCGATTTAGATTACGGCTTCCACATTCATCACATTTTACGGTGTCTTCAACAAGATAATCTGCCATCCCATCACGTCCTCTTTCCTAGGAAAGGTAAAATACCCCGATTGACAATGTTATTTAAGGTTAACATATAATTGAAGCGACAATAATTAAACAGGAAGTTGATTTTTTACAATAGAAAAATTGAGAATGGTGATATATTACTGGACCATGGCAAGGCTAAGAGGAGGAAGAGTGGATGAGTAAAAAAACATGGCCACCTCCAAAAATATCCTTAAATCCAAATAAAAGAGTTTTATTCCTAACTAAAGATTTAGATTTAATCAGAAAACAATTGTATGAAGGTTTAGACCTTAAAATGGAAGACCTTTCAGTTGACGATCTGTTAGATGACATAAACACTGATGTAATGACTCCTGCATGGGTTTGCTTTGACTATGACCCATCCAAAATTGCTGAAAATGCATATGCAGGACTTCTGCATGATGGGAGGCGTGTGTTTGAATCCCATGCTTTGAAAAATGGTAATTTTGAAGTTATCGTTTCAGGTCATAGAAAAGGGACTGGGTCCAGTAGAGAAACGGCTCCGCAATGCGAAAAATGGTCTGGAATTAGGATTGTTATTGCTGCGTCATTCGCACCGATTCATGAAAGAAATAATATAAATCTAGGTCAATTGATGGGAGATCATGCTATTCTTCAAAGATTACAAAATGGAGAAAGTATTGATTTGGATGAGTTTACGAATAAATATGACCCAGTTACTAGATTAATTTTAGAAAATGGAGGAATATTTCCCTTTGCAAAGAAACTCGCTGCAGAAAAAATTAAGCTTCCATATGTAAATAAAAATCCTCGGCCAATGACAATGGCTGAGAAAATTATTTCTCAAAAGTTAATCTCAAAAGATTCTGCTAAAGGATTTGTAAAACCTGGAGATGCAGTCTTAGCATCTGTAGATGGAGGTTATTCTCATGAATTTACTACCGCGCAAGTTCATGAATTTCTAAAATCTGAATATGGCAATGGATATAAAATTCCTAATCCCCCAAAATTTGCTGTGTTTGAAGATCATCTTTTATATGCCACTGGAGTTCCAAGATTTGGCAAGTTTAAAGAAAAAATTCAAACATTAAGAGATATGCAGAATGATTTTCAAAAACATACTGGAGTCAGAGATTATTCAGCAGTCAATGGAGTTTCTCCTGGAATATGTCATCAAGTTGCACGAGAAGAATTTATTGATGTTGGAGATTTTATTCAGGCGACAGATAGTCACACCTGTATGGGGGGGGCGAGTAATGCATTGACTTATGGCGTGGGCTCTACAGAATATGCAAATCTGATACATAATCAATTTGCGTTTGTAAAGGTTCCAGAAAGTATTAGATTTAATCTGGTAGGTAGTCTTCATTCTGGTTGTACAGCTAAAGATGTTATATTGCATATTTTATGGAAGTATGCAGCAAATTCAGAAACTCTTGATAGAAGTATGGAATTTGGGGGCCCCGGGCTTGCAAGTTTGTCGATGGATGAAAGGGCTACTTTGTGTAATATGGCTACTGAATGTAGCGCTAAAACTGGAATTTGTGATCCGGATGAATTGACCGTAAAATGGTTAATGGAGAGGAGGAGTGAACTATCTAGAGAGGAAATCGTCAGTGCTTTTGTTATAGCAGATGAAGAAGCGATTTATGATGGAGGAGTTCATACAATAGATTTAGATCAGATTAAACCCATGGTTGCACATCCTGGAGATCCTGACAAAGGAATACCATCTGATCCTACAAATGGGGCTTATATTGACGAATTAGGCATTGTAAAAATTGACATAGCGTATGCAGGATCTTGTACCGCTGGAAAGGATGATGATTTTGCATATTACGCAGAAGTGACAAAGGCGGCCTTAGACGCTGGATTAAAGATTGCAGATGGTGTAGATTGTTATATCCAATTTGGATCAAAAACCGTGAAGAATTTATCAGAAAAAAATGGATGGACAAAAATGTTTCAAGCTGCGGGTGTAAAATTAATTGACCCGGGCTGTGGTGCTTGTATAGGAGCAGGTCCCGGAGTTAGTGATAATAATGAACAAGTCTCAATTTCAGCAATAAATCGTAATTTCCAAGGTAGGTCTGGACCAGGGAAACTCTACTTAGCGAGCCCCCTTACAGTAATGGCTAGCGCTTTTACTGGACATATTACAGCATGGAGTCCTGATTTATTTTCTTAGAAATGCTCCAAATCCCCAAAATAGCAGCAATAAACCAGGCGATTTCTAATATTAGAAAAGCCCATTCATCTATTAAAAACGCCCGAACGGCAAGTAAGCCTGAACCTAATGCCATCAGCCCTAAGTAGGGTACAGCCTTACTATGAAGGATATCTCGTGTCTCTAGAAAGAAGGCTGTCAGAATTAGTATCATTCCAATATAAGCAATAGATTCACTATGGATAAAACTGTCAACAGCGTCAATCATGACATTTCTAATACCATTGAAAATATAGTCTTTCTTCATTTAAACAAGCGCATGTTTCAATAGCCTGACGAGTTCCCATGCATTCATCACAAGTTGGCCCCAGGTCATTAGGACATGGGAGGACCAAGTGGAGGGAATACAATGGTGGATGCACGAGATATATCCGGGAAACAAAAACAAATTGCAGTTAGCGAGTTCTTTGAAAAAAATAAGCACTTCCTAGGATTTGATTCCCTCCAAAGATCGTTGATTACAGCAGTTAAAGAAGCGGTTGATAATTCATTGGATGCTTGTGAAGAAGCAAGAATATTACCAAATATTGTAGTTGAAATTAATAGATTAAAAGGGGAAGATATAGAATTAATATCTCAAGACAATGGTCCTGGAATCCCGAGAGACGCTATAGAAAATGTATTTGGAAAATTTCTATTAGGTTCAAGATTTCATGCAATTAGACAAACTAGAGGGCAACAAGGTATTGGAATAACAGGGGTTGTAATGTATGCACAATTAACGACGGGGGCAAAAACTCGTGTCGTATCAAAAATTGCAACAGATTCCTCCGCTGTATTTGTAGAATTAGGCCTAGATACTAGGAAAAATAAAGCAATTAAATCAAAAGAAAGGAGAGAGATTTGGATTGATGAAAATTCTGGAGAAGAAATTAAGCATGGATTAAAAATATCAACGATAATGAAAGCAAAATATCAACGTGGAAAGCAATCAGTATACCAATACCTTAGGATGACTTCGATTGTAAACCCTCATGCAACCATTAGTCTAATTGTTAGAGGTAAGGAAGGGGAAATTATAGAAGAAGGTAAGTGGCTAAGGACTAGTGAGAGGCTGCCTAGAGTAGTAGAAGAAATTAAGCCTCATCCACATGGAATACAATTAGGAACATTACAAAGAATGTTGCGAGAGTCGGAACAGAGAAAAATGACTTCTTTTCTTAGGCATAATTTTTCAGGAGTAAGTGTCAGAGCTGCAAAAGAAGTCTTGGCTGTTTCTGAAATTGAAGACGATAGGGTCCCAAAAAGAATTAATGCTGATGATGCAAAAAAACTAATTTCATCTTTCCAAAAAGTAAAGTTACTTCCTCCACCTACCGATTGCTTATCTCCAATTGATGATTTATTAATTAAGAAAGGACTGTCAAAGGCCATTGATTCAAGATTTGCATCGACTGTTACGAGACTTCCAACGGTTAGTCAAGGCAATCCATTTCAGATAGAGGTAGGCCTTGTTTTCGGAGGCGATATTTCGGCAGATGGACCTATTGAAGTGTTGAGATTTGCCAATAGAGTGCCATTAATGTATCAACAGGGAGGATGTGCACTAACCAAAGCAATAGAATCTATTGATTGGAAAAGATATGGTTTAGATCATCCGGGAGGTAAAGGGTTACCTAAGGGTGCAGCTGCTGTATTGATACATTTAGCATCGACTAACGTCCAATTTACTAGTGAAGCAAAAGAAGCAGTAGCAGATAATGAAGAAGTTTTTGATGAAATCAGAAAAGGACTTTTAGAAGTAGGAAGAGGTTTGAAAAATCATCTAAAGAAAAAAGATCAAAGGAAGAAGGCAAAGGAAAAATTCGAATTGGTAAATGTTATTCTTCCCGAAATTGCTAAGAAGACGTCAAAAATACTAGGAAGAAATGAACCTGATTTAGCACCAGTAATAACTCAAATAATGAATGCAGTATTTTGTGAAGAAGAATTAGGCTGGGATAAAGAAAGAAAGCTCGCAACATGCTCAATTAAAATTTTTAATTATACAGCAAGAGCTCGTGCTTACACTATTCTACTAAAATGGCCCGAAAATGAAAATATTTCAATGGTCGAAAATTCCAATGGAGGCAGAAAAGAAGCAAGAGGGATTTGGGCTTGGCGTCTTGATACTCTAAATCCGGGCACTTCTACGACAATTGATGTTGCGCTTTCAGGGCTTAGTAAAGGAGATTGGACGGATACTGATATTTTCTTCAGAGGGAATGGAGATATTATTGGCGCGACCAAGATTGATGAAAAAATATTAGAGGAAATACGAAAAAGTGAGGCCTTAGTTGCAATTAGAAATGAAATTTCTGAATCTGGAAATCAAGAAATTGACGGATTTGTAAGAGAGGTTGAACTTTTAGAAAAAGATAATGAAAAGGCTTCTGATAGTATCAATATTTTTGCTGATTATGAGGAGGTTTCTGAATGACTGATGTTGGACAAAGAAAAACGAAAGATGAGGTAAAAGAAGCATTGAAAGGAATCGCAGCAGAAATGCACAATAAAATGGAAAAAGGTGTGCCTCCTTCAATGACTCTTCCCGTTAGAGCGAAAACAAATATTGGATTTGATAATAGGTTAGGCGTCTATAAATATGGGAAGAAAAAAAGTACCAGAGATGCTACAAGTCTTGGATCTGCAAGACAATTGTTGAGGTCGTTACATGTAACAGAATTTATTGAGCAAATGATAGATTCAGGGAAATCCTCCACATTAAGAGAAATGTACTATATTAGTGAAGCATGGGGCCATGGAAAATTTGGTTCACAAAATGAAAGTAATAATCTAGCTGAAGATTTAGAGATTGTAACTAAGTGCCTAAGAGAAGATTTCAAGTTGCGTCCTGAAGAAGATGGTGCTAGAATAATAGGGAATGTTACGTTTGAAGAAAGAAATCGTAAAGGAGACTGGATGAGAATAAATTGTAGAGATGATGTGGGAGATTCTGGTTATGGAGTCCCTTACAATGTAGAATCTGAAAAATTAAGTTTGGTTGAAGAAGATGTCGATTTCATAATGGCTATTGAAACAGGAGGTATGTTTGATAGGCTTGTAGAAAATGGTTTTGATGAGGAAGCCCGTTGTGCGTTGATTCATCTTAAAGGACAGCCGGCAAGATCTACTAGAAGAATCATGAAAAGAATGAGTAAAGAATGGAATAAACCGATTATCGTATTTGCGGATTGTGACCCTTGGTCTTTCAGAATCTATGCCAGTATTGCTTATGGGGCCATTAAAACAGCCCATATTTCTGAATATTTGGCCACAAAAGGTGCACAATATTTGGGGATTACAGCAGATGATATATTGGCTTATGATTTACCAAGCGACGATTTGACCAAACAGGATATCAGTGCTTTAGATTCGGAACTGACCGACCCACGTTTTAATTCTGGATATTGGAAAGATCAAATTAATCTAATGAAGGAAATCGGGAAAAAGGCTGAACAGCAATCACTGGCAAAATATGGGCTTGATTTCGTTACAGACACATATCTCCCAGAGAAACTCACAGAAATTGGTTTAGGTTATTGATTGCCAAATCTGAAATGGGGACGCTACTGGCTACTAACTATGAAGGGGGGCGCCAGAGTCTGGATTAAGCGCTTAACCGGACTTTCTATAGTTTTAATTTTAGTTTTTGTAGGAACTTATGGAGAATCTACAGATAGAATTATTGAAAAAATGAATGTTGAAGAAAATAATTTACTAGAGTTGGATGGTGGAGAAGAAGAAAATATAGAATTAAAGAAGATTGGATTTTACACCGTTGTTGCATTAGAAGATAATGAATTACTAGAAAATGAAATTAAATTAATCGATCAAGAGGGGCAGGAAATTATTGGTATAGTACCAAATTCAATAGAAAAAATGAATAAAAGACCAAATTCAAATGGTGAATTGGTTTACGTACCTATATTGATTTTTGATGTTCCAAATAATGCAGAATATCAGTTAATAAATGAAGGAAATAATACACTATGGATTTTAGATGATTTAAAGATACAATCTAGCTTAATTTCAGATAATATGATAATAATATCAATGGTTAGTTGTTGCTTTGGTTTCCCACTAGGAATGATTGCATTAATCGGCGGACTGGTAATCTGGAAAAGAAAGAATAAACCACAACAAAAAATGATTATTAGAGAAGAGATTCCGACTACAGATCAGTTGTTTAAACAGTACAATTCGACAGCCGATGATGAAATTCCGTCTCCTTTTGTTGATTTAAGCAGGATAGAAACTATTGAGACACTCCCATTGGACGATGATATTTCAGAAGAAAATCTCGAGATTCATGATGAAGTCAAGGAAGATGAAACTTTCCAAGAAAATGATGGAAAATGGAAAAATTGGGATGATGGTGATTAGAAAAAAAATCTATTTTTTAATTTCTTATCATTAAATGGGTTTTTAGATACCCCCTAACTACCCAACTTCAGGTTGGTAAGTAACATGGACTTTAATGAGGCTATGACAATTCTAGAAAATAGGGCTAGAAGGAGTATTTTACAACACTTGGTGAGAGAGCCTCATTATCCATTGCAACTCTCTGAGTTACTAGATATCAGTCAACAAGCGGTGATGAAGCACATTAAAGTCCTAGAAAAAGCTGGATTTATTGAAGCTGAAATTGTTCCTTCTGAGAAAGGCGGCCCACCGAAAAAAATGTATAAAGTGAACCAATCATTTTCACTAAGATTAGACTTAGGCCCAGAATTATTTAGAGCAGAACACCGAACAATTCCTGCTGGTGGCCCTATGAGATTATCAAATAAATTGCCTAAAGAACTAGATTCTATAATTGACAGTTTAGGAACGAGAAGAGAATTATCAATGTCTGAAGCAATGAATATTTTATCTGAATTAGATACCTCTCTTGAAAAAATAGACCAACAGAGAGATGCAATTATTGCCCTTCATCAGCAAATAATGATGAAAACGTCAAAAGAAGTAATAGAAAATGCTGAGTCATATGAAGAGAGGATTATGGCTAGAGAAATGATGACTCAGCCTAGAAGACCTTTAGATTTAGATATATTTTCACAAAATCTAAGAATTCAAGAATCTCAGGCTGAAGATATCATGGAAAATATACGAGATCGGTTAATGAAAGACTTCGTAATAAACAATGATAATTTCGTTTCTGCAAACAAGGATACCCCTCTTCCTTGGTGGCTAATCAAGTAATAAATGGTAATCAATAGTACTCAAAATTGTGTATCTGAGTTATCATCAAGATTTGCCATCATACTGCTTTTTTCTGCAAATCTATCTAAAGCCTCCATTCTTCTGCCGTACATTACTACGCCTGCAACTGCAATTAATGCAAATGTTGCTCCAAGAATTATAGCTGGAACAGAGTATCTGGCTACTATTTCAACACCTACATCCAGAATTCCATTATTTGATCCCATTGTTCCTGGAACTTTAGCAAAATTATTTTTCTCATCAGTTTCGACAATGATATTTTCAGGATCTACCACAACTACTACCTCATGATTTCCTGCCTCTACTAAGTAAAGAAGAGTGATCATTGGTGTATCCTCATCAGATGTTGTTGGCATTATAGCTTCGATTAATTGTCTATATGCTACGTTTTCTTCGTGACAACCATTTTTCTTTATTGAGCTCTCGGTTTGGTCTACACATAAAATTACATTCACGTCTGTTGCATGGGAGTTACCGTCATTAATTATCTGAACAGTCACTGAAAGCATATCTCCAATATTTCCTTTCTTCTTTCCAACGGATACGTCCTTAATCTGTAAATCAGGTGCTCTAAGTCTTAGTTCTAGGACTTGTTCATTGGTGTCACAATTAGGCCTGTAATTATCTGGGAAACCATCGCCATTCATATCAATAGTACAAGAGTCATCCCAAATTGCTGTTTCATCGAAATCTCCCCCTGCTAATGAATCTCCAAAGCTTGATTTTAACTTGATTCCTATTTCTCTATCTGCTAGGGCCGCTGTGGGGTCTATCGTAACTATTGCTACTAACTGTAATGTAGTGTATGAAGGCATAATCGGAAGGGTGATTCGCCCTTTAGAATCCTTGTAACAACCATCATTTGGTATGGGATCTCCCTGCATCAAAACCACACAAGGTCTTTCAATTGGGTATTCTGAACCAAATCCTTCTAACAGCGCATAATCAATTCTCCAATCGCTTAGAGAGTTCAAACCCGGGCTCGAATCCCATCCTGTAGCAGCTACTGTATGATTATGCACAGTAGGTTGATCTGCAACATTGCCAAAGTTAGTTACATTCATTGTAAATCTGACTACCCTGCCTGGCGCAGTGGTTTTTATTCTACTTTCAACGGTTGGATCAACGGTGATTCTCATATCATGGAATTCAATCACTTCTACCTGTAATGTGACTAAATCTCTAAGTTTAGTTCCTTCAAAGGATTCTTCACTGAATATTTCTATTACTATAGTATATTGTCCAGCTAATGTCTCTTCTGGAACATTTATCATTATTGGGATTTGCTGAGATTCGTCTCTATCTAGTTCTTGGAAAAGAATCCTAGGGATTACTATGTCCCAAACATCAGAGTTCCCATTCTGATCGGTAATAGAGCCTACTGCCATGTCATAGCGATCGGCCCCATTCCCTGTGTTCTCAATTATCGTGTCAAGTTGGAACTCTTGTCCAGGATATAGTGAGAGAATGGTCTCAGTACTTGCTTCTAGATCATATCTTTGTATTACATTAGTTACAAGGACTACCGAATCTCTGACTTTAGGAGCTCCATCCAAAGAAGCTTTGACAGTTACAGAATCGCCAATTCCTGCTGTCGCATTAAATGGTGCACACATTTCTGCAGTAACTGTTCTAGGCGTATCTACTGTCCAATAACGCGGAGTTTCTTGAGGTATACTATTTCCTCCCGGAGCTTCTGAGAAATCAAGATTTACTGTCCAGTGGTCGAATCGCCAAGTTTGCTCTGAAACTCCTTCTGGTTTTTCATCGGGACCTCCCGGTGTTGTAAACACTAAATGCCCCGGTGTGAAGTTCTTCGTAACTTCAATTTCAAATTCTGAACATTCTCCAGGTAAAACGTGTTTCGTAGTCTCACCTAGTTCAAATACAATATTTCCTGTACTCTTGATAGATACATTAACCCATAATTCTAGGATATCAAACGTTCCTTTGTCTACAGACAATACTGGTTCACCCGTCGACCATCCCTTCAAGTAGATTACAAATGTCCCAGGTTCTTGAGAAGTAGGGACATCAATTTGTAAATTCCTAGTCATTGATTGACCTGGATCTAAAGATAGAGAAGTAGGGAAAGTTACGCCCCAACCGAAAGGTAAAGCCCATTCGGTTTGTCCTTCAAGAGTTGTTGGGTCATAAAACGCAAACGTGTCATACACGTTTCCTGTATTCGTTATCGATATCGAAAACGTTGCCTGCTGTCCTTGCTCTACATCTGCTTGGAAATGACTCGTGTCTAACTCAATTCCATGGACTACATCCATCAAAGTAAGAGTAATTGCTTCATCTCTAATGGCAGGATCTTTGTAAGATACTGCTGTGACCTTTATAGTTGCCAACTCATCATGATGCGCTTGATAAATTGTAGGCGCCCTAACTCTCATGTACAAATTGAGACTTTCTCCACCCTGCAAAGATACAGGGGTAGAATCAAAAATAGGCGTATGGTTACTAGCAAAGAATATGCTGGCACTCCAGTTAGTTGGAACACCTTCTACAGCTAAAGAAAAGATATCCGAAACTAAGTCTGCAGGGCCGGGTGTTGGATTAGATATGGACATATTGTAAGTAGTCTGCTCGCTGGGTTCTATAGTGTGATAGAAAGTTTCATCTTCAGCTAAAGAAACGTCAACTAAACCTGTAAGAATGTGGACATAACATAATGTGTACACTCCACCGTTATTCTCATCATTACATTTGTTCGTATCAGACCATCCTACGTGGGCTCCACTCCCCATGTCATTTGCGAAAGCGGGAGGCTGTCCTAACTCAGGAAGTGCTGGCGAATTAGGGCCTAATTTATCTGATTGCCATTCAGTGATTGGAAGTAATTCCCAAGGGTCGAATATCGATGATGCAATAGAATTCAAAGGGAAACCTGTTGGATAATCATTGTTTGTATGATTGAGGCGAGTGTACATCAAAGTCTCACCTTGAGAACCATTGTAATTATCTAACCAAGTTAAATGGACATTATCGAATGAGTCTGTTAAAATTGATGGCATGTGAGAATTTGCTCCAAATGGACGATCAGGAGCTAATCCTTCGTAACCTTCAACATTAGAAATTGCAGCATCAGAAATTTGCTTAATTGCGTACGAGGGTAATCCTTCGCTAACTCCATCCCATGCTCCTGCAGAACTTAAACGTAAACGTGTATAATAAACCTCGTAATTTACATCAATATCAAATCCATATGCTCTTCCATCCATCCAAGTAACATGAGTGTTTCCTGAATTATCTATTGCAATTGCTGGATGTAAACTATATGCGTCATTAAGTGTTACTCTGGTATCATTCACTACAACTAAATGCCCATATCCAAGCGCGTCAGGAGATGCACCTAAATCTTCGATATATCTATCTGCTGTTTGGTCAACATAAGTTCCAGAGTCCCCTTTTTGCCAACCAGGCCAAGGAGATTCAAGAAGTGTTAGTGGATCTAAGACCGTCAAGAAAATTTCTCTAGAATTGTTTGTTGATAAGTATACCAATGCTTCGACCATCAATTGCATCTCTGCTTGGTTAGCTGCACCTGTAGGGAAGCTATACATCATTCCTTCAGCATTGGTTAATGCCAGTGTTGCACCATTACATGTTCTAGCGTTAAGGCTCGTAAATCCATTGGGACATTGGGCCAAATCCATCATATGAGATCCTACGTCTGTGGATCCGCTACCGAATCCTGCTGCTAAAAGAGGGATTGGGATAATTCCTGCTGTAACGCATGCATTATGTGCTTCAAGGATTGATTGAGTATCATCTGCATCTGTAGCGGGGTCTCCACCATAGGGACCTTCATCGGAAATAGGAATTACAATCTTAGTTGCATTCGGGTTCCATTTGTGATCGAGAACTGTGGGAGGATTTCCTGGTACATTTCCTTGGTTATCATGCCATGACATGCAAGCCCATGTTGAGGCTGGCCCCCAAAACTCACTGTAGTATCCTCCATCCTGTGGTAAATCAATTGCTCCATTGGCATAAACTACCTCTGTCAATTCTCTAATTCCACCAGAATCATCATTCGGTTGAAGCCCTAAGGAAGTTGTGCGCGGACCTTGGTTTCCACTACCTCCGGTTGCATATGCAGTAGCACAATTACCACTAGTCGCTGCAGAAGGCCAATTTCCACTCAAGGCATACAGTGTTTCATAAACTGTCATATTTGCCCTTTCTAACATTGGTTTTAATCCTTCAAAGTTATATCCACTAGCGAAAGAACCACCATAGAAAACCGCACACATATCAGCCCATTCTGCATTCATTGAACCAGATGTATCAATGGGAACAACCATCTCTACTTTTCCACCGCGTGTGTCATCCCAAACTACTTGGACAAAATCGTCCAAATCTACAGCTACATCAGGGTGACCTTTGTGACCAATAATTGGAGTAAGTAGGGTTTCATCGACTGCTACGATTGCTGTTCTTGCTACCACGTCAGCCTCAATCATTGCGTAGTAAATTTGAGGTTGTTGGTAATACTTGTCTAGTGGTTCATATGAATCTTCCCAGACAATATGAGCGTTGGAGTGAGAGTCCACATCGATAGCCGGCCAATCTCTATTCTGAGTATGACGAGAGACTTCGAAATCGTCAATTACTGAAATTGAGGCATCAATTGCTACTCCACCGTCAAGATCATCTTGAGAAGGATCTACGACTGTATATTTAATTGCCCAATTTCCAGTTCTATCGGCCCAAACAATATGTGCTCTGTCATTATCATCTATTGCAATGTCTGGATGCCAGGCTCTACTTTGTCCAGCATTAGAAATTTGAGTCTCATCAATTAAAGTCTCGCCTCTAGCATCGACTAGCTTGTAATATAGGTGCTGAGTATTTCTACTCCATACAAAATGAACATTTCCTTCTGAGTCTGAATCCAAAGCCACCATTCTATCGTTTTGGCTTCCTCCGTTCACAATTTGAACCGCTTCAGTTAGTACTACTTCACTGGCCGTTACTTGCGGAGTTACCATTGAAACAAATACTCCCATTACCATTAATGTAACCATAATTACGCTACTTCTCATCTTATTTCTATCCATAGACTCACCTCAGCATGTGCTGCAACAGAGCAATTCGAACATTCTCCATACTTAACCTCGACCCTTACGGGTCATTTTGAAAAAAAGTATTATGCCCATTCGTCTCTATCGAAACTACGGCCAAAACCACCTGTTTCATCAAAATTTATGTCCATCTTTTCATGTTTTGATTTTTTTTCTCGTGGATTTTTTTTCGACTTCTTCGGCCAGTCGTCGACTGGTCCGGGTTTACCAGTCCCGGGACCATATCCAAACTTTATTTTGTGAATTAAAGATAATTTTGTTAACCATACTTTTCTCATTGTATGCATAAACTCATTTTGTGTTAATCCATCAAACCAGATTGGTCGAGAGAGGTTGAATGCTTGAAGAGGGCCAAGCTCATTTTCGTCCTTTTTGCCTATATGGAGCACCCAATCTAAATTTGCTTGTGTCAAAAGTATTCTAGTCTCGTGGAGCCATGTTTTCCATCCAAGTTGATCATCTAAATAATGGTTTTTCATTTCTAATTGTTGGCCTTCATCAACCCTAGTTATAGAATAAATTAGGACTAAATTCCTATTCTTAGGGATTACAACATTGAATAAATGGGCTGCTTTAGTTGGAGGGTATCGGACGTGGAGATGAAGGAAGTTCTGATTATCTTGAACTTCGCGTGTTTCCAATTTTTCACTGGTAAGCCATTTTCGAATCTCATCAGCTGCCGCGGTTGCGTCCATAAGTAGTGTTTACAGTCAACCTATTTGAGAAGTGCTAATTGAATATTCATTTTTTCGATTAAAATATTGAATTCTTGTCCGGCCGAGGATGTAGAAAATTTACTAACTGCTACTGTTTTTCTGTACTTAGTCCAAAGATCGTAACCGAATAAGAATATTAAAGAAGAAATATAAAATCCAAATATAGTTAATATAAAAATCATTAATCCTTGTAAAGAGAAGATATTTATCTCTGAAAATAGAATCACTAAAAGGGATATTAGTGGCCAAAAAATTACTGGAGAAAACATACCCGCCAAGAAAAAGTATGTTGTTCTTGCGTCTAAGCCTTCATCACTCATTTCCACCATATAGCGAGCAAGTATAGACTGAATACCAGATCCAATTATTACAGGGATAGAAAATGTTAGCATTAATAATATACCAATAAATCCTGTAATTATTGCTGAAAAATTCGTCGTTTTTAATTGATTATTTTTATCTAAAGAATTAGGGTCCAAATTACGTGATTCTAATATCTGTGCAGCATTGATTGCATCGGGAATCAATTCTTTAAATTTTGCAGTTTCATTAATTTCTTCTCTAATACGTCTTGTAAAATGTACTTCTTGTTTAAGAGATTCTAGAGGAGTTTTGTCATGATTGGCTTTGAGATGAGCGATTAATTTCCACGCATGGAATGTTTCCCAATCAGGTGCTTCAGGTGTTATAGGAGATAACTTTTGATACATTTCTTGTTTCAGTTCATTCACTGCTGATGCTGGTGGCTCAATCCATTCGCCAGCGGCTAATCGTGAAGACTGTTCATCATCAAAAACTAACTTTATATCAATTGGATCTGTATATTCTACGTAGCTCTTAGTCCTAAACCAGTAATGTCTTTCCCAATGAAGTCCTGTTGGTTGTATAACAGGTGCAGGTTTTCCTCTTTTTTTTGCGATTGCTGCTGATACCAATGCTGCTCTTGCTGCACCGGTTCTCAAAGCATGAAGCTTAGAGTCTTGGTGAGATTTACCTTCTGGCATTATTACTGCACCATGACCTCCGGCCAAACAATTAGCAACTGTCAACATACTTCTATCATTTATTTTTCTGGCAAAGTTTTCATCACTCACTCCAGCTTCAATTTCTGCTTTTCTAAGAACTGGTTGGGCTCCATTTCTCCTGGACCACCATCCGATGACTGGGCCAGTTATCAGGTCATGACGTCCCAAAGAAATAATTCTTTTTTCCTGAGTTATTATCATTAAACTAGGATCGACTAATCCATTAATATGAGTAGCTATTGAAATTCTTCCGCCATTGTTCGGAGGTATTTTATCAGAATCAAAATTTCTGAATATAATTGAGTTCCCCACATTAATCATTAATCTCAAAAGATTACTGAAGTATTTATTTCCTGGATGTTTTCCTGTATGATCATATGGTGCTTTCTCTAATTTTTTAATATCTATTTTATGAGCTGCTGCCGACAATTCTGGCATAATTTCAGGAGCACTCTCTGAACCATTCACGGCCTTGCGAGTTCCAATTCTTCTAATATTGCTTTTGATAACTCTCCAGCGTCGGAATGATCTATTGGTTTCGGTCTCCAAACAAAGGAATGAGTTGAATTTGGATATTTGGGTATTATGTGAAAATGAAGATGGGGTACTGTTTGTCCTGCATTTTCCCCATTATTTTGTATAATATTGTAGTCTTTGGCTCCAGTGATTTTCATTATTGCCTTACAAATTTTCGGTAAAACCTGTCCCAATGAGGATGCTGCGTCTTCAGAAAGACTATCCATTGTAGGAGAATTTTCTTTGGGAATTACCAAGGTATGGCCTCGAGAAATAGGGTTTATGTCTAAAAAAGCAAAAACAGAATCATCTTCGTATATTTTATGAGAAGGAATTTCTCCTGATAATATTAAATTGAAAATAGTTTCCCCATTTCCAGACATTATATCATTAACCCGATTTGGAAATTGCTTCAATGATTGGCGCCATTGATTTGATCTGTATAGCATTAAGAAGTTCTGTATTCATTACTCTGGATTGATCTGTCAATGATATCTTAGTTTCTTTCAATGTTTTTACATCAATTTCGCTATTGTTTTGTATGTTAGTGACTAAATTAGAAAGATGTATTGATGCTTCTCCAATTGTTTGCCCTTCATCCAAAAAATAATTTTCTATATTTTTTGAAACTTTAGAAATTGCTTTTTCTATTTTCTGGCTTCCAGCAAAATTCGTATTTTTGACCCATTCGCCAGCATGGTTACCGGCCGCCTCGCCAGTAACTAAATCTTCTAATTGTAAATTTCCTGGAAGGTAGCCATCTCCATGCATTCCGGTGTTGGCCGATCTTCCGGCCGCATAAAGTCCGGTATACCACATTTTTTGAGAATTGAATGTTACTCTACCATTTTCATCTACTGGGGCGCCCCCTAAAGTGAATGCTACGGAAGAATATACGGGAATTACTTCAGAGTTAATATTCAGACCAGTTCTTTCTTCGATTCTTCTAATTGTTTGAGCGTACCAAATTTTAGCGTCCGATTCTAGAGCTCTGAGATCTAGGATGCAATTACCGTCATCTTTTTCTGCACCAATTTCTAAATCTTCGCCTGAATCTTTTCTATATCTGCCACCAGCACTTAAGATATCTACTGGTAAATGTAAATTTGTGCCTTTTACTGTTAAATGATGTTTGGAAATATTCGACATTCCCTCAAGTTTAATTCCTGCAGAAGCAGCCAATGAAACTCCCGTTCCTGTGCCTTCTGAAATATTACTCCAAAGTCCTTGATAACCCTCTGTTGCCAAGATTACTGCCTTTGCTTGTATGCCAAATGTTTGCCCTGACTGAATATCTAAAACCGTTATTCCACGTACTTGTTTACTATCCATTACTAAAGATAAGACTTGTAAATCGGCCCGTCTAACTATCCCTCTTTTGATTACCTGCTCTTCCAAGATTCTAGTGATTTCACGAGATGTGGAATCTCCACATCCAACAAGTCGTGGTCGACTATGCCCTTGGCATGATGCTGCGAATGGGAGGCCTCCATCTCTCCTTTGCAACACTAATCCCCAATTCTCTAAGTTTGCTAAAACATTCATTGCTTCTCCACAAACTCTAGCCGCAGCAGATTTATTGGTTCCTTCACCACCTGCAAATATTGTGTCTTCACGATGAGCCGTAGAGTCGACTTCATCAAAAGATGCGGCAAGACCACTAACGGGCGAAAGTCCTGAACCTGAACCTATACTTTTACTATCAATAACAATCGGTTTTGTTCCTGCATCTGATGATGCTATTGCTGCTCGAAGCGCTGCTGGACCACTACCGATAATCACAACATCCCAAGATTCCATGGTCTCTCGGACTCTTCGAAAAGATTCCTTCTCAAGAAGATGACGCACTGACAGGTTTCATTTTTGAGATTATTCTGAAACTGAAAGTGCTAATTTCCTAACTGCTTCAGCCGCATCAGTCATCCTCACTCCCGCACTTTCTGGGTGAAGGCTGGATGTGAGAGTGGTATGCATTACAGTAGATGAAAGAGTGATTCCATCATCTCCGTTTATCGTTACTTGTACTGGGTGAGGACCTGAAACAGTACTAGGCCAAGCAACACCTATCCACAATACTAATGCTGCATCTAATAACCCGTCCAGCGTAACTATTTGCTTAGTCTCCGTCTTTCTACATGGTACTCTCAAAGTCTGAACCTCGGGCTCCCCATGAGCAGTGACAACTTCAACCTCGATTGTCATATCAGATGTACTGCCATTGTGAACCATTACAAAAAGATCAGATTGTCCATCAGAGGATCTTGGTGGTATATCTAAATCCATCCTCCAATTATCTTCATTAAGACTTAACTCACCATTTTTTGATGCGTCATGCAACCTGTCAATTAATCGGAACAAGCCTGGCTGCCATGCTCTAGTATGTGCCAATAATCTTTGAATTGTGTTTATATTGATCTTATTCTCTGAATCTGTTAGGTAATCCATCGCAGAAATTTTGTATACTTCTTTTATAGATTGCAACATTTCTTCCTTATTTAATAAATTTCTAGCATTCAAATGCAATGCCGCCAGCATATGCTCCAAGGCAGCTGCTGGTTCAACTCCATCTCTTACCTTATCTGATAATCCATTGGACCAATCGTCCCAACTACCTGCTGTCTCTGGATCTAAGTGTGCAACCAATACATCTGTTAGTACTCTTTCCAATATGCTATCATGTAGTGTAGGAGCATGTAAAGAAAGAAGAGGGAAGCGTTTAGAACGCATAGGTATAGATCCTTCTAGATAAAAGGTATTCAACCAGCAAATAATCCCTAAAATTACAGCAAAACTAATCAAAATTTGCCCTAAGATATATCCTGTTTCGATTTCCCATACTGCAAATAGAGATGCTGCTGCTAACAATGAGGAAAATAGTCTCACTCTCTCCCTGAGGACTCTTTCATGGAGTGTGTTAAGTATTCTTTCAACCCCTGGATATGCTTCTTTAGATTTGAGCCCTCCGATTCTTAATTGGAGACGGTGCCTAGCAGACATCCTAGCAAATACCGAAGAAATATTCGGAGGTATCAAAAGGAGGAAATTAATCACAAATATTGTAATTGCTAATTCTAAAGAAGAATATTCCCAGTCGGTCAGGATTACTCCCGCCGAGGCAGGGGCTGCTATTGAAAACCAAAAGCGGATTGAAGGAGCGTATCTGATAGTTGATATCCATGTCCAGAATCTCCTCTGAGAATCAATTCTCTGGATTCTTCTTGAAAATGCCTTATCTTCTCCAATAGTTGTCTCTGCATATGGAGTGGGGAGCCTCTCTTGGGACGGAGTCACGACTCTACGAAGTAGTCAATATCCTTGATTCCATCGGAAGATTTTTTGTAAAATATAGGTTTTTCATTACCATCACATTTCTTGAAGAACATGCTCTCGCATAGACGGGCGATTAGTGTAGTCTGGATATCACCTTGGCCTCCTAAGCCGAGAACCCGGGTTCAAATCCTGGATCGCCCGCCACTAAGAAAAGGCTAGTCCGTGACTTCTTCCAGCCTTTGCAACACGGTGAAGAAATTGCTCTAATGGTATTCGGGCATGCATTGAATTTTGTAAATTCCTATCACATTCTGCCAATGCATTCAATATTTCACATCTTAGATTATCGGTAATCGAAATTCTTCTACCAATGACTACTTCATGAATCTGAGAAATGACATCTTCAGAATCTAATCCATATTCATTCATTAATTTATCAATTTCTGCAATTGCCCCGGAAAGTACTTTTTTATTTCTGCCATTCTTTTTCTCCCACTTCCACTCTACAACTTTTCCCCGCAGTGCGAGTTCGAGAAGGTGTCTACCCGCTTGTAATGTTGTTGCTTGAACCAATTTGTGTACAGCAGATCTATCTAGTGCTAATCCTCTAGATTCAAGCATCTCTAGTGTAAAAATTGCTTTTCTGAGATTGCCCCTGCATACATATACAATATCACCAATCACTCCTTCATTTTTTTCAATATTTTCTACATCACAAATAGTGTTTAAAGTTGAAATTAATTGTTCATTAGATGTTGACGGGATTCTTATCATTTGAGTCCTAGATCTTAATGCATCAATAATTCTACTTGGAGCTCTAGCAATTAAAATAAATCTGGAAGCATTTCCAACGGTTTCCATCATACGACGAAGGTATGCCTGTCGAATATGTCCTAAATGATCTGCGTCTTCTAAAACAATAACTCTGCTAACTGGGATTTGTCCTTCCAGAAGTTCTATTTCTCGTCCTGCAGGAGGAATATCAGATTCTGTAGTTTGAATAATTCCTCGATCAAAGGCATCCAAAGACATGCGTCCTGCTAATGTATCTGAAGAATCTGTACCACCAGGTCTTAAAAAATTTTCAAACTTGGCCATAGCACCACTAGATTTTGCTAAATCTCGACATTGTAAAACATGTGTCGTAGATTCCCAACCTGAACCAAGCATTTGTCTTGCAACTAATTTCCAAGACGCTGTTTTTCCAACACCAGCAGGACCTGTGATTAGTAAGTTTGGAGGATTTGGCGATAAACTAGCAGAAGTTAATGAATTACGTAAATTCTGAGGTATAGAGAGTTCCTCAAAAGTTCGAGGAGAATGTTCACTAAGCCAACTTGCCACAACATATCGTCAAAGTGGAAGTTATTGAATTGAACGATTTTTATTCTGCTTTCAAAATCTTGTGGCGGCCACCTTTACGAGGTTTAACAAATATTCTGTAACCACATGATCTGCATGATTTTCCAGTGGAACCAGCTTCTGTCCAAGTTAATTCACCACATCGAAGGCACTTGTATCGAATTTCTAAAGGGTCCATTGCTGAATCACAATGGTTACATCTAGGTAGCTCTGTTTCACTCCATGGTCTTCTATCAGTACGGTTGCACTGGCGGCATTTGTGAAGAATTAGTCTCTCAGCGCTCTTTGCCATCAAACCCGCCGACTAGCGCACCCTTCTTCAATCTGTGGTTGAATTATTGACTGTTGCGTGCCCTCAAACATATTGCTACAAAGTTTTCAAAAATCTTAGCACCATACTCTGAGTCATTCACTTCTGGATGGAATTGTAGCCCAAAACGATCGCTTGTATCGTTCTCCATAGCCTGAACAGCGCAATTATCACTTACTGCTGTAATTCTAAAACCATCAGGAACATCAATAACCTCATCGTTATGACTCTCCCAAACTCCTTGTTTGTCGGGGGTTCCAATAAATAATTCTCCTCCCCCATTAATTAATTCTATTGATGCTGCTCCAAATTCTGGACGAGGAGCTTCTTGTGATTTACCGCCGTAATATCCTGCCATGAATTGATGTCCGGCACAAATTCCTAAAATAGGAACATTTAGAGTTAAATATTCGCCACAGTTACCTAACTCTCCCGTTAATCCAACTCTTGCAGCACCTCCTGAAAGAATTAAACCGTCTACTTTTCTTAACTCAGAAAGTGGGGTTTTATTCGATTGAATTTGGGTGTCGACCCCTAGATATCTTAACATGCGCCACTCCCTGTGAGTCCATTGTCCTCCGTTATCGATAACATCGATAATCAATTTCTCCTCAGGCATGATGCTATCGAAATGCAATAGGGTCATGAATTATCCCATTAAATGGCTTCGAAATTGCAACCTTGTAATGGGTGCGTTTGAAATACACTACCTTTGTCGTGTTGCTACTGCCCCGATGGTGTAGTGGCCTATCATGCAGCCCTGTCGAGGCTGCGACCCGGGTTCAAATCCCGGTCGGGGCGCCACTTAAACAACTAATTTAGAGCATTACCAAAGAAGTCAGCTAATTTTGATTTATATTCTTCGGAATTTCCCCACAAGGCATCTACATGTCCTCTTTGTTCAACATACCATGTTGTAACATTAGCGTCATTAGAAATCATTCTTTCTTCAAATGTTTGCGAATGTTGTATTGATACTCTTGGATCTTCTTTTCCATGAGTGAGGAATACCGGGCGATCTCCAGCATTTTCAGCCGCTTCTAATGGGGAGCGTTCAGTGAGGCTAACTCCTGCAAGCCATCCTCCAACTCTAACTCCAGGTCCTGCGAAAAAAGATGGAAATCCTAATCTTTCTAATTCATTTTTGATTACTAAAGGAAAATCCAAAACCGCACTATCTAACCATAACGCACCTATTCCGGGTTCATCAGCAAATGCTATTGCAGCACCTCCACCAAGAGAAATAGCAGTCATACCAACTTCCCCTGGAGAATATTGTTTTTCAGAAATTAACCAATCGTAAGCCCCTAAGAGATCTTTATATTCTTTCTGTCCTATGCTGATATAATCACTATCTACATCACTATTTCCATAATTTCTCAAATCGAATGAAAGACTGTTGATTCCGGCCTCTGCCAGATACCCTTGCATAAGTAACATCTCTGGTTTACATTTTCCATTCTGAGGCATTCCGTGTGTTTGTATAACCACAGGAGCATTTGGATCTACTTCGATGTACCAGCCACGAAGAGTTATTCCAGATTCTCCTCGAGGTTCAAAAGAGACGTTTTCATACTGATATTGATAATTGGATACATCAAAATTTTTCCTTATTTCAATACGTTCAGTAGAGTCATTCCATGGTTCGAAACTTTCCCAATCATCATCAGTAGTCCAATTATCCGGAGTATTTGATTCCCACATTCCACAACCAGGATTTGCTGAAATGCCTTGCGAAGCAACAACATATCCGATTCCCACGTAACCAATTGAGGAGATAAAGGTAAACGTCAGAAATAATGCTGTAATTTTTTTATTGTTCGAAGCATTCTTCCATTCCATAAATAATTTCGAAAGTCTCGTCGTAGCCATACAATATTTCGGAAGGCCCCAATGCACATAATAATTTGGAAATTAGGCCGCTTCCTTATCTATCCATGCTTCGAATGAGCAAAGTCGTAGTGCACTACTGTAATCCCTCTTAATTTTTAATTCCGGTTTTGGTTTGTTGGCCACGATAGGTGGAAGAATTTGATTAATCTTTTCGTTAGCAGAAGAAATTTCTGATTCTGCTACAATTACTCTACCTCGTATTAGTGAAATATTTCTTCGATTAAGTAAAGGGATTAATCGGGGAAGAAATTCTATTGTTCTGTGAGGTAAATTAACCAGTACTAAATCCCACTTACCAAAATATTCCGGATTATCAGAAAGTTTTGTCGCGTCCGCTAGTCCGACTATCCTATTATCATAGTATTCTTGAATTCTTGTAGATTCGGAAGGATATTCGCGTTTATCCCATCTTTGAAGATTTTCAAATAATAATTTGACCGCTTCTTCATTAAGATCAGATGCTAGAATCTTGTCAACTAAACCCTCTTCTCCGATCAAGGTAGAAAGAGCTGGTCCTACTCCACAGAAGGGGTCACAGACAGCCAAAGGACGATTTAGTTCTTTACGTAATTCTTTAGCAAAACGAAGTGTTTCAAGCCTCTCTGATTGGAGTTTTGTGGAATAATAAGCTATTTTAGGGTCGCAAGAGATATATTTGCCAGATTCTTTAACTGAGACTTTTGTTCTTGTAAGTTCGGAAGGAATGTTTTCAAAATATATTTTCGAGTTTTTGCGCGCCCCAATTGGTTTCAAATCCCTAATTCTTAATTCGCCCATTACGCCTGAATCTGATAACACCAATCTGATAAATGGATGCGACAGCAATTTAGCTCTGGCAATTTCAGTTGTATATTTCTTGATACTATCATCAATTCTGACAATCATCATATCTCCAAAGAATTCATGAGAAGAAGGCCATGACTCTTGATGTTCAATTACTGTATTTTTCCCAACTAGCTCTTCTAAATGATTCCACCAGTCTGTGTCGATTACCTGATTTGGTTTTCCTTCTGAGAAAATGATTTCAAAATCTGATAGGGGGTTAGGTAAATTTATATCTGCGGAAATAGAAAGTGGAATAAGGCGGCTTTTTCCATCTTCTGAAGAAAAAATTCGATGCTCTTTAGACAGCCAATCATACTTAGTAATCTCGGTTAAAGTATCTTGTACTTTTTTATTTGGTACTAGTAAATGTCGCATCACTTTCATCATGTGCACTCGGTTAGACCCCTTCACCATGACGGAGGAGGGGTTGTCGGCTGGCTTGTGGATCATTGGCTTAGGACCAGGGAATTTAGACCATATGAGTAAAAAAGCAATCAATATTGCAAGAGGTTGTTCTAATAGGTATTTAGAAGGATATACTGCTATTTTACCTCCGGGTCAAGAAGAAAGATTGGAGGAGTTCATAGGTTCTTGGGAACGAATTATGAGACCCGAGGTAGAAAGCCCAGATAAATTATTAAAGTTGGCAAAAGATTTCCCTGTGGCGTTATTAGTTGTTGGGGACCCCTTGCAAGCTACTACTCATATTGATTTAGAAGCGCGATGTGCCGATTTAGGAATAAATTTTAATTTCATACCAGGGATTACTGCTACTGCGTTAGCGATCTCGTTATCGGGATTACAATCTTACAGGTTTGGGAGGCAGGTCACGATACCTTATTCCTATGGAAAATATCTCCCCTCCTCTCCGCTTGAAATGATCTATAAAAATTATGATAATGGGCTCCATACTCTTGTTTTGTTTGATTTGGACCCCACAGGGATGGGGATTGAAAAACCAACCCCTATGAGTCCTATTGATGCATATACAATGTTGAGGAAAATGGAGGAAAAGATTATCCAGATTAGTGGAGAAAAAACACTATCTGTGAAAAATATGAATGGTATTTTACTTACAGATATTTCATTAGATTCTCAAAATATAATTGCCGGTAATTTATCTGAAATATCTAAATTTAGTGAAGGGTGGATTCATTGCTTAGTTATACCTTCTAATATGAATCAAAATGAAATTGATGCTTTTAACCGTAGGAAAATTGTTTGACCATTCAATCGACGAACTCAAGGGGGGGCGATGTTTCCGATAATTGTATAACATGGCTCGCCCACCCGCAGAAGTTAGATTTCCTGGCGATAAAAATCGTAGAAAAAAGGTGAAAGTGCGTGGTATTAAACAGGCATCTAAACAAATTCAACAACGCTTGGGGAATGATTTAGATGCTCTCTTAGAGGATCCGAAAATATTCTTACCAGATATTAATGTCGAGCTTGGAAGACCTAGAAGAGATATGATGGCAGCCAGTCTGAAAGAAATTGAATATGTTTCTAAAAAACGTCATGATCGAAAATGGTTAGCGAGAAGAATGGTGAAAAGGCGCGGTTGTATGGTTTCTCGGGCTTTGGCGGGTAGTTTGTTAGCTGCGCTTGACGGAGATCATTCGACGGTAGCAGTATTCAATAATCCAATATATGGAACTTCGAGTTTTATTAGAAGGGGGAATGGAAAACAGGCTCACCAGGCAGCGATTCAAAATTATAAAAATCACAAATTAAGAATGCTGGTTTGGGACGAGCACGCAAAATCTGGACACTGGTTTTTCTCTTGGAAAGATGGGTACGAATACACCGGAATAAGTCCTAAATCACCCGAAGGTTGGATTGAGGCTGCTCTAGAATTCTCCTCAATTAAATTCACTGGAGATACGATAAGATGGAGTAAGGGGCTAGATGAAGAGACAGTAAAAGATAATATTTTTACAGACTCTGGGTGGTTAAAAATCACTTTTCAAAATGGCGTCATAGCAGGATTATCCCAAAGTTCTCTCGCTAAAACTGAAGAGGGTTTCGTCCCATCAATAGCGCTGACTATGCTTCCTCCAAAAATTTCTGAAATCATTAAGGCAGAGTGGATGTGGAGGCCGATAGGTTGGCCGGAAGATAGGTCACTACCAATTGAAGGATTAGAGAAATTAGATGAGATTTTACTTGCTTGGATGTCTATGGCTTTAGAAGATTCTTCATTGGGAAGAGAATGTCGTAAGAGTATCTTAAATTCAATCGATGATGGTTATGTTAGTGGGAATAATTGGTTTGACAATGATTCGAAGAAAGATTTCTTAGATTTTTTATCAGGAAGTGAGGACGAAAAAGATGCAATTTCAACGGTCTTAGATAGTCTTGAAACAGGAATACATGTAAGACAAGATGGTTTTACATTTGAATTAGATGAAAAGGTTGTAAGGTTTGAAGAAAATGCTTGTCACCCTTTACTAGTTTCTTTATGGAAAGATCATGGGCTCACTATTCTGAAGGATATGTTCGAGCTAACGGGTGAAGATGCAGAGGAAATTTACAATAAACAGTTACAGCGAAAACAAGGTTTTGGAGCATTTCTAAGAGAGTTGAAAAATAATCTTTCTACAGCAAAGAAATTGGATACTTTGCCATGGAATAATGTTTCACTTCCGAATCCTCTCGCTTTTGCTGATAGACTAATTAGAAAGGCTGGAGATGATGGTGTAGCATCTACGGTATCTTTAGCGAGAAAAGGAAAAGGCTTGGATGCTGCAATGGGATGGGCTTGGCTTGTTGTACACGATAGAACAGAATCTGACGCTTGGAGATTTGATTCGGCTTCCCGGGACAAAGGTAGTGATTGGGTCCCTGCATTAAACATGTTATGGACATCAGCAGAAAAAATCCTGAATGAAAATAGTGAAGGGGCAAGAAATGATTATATCGTTGCTATGGAAAAATTAGCTGAGATATCCGGTGCAGGAAAATTATCTAGTCCATGAATAATCAAAGTGCTATCCAAATTGCTACAGCAATCAAAGAAAAGCCCATGCCTCTGTTCAACATTGTAGCTGATTTAGTAGTCGTGAATAATTTTCTCAACTGAGTACCGAAACCTGCCCAAGTCATTACAGCAGGTAAGCCAAATACAAGATTTAGTCCGACTAACATGACTTTCGCTCCAAAGCCTGAGCCGAATAAAAGACCGAATTGGGTCATCAATACTAGAAAATGGATCCATGCCTTACCATTAACCACTTGTAAAATAATACCAGTAATCGGCCCTAATTTAGTACTTTTTTGTTCCTCGTCGGACATCGGAGAGGTTTTGAAAACTTGATACCCCAAATACGCAATGTATATTGCACCAAAATAAGTTAATAGATCAAAAAATGATTGATTTTTTTCGATAAAAACAGTTGCTCCTCCGACAAAAATTCCTAATGTAGACCATCCAATAGCCATTCCTGAAATTAAAGGCAAAGTACCTTTGAAGCCGTGCTGTGAGCCATGCGCTGCACAAAGAATATTATTTGGGCCCGGTGAAAAGCACATTGCTATGGTAAAAACTAGAAATTGGACAAAAAGTTCTGAGTCCATAGTAACCACTATGCTCTAGTGGCGAGTAAATCAGCAGCTGCATCTAATCCTTGTTCGATATCTTTCCATAGATCTTCGACATTTTCAATCCCAATACTCATTCTCACAAACCCGGGAACTACGCCTGCTTCAAATCTAACCTCTTCAGGGACAAACATATGACTAGAATTGAATGGGCATTCAACAAGACTTTCAACTCCTCCTAAGCTAGTTGCTTCAAAAATTAAATCTAAAGATTTCATAAATTTAAGAGCAGATGCGTCTCCTCCTTTTATTACAAATGCAAGCATACCACTACCTCTGGGCATTATTCTGTTGGCTATCTCGAAGTCTGGATGATTTGATAGTGAAGTATGGATTACTTTCTCAATCATTTCATGGTTTTCTAATCTCTTTGCTATTTCAGCAGAATTGGATGCATGGATAGGCATCCTAGCATGTAAAGTCCTCATTCCTCTCTCTAATAAATAACACATATGAGGGTCTGCTGCTCCACCGAGATATATCTTGTTGTGGAATATTTCGGCAACAAGTGTCTTCTTACCCGCTACAAAACCAGCTGTTAAGTCTGAATGTCCTCCAAGATATTTCGTTCCGGAATGAATTACGATATCAAATCCCATTTCGATTGGATTGCACGACCAAGGAGAAACGAATGTGTTATCAACAACAGAAATGAGGTTGTTCTCTTTGGCTAATTCTGCCATAGCAGAAAGGTCACAAACCTTGAGTGTGGGATTGGTCATTGTCTCGACATACAATACCTTGGTATTCTCCTGAATGGCTTGCTCGTAACTTGATGGATCCCTAATATCGGCCATCGTAACTTCTATACCCATTCTTGGGAGTATATCCGTAAGTAGGGCGTAAGTCCCTCCATAGCAATCAGGGGTGGCTATGATGTGATCTCCCTTTGAAAGTAAAGTTAGAAGAGTTGTAGAAATTGCTGCCATTCCACTAGAGAAGACCTCAGCATCTTCTGCGCCTTCTAAAGCGGCAAGCTTTGCAGATACTACTTCTGAGTTAATACTAGAAATTCTAGAATAAACGACGCTGTGGTGTAGCCCTTCTGCCCATCCTTTGTATTTTTCATCAGTTAATCTGTAAGTCGAAGATAAGAAGATTGGTGTAGAAGCTGCGCCTTCTATTTCTAGCATTCCAGAGTGGACGGCTTTTGTTGCGAATTCTGTGTCGGGATTATTGTTCTCCATATGCCTCGGAATGAGTGATAGCAAATCAACTAAACGGCGAATATATACAATAGATGTCGAGATTTTGACGGCGAATGATCAATCTACCGACTTTATGACGGAAATACTAAGAAAGAATAGTCTTAGCGTCGTATAATGCCATTCTCAAAGTTAGATGCAAAAGATTCCGGTATACTAAAAATGCTCAATGATGATTCTCGGGCAACTACACAAGCAATTGCTGATGCCTTGAATATGCCAAGAGTCACTGTTCATGATCGCATTAAAAGATTACAAGAGAGAGGGATAATAAATAAATTTTCTGTTGAAATTAATCGAAGAGAATTGGGCTGGCCCTTACATGGATTTATTCTTGCAAATTGGGCAGGGCAGAGAGAAGATATTGATAGAAGATTCGTGGCTGAAGAAATTTGTAAAATGCCTTTTGTAGTGGGGTGCCATATAGTCACGGGTCAATGGGATTTTATTGTAGAAGTAGTAGCCAAAGATATGGCTAATTTAGGAGATTCGATCTTAGATGAATTGTCTGAAATTAATGGAGTTGGTCACACTCAAACTTTAGTTTCATTTTACAGTTTTGATGGTTTTGCTAAATCTCTCGGCTAACTAATTGTTTCATTGGTCCCCCATATTCTATCCGTTAGTTGTAGAAATAGGGCGACTACAGGGCCTATTAAAATTGCAAAAATAATTGTACCTACTCCAAATATTCCTCCCAGTTTCCAGCCAATTAGTAATGCAATTATTTCAATTGTTGTTCTGACTCTGCCTATTGGGATGTTGGTGATTCTTTGGAGACCTGTCATCCATCCATCACGCGGTCCAGGACCTAGGTTCGCAGTTAGGTAAAAACCGCTACCTATTCCTACCAATATTGTTCCAAATAAAACTTGAATTAACTGATAAATTAATTTCTCTGGATGAGGAAGGAAAGGTTCCATGATATCAATTGCTAATGCGATTAAAATTGCATTTAGAATTGTGCCTATCCCCGGTTTTTCCCTTAACGGGATCCATAAAAAAAGCACGACTACGCTAATAAAAAATGTCGCTTGACCGATTGTCCAATCAAATTGGACACCAATGCCTTGTGCCAAGACTGTCCAAGGAGCTACTCCAAGCCCTGCCGCAATTATTACCGCATCACCCGTACCAAATATCCACAATCCAATAACTAATATCATCAATGTATTAATTTTAGGTTTAGTTGACATTGGGTCCTTAGAACTCCATTTAGTAGTAGGGACTTTTTTTGCCAATTTAAAATACGACTCAGTTCTAGACAAAAATTACTCACCCTTAACCCATTGAGAATATTCCTCAGTAGATTCAACCGCCCAAAATAATATTTCAGGAGTTTCGTAAGAGTGTTCTAATTTTATCTTATCAATTAACAGATTAACTTTTGATTTTGTTGTTTTGAGTTTTATAGACCATTCCGGCTCACTCATTATTTCACTCTTCCACCTGTAAACAGATCTTCCCTTATTTATCTGTACACAAGCAGCCAAATTAGAATCAATAATTGATTGAGCCCAGATTCCGACTTCTGCATCATTTAGGTCTCCACTAAGCGTTGTTTGAACTATGAATAGCGTGTCATCCATGGGCAATGCTAGGTGGGTTTCCAATATAGCCTGTGGCATATGTTCAATTCCTGAGTACGCTTCGGAAGTTTCGGCGATAATATGGGCGCGTGGGAAAAACCTATTGATTCGGGGGAAATTCCAGATTCAAATACTCACTTTGACGTGATTGTTGTTGGTGGAGGTCCGGGGGGCTCTGCTGCTGCAGCTTACAATGCCTTAAATGGGTGTAAAGTTCTCTTATTGGAGAAAGAAACTTGGCCCAGAGACAAGATCTGTGGAGATGCTGTAGGAGGTAAATCTCTATCTCATGTGAAGGAATTAGGAGTTCTTGATATGATTGAGTCGACTCCTCACTATGTTGTAGATTCAATTGTTTTTGGTAGTGCAAATGGTTCTGAAGTTAGAGTCATGCTGCCGAAGGAGTCTTATGAGAAAATGGGTCTACAATCGGGATATGCTCTACCAAGAATGCAATTCGATTACATGATGTTCCAGAGAGGTCAGGAAATAGTTAGAGAGAATGGTGGGGCGGTAATACAAGACTTTTCTGTACATGAAATAATCTTTGAAAAAGAAAATAGTGGCCACAAAATCAAGGGTATTCGAGGCAGTGTAGGAGGAAGAAGATCGGGTAATGATGAGTTGACTTTTACTTCTGCGGTTACTATTGGGGCTGGTGGTTACAATTGTCCGGTCTCAAGAGTAATTACTGAATTACATAATGAGCCACACAGAGATGATGATCACTTTTGTGGAGGGTATCGCGAATATTGGGACAATGTTGAAGGTTTAGGAGGAGAAGAAGGCCCAATTGAGATACACTTTATTGACGAGGTTTTGCCAGGTTACTTTTGGCTTTTCCCGGTGCAAGGAAATAGAGTCAATGTTGGAATTGGAATGTTGATTTCCGAACATAGAAAACTAAAAAAGAGTAAAAAGAAATCACTCAAGAAAATACAAAAATGGGTTATTGAGGAACACCCTCGGTTTAAGGGTAGGTTTGCGAACTCAACATTGGTTCCGGGTTCCGAAAGAGGGTGGCAATTACCATTCGGCTCCCCTAGAAAAAATCCACCTGGAGGATTCCAACCCAGAAGGATTGCAATGGCTGGTGCAATGTGTGTTGGAGATTCTGCAAGCTTGGTTGATCCATTTAGTGGAGAAGGAATAGGTAATGCTTTACTGTCGGCAAAATTGACTTCGAAGCATTTTGATAAAGATCTTCACGCCGATGGTTTTACTGAAGAAAAAGCAATAGATTACATGAATGAATTGTGGGATGCGTTAGGTTCTGAATTAAAGAACTCAAAAACTTTACAAAGAGTTATGAAATGGAAATTACTCACAAATTGGTTCGTCAAAAAAGCATCAAAGAAAGAAGAGATCGGGAAAATGATGTCTGAAATGATTGCTAGTAAAGAAACCCAAAAAATGCTTTGGAGTCCTTGGTTTTTAATGAAAACATTATTGTTACCATGAGGTTAATGTTATGGAAAAATTAGGGAAAGATTTGAATGGAATAGATGCCATTTTTCTAGATTTAGACGGTACTATTTACATGGGGAATAAAATGATAGATGGAGCTGTGGATTTCTTAAATAGGATTGAAAAAAAGGGTATCCGAAGATTCTTTTTATCTAATAATTCAAGTAAATCAGTAAAACAATATCTCTCAAAACTAGAAGCCATGGGAGTTCCCGCAAAAGAAGAAGATATTTTGCTATCAACTCACGATTTATTAGCGTGGCTTTCGAAGAATAATGTTTCAGACACCTACCTAGTAGGAACAATGGGGATGAGGGAAATGCTTGAAGAAGCAGGAGTAAATACTTCGTCAAATAATCCTCAATACGTCGTATTAGGTTATGATACTGAAATAACATATGATAAATTAACTGAGGCTTCAATAAATTTACACAAAGGGGTCCCTTTAGTTGTCAGTCATCCAGATATCGTTTGCCCATCGCCAGATGGAGGTTTGCCTGATACGGGCGCCTACATCGCGCTATTTGAAGCGACTACAGGCATGAAGCCTGAACATATTTGCGGTAAACCAAATCCAGGAATGATATTACATAAAATACAGGAATTAGGTTTAGATCCCAAAAAATGTGCAATGGTAGGAGATCGGTTATACACAGACATGGAAATGGCTGAAAGATCCGGCGTTCATGGAATTTTGGTCTTGTCAGGAGAAGCTACTTTGGAGGATGCAAATGAGGCTGCGCAGAGGCCGAGTTTGATTGTAAAATCAGTAGCAGAATTATGCTAAAATAGATGTCTAATTTCCCCATTGAATAAATTTTGTATTATCATATATACTTCTTATTTTAATATTAAAAGTAGTTCGGGCTTTCATGGAAGGAACTACCGACCCTTCAGTTTTAGAAGATAGGTTGTACTACAAAATTGGTGGTTTTGTTTATGATAATGCGAAGGTAGTCTTGGTTGCTACTTTACTTTTAGGGGTAGGGCTCGCCGGATTAATTACTTTAGAACCGAAATATATCGAAGGTTTTGGCGAGGGAGATTTAGAGTCCGTCTATGGATGGGAAGCTATCGCCACTGGATTTTCTGATGAAAATGAGTCTTCTTACGAGGTTTTTTATGTCCTATTTCACCATCCAACCGGAAATTCTAGTGATTCTGAAATTAGATTTGCTATGGAAGAAACAGTGAAAATTTTTCGAGATAATGAAGATGTATCAATAGATTATCCGTGGTTCACCAATGAAGCTAATAAATCGAATCTGATTAGTACGATTGATGAGTCTTGGTCTAGAATAAGGTTACAGGTGAATTTAGACAGAGATGGTTCGAAAATTCTGCTAAAAGAGACTATAGAAGATCTAGAATTACCAGAAAATGCCCCCGAGGGAATGGAAAAATGGGTCACAGGAAATCTGGCAATTGATGTTGTATTTGATTTGACTCTTGAAGAAGAATTAATCAAAGCAGAATTGATTTCGGCCCCTCTTACTTTACTAATCTTATTGTTGGTCTTTGGGAGTCTTGTTGCTGCTGGATTACCTGTTTTGACTGGCGTGTATACTGTAATTGCTGCGGTTGGTATTGTTACAGGTTTGACCTATGTCTTTGATGACATTACTACATATGCAAATAATATTGTTTCATTATTGGGTATTGGTCTGAGTGTAGATTATTCGCTGTTCATAGTTAATAGATTTAGAGAAGAGTTACGCAGAGGAAGAGATCATAAAACTGCCATTGCAATGACTAGTGCAACTGCTGGAAGAGCTATTTTCTTCTCCGCTATGACTGTGATGGTTGGACTGATGGGAATGTTATTTTTCGAAAACACTGGTTTACCTTCATTAGGATGGGGGGGTATATGTGCCACTCTTGTCGCTTTGATTTCATCCGTACTTCTTTTGCCGGCAATATTGTCTTTGTTGGGAGATAGAATAAACTCGTTGAAGGTCCCGTTTTCAATGACCGACACGGTAAAAGAAGACGGTTTTTGGTCTTGGATTGCTGAAAGTGTAATGAAACGCCCATTATCAGTATTGGTGCCGGCGGTAATGGTATTGTTAATTGCTGGATCTCCTTTTCTGCAAGCTGATTGGGGAATAGTTACATACAAGTCTCTGAGTCCTGATGATGATGCAAGAAATGGTTTAGAATTGACAGATGTCTATTGGCCGGAAAATGTTGGTAATACTGCTCAGATTGTATTTGAAATAGAAGAAGGGGTTGATCCGTTTTCGGAAGATAATATTCGAACATTATATGATTTCTCAAAAGAAATAATGACTATTGAACATACTAGTTATGTATACACGTATGCGCACTTTAATTCTTCAATGAGTCAGGACGAGGTTATTGCTTTTTGGGATAATTCCGAAGATGAGAATTTATCCTCAGAAGAATCTTATGTTTTGGAATTACAAAGAAATTATCACATTGAAAGTTCTGTTGGCAATAATGTGATTTTGATTATTGTCGGGATAGAAGGTGAGCAGTCCAGTAAAGAATCCAGAGAAGTGGTAAACAGTATAAGGGGACTCGAAAGTAAGAATATTCAGTTTGGCGCTCAGAGTGTTGTTCATGTAGCCGGTATTGCAGCATATAATCAGGATGTTTTAGATGCGGTGTCTGAAAATATGCCTATAGCATTAGTATTCATTCTAATTTCTAGTTATATCTTGATTTTCTTACAAGTTAGATCTGTAGTATTACCATTAAAGGCACTGGTGATGAATGTATTATCGGTCAGTGCATCGTTTGGTGTTTTAGTATGGATTTTTCAAGAAGGAAACGGTGCAGAATTACTAAATTTTACGCCCCAGCCTATTGATCCCACTACTCCTGTAATGATATTTGCAATCCTATTTGGATTGAGTATGGATTATGAAGTCTTGATGTTATCAAGAATCCATGAAGAGTGGGAGCGTACAAAAAATAATACTAAGGCTGTAGCGGTTGGATTACAAAAGAGTGGGAGAATAATTACATCTGCGGCTTTAGTAATGATTACAGTATTTTCAGCCTTTGGAATTTCTTCGGTTGTTATAATGAAGCAGTTTGGTTTTATGCTTGCATTGGGTGTTGCTGTGGATGCAAGTATAGTCAGAGCCTTGGTTGTACCTTCTACAATGCAGTTAATGGGCGATATAAATTGGTGGGCTCCAAGTTGGCTGTCGAAAAAGCGTTCTGACGAAGAAGAATGATTGGTTAAGACGAAGTGTGTGATCTTGGACGGTGGAATATGAGCGAAGTGTGTGTGGTTGTCACTGGCGCTAGTGGATACATCGGAAGTCATATTGTGGCAAATTTGTTGTCGAAAGGAAAAAAAGTTCGCGCCACCGTTAGAGACTCTGGAGATAAAGAGCGGGTTGAACACCTAAAAAATATGAAAATCACTGGTGATGGTTCATTGGAAATTGTGGAAATGGATTTATTTGATGAAGATAGTGTAAACCGGGCGATTAATGGAGCGACGGATGTAATTCACACGGCTGCTGTAGTCATTATAAGGTCAAGAAACGCTCAAGAAAAAATTGTTGATCCTAGTGTGATTGGTACAAAAAATATTATTTCAGCAATAGAAAAATGTGGCACTGTTGAAAGGTTTGTTCATACTTCTTCAACTGCTGCTATTCGTCCAGAAAATTGGAATGATGGTGATGTCTTGACTACAGAAACATTTGCAAAAGATGCTACTTTAGAAAATAATCCATATGGGTTGGCAAAATATAGTGCTGAAATGGTTGTTAGAGATTGGCATCGTCAAAAAGGGGGTGCAAAAAAACCTAGAATGGTTACAATTCACCCTTGTATGGTATTTGGACCTCCTCTTTCACCAAGACATTTGAGAGGTTCTCTATCAATAATTATGATGTTAGTGAATAGAGAGTTGCCTTTATTGTTACCTATGCAAATTAGTATTGTTGATGTTAGAGATGTTGCAGAAGCTCATGTAAGAGCCTTAACGATGGGGGAAAATGGTGGGAGATATCTGACAGTTGCAGGTGAAATGATGTGGAGTGATGTCTCTAGAATTCTAAAAAAAGAATATCCAAAAAGAAAGTGGCCATTTAGACAATTACCATACTACTTTGCATTGATAGTCAGTGCATTTCATCCAAGAGTAAGTATTTCCTGGGCGAGAAGGCACCTAAAAAATAAATTATATTGGGATGCAAGCCCCGCTGAGAAAGATTTGGGGATGAAATGGAAATCTATTGATGAAACATTAATTGATACTATCCCGAATATTATAAACAATAATTGGGATAAATAATTTACACACAGATACTGTTTATGTTTTATGCTATTGTAAATTCCGAAGTATATGCGTACTCTATATCAGAATGGGAGGGGTGGTTAAAATTGAGTCATAAATCTGTAGCAGATACAAGGGTCAATGCACTGTTAATGGTAGTATTGGTCATTTCCATGTCGGGTTCCATTGCTTATGCTAGTAATAGTATTCAACCAGATATGTCAAAAATGAGTGTGGAATTAATTTCTGAATTGGAGTCCCAAAATGAGATAGAAGTAATTATTCAATTTTCAAATGAACAAGATAGTTCAGTTTGGCAATCTCTGGAATCCATGGGTATCGAAATGATTTCTGAGATGTCTGTCCTACACGGCGGCCTAATCGTTGGAACCGCATCAGAAATATCTCGATTGTCCACTTTTTCAATAGTGCAACACATGGAGCTTAACGTGCCTATTGAGCACTTTTATCTGCCGGGAGATCAAAATGACACTGAATCTATGATGCATGAAACAGTCAGATGGGTAAATGCCAGCCTGGCATGGCATAGAGCGATAATAGGGACCGATGGAGTTCTAAAGACAGAAGCTGATCTTTCGCTAAAAGAATATGATGGAGAAGGAGCTACTGCTGTTGATCTTGATACAGGAATTGATGGTGAGCATCCAGACTTTGATTGTGGGGAGCCGTGGACTGGAGAGAAACTGATTTGGTCGGCCAAATGGACTGGCCTCGCCTGGGTAGATGCACCAAATTGTAATTCTGATACGTCTAGTGGACATGGAACTCATGTTGGCGGGACAATAGCAGGAAATGGTGACGCTTCTGGAGGTAGAAGGCTGGGTACCGCCAAGGGCGCGACAATAGTTGCGCTTGGAACAGGTGATGGGGCCTCTATCTTTGCAGCAGTAGAAGGTTTAGAATGGACTTACCAGCACAGTAGACCTGGTTTGAATGAGTACAATATTCGAGTAGTTTCTAATTCGTGGGGCACAAATGGAGATTACAATCCTTCCAATGCAGTAACACTTCTTACAGATATGCTAACCTATGAAAATGATGTTGCTGTTATTTTCGCTGCTTCAAACAGTGGAGGTAGCGGTGAAGAATCGGAAAATGATTTACGGACCAATGTATATGCAAATACACCTTCTGCAATATCAGTAGCTGCGCTCACTCATGACGGTAATGCAGTTACTTCTTTCTCTAGTAGAGGATGGACCACACAACAACATACCTGGCCAGATATTGGGGCTCCTGGTAGAAATATTTGGGCAACAGCCCCTAGAGCTACAGCGATTGATGCTTCAACTCGAACCCAAGGTGATCTATACTACATGGCAATATCTGGAACAAGTATGGCAACTCCACATATCGGAGGAATTGCGACTCTCCTTTTAGCGGCCGCTCCATCATTAGGAGTTGCTGATTATCAAATCGAAGATCATGACGAGAGTGAGAGTCTGTATTTTGAAGAGCCGGCAAAGGGCTTACAATTCGAAGACTGGGAGACTAGGAATGAGTCGAGAGTACATGAAATTGAATTGATTCTGGAACTAACCTCGCATTATGAAATTCTAAGAAACTCATGTGAAGAAGGCAATGATGATGATAGTTGTGACAATGTTCCAGAAGATTGCTATGTCTCAGAAAATACAAACAGATGTCACGATTGGAGGGTTGGTCACGGACTTGTCGATACAGATAGAGCTCTAGCACTTGCAAGGACCCTTCAGGTAATGCGAGATCCTAATGAAGACGGTTTCTTGGATTACCCGGAAGCTACGGTTTGGGACGCTTACGAACATTATGAAGGCATCATGGATACACGAGGTTTGCAGCTCAGCACTGATCAGCTCAGACATGCTTGGAAAGGAGAATGGAGTCATTTCAATAATGGCCCTACTAGCACTTTTGGTACTTATGCAACTGATGATAGGCACTATGTTTGGGTTCCAAACGGAACTTACGAAATGCAGATTGCATTCAGTTCTCTTGATTGGGACACTGATACCGCACAAGTTGCTCAAATTAGGCCAAATGTGGATCTCGGTTCCGATGGAAATGATGATGCGCAAGGTCAAGGAACTCTAGTTGGCGATACAATTTACATCGTATTAGACATCCAACCGGAACATTGGAACGCATGGACTGAATTCGATGTCACTGGTACTGCAATATCTCTTCCAATCACCGGAGTTTTGACAGGGTCAGAATTTATGGAGCCACGTGTACCCTACACTTTTGACGTTTTACTCACACTCGATGTTAGCGAACAGAGAACCTTCGAAGTACCATTGCGATTCGACGGTTACTCCGACTTAGACCCTGCTCCTCCTTCCGACTTCTTCGATGAAGATTCATCATTCGACTTAGTTATGGTCAGACCTATTTATGACGAAAGTAAAATCCCTGCATTTAACGTAGATAATTCGCCAACAGTTGAGAAATCGTCTAACTCAATTTTCATGTATGGATTTTTATTTTCGTCTCTACTCATCGTAATTGTAGCCGCTACAATATGGTTACGAAATAAATCCGAGGACATCTTGGACGCGGAAATTAAAGATGATAATTGAGATTGAAGGCATCATGATTGTGTTGCCGTTATTCTGATGTATGAAGTGCATTGACGAAGGGGTATGCGTGCAATAGCCGGTTGTATGATTCTGCTCTTTTTGGCGCCAATGATTTCCGGTTGTTTCGCAGGAGATAAGGTTGAACAGGTAAAAGAAATCAGTCCTTTTGATGACCTCTGTCCCGATGGTGTAGCCAATAATACCTGGTACCATTATCCTGGAGCAGTTGATGCTCTAACAGCACCGCACGTCATTAATGGAACTTCAATTCTACAAGGAGAAAATATTCCGATATGTACTGAAGGCACCTACTATGGAATTGGTTTTTCTACATTCGAGCCCACAATTGGAATTACTTCCGCTGATAATTTGTACATGACTAGTTGGGGTAACGGGCCGGGAGGATCTACAGCAATTATCAGATGTACCGATATGATTGAAATGACAAATATTTCATCATATTCATGCGAAAATACATATCAAGGAGCTGTCGCTAATAGTAATGATCCATACGTATATGTAGATAGATGGACTGATAGAATAATGAAATTCGATATGCATGCTTTAGCGGGAATGACTGTTGAGTGGTCAGATGATGAAGGAGAGACGTGGGGGCCGTTTGGGTTGGCATCATTTGCAACAGGATACTCAGTTCAAGATCATCAAACTATTGCGTCTTCACCTTATAATGCAGCATTCCATGAAACTACTTGGGTTTTCTGTGTTAATGGGAATTGGCAGTCCCCTCTATGTTCAACAAGTAATGATGGGGGTTTGACTTGGGGGCCGGAGGTTCCGGGTGCTCCAGTAAATTGTAACAGTGGTGGTTTGACTGGACATATGGTAGGGGCAAATGATGGTAATTTTTACAGAGGAAATCCTAGTTGCGACGGAGAAGGTTACTCCATATACAGAAGTACCAATGGAGGTTTGACTTGGACGGAACATGAATTACCGACTGATATCACTGGTATGGCTGATACCTGGAATTTCGAAGAAGCACAAGTGTATCCTGATGAAGAAGATAATCTTCATGCAATGTGGATGGGTGCAGATGATTTACCATATTATTCCTATTCTTTTGACAAGGGAGATTCCTGGAGTGAGCCTTTGATGGTTGCCCCTCCTGGATTAAATGGCACCGGTTTCCCAGCTATAGCTGCAGGAGATAGTGGAAGAGTGGCCTTTGCATATCTCGGAGATACAGGAGGAGACACTTGGAATGGCTATATCTCAATAATGACTGATTCATTTAGTGAAACACCACTAATTACCACGGTCCAAGTAAATGATTTCGGTGACCCTTTGAGTTTGGAGGCCGATTGCGGATACAATAGATGTGGCGGATTTGGAGATTTCATAGATATCCTTGTAGATAATCATGGTAGAGCTTGGTTCGGTCTTTCGCATAATATTGGAAATAATTTACAAGATGAGGGGATCTATGGGACTACAATGATTGGTCCTAGTCTCCGAGGACCAGTGGTGCCACTGAACGTATTACCAGAAGGTGGGCCTCAGACATTGGCTTGATTCAGAAGCCATTTGACCAAATATCAATTCCTTGGAGAATGAAACCACCTGCAAATATCAACATTGCAATACCACAAAGAGTTAGAGCAAATTTATAGCTTTTGGCAGAGATATTGCCTCGACTTTTGTCGAATAAATATGCAATAAAGGTCTTTACCAAAATAATTGAAAGCAGAAAAGAAAGCGCGTAAGCAATTGGGGCTAGAGGTTCTTTTTCAGCTGCGGACGCCATCAGAGGACCTCCAATTAAAAACCAAAAAACATAGACATTTGGGTTCAATAAATTAGTCAATAGCCCTCTCCGAAATGCCCCTTTAGTATCCGTAATTAATTTATTACCAATTGGGGGTTCTATAGAAAAACAATCTATGCCCATTTTTATTAAAAATAGCCCCCCTATTATTGAAATCGTAAATAATGCAAAGGGCTGAGTTGCAAACCATGCCGCTGCAAATAAGCTAATTATCACTAACGGGCCGTCTGTAAAAATTGGTGCTGCGGCTGTCCAAGCACCCGCTCTAAGGCCTCCTGAAAGAGTCTCTTTAATGACCATAGTAAGGAGGGGGCCTGGTTTAATTCCTTCAACTACACCTAAAGTAATGCCCGCTAGAGTTAATCCTAAGATGAGGTCGATTTCCATTGTATCATCTTCTCGATGCTAATTTGGCTAGAAGATTTAAAATTTCGATGTATAACCAAATTAGAGTTACCATCAAACCAAACGCTGCTCTCCATTCTAATTGTTTAGGTGCACCTCTTTCAACTCCTTTTTCTATAAAATCAAAATCGGCAACTAAGCAAAGAGCACCTATTCCTATTACAAAAAGTGAGAAAACTATTCCTACGGAGCCGTTACCATGAATAAGAGGGATTTCAAAACCTAAAAAAATACCTATAAAAGATACTACATAGATGAATAATATAGCCCCTATTGATGAATAGACGGCGATGGCAAGATTTCTATTCCACGAAATTAATCCTGCGCGATATATTGTCAACATAGCTGCCAGTATCACGAAAGTTAGAGCTGCTGCAAGTATTCCTAAACCTTGCATATCGATTGCTTTCTCAATAAAATATGTGAAGCCTCCTAGCGAAATTCCTTGAAAAAAAGCATAAATACATATGGCAACTGGGTTGGTAGATTTTGTAAAGATAATTATTAAGAAAGTAATTAATCCTCCCAAAAACCCTATGATAAATAGTTCTGGCATTGTTGCGTAAGTTGCTATTGCTAAGGTGGTTGTAATTAACAAGAGTATTGCAGTTTTCTCTACTGTTCCTTCCATCGTCATCAAATTAGACGTATCATTCCACCATGTTGTTTCTCGATAATTAGATTTATCAAAAGTAGAGTCGGAAAGTGTGGGGTTCCTGGAGCGGTACATATCACTCCTCAAAGGGTAGATGTACTCAAATCTTAGCCTTCTGAGTCTTAATTTAGAAGTTCTTTGAGATGTAATCCTGTATAGCTACCTTTCACTTTGACAATTTCTTCCGGGGGCCCTTCTGCAACTATTAGTCCGCCTAATTCTCCGCCTTCTGGTCCAAGATCAATTACCCAGTCTGCACATTTAACTACATCTAAATGGTGTTCAATTACAATCACTGTGTGCCCATTCCTTCGTAATCGCAGCATTACTTCTGTCAATTGGTGAACATCAAACATAGAAAGTCCTGTGGTGGGCTCATCAAGGATATACACTGTATGGCTTCTTGTGGGCCGATGTAATTCAGATGCTAGTTTTACACGTTGCGCTTCTCCGCCCGATAATGTGGTTGCTGGTTGGCCGAGTCGTATATATCCTAAACCCACATCTTTCAATGTTGTAAGTATACGGTTTAACGATTTTTGGTTTTGGAAGAACACTACCGCTTCATCGACAGACATGTCTAGAATATCTTGAATTGTTTTTCCTTTCCATTCAACTTCTAAAGTTTCTCTAGTGTATCTTTTGCCTTTGCAAACGTCACATGTTACCCAAACATCTGGTAAAAAATTCATCTCCAATTTTATCGAACCCGCGCCTTTACAGGATTCGCACCTACCTCCTTTAACATTGAAAGAAAATTGTCCAGGCTGATATCCTCTTTCCTTAGATATCGTTGTTGATGCAAAGAGGTTTCTGATGTGGCCAAATGCGCCAGTGTATGTTGCTGCATTTGAACGAGGTGTTCGACCAATTGGAGATTGATCAATTACTATTGCTTTATCTATTGAATCGATTCCTTCCATCTTATCGTGTCGGCCAGGAGATGTGTCACTACCGTGTATTTCACGTAATAATGCAGGAGCGAGTGTTGATGCTACTAACGAAGATTTGCCTGAGCCAGAAACACCTGTTACAGCAACTACACAACCTAAAGGAATTGATACATCTATATTTTGAAGATTGTTTTCTCTTGCGCCTACAATGCGTATCCATTTGCCGTCAATAGGATTTTTTCGGTCTACAGGAACCGGAATTTTTTCTCTCCCAGATAAATAAGCACCGGTAATACTTTCATCATTGGAAATTAGTTCTTTCAATTCTCCACTGACTAATACATTTCCTCCTTCTTTACCTGCTCCCGGCCCGATATCAACAAGCCAATCTGCCTGTCTTAGAGTTGCTTCATCGTGTTCAACTACAAGCAGAGTATTGCCTAATGCGGTTAATTCTCTTAGCGTATCTAAGAGACGGTCATTGTCCCTAGGATGTAATCCGATACTTGGTTCGTCTAGAACATACATTACTCCTGTTAATCGTGTACCTATTTGCGTTGCTAATCTAATCCTTTGAGATTCACCACCAGAAAGAGTGCTTGCTCTTCTGTCCAATGTAAGATAATCTAAACCCACCAATGCGAGAAACCTCAATCTCGCTTCGATTTCTTTGATTATTTCAGTACCAATAAAAATTGATTTTTCGGATAATTGTGTGGATTTTGAAATAATCTCACTTGTTGGCTTATCTCTTCCTAACTTCTTCCATGTTTCATCGAGTTTTCCAGCCCTCCAATACTGTACAACAGCTAGTGCTTCTAAAACACTACAAGAAGAAATTGCAGGTAAAGAAATTCCTCCGACTATCACTTTACTAACTGCATCATTTAGTTTCTGACCCTTGCAATCGGGACATGGTTCATCATTCATAAATGAGGCCATTCTAGACCTTGTTCTATCTGATGATGTTTCATTATACGTTCTACGAATTCTACTAAATACGCCTTCCCATGGCCTCAACATCTGATAAGTAGAGCCTTTTTCAGATGTGAATTCAAAAGAGATTGCTGTTCCTCCTGAGCCATGAAGTAGAATATCTTGTTCATCTTCACCAAGGCTTCCAAACTCTAAGTTTGTAGGGATGCCATAGTGTTGACAAACCTGTCTCATTTGACTCTTATACCAACCTGACATCATTGATGATCTGAAAGGTCTGATACATCCTTCTTCCACTGTGGCTGTTCGGTCAATGACTAAGTCTGGCGAAAATTCTCTTTGTACACCCAATCCTTGACAAGTGGGGCAGGCCCCTAGTGGATTATTGAAAGAAAAAACTCTGGGCGACATTTCAGGCAAAAAGGCTCCATGCTCAGGACAAGCAAATTCCTCCGAATACGGTATTATTTGTCCTTCTTCTGTTTTTTCTGCTTCTTCGTTACGGAGATTCGGTCCCTTAGTTTTCTTCAAGCTCTCAACAGCGATTGTTCCTCCGCCGAGTCGTAATCCTGCTTCAATTGCTTCAGTCAACCTTTGCCTGTTTGGCCTGTTCAATTTCATTCGATCAATTCTGATGTCGATATCATGTCTAAGGTTCTTTTCTAGTTTCGGAGGGTTTTCAAAATTTGCCTCTCGGCCATTTATTTTACCTTCTAGATATCCTTGCTCAACCAATGCTTTGAATAAATCCGCATGAGTTCCTTTTCTATTTCTAATTGTAGGACTCCAAATAGCCACTGCATGTTCTTCAAAACGCCACATAATATCATCTACAATTTCCTGAACAGTTCTTCTAGCCACTTCTGTGCCACATTCTGGGCAATGAGGCGTTCCGACTCTAGCCCATAATAACCTCATATAATCCATAATTTCAGTAACAGTGGCGACTGTAGACCTTGGGTTATGGCTTCCCTGTTTTTGATCGATACTAATGGCGGGAGATAATCCCTCTATAGAATCGCAATCTGGTTTCTTCATTTGGCCCAAAAATTGGCGCGCATATGAGCTGAGGCTCTCTACATACCTCCTTTGCCCTTCAGCATACAATGTATCGAATGCTAAACTTGATTTACCTGAGCCAGAAACACCAGAAATTACAACAAATTTACCACGAGGGATTTCTACATCAATATCCTGAAGATTATGGGTCCTAGCCCCCTTGACTTCAATCCAACCCTGACTGAGCGAGTTGTTTTTCTTTTCACGAGTCGTCTTAGTCCCCTCCTAACTATATTCGACGGGATGTTGGTCGCTCTTGAAGAAATGTATTCTTTTTTCTATCAATTGAACCAAAAAGCATCTACAATATCTCCTTCCTCTGCACCCATGTTAGGAGGAAGTAATGTAACTCCATTGTGTGCGACCATGCTATGTATATTCCCACTGCCTTGATGCGTATGAGTTGAGGCATACAAACCCGTTTCTTCGCTTACTATTCTAATTCGTCGTAAACAAAGTTTGTCTTTCGCCCCCTTTACACTGTTTTTCATTTTCACTCTGATTTTCTTACCGAGATTGGGCGCTGCTGATTCTTCGATACCATAAGTACAGGAAAACCATGGACAAATTAACATCAAAAATACCAAATGGCTACTAACTGGATTCCCAGGTAAGCCAAAAAGGGGCTTTTCATTCCATTTGCCGAATATAGGTGGACCTCCTGGCCTCATATTCACTCTCCAGAAAATAATATCTCCCTCGGATTCCATAATTTTCCTTACAATATCCCAATCGCCCATTGAAACTCCTCCAGTAGTTATCAACGCGTCACAATCTTCTACAGCACTATCTAGAGTTTCTCTTAATTGATCTATAGAATCTGTGACTATACCATAACGTTTCGGAATCCCTCCCATTTTTTCAACCAATGAAGCAATTCCGAATGAGTTGGATTCAAAAATCTGCCAATCATTGATTTCAGAATTTGGCATTACTAATTCATCACCTGTACTAATAATCCCGATAATTGGTTTACGATATACTGTTACTTTATCGTGGCCCATCGTTGCTGCAAGAGATATTGCTGAAGGGCCCAAATAAGTTCCTTCTGAAAGTGCTAATTTTCCTCTGGATAAGTTTTCTCCTTTGATACGGATGAAAGATTTTCTAGCGGGGCCCGTAATAACAACATTGTTTCCATCGACTCTGCTGTCTTCAACAATTACAATTGCGTCTGCACCTTCAGGTATACGGGCACCTGTCGTTATCTTGCAAGCTTCACCGGATTCGATTGAAATTGTTTGCTCTGCACCGGCTTGGATTGCTCCGACTATTTTCAAAACTACTTCACTATCTGATTGACAATCTGACTTTTTCACTGCCCAACCATCCATTGCTGAATTATCAAAACGGGGATCATGAACTTTAGAATATAATCCCTCTGCGAGTAATCGACCATTAGCATTTTCAAGACTGATTGTTTCTGAAGAGAGATTTAATTTATTTTCTCTTATCAATAACTTTGCTCTCTCAATGCTTACCCCTACCTCCATACATTCAGCGAGGGGTGGCCGACAAATGAATTATGCGTTGAATCCTAGAGAGTGTTGTTCAAATATTATCAATGAGACGCCTAAATATGTTTATTGAAGGAGAGTTTTTGATTCTCTTTCTGTTATTTCTTATTGCATTATTATATTCTAGTGTAGGCCATGGTGGTGCGTCGGGATATTTGGCAATATTATCTCTAACAATTTATGCAGAATACGATAGTGGGTGGTTAAAACAGCATGCATGGGCATTAAACTTGGTAGTTGCCGCGATTGCTTTTTATCATTACAAAAAGGCAGGATTTTTCAATTTAGAGTTGGCTATCCCGTTCATTGTAGCGAGTGTTCCATTCGCAATCATTGGCGGTTTCATGAAAGTAGATGGAGCTTTTTATGATACTTTGTTGTCTATAACTTTGGTTTGGGCTGCCTACAAGCTATTTCGAATTGGAGGAGATTTTTCTAAGGAGGAAATTGTCGCCCCTAGAATAGCCTATGCTCTCCCAATTGGGGGCGCTATAGGCCTGATGAGTGGTTTCATAGGAGTTGGGGGAGGAATTTTCTTGTCTCCGATACTACTACTAAAAAAATGGGCAGACCCTAAAACTGCTGCTGCAACAGCTGCATTATTTATATGGGTAAATTCAATGGCGGGTTTGATCGGAGCTAAAGCCTCAGGACAATTAGTAATTGATATTGATATTTTATTACCCTTTATCGTAGCAGTAGTGTTGGGAGGATTTTTAGGAGCAAAATATGGTTCTGAAAACGCTCGTCAGTCGCTAATTAGAACATTATTAGTCGTTGTACTAATCGTTGCTTCAATAAAAAGAATCTCATACATACTAGTATGATTATATTCCTATCATATCAGCATGGCCACATTCTGGATGTGCACAGATTACTTTGTACCTCTCTCTTTTTGGGCGAGGTATTCGCATCATTACACCACACATAGTGCATTGATGTGTAATGATTTCAGGTTCTTTAGGAGTCGGGTCTTCGTAATCTTCGAAATTCTCTTCCAGTGACGTCCATCCGATTTGATCTGAATAGGTATCTTCTTCATCGGTGATTTTCTTTTGTCTAAGGCCTAATTTGATGTTTATCTTCCTGCCTTTTCTCTTTTTCTTTTTTCCAGGTTGTCCCTTAGGTTTTGCTTTCGGCTTGGGTTTACGCTTAGGCGGAGGCTTTGGTTTCTTCTTTTTTGGTTTAGGCGGTGGCGAGGGTTTTGCTGGAGGTGCTGGGGG
>DATY01000024.1:499-2861 GCA_002504905.1 Euryarchaeota archaeon UBA605 | reverse complement strand
AGGTGCTGGGGGCTTAGCAGGAGGCATCGGGGGCTTAGCAGGAGGTGCTTTTCTAGGCCTCTGAGGTGGCCTAGGAGGTGGTGGTGGAACCTTATCTGCCATGACTATCCTCTATTGGCAACCCGGGTTACTCTTTGAAAGAATCGGGGGCATGGTATCTTTTTTCAAAACCTAAGCAGAGTATAATAACAATGATTCGCAAGGTATTGGGTGTAACTTATCTCTAGCACCAAGACCCTCGAGTTCAATTACGAATAAAGTGCCAATTACTTCTCCGCCTTGCTGTTGACATAATTTCACACATGCATCAACAGTTCCGCCTGTCGCAAGTAAATCGTCTATGATAATTAACTTGGATCCTATGGAAATAGCGTCATCATGCATTTCTAAGACATTAGTTCCATATTCTAGAGAATATTCTATTTTAATCGTCGACGAGGGTAGTTTTCCTGGTTTTCTAACAGGAATGAAGCCAATTCCTAGTTTGGCAGCTAACATCGGCCCGAAAATGAATCCACGGGCCTCTGGGCCGACAATATAGTCCGGTTTCCAGTCGTTATGATTACAAATTTGTACGAACATTTCAGTGACTTTATTCAAGTATTCGCCCGAATTGAGTAATGGAGTGATGTCTCTAAACATTATTCCTTCTATCGGAAAGTCGGGAATTGTTCGGATTTGTTGTTGAAGATTTTTTATAGTAACTTCATCGAAAATTGTCATTATAGCACCTTTGAGAGGAGGCTCCCGGGCCCAGAGGGCCCGAGAGTTCCTTTTACGTTATTCTACTTACTCGTTTAATCCGATTGTCTCGAAGATCCAATCGAATGTTGATGTGTCTCCTGGACCGAGGTAGAACATTATCATGAGTATTGCAAGTGTTCCCATGATCTTGTTGATTTCGTCGAACTTACCCATTCCTGCTTTGATTGCCACGTATGAGATTACACCCCATGCGATACCATCTGCAATTGAATAAGTGAATGGCATCATGACCATTGTAAGGAAAGCCGGTAAAGCTACTTCGCCATTATTCCAGTCAATATCTGCTGCTTGTCTCATCATCATAGCACCGATAACCACCAAGGCGCATGCTGCTGCGAAAGTTGGGATTGCTTGGAAGATGTTTGAAAAGAACAAACCTGTAAGCATCAAAACACCCACAGTAACTGCAGTTAGTCCGGTCTTTCCACCTTCTTCAACTCCTGCAACTGATTCGATGTAAGTGGTTGTTGTGCTTGTTCCTGTTAATGCACCCACAATTGTTGCCGCTGCATCTGACATGAAAGCTTCGTCTGAGTTCATTAGTTCATCGTTTTCGTCAACATATCCTGCTTGACGACCGACTGAATAAAGTGTACCTGCAGTATCAAAGATATCAACGAATAAGAATGTGATCATTACTAGTAAAAATGCACCCATTGTTGTTCCACCGTCTGCTCCAACGTCACCCAATGCAGATAATGCTGCACCCATTGTTTCTTCAGGCATTCCAACAAATCCGAAATCGGCTGATGGCCATTCTGCGTTCACATTGGCCCATCCGGCTCCACCGGCTGCAAAATCGTTGTATGGGTCGTAAGCTTCTACTGCCCACCCATATACTGATGCTACCGCGATTCCATAAATTATTGCACCTTTTATTCCACGGGCCATCATTACGGCAATTGCAATTAGTGCAACCATTGAAATTAAAGCGCCGTGGTCATATCCAAATGACTCTGTTGTTGCAAGATTTACTAATGTTGCACCGTCGTCTTGAATCCATCCCATTTCTCTTAGGCCGATAATTGCAAGGAACATTCCTATACCCGCTCCTGTAGCAATTTTCAGATCTGTTGGGATTGCATTAATCATTGCAGTTCTCCACCCTACTTGAGGCAGAGACATTATCATGAAGATAATACCCTCAACTAATACTGCAGCAAGAGCTACGTCCCATGCTACACCCATTGCACCAACTACGGCGAATGTGAAGTAGGCATTGAGACCCATTCCGGGCGCTAATGCAAACGGTAAGTTAGCCCAAAGCCCCATCACTAAGCAACCAATGAAGGCGGCTACGGCTGTTGCGAATAATGCGTCGTCAAAGGGTATACCCGTTTGTCCGAAATTACTCAACATCGAGGGGTTGACTACGAGAATGTATGCCATAGTCAGGAAAGTTGTCATTCCTGCTCTAAGTTCACCATTCACGGTACTGCCCGCTTCTGTTATTCCAAATTGTTTGTCTAATGCTTCCATATTTTTTTTCATCTCCTGTTTTTCATTCGTCCCAGACATCTGTCCAGATAGGTTTCCATTAGACATGAGGCCTATGAATTGTTCGGAACACCTGATTCACGAATTTATGTGGATTGGG
>DATY01000024.1:0-158 GCA_002504905.1 Euryarchaeota archaeon UBA605 | reverse complement strand
TGCCATTAACTGGTAAATGAATTTTAATTTTTTGCCCTAATTCGGAAAAAATAACATCTCTACTTTCTTCAGGAGCATGAAATAAAATCATGTGCTTGGGTTTACATGCTTTTGCAAAATTAGATAGTTCCAGGTGACCAGCATGATTGGATAGTTGA
>DATY01000014.1 GCA_002504905.1 Euryarchaeota archaeon UBA605 | reverse complement strand
CTACTTCTAGCTGCTCCAGTGCCTCATGCAACAGCACTTTCTGCAGCTTCGGCTTCAGGTTTAGTGGCAAGGGGCGGAGATGTGCTTGAATCTGCATCTTCAATTGAACTTGTATTATTAGATAAAACTGGGACATTGACAACAGGTCGTCCTAAGATTGGTGAGTTTGTATGCAATAATAATCAAGAAAAAGATAATATTCTTGCAATAGTTTCAGCATTAGAAAAACGTTCTAATCATCCATATGCTAGAGCAATAATTTCTTTAGCAGAAGAATCAGAAATTAAACCTAAGAGAGTTACAGGAATTACTGATGGTGATGCAGGAGTTTCTGGAAAGTTAAGCGGTAAAGAATTAATATTTGGTAGAGCAGATTGGCTAATTTCTCAGAAAATTGAGATTTCAAATGAAATTCAGGAAGTTTTAGATTCAGCTAGAAATAAAGGTCATGGAGTCAGTGTCCTATCCATTGATGGAAAGTCAGTAGCCGCTTTCACCTTCATTCATGACGATGCTAGAGATGGAGTTTCAGAAATGGTTCAATCATTACAGAAAGAAGGGATAATTGTAGAGATTCTTAGTGGTGATGAGCAATCCTCAGTTGAGTCTTTTGCTAAAAAAATAGGAATAGATCCTAAAATTTGTAGAGGCAATGTTGACCCAGAAGGTAAAGCTCAGTGGGTTATTGATAGAAGTAAGGCACGTAGAACTTTGATGGCGGGGGATGGCTTCAACGATGCAGGTGCACTGGCCGCAGCAAATATTGGAGTTGCAGTCGGTAGCGGTGATCAGGTAAATCTTGAAGCAGCAGATGTATTGATTCCAGGCGATGACCCTAGAGCTATAGTAAATTTGATTCAACTTGCCAAGAGGACAAAAATGATTGTAAATCTTAATATTATTATTTCTGTAATTGTTACTCTGATTTTAGTTGCCACAACATTAGCCGGTTACAACACAAGTATTGCAGCAGGAATCGCAATTCATGAGGCTAGTGCCTTCTTAGTAATTATCAATGGTATGTTTGTTTCTGCTAGCAGCGAGAATAATCGCAGAATAACGGTTTTAGTTAATCTAATCAAAGATCTGGCCAACGATCTTAAGGATGCATTTATCGCTTTTTTCAAGATCCGTAATACGACCGCTTGATAACCAATAAGGGTTAGCGAGGGTTATGTCCGATTCAGCAGTAGTCGAGTCAAAACACGCTGCTCCTTTGGCAGAATGCGCGTCTTGTAACCATATGTTGCCTCCGGGCTTAGGCGAAATTAAGTGTGAAATATGCGGAGCAATTTGTCGTGTATCTCATCAGCCTACAGTTGATGCTTTGATTTCAGAAAAAATTCCATGCCCTCACTGCAATATGATCGTCGTTGCGGGGACGGATGAAAGACCAGTAGGGCTAACTTGTAGTGAATGCTCAGGTGTTTTTACTTTGGCGGCAAAAGTTGTAAAGGTCGAAATAGAGTGTCCTGCTTGCGAAAGGAAACTACGTATTAGGCCACGTCCAGGAACTCGTCAGTTAGATTGTCCTGCTTGTAGCTCTGCATTCAATGTGACATTCTGAAGTAGAAAAATCAACTCTGTATATACTTCAAACCCTAACAAAACAGGGATTATGATTAGAATTATGACCATCGCTATCATATACTCAAGAAATACCGTATAGATGGGGATGGGTACCCATGAGTGAAAGCAAGTCGCCAAAAGGGAATGATACCGAAGGTATCGATGATCTTTCTAGCCTCCGTGCTCAGCATGTTCTCTCTGCATCATCAACCATGGATTCAGTAGCAAGAGCCCGTGACAGATTAGATGAAGAATCAAAATTGAGATCTAGTATTCGTAGAGAAAGAAGAATGCGTATCGCTGAGATGACTGAGCGAGTATCAGGAATGCATGGTGCAATAAGAAAAGCCAATGAAATCTTATTTGAAGAACAGCTGCAAAATATTGAAGCTGATTTAAGGGCGGGTCTCGAAGAAGAAATGGAGCGACTAGAGACAGAAGCTTTGGAAAGAGAGGAAAGGATTCTCCGAGAAGAAATGCTCCATCGCTTACGTCGAGAAGAAAATCGTCTTAGAGAACAACTTGATTTGGAAAGAGATAGACGTATTGAGGCACATACTTCGAAATTACGAAATCGATTAAAGTCTGAAATGGAAGTAGAACTTACTCGTAGGCAGGCATTTTTGAATGAAAGGTTAGAGTTAGAAGCAAATCAAGATGTTGAAAGAATGGAAAGAAGAGTTGAGATGGATCTTCGTGAAGTAATGGAGTCACAAGTTCATCGAAAGATTGAGGCTTATCGTTTAGACCAAGAAATTCAAATGAGAGAAAGGCTTGCTGAAGCGAGAAAAGCCAGAGAATCGGAGTTAGACAAGCAATTGAAAAATGAGCGTAAATCATTAGAAAAAGAGATGCTAACGGATGTTGATGTTAGAATTAAATCTCTTGAGGAAGAAGCCGAACAGAATGCCCTAGCAGATCTTGATAGAAGATTCAGGACTGAAAGAAAAACAATGGAAGCAGCATTATCTCTGCGTCGTCAAGAATTAGCATTAGAAAGCGAAGTTGAAATGGAGCAGAGAGTTGCTAATTTCGCTAAAGAGAGAGAAACTGAATTACTCAAAAATCTTGAAGAACAATTTTCCAAGAGAACTGATATTTCTAAGAAAGAAGTTAATGAGATTATGAAATCTCTAGAATCTCAATTGAAAGTTAAATGGGAAAAAATAATCTTAGAGGCTAAACAATCAACTCTTGAAAGAGTTAGTGAAGATTAATTTCCTTGAATTCTTTGGATTCTTAAATCAGCTTCTTTTGCGAATTCCCATAGATTCTGACTTGCCGGATTTGATTTATTCGGTTTTTTGGCAATTACAATTGGTGCTCCTTCTAGAGGCGATTCTGCTATGGATATGGATCTAGCAACCTGAGTTGTGAATACTCTGTCACCGAAATACTTCCTCGCTTGTTCTGTAACAGTTTCACATAATTTACTTCGAGTTTGCACCATAGTGAGTACTATTCCGAATAATCTTAGATCTGGATTTACTGCTTTTTGAACATCCTTTATCATATTCATTAATTGTCCCATTCCTTCCAAAGCATAGAATTCTGCTTGAATTGGAATTAGTACCCATTGGGCCGCAGTTAACGCATTTGTCGTCAATAATCCAAGAGAAGCTGGTGTGTCAATTATGATTACATCGAAGTGTTCTTCGGCTTGGACTAGGACTGATTTCAATCTAGCCTCTCTTCCAAATCTTGTAGCTAAATCAATTTCAACTCCTGAAAGATCTAGGTCAGCAGGTAGAATCCATAAATTGTTGATTGCGATTTCTTTTGGCGGTCCTCTCTTTTTTTCTGGATTGTGTTTCCTCCAAGATTTCTTCATTGATTGAGTTAGATTCCCTGGGCCGAGCAGACATTGGTTTAGACTAACTTGTGTTCCATCAATACCTCCTTTGAATAACTCATTCATTGTTGGCCCAAGTGTTCTCTTGTCTATCCCAAATGTTGTAGCAACGTTTCCTTTAGGATCTAAATCAATGAGCAACACACGTCTTGCTTTGATTCCCATTTCTACATTACCAGTGGCTAGAGATGATGCTAGATTTACTGCAGTAGTGGTCTTTGAACAACCACCTTTGTGGTTGACAACTGCGATTACTACTGGCTTCGCCATGCTCTTCACTAATGGTCTGGGATGACTGAAGGTGTTCAATCCTGTTGGCTAAATTCTCACTGAATTACCGGTACTGGTACTTCTGAAAGGATCTTTCGCATTAGGTGTTGGCCTGTTACTCCACGAATCTTTGACTCAGGTTTCAATACGATTCTGTGGCTTACAACTTGAAGTGCAACATTCTTGATATCATCAGGAATTACGTAGTCTCTACCATCAATTGCAGCGCTTGCACGACTGGTCTTGAATAGTGACTGACTTGCACGAGGTGAAGCACCAGTAATTACTCTGTGATCTTCACGTGTACGGTGTACAAGTTCAACAATGTAAGACATGATTGCAGGGTCTACGTGCACTGTTTCCAGAGCTTTCTGCATTGCTACAACTTTCTTTGGTGAAGTAATCTGCTCGACATCGTGGGCATCTTTTCCTCTTAGTTTCCTTCTTTGTAGAATTGCCTTTTCTTCTTGCCTGTTAGGGTAACCCATTGACATCTTCATCAAGAAACGGTCCATCTGTGCTTCAGGTAGAGGATATGTTCCTTCTTGCTCGATTGGGTTCTGTGTAGCCATTGTAATGAAAGGAGCAGGTAACTTGTGAGTAATACCTTCAATTGTTACTTGCTTTTCTTCCATCGCTTCCAGCAAAGCAGCTTGTGTCTTTGGTGGAGCACGGTTAATCTCGTCAGCTAGCAGAACGTTTGTGAATAGTGGACCAGGACGTAACTTGAACTCTCCAGCTTGCTGATCGTACATGTATGTCCCCATGATATCTGCAGGTAGAAGATCAGGAGTGAATTGAACACGCTTGAACTTACAACCAAGTGCTGTAGCGAATGTATTTGCCATCAAAGTTTTAGCTAATCCAGGGAAATCCTCAATCAACATATTTCCATTTGAA